>VSPE01000017.1 GCA_009775225.1 Muribaculaceae bacterium | reverse complement strand
TTAGAAATGTCCTCTCCTTTAGCAGAGGCATTTTTGCTTGTTACTCTTAACAATTGTTATGAAACACCCTCTTACTTGCTTTATTACAAAAGTGCGGCACTTATATCATTAAAAGGGGAAAGCAGAAAGTATAACAGGAACCTTGCTACGTTAAACCGACAATCCGGTGCATAAGGTCGGATTGTCGATTATAGGTTTAGTCAGTCACAGATTACCACATCATCATGGCTCAAGGTAATTTGTTGTCCTGATGTCAGTCTCACTACATATTGGTTCCCAGAGTCCTCAACGATTTCTCCGCAGTCATGGTCTCGCCAACTGTCAAGCAGAGTGCAGAAGCATCCGATTACACTGTCCTCAAAATCTTCCATGTCGCTTTAATGTTTCCCCGAGGCTCGGAGGGTGAGCCTCGGGCATTGTGAGACTTCGGATTAGGAAGCGATTGCTTCAGGTTGCGGTTCCATCATTGATGCCGGCTTCGCAATAGGCTTCACGCTTCTTGCAGCGAGAACGATACGGTGTCGGCTTTCGCCCTCGGCGTTTTTCCATTCGTTAGGTTTGAGGTACCCTTTGACTTCAACGAGGATGCCCTTTCTGATAGCGTCGAATGATGAGAGATTTGTATTCTTAGCCCACTTTTCGACTGTGATAAGTGAGGACTGGCGTGTAACCTCTCCTGTCGCCTTGTTGGTAACCCGGTTGCTGACTGCGAGAGCGAAGCGGATAACGCTTGCCTCGGTGCAGGTGGTGATTCTCGGTTCGGTGGCTACGAAGCCGCTGACTACGGTTGAGTTGATGATGTTCTTCTTGCCATTGTTGGCGTTGGTGTTGTTAGCTTCCATTTTCGTTGATGCTAAAAGATTAATGTTATGTTTTCTGTGAAGCGATTGATTTTTCCCTTTCTTCAAAGTCCGTTTCCGTAAGGGGCCAAATCAATTTTTTCGGCAAATCACAAAGGTCGTGAAACGGTGGATTGAGACAAGGCTGCCACAGCACCACATGTGATGCCGTGGCACGTGCCGCCGGGCCTTGGCATATCCACAAGCGGCCTTAACTTCGCCGACATAAAAATCGACGGCTCCCTTTCGGATGGCACTTGATAAAACACCGATCTAAAAAAGCTCTGTTATTATAATGGAAAACCTGACGCAGTATAGAATAGGCTGACTATGAATAAAAAAGTAAGAAAGGGAGGGAAGGCATATCAGTGTGGATTATAGGATGGCTGTCAGGAAGAGTGTCGGCCAAGGGAACTTGTAAGGATAAGCATAAGTGGAGAGTAGCGTAACCTATGCTTTCCTGCAAGCGAGTCTGAGCGATATTCTTCTGCCTTCCGCTTTGACAGGCGAGTATCTTTCTTGGCAATACAGCATTGCCGTGAAAGACTCTCGCCCAAAGTAATCCGCGTGTATGCCTGGGACGGGGCAAAGCTGTAAAAAGGTACTTAAATGATATAAAGAGCACTGGGGCATGGACACTATAAGAGGTAAGCGGCATAAAGACTAAAATGGCATGGCAGTATGAACGCCGCCATGCCATATAGTGCTTGAGTTATAATTCGGGCACAGCCAGCCAACGGACATTATCATTGCCAGAATAATGTATCATCGGGTCGTAGCGGACTAATTCATAAGAGACAATCTTGAACTCCATGTTGATTATTGCAAGGATTATTACTTGTCCTTTTTCCGGTTTGCAGTCGGAATCCGTGAATTTATGCCATTCATGAAAGGGGTTCCTGTCTGCCCACTCAGCACCTCTTATGAAGCAGCATATATTTGGGACAGGATATTCGCTGTCCTTGAATATATCTTTAGCGGCGGCTTCTATTTCTTCTCTGCGTGTCATATCTTTTTTCTTTTAGTTGTCAAAACCAGTCAAGATTGCTTGCCCTCATCAGTTCAGTAAGGTTTTTATCATCCAGTTTCAAATCACATTCATTGGTATAAAAGAAAATCTCTTCATCAATTTTCTCCGCCTCTTTGTCGGCAAAACCGTTGCAGTTGTCGGTCATCGGATACGGCATAAGTGCGTCAAGCAGTTTAAGACCGGCGATAATCAGCGGCTCTCCGTCATTGCTTGAAAGCACACGGCAGGTGTAGGTCTCATCACGATAGGTGATTTCTGTTGTTGTCATTATAACATTGTTTTTTTAAGTTGTTATTTCCCTCTTTTTTAATTCATTTCCGGGAGGGTTGCCGTGAAATTTTACAGGCTTCAGGAAGGATACCTAAAAGGATTAAGACAAGGCTGCCACAGCAGCACGGGTGATGCCGTGGCACGGTGCCGTCGGGCCTTGACGTATCCGTAGGTGTCCTTAACTTTGCCGACATAAAATCACGCGACTCCTTACGGATGGATTCATGCAATGGCTTATAAAGGTCAGAAAATAATATAACAGGGTCGGCCTGAGCAAAAGAAAAGCGGTCCGGAGACCGCAAATCTTATGAGGGAGAACCGTATCAGGCGGCTTTCTTCGACTTCTTGGATGATTTCTTGGCGGAAGTCTCAGGCTGTTCCTCCATTTCGGGAGTACGGTGGAACTTCATTGCCACGAGAACGACACGCTGGTTTTTCTTGCCGTCGGTACCCGTCCATTCCTCGGGCTTGAAGTAGCCGGTCACGGTGATGTGCTCGCCTTTCTTGAGGCGGTCGAAGGAGTCGAGGTTCTCGTTCTTGCGCCATGCCTCGATGTTGATGAGGGCAGACTTGAATGATGTCTCACCGGCCTGGTTCTTTTCGGCGCGGCTTACCGATATGGCGAAGCGGGCTACCGATGCGGTGTCGAAGTTGCGGATCTGGGCGTCGTTTGCGATGAAGCCGGAGAGTTCGAAGGTGTTGCTGATTTTCTTCATGTCTGTAAATTTTTAGAAGTGAGTAAATTAATTTTATGTGCATTTCAGGGTGTGCGGCTTCAGTGGCAGCCGGGGGTTGAGTGAAACAATACTCTTGCCATAAGAGAGGCACGAACCTATGGAAAGGAAGATTTTTCACACGTTCATTGGCAGAGCGACCTTGCGGAAGCGTCCACGGGACATCTTCAAGATGTCGCAGCATACAACCTTTGCGCAGTAAAATGATTGGCTCTTGCTTCGCTCGGGAAATTGGACATGGAAAGAAATCGGGATACCTGCTCTCCGGTTCGCAGACAGTCTCGGATACGCCGATACAGCATCAGAGAGCCAGCCTCTTTATATAAGCTGCCTGACCATGCCGTCATGAGAGCGCAATCAGTCCTCCAACTTCAATGGCGCAAAGAGAAAATCAATCGACCGTACTCAATGATGAAGCACAACCAAACCGGTTATAAAAAGAGGACACGGATGCCGACAGCAGAAGTGTGTCAATGTTCGACATTGAAATAGCGTACTGAGGGAGGTAAAGCTTTCCGATCAAATCAAAAAGGCGATTGCCGCACGGTTATCATGATTAGAGGTCTCCGTAACGCCTAAAAACAGCGAAAATGTGAATTGACAATAGAAAAGGCCGTTGGATTATATAAGTGGATACCAACTCAGATACCAACTGAAATACCAATAGAAAAGGTCATTGAAAGATTCGTTTTTCAGTGTTTTTGTCGTATGCACTGTGTCCGACCTTATGGCAATACTCCGGGCCAGCATCAACAACGATGCGACTGAATATATCGGACAAAAATTTAATGACCATTATCCAAAAGTAGTTTTGTTAGTCTAACAGTCACAAATAAGGCTGCAAAACCGGCGCTCGCTACCGTTATATTGACGAGGATATGTTGAAAAATCTAATCTGATTTTCTCCAATAATTTGTTCGGCAAAGGGAAATTAGCTATCTTTGCAGCGTAAAAGTTGCAGTTTTCAGCACTGGTTGTTGAAAACCGCAATAAAAAAGACGCATATGACTTTACACGAATGGATATACCAACGTGAAATACGAGGACAAGTTACATTCTCAGCCAATGAAGTGTACTCAATGCCCGGTATGTCAGCATCCACTGCAAAGACAGAGCTGGCAAGAATGGTCGTGCGCGGACGTGTTCAGAATGTATATAAGGGTTTTTATGTGATAATACCGCCACAGTATGCCCTCAAGGGTATTGTGCCAGCAACATATTACATAGATTCTCTCATGCAATATCTTAATAAACCGTATTACGTTGCTTTACTGTCGGCGGCCGCCCTTCATGGCGCAACTCACCAAAGAGCTATGCTGACTCAAGTTATGACAGTTTCCCCAAGACCAAACATCTCTGAAAAAAATGGTCAGATAGATTGGTCTTTTAGAAAAGATGTTCCAGAGTCACTTCTGCTTTCAGAAAACTCGGAAATGGGGATTATCCATTATTCCAACCCCGAACTTACTGCCGTTGATCTCATACAGTATGCAAGGCATATCGGCGGTTATCAACGAGCCGCTACCGTACTGGCGGAACTTGCTGACGAGGTAGATATAAGTAAAATTAGCGATGTGCTGCCCTACACGTCATATGCAGTGATTCAGAGGCTGGGGTATATTCTCGAATACGTCTTATTTGAACAGGAAAAGGCTGATAAGCTATACAGCGTTGTCTGCCATGACAAGCGCAAGTGGCATCTTGTCCTGTTGAGTAACGAACATCCAAAGGACGAATTGGCAGATGCTAACCGCTGGAGAGTCAACATGAATATTAACATAGAAATAGACGACTTATGATTAACAGAGCCGCAATAATGGCGTGGAATGAACACGCACCCTGGTCGGAGCCATTTATGGTTGAACAAGATTTAATTATCAGCCGAGCTTTGGTCAATATATTCAGTGACGATTTTCTCGCTTCTGAACTCGCCTTCCGCGGAGGTACGGCTCTTCATAAGCTTTATCTCGGTCCTGACCAGCCCAGATATTCCGAGGATATAGATTTGGTACAAATAAATCCGGGACCGATAAAACCGATTCTGTTCCGACTCGGTGAAGTGCTCTCGTGGATGCCGGATAAGGTTACCAAACCGAAACGTCATAACAACACCATGCTGTTCAGGATGCAATCGGAAATACCACCGGTTCAGCCCATACGTCTGAAAGTTGAAATTAATTGCTATGAGCATTTCAATGTACTGGGACTTCAAAAAGTTCCTTTCAAGGTTGAAAATCCCTGGTTCAGTGGAGAATGCAATCTGACTACATATTCTCTTGACGAGTTAATTGGTACCAAACTGAGGGCATTGTATCAGCGCAAGAAAGGCCGCGACCTTTTCGATCTTCAAGTTGCTCTTGATTCCGCGCCTCTCGACATTGACAAGGTTCTGGAGTGCTACAACCGTTATATGGAGTTTGTAGTTGAAAAGGTTCCTACATACAAACAGTTCGTCGCCAATATGGAGCTGAAAATGGCAGATCCGGAATTTTTGGATGACACAGATATTCTGCTCCGTGAGGGCGCACTCAAATTTGAGCCTTATCGGGCATACGATATGGTAAAATCAACTTTTATAGACAGAATGCCCGGAAGAAGAGATTAGCAAATTTTATTCGGTGCAAAGCATCTAAGATTGACTATTTCTACTATTTTGGGCTAATTGGCTAATAGTCTTTTACTTCATTCTCTGAAAATAGAGAATAGAGAATGCAATATACAAAGTCGGCAACAAGTTGAGCTTGTTGCCGACTTTGTATATTGGTGCTGGCTAAACAGCTCCAATCCAGATTAATAAATGGCAGGATAAATGAATTACAAAAACGATGAAGTCAATCTAGGATGCTGATAAGTTCTTTTTTAAGGTCATCATCAATTTCTCTATAGCGTGCAAAGGCACGGCTGCCGTCCTTATGTCCGCTTAGTGCGCCGACAAGATTGGGATCCTTTACTTTTTTGTAGAGATTTCCCACAAAGGTACGCCGGGCAAGATGACTGCTTGCCAACTCGTTGATAGGGCGTTTTTCTTCCTGGCCTGTGGCAGCATTCAGGATTGTCACCATTCTTGTAATACCACAGACAGTAAATATCTTCTTTATGGCGACATTGTATTTCTGCTGGCTGATGAAGGGAAAGAGTCTTCCTTCCGGGTCTTTACCCTTATATTTCTCAATAAGGTCAAGACCTCTCTGATTAAGAGGCACACGGATTGTAGAAGCTCTGTCTTTCAATGTTTTGGAAGCTATGTACTCGATTGCTCCGTTTATAATGTCTTTATATGTAAGGCGATACAGGTCAGAAACGCGGCATCCTATAAGAGTGTGGAATATAAAGATATCACGCTGAGTTTCAAGCGAAGGATTGCCTGAGAAATCATGGGATGCTATGATGTCTCGTTCTTCCAGAGTGATATAGTATGGAGTTCCGTATCGCTCAGTTGTATTTCCCTTATACTTAGCGAACGGCTGTTCATCCATAAGCTTCTGCTCGATGCAATCACGGAAGAAATATCGAAGGCACGCAAACATATTGATGATTGTGTTATCCCCTTTGGGGAGCGGTTTGGCTTTCTTTCTGACCTTCCGGGTATCACAAGGATGCTTCTCATAGATTTTAGGATATTTCTCATACAGCTCCTCCTCGCTGCGAAGGAACTTCTCGAAATCATTAATGTCGTCAACATTAAAGCCACGGAGGGTGAGCTTGTAAGTCTTTATACGTTTAATCTTACGGTACATTTCAAAGCGTTGGAGAGCACGCATAAGCACCTCATAGCGTTTCTTCCGCCATGTTGAGGCCGGACGGGTTGCGATGAACTGTTCAAGAGCCTCAAAAAAATCAGGTTCTTTCGTTTCTTTCGTTTCAGTCTGGTCATAAGTTCCCTTGCGAGGAAGACCTACTCTCTTCTTTACCGTAGAAGATGTATTGTTTGATGACTGCATATCATCATGAGGTTCAGATACGGGTTTAAGGAACGTATGTATCCTACCCTGAAGATATTCCGTAGTCAATGTAGAGTGCGGCTCTTCGATACAAATATCGCATAAATGAGACTCAAGAGCATCAAGGGTCTTATTTAACTGATGAAGTTCCATAAAAATGGCACTTCCTGGTTTACCCTTCTTTATCTTGTTCTGTTCCGAGTCATAATTATCCGGATTTATGAATAAGGTGCTTTTTAGTCTTACCTGTTGTCCGTGATTTATATTCACCCTTAACAGGATTTCAGATTTGCCGTTCAAGGCTCTCTTTTTTGATAGGGATCTTTTAATTGTCGCCATAGAGAGAGTTGTAATTATGAGTTTAACGAAGTTTCGGGTATAAAGGTTTCATTGAGGAACCCTCATTTTAACACTTTACTTCCTGAGACTAAAGTTAATACAAATTCTTGAATCCACCAAATTTTTGTCTGCAAATTGTCTGCAAAATGACTATCATTGTATTCAATAAGTATCTTTGACGACAAATTAAGTATTGCAGCTATGCATATATAACACGCTGATAAACAGTATAATAATATTGATTTTCACATGGTTTTACCGTAAAACTTTTTAGGTAAATTCAAGTAATATTCGTGTCGCTGTTCTGGGCACTTTAAATAGCTGTTAATCATTCGATTTTCAGCTATTTTTTATTTTGTTGAGTATACAAATGGTAGCCAAACGCGACACTACCCACCCTCTTTGCCCCATAGAATCATAACAGAATCATCAAATAAAAGCGAAGCCTCCACGGATTGCGGAAACCTCGCCTTGTCAGTCCTTAATGATTGTTGAGGTTATCCCCGTAAGGGGTGCCCGGGGTAACGCCTTATCCGCTCTATGGAGCAGTATGCGAGGTGGAAAAATTTTTTATTCCATTTTCAACTTCTCACCGACTTTGTTGTAGGATTTGGTGGTTGGCATTAGTTATTCAAAAAGGAGTTAATCTGAAGTAGTCAAGACTAATGGTAAAGAACCGCGTTGAGGAGCGTATAGAGAACGCCGTAGTGCAGATGGCCTTCGAGAATCCGGCATTGGGACAGGTGCGCGTGTCCAACGAACTGCGCAAAAGGGACATAATGGTCTAGCAGGGAGGTGTGCGCTCCATATAGTTGCGCCACGATTTGGAGACATTTCAGAAGCGTCTGAAAGCACTTTCGGCCAAAGTCGAGCAGGAGGATATACACCTCTATCAATCAGCTTCAGACTGACCTCGACGTGTGGATGAACCATTACAACACCGAGAGAACACACTCCGTAAAATACTGCTTCGGCAAAACCCCGATGCAGACTTTCATCGCTGGTGTCGCCGTGGCAAGACTTTACGACATACACCAACAGGGACAATAATCCCAAGAGGTGGAGACCACAAATATCTACCCCTCTTGCGCAACTGAGAACAAATCACTAAATTTGTCAATGCAATCTGACAATTTTTTCTCGCTGCCATAACTCTTTTGTCAGATGAAGTCTTGGCTATTACAAATGAACGATATGAGACAAACAATCACAATGTTATTCATGTTTATTGTTGCGCTGGCTGCAATCGCGCAACAGAAAGCTGATATTGAGGTAAGCTATACTGCACATCATCCCAATCTTCGCAATGGCAAGGATGATGTGACAAATCAATATATACTGCTTGCCGGGAGTGATGACTCAAAGTTCTTTTCTCCGAGGACAGAGTATATAGATTCGCTCAACTCTACGCCGAATGGTCAGGCCAAGTATCAGGAAATTACGCGCACCGCCTATCTCGGTGGAAAGATGAATGATATTCCCCGTGCCGATGGGAGCTTCTATGTCTTAAAATCCGGACAAAGAAATGCGCTCACATATTACGACAAAGCCGGGACTGAGAAATATTATTATGAGGAGGAAATTCCTAAAATAGAGTGGAAGGTCGGCGACTCCACCAAAACAATTCTTGGTTACGAGTGCTTTGATGCCACTACTGATTTTCATGGACGCAAATGGACTGTATGGTTTACTCCCGAGATTCCAATAGCCGCAGGGCCGTGGAAACTTTCAGGTGTGCCGGGACTGATTCTTGAAGCGACAGCAGAGGGTGGTCAATATAGCTTCGTGGCTGATGGTATCCAACTTACTGATAAGCTAATCACGCCGGTTTATCTTGCAAATGAATATGAGAAAACTGACCGCAATAAATTCCTTGAAGCACAGCGAAGTTTCATTGATAATCCTATCGGTTTAATAAATGCCCAGTTCGCCGGACGAGGTATTTCAATCGGTAGAGTAAAGAATGAAAACGGAGAGGATGTAAGCGACAGGCTTTTCGTGTCTCGTGAAACAGTAGATTTCATCGAAACCGACTATTAAACAGCATAATTACAAACTAAGACAGACAACCTCGGCGGCGATGTCGGGGTTGCATGTCTTTGTATTATAATCCGGCTGGACGATATGCAGAACGAATAGTCGGAGGCGGTGATTGTCAATCAGTAAAGTATCAATAGAAACGCTACAAAATAAGTGTTGATATTTGATTCTATATCGTATATTTGCAGTATGACAGAAAAAGAGAGGTGAAAATTCTGTAATCCGCAAATATGCGCGTAGGACTTTGGCTCTGTGACGCTTTTTTTGTAATTTTGCGCAAATGAACCTGAAAGAAAAAATCGACCGGAAGGTGTTTCACACCGTTGGAGAGGCAGCCGATGCTTTGGGCCGGGAGGCCTATGTGGTCGGCGGATATGTGCGCGACCTCATTATCGGGCGCCACTCCAAGGACATTGACTTCGTTACCGTCGGCTCGGGCATCGAGCTGGCCGAGGCTGTGGCGAGGAAGATGGGGCGTGGAACGCACCTGGCCGTGTACCGCAACTACGGCACCGCTCAGCTCAAGCGGGGCGATATCGAGCTGGAGTTTGTTGGTGCTCGCCGCGAATCATACCGACGTGAGTCGCGGAACCCTATTGTCGAGGACGGCACCCTTGCCGATGACCTCGCCCGCCGCGACTTCACTATCAACGCCCTGGCAATACGCGTAAATGCCGAAGGCTTCGGCGATGTAATCGACAACTACGGCGGTGTGGCCGACATCGAGAGGCGTATAATCCGCACTCCTCTCGACCCCGATATAACTTTCAGCGACGACCCACTGCGCATGATGAGGGCCGTGCGCTTTGCCACACAACTCCAGTTCGACATATATCCCGATACCTTCGAGGCTATCCGCCGCAATGCCTCGCGTATCGAAATAATTACTGCTGAGCGCATCAAGGACGAGCTCTTCAAAATCATGGCTTCGCCCAGGCCGTCTATCGGCTGGAAGCTCCTTCTCGACAGCGGCCTGCTCGCTATAATCCTGCCCGAGCTGGCGCGGATGAAGGGCATCGATGTGGTGAATGGCCGCGCCCACAAAGACAACTTCTACCACACAATGGGTGTGCTCGACGGTGTGGCCGAGCGCTCCGACAACGTATGGCTCCGCTGGGCCGCACTATTCCACGACATCGGTAAGCCCGTCACCAAGCACTACGACCACGCCCGTGGCTGGACGTTCCACAACCACAATTTCATCGGAGCCAAAATGGTGAAAACCATTTTCAGGCGTATGAAGTTCCCGTTGGGTGCCGACCTCGCCTATGTGGCCAAGCTTGTGGAGCTGCACATGCGCCCCATTGCGCTTGTAGAGGACGAGGTGACCGACAGTGCCGTCCGCAGACTCGCTAACTATGCCGAAGAAGACCTCGCCGACCTGATGATACTCGCCCGTGCCGACATTACAAGTCGCGACGAGGCCCGGAAGGCTCGCTATCTGGCCAACTTCGACCTTGTGGAGGAGAAGTTCCGCGCCACTCACGAGAAAGATGTGGAACGTAACCGCAAGAACCCCGTCGACGGCACCGAAATAATGCGTCTCTTCGGACTGCCGCAAAGCCCCGAGGTGGGTTACTTCACAAAAAATCTCAAGCAGGCTATCAAAGACTGCGAGATTGAAGACAACCGACACGCCGCCTTCACATATATTCTCAGCCTTGCCCGCGAGAAAGGACTGGAACCGCTCTACGACCCTTTCGCCGAGGATGAGGCTACAACTGAAGACTCTGAAAACAAATGTACTACGTAACAAAGCAACTCGAAATATCGGCGGCTCACCGCCTTGAACTCAACTATCCGAGCAAGTGTACTTCTCTGCACGGACACAACTGGATAGTTACCGTGCACTGCCGTGCCGAAGAGCTGAACGCCAACGGCATGGTCACCGACTTCACCCACATCAAGCAGCTCGTGAGCGAACGCCTCGACCACCGGTGCCTCAACGACACTCTCCCTTTCAATCCCACGGCCGAGAACATCGCCCGCTGGATATGCGACAATGTAGAGAATTGCTACCGCGTGGACGTGCGCGAGAGCGAAGGCAACACCGCAAGCTATGAAAGAGACTGAGGCTCGCTATAAGGTAAACGAAATCTTCTACTCGCTTCAGGGCGAGGGATATTATACCGGCACCCCGGCCGTGTTCCTGCGCTTTGCCGGCTGCAACCGCCGCTGCGCGTTCTGCGACACCGACCACGCACACGGCACTGCCATGTCGGCCGCCGACATCGTGGAGGCCTGCTCCAAGTATCCCGGGCGCCACATAGTGGTTACGGGTGGCGAGCCCCTCATGCAGCTCGACGATGTGCTTGTGCGCGCACTCAAAGGCGCCGGGTTCTACATCCAGATAGAGACCAACGGTTCTCTCCCCGCTCCGACGGGTGTCGACTGGGTTACATGTTCACCCAAAGACACACCCTGGGGCATCGACCGCATCGACGAGCTCAAGGTCGTATATCAGGGGCAGGATGTCGAGGAAATCGCCTCGTTGCTACACTCGCCGCACCGCTTCCTTCAGCCTTGCTCGGGCCTAAACACCGCCGAGACTGTGGCATATATACTCGCACATCCCCACTGGAGCCTGTCGCTGCAGACCCACAAACTCATCGATATACAGTGAAACGCCTCCTCGCCCTTCTGATGTCGCTCTCGATGCTCCTTGCTGCAAAGGGTGCCGATGCCGACACCACCATCTATTTCGTAAACATTTACGCCGGCCCCGAAATCTTCGAGCTGGACGGACATGCGGCGATAGTGGTGGATATCAAGGGGCAGCCTTCGCGCTCGTATAACTTCGGAGTGTTCGACTTCGACGCCCCCAACTTCGTGTACCGCTTCGTAAAGGGCGAGACCGACTACATGGCCGTCGAATGGCCTACCGAGCCATTCCTCTATCCCTACCATGAGCAGGGACGGCGTGTGGTGGCACATGAGCTGAACTTCGACAGCAGGCAGAAAGCGCGTCTGGTAGAGGCGCTCCGCCGCAACGTAAGGCCCGAGAACGCCGTATACCGCTACAACTACGTAAAAGACAACTGCGCCACAAGGCCACTCCGTGTCGTGGAGCTGGCCGCCTGCGACACCGTGCTCCTCGCTCCCGCACCCTTTGAGGCGCAGTCATTGCTCCGACCCACCTTCCGCAATGTGATGCGCGCGCACCACGTGCGCTACCCTTGGTACCAGTTCGGCATCGACCTCGCGCTGGGCAGCGGCATCGACTACACCATCGACCGCCGCGAACTCGCCTTCACGCCCGTGGAGCTGGACGGTATGCTCGCCGGCGCCACAGTCGGAGGCAAGCCGCTCGTCAAGGCCACACACGTGCTGTGCGACACCGACCCCTTCAACGCCGAGCTGGCCCCTACGCCATGGTATATGACGCCCCTGGCCGTGTTCTGCCTCTTTTTCGCTGTCTCAGCCCTGCTTACCCTGCGCGACATACGCCGCCGCCGTGTAACGCGCTGGTTCGACGCCGTGCTTTTCGCCTGCGTGGGCATCACCGGACTTGTACTCACCTTTCTCATCTTTGTCTCAGTGCATGAGGCCACTTCGCCCAACTGGCTCTACGTGTGGCTCAACCCCCTTGCGCTGGCTGTCCCGGCACTTATTTGGATAAAAAAGGCAAAAAATACACTTATTTGCTACCAAATCGCTAACTTTGCAGTGCTTACGGCGTTATTGGCTATATGGTACTTTCTGCCGCAGTCGGCCAACCCTGCTTTTTTACCACTCCTGGGAGCGGAAATGATGAGGTCGGCATCCTATGTGTATATAAATAAACGATTATCACTCAGTGAGTAAAAGAAATATTAAGAAGCATACGCCCGAAGTGACAAGGCTACTTATGGCCTTGGTCACCGGTGTCGCGGCTCTGAGCCTGGGGGCGGCCGAGCCCGCGCAGGCTCGTCTGTTGCTCACTGTGATGGTCGACGGCCTCGACACCGACTGCCTCGACCTCCTCGGCGAACGTTTCGGCGAAGGGGGCTTCAACCGTCTCCGCCGCGACGGCGTGCTTATCGCAAATGCCGATTATGGCCTCGGGCTCGACGCCACAGCCGCCACCGCCACACTGATGAGCGGTGCCGCACCCTCGCTCAGCGGAGTCGCCGCCGAGCGCCGCTACGACCTCACGGCCATGCGCCCCGTGTCGACATTCTCCGACAAAGACATCCTCGGCAACTTCACCAACTCCGGCTTCTCGCCCTCGGCCCTCAGGGTAAGCACCCTTGCCGACGAGGCCCGCATAGCCGCCGGAGGTACCAATGTGGTATATGCCGTGGCACCCTCCGCCTCGCAGGCAATAGCACTCGCAGGCCATGCGGCCAACGCAGCCCTGTGGCTCGACCACCGCACCGGCAACTGGGCTTCGTCTACCTACTACAAGGAAATGCCCGTGGCCGTGGCTACACGAAACCGCACCGCGCCGCTGTCGATGAGGCTCGACACCATGAGCTGGACGCCCTCGCTCGCCCCCGAGCTGTATCCAGCCCTGCCCGACCACCTGCGCCGCTACCCCTTCCGCTACGTCTTCCCCGCGTCCAATCCGCTGAGACTCGACATTTTCACCGCCTCGCCGCTGGTAAACCGCGAAGTGAGCACCGTGGCCGCCGACCTCCTCTCCACCCTCCGCGTGGGTCAGCACGAAGGTGTAACCGACGTTCTCAGCCTCGCATACACACTCCGGCCCTTCCCCTACGGAAAGAACCCCGACAACCGCCCCGAGCTGCTCGACGCCTACGTAAAGCTCGACCGCAATCTCGAACAGCTCTTCAGCGATATCGACCGCCGCGTAGGCCTCGACAACACCGTGGTGCTCCTTGCCGCAACCCCGCCGCGACGCCAGAGCCGCCGCGACGACGAGCAGTGGGGTATTCCTTTCGGAGAATTTTCCACACGCAAGGCCATATCCTTGCTGAACATATACCTTATGGCCGTGTATGGCAACGGCGACTACGTGTCGGCATACCACAACGGTCAGTTTTTCCTTAACCGCAAGCTCATAAAAGAGCGCTCGCTCGACGAACGCAAGTTGCGCTCGGAGGCCGCCGCCTTCCTCGCCAAGATGACAGGTGTAGACCGCGTACACACTATCGACGAAATCATCGAAGGCCATGCCGGCGAGCAGCCTGAGGCGCTACGCCGCAACACCTACGGCCCCCATGCCGGCGATTTGGTGGTGACTGTAGCTCCCGGCTTCGAGCTTGTCGATGATTTCAACTCCGTGCCCCGCGCCGACCGTATACCTATGGTGGAGCGTGTGGCTGCTTCGGCGGCACCCGTTTTCATCATGGCGCCCGGCGTTCCGGCGCAGACTATCGGCGAGACCGTCGATGCAAGGGCCATAGCTCCCACTGTGTGCCGCATACTCCGCATACGCTCGCCTAACGGTGCTTCACTTCCCGCACTTCCTCTTTCCTCCAAGAAGTAAGCAACCGACTATAAATCAAAAAAAAGAACACCATATATGTCATTTACCTCATTCCTTAAGAAGGTTTTCGGCGACAAGTCGACACGCGACCTCAAAGCAATCGCCCCCATTCTCCAGAAAGTCAAGGAGAAAATACCCGAAGTACAGAAGCTCGACAACGACGGCTTGCGCCGGCAGATAGACCTCGTGCGCGAGGATATCAAAGCCGCCACCGCTGCCGACAACGACGCCATAGCACAGCTACGTGCCGAGGTCGACACTCTTCCCTTCGAAAAGCGCCAGCCTCTTTGGGATAAAATCGACGAACACGAGAAGAAAATTCTCGACATTATAGAAGACAAGCTCAACGAGCATCTCCCCATAGTATTCGCCACCGTTCGCGAAACATCGGCGCGCTTTGCCGCCTCGGAGACTATCGAGGTCACTGCCACCGACTTCGACCGCGAGCTTGCCGGACAGGGCCGCGACTTCGTAAGCATAGAAGGCGACAAGGCTATATGGCGCAACCACTGGCAGGCCGGTGGCAACGAAGTGAAGTGGGACATGACCCATTACGACGTGCAGCTCATCGGCGGCATTGTGCTGCATCAAGGCAAAATCGCTGAAATGGCTACCGGCGAAGGTAAGACTCTCGTGGCTACACTACCTGTGTTCCTACGCTCGCTCTCGGGCCGCGGCGTGCATGTGGTAACCGTCAACGACTACCTCTCCAAGCGCGACTCCGAGTGGATGGGGCCGCTGTACATGTTCCACGGCGCTTCGGTCGACTGCATAGACAAGCACCAGCCCAACACTCCGCAGCGCCGAGCCGCCTATGAGTGCGACATCACATACGGCACAAACAACGAATTCGGCTTCGACTACCTCCGCGACAATATGGCTATGTCGCCCGCCGACCTGGTGCAGCGCAAGCACTACTATGCAATCGTCGATGAGGTCGACTCCGTGCTTATCGACGACGCCCGTACGCCTCTCATCATCTCCGGCCCCGTACCCAAGGGCGACGACCAGCTCTTCAACGACTACAAGGCCAATGTGGAGAAGGTGGTGAAAGCGCAGCAGCGCCTCGTGACAGGTATCCTCGCCGAAGCAAAGACCAAGCTCGCTTCCGACGACAAGGAGCAGCAGAAAGAAGGTGCGCTCCTCCTCTTCCGCGCATACAAGGGTCTGCCCAAGAACAGCGCCCTCATTCGCTTCCTCAGCCAGGAAGGCATGAAGAACATCCTGCTCCAGACCGAGGCGCACTACCTTCAGGACAACTCGCGCGAAATGCCCGTGGTGACCGACCCTCTCTACTTCGTAATCGACGAGAAGAACCGCTCGGTAGAGCTTACCGACAAAGGTATCGACGAGCTTACAGGCCACGCACAGGACCCCCATTTCTTCGTCCTCCCCGACATCACCACACAGCTCTCGGAGCTTGAGCACATTCCCGACCCCGCCGAGCGTCAGGAAAAGAAAGACGAGCTCATGGCCAACTATGCTGTCAAGAGCGAGCGCGTGCATACCGTTACACAGCTCCTCAAGGCATATACACTTTTCGAGCGCGACATCGAGTATGTGGTAGACGAGAATAAAGTGAAGATTGTCGACGAGCAGACAGGCCGTATCATGGAGGGCCGTCGCTACTCCGACGGTCTCCACCAGGCTATCGAGGCCAAGGAAGGCGTGAAGGTTGAGGCTGCCACACAGACTTTCGCCACTATCACGCTTCAGAACTACTTCCGTATGTACCATAAGCTTGCCGGTATGACAGGTACGGCCGAGACCGAGGCCGGTGAGCTTTGGGATATATACAAGCTCGATGTGGTCACTATTCCCACAAACCGACCCATTGCACGCATCGACATGAACGACCGCGTGTATCGTACCAAGAAAGAGAAGTATGCCGCCGTAATCGAGGAGATTGTCAAGCTCCGCGAAGCCGGTCGGCCCGTACTCGTAGGCACCACATCGGTAGAAATATCCGAGTTGCTCAAGCGCATGCTCGACATGCGTAAAATCGAGGCGCAGGTGCTCAATGCCAAGCTCCACCAACGCGAGGCCGAGGTTGTGGCTCTCGCAGGTCGCAAGGGTGTGGTCACTATCGCCACAAACATGGCCGGCCGCGGTACCGACATCAAGCTCACTCCTGAGGTGAAAGAGGCCGGAGGTCTCGCTATCATAGGCACCGAGCGCCACGAGTCGCGCCGTGTCGACCGTCAGCTCCGAGGCCGTTCGGGCCGTCAGGGCGACCCCGGTTCGTCGGTATTCTTCGTGTCGTTCGAAGATCAGCTCATGCGCCTCTTTGCCACCGACTCGGTAGTGCGTATGCTCGACCGCCTCGGATACAAGGAAGGAGAGATGATAGAGCATAAAATGGTGAACAATGCTATCGAGAAGGCACAGAAGCGCGTAGAGGAAAACAACTTCGGCATCCGTAAGCGCCTCCTTGAATTCGACGACGTGATGAACAAGCAGCGTACATACATATATGAGCGCCGCCGCCACGCCGTGCTGGGCGAACGCATTGGTGTCGATATAGCCAACATGATATACGACACCGTAGAGAACATCATCGTAAACAACGAAAGCTCCGCACAGTACCCCGACCTCTGCACGGAGATTTTCCGCGTACTCGCTATCGAGGCCCCCTTCACCGAAGAAGAATACGCCTCGCTCAGCCGCGAGGATAAAATTGACCGCCTGCATGCAGCTGCAGTCGAGGCTCTCGACCGCAAGAGCGACCGCATCCGCGAGGTGGCCATGCCCGTCATCAGCCAGATGGCCGAGAATACCGACTACGACGGACTCATCCTCGTGCCTATCACCGACGGCAAGCGTGTGTTCAATATCCGCACAGACCTCCGCAAGGCCGTGGCAAACGAATGTCGCACTATCATCAAGGAGTGGCACAAGGCTCTCATGCTCGTCACTATCGACGAACTCTGGAAGGAACACCTCCGCGAGCTCGACCAGCTGCGTCAGAGCGTGCAGAACGCCGCTTACGAGCAGAAAGACCCCCTCGTGATATACAAGGTGGAATCGTTCCACCTCTTCGAAAACATGCTCAGCAACCTCAACGCCAAGGCAGTGGCCGCACTCATGCGCGGTCAGATTTTCATGCGTCAGGCTCCCGATGCCGCTCATTCGGCACCCGGTGAGCAGCAGCAGGAGCGCCGTCAGCCCGAGGTGAAAGAGACCCGCGAGGAACTTCGTGTGCGCCAGAACTACCGCGAGTCCAAGGCTTCGCTTCCTGGCGAGGACGCTCAGCGTGCAGCTGCATCGGCGCCTCAGGCCGAGCGCGAGAAACCCATGCCCGCAAAGGCAGGCATACGTGTAGGCCGTAACGACATGTGCCCCTGCGGCTCTGGCAAGAAATACAAGAACTGCCACGGCCGCGACCTCTGAAGCCCGTCCCTTAATCCCAAACAGTTAAAACAATTAGAAACAATTTTCCTGACGGATAGATAATTGATTTACGGTTGTTTTAATTGTTTGGGGCATAAACAAGACCAATCAATCCCAAACGACATCTCAGATGTATGAATAATTGTTTTAATTGTTTGGGAGATAACGAAATATACCATGCAATACGATTTTGACAATATCATCGACCGTAACGGCACCGCTGCCGTGAAAATCGACAGGCTTGACCGCGTTTTCGGCCGTCATGACCTTACTCCCCTCTGGATTGCCGACCTCGACTTTGCCGTGTGTCCGCAGATTACCGAAGCTCTGCTGCATCGTCTCAAACATCCCGTGCTCGGGTACTCCGAGGCCACAGCCGGCTACTGGCAGTCGATTATCGACTGGAACCTGCGCCGCCACCGTTTCGGCATCGCTCGCGAGGAACTATGCTTCATCCCCGGCGTTGTCAAGGGTATTGCATTGGCTGTAAACTATTTCACGCAGAAAGGCGACGGGGTGGTAATACAGCCCCCGGTGTATACTCCATTCCGCACTGTGGTGGAGGGCAATGGCCGCCGAGTGGTGGAGAACCCCCTCATCTTCGACGGTGACACCTACCGCATGGATTTCAACGGCCTTGAAGCTATTGTGGCTGCCGAAAAGCCCCGCATGCTCGTGCTCTGCAACCCGCACAACCCCATTGGAATACAGTGGGATGCTGACACTCTCGCCCGCCTCGCATCTATATGCCGCAAGGCCGGAATGGTAGTGGTGAGCGACGAAATTCACGGCGACCTCATGCTCGAAGGACGCAAGCACATACCCTACCTTGCCGCATGTGAGGATGCCCGTGCCACAGGCATTATGCTCGGTGCGCCCTCCAAGACCTTCAACATCCCCGGCCTTGTAAGCTCATGGATGGTGGTGAAGAACCCCGAGCTGCGCGAGCCTTTCTACAACTGGCTTGAAGTGAACGAGTTCAACTCGCCCGTGATGATAAGCACAATAGGTGCCGAAGCGGCATACAACAACGGCGAGACTTGGCTCGACCAGATGCTGGCCTACGTGCAGAGCAATATCGATTTCGTGATTGACTATTGCCGCGAACATATACCCGGTATCCGTGTGATACGTCCGCAGGCTTCATTCCTGCTGTGGCTCGATTTCCGCAGCCTCAACATGTGCCAGCGCGAAATAATGGACATGCTTCTCGACAAGGCCCACCTGGCACTCAACGACGGGGCTACCTTCGGCTCGCAGGGCGTAGGCTTCGCGCGCCTTAACGCGGGCACGCCGCGTGCCGTGCTCGCGGGAGCGCTCGAGAGTCTGCGGGCTGCCGTGTGCGGAGTCTGCGCTCCTTGTAATTAACTCTGAATAAATATGGATTACCGCATATTTCCCCCTGAGGAAATACTTGAGACCACTGTTGCGCTCCCCGCAAGCAAAAGCATAGGAGCGCGACAGATTATATTGGATTATATAGTCGGCCGCAAGGCCGACCCTTCGGCCCAGGGCTGCGCCGACACCGCCGTTCTGGCCGGTATTCTTGCCGCCGGACTGCCCTCCGACGGCTCCACTGTAGATGTGGGTACGGCTGGCACTGCCATGCGTTTTCTTACGGCTCTGTGTGCCTCCACTCCTGGATGCCGCTGTGTGCTCACCGGCTCCCGGCGTATGTGCGAGCGTCCGCTCGGACCGCTTGTGCATGTGCTGCGTATGCTCGGCGCCGACATCGAGTATGCCGGCGAGGAAGGCTTCCCGCCGCTCAAAATCTCGGGACGCCGGCTCTCGGGCGGTTCTGTCGACATCGACGCCTCGGTGAGCTCGCAGTTTGTCTCGGCACTGATGATGATAACCCCTCTGCTCGACAACGACCTTATCCTCAGTCTTCTCGGCGATGTCAAGTCGCTCCCCTATATAAGCATGACAGCCGAGCTTATGCGCCGCCACGGTGTCGCCGTGGACTTCGACCGCGACAAGGTGGAAGTACCCTGTTCGCCCCTGCGCGCCTGCGACTGTGCCGAGCCCGACTGGAGCGCCGCCGCCTTCTGGTATGAGATTGCGGCTGTAACCGCCGGATGGGTCACTCTCGAAGGTCTTTCCGCCGATACCGTGCAGGGCGACAGTGCCGTGGTGCCTCTCTTCGAGCGCCTGGGCGTGCTCACCGAGTTTACCGACGAAGGGGCAGAGCTTTCGGCCACACCCGACCTTTACAACTCCCTCGACGCCGACATGGCCGGCATGCCCGATGCCGTGCCCGCACTCGTTGTCTCTTGCTGCCTCACCGGCATACCTTTCCGACTCTCGGGCATTGAGGCTCTGAGGTACAAGGAATGTGACCGCATAGCCGCCCTGTGCGCCGAAATGGCGAAAATAGGCTGTCTGCTAGAGACCGAGGTATACGGTACCGTGCTCTCTTGGGACGGCCGTCGCGTACCGGTGCATACCATGCCCGTATTCGACACTTACGGCGACCACCGTATGGCTATGGCTCTCGCGGCTGTGGCGGTGTTTGTGCCCGGCATTGTAGTGAAAGATGTTGAGGTAGTGGAAAAATCTTATCCGGCTTTCTGGCAGCAGCTCGAGAGCGCAGGCTTCCGTCTGGCCGACCCCGCCGACCCTATCCCGCAAGCCGACGAACAAGAGGCATGACGGTAGCACTTATTCTTCTGGTGGTACTGCTTGCAGGCGGAGCGATGCTCTACCTGCACGACCGCTTCACGCACGGTGAGGAGAAAGCGCCGGTGCGTGAGCCCGAGCAGCAGTGCTGCGGTATGCACATAACCTGCGAGAAAGACTCGCTCCTCGCATCAGTGTCCGAGAAAATCGAGTATTACGACGACGAAGAGCTCGACCGCTATGCCGGAATAGAGCCTGACGCCTATACTGAAGAGCAGGCCGAGGAGTTTCGCGACATCCTTCTGTCGATGCGCCCCGACGACATCGCCGGCTGGGCCCGCAGCCTGCAGCTGAGGCAAATCAAACTGCCGCAGGATGTGCGCGACGAACTTATTATGATTGTAGCAGAAGCACGTCAGAACCGCAATGTGGCAGTTTCTTGAATATGGATTTTTTGTGCAGGCCCTTGTGGCTGTGGCACTGCTGAGCGTGTGCTCGGCAGTGATAGGCACATACATCATAAGCCGCCGCATGGTGGCTATCTCGGGCGGCATCACGCACGCATGTTTCGGAGGTCTCGGCCTGGGGTATTATCTCGGAATAAGCCCTGTGCTTATGGCCGCCGTCTTCGCCATTGGCTCCTCGCTCGGGGTGGATGCTCTTTCGAGCCGCCTGCGACTGCGCGAGGACTCGGCTATAGCTGTGGTGTGGGCTCTCGGCATGGCTCTTGGCGTGCTGTTCGTATTTATGACTCCCGGCTACGTGCCCGAGCTGAATGCCTTTCTCTTCGGCAATATCCTCACAGTCTCCACGCCCGACCTGTGGGCCTTCGGCGCCTACGCGCTTGTGCTGGCCTCGTTTTTCGCATGGAAACGGCGCACCATTGTCGCCGTGGCCTTTGACCGCGATTTCGCGGCTGTGAGCGGTCTCCCCGTAAAAATGGTATCCTTGGTCATGACGGTGCTTGTGGCGCTCTGTATCGTGCTTACAATCCGTCTGGTGGGCATAATGCTGCTTATGTCGATGATGTCGCTGCCTATGATTACCGCCGAAGTGTGGTGCAGGCGCTTTGTCCCCGTTGCTGTGGTGTCGGCTTTGATATCGCTTGCCGCCTCTGTTGCAGGGCTGTTTATATCGGCTGCCGTGGATGTGCCGTGTTCGGCGGTGATAGTGCTCTTGCTGGCGGCTGCTTTCGTGGTGGCAAAAATTGTGCAGTCGCTGAAAAAATCAGTATATTTGCACAATTAAACCACATCACGCTAATGCAGTTCCTTCTCCGCTTACTTTTCGTATTATCGGTTTCGGTTGCCGCCTTGGGCGCTTCGGCACAGATACTTGTGACAGGGGGCGCCGACCCGCTCGATGCAGACAGCGTAAAGCGCGACTTTTCCAATCAGCCGTATTTCGGGCTATACAAGGATAATTACTTCATATTCGGCCCCTCGGTAGGCCCGAAGGCTACCAAGGATAACACAAATGTGAAGTTTCAGATTTCGATAGCTCAGCGCCTCACACGCTCCACCCTTCCCTGGGGCACATACCTGTATCTCTTCTACACTCAGAAGTGCTTCTGGAACGTGCTACAGAACTCCATGCCGATGACCGACCTCAATTTCAACCCCGGTATAGGCATCACAAAACCGCTCTTTGTGAAGAACCGCTACATAGGAAAGCTTACCTTCCTGCTTGAGCATGAGAGCAATGGCCGCGACAGTATCGAATCGCGCTCGTGGAACAGGGCCGCACTTTGCGCAAATGTGTTCGTGACCAAGAACCTTATGGTGCACGGCAAGATATGGGCGCCTATAGTCGACGGCCAGAACAACAAGGATATAGTCCGATACTGCGGCTTCTTCCAGATGGGCTTTCAGGTGCTCAGCGACGACAGACGTTTTGCCGGAGGCATCACTGTGGTGCCGCGGCATCGCTTCGGCAGCATGAACACTGTCATAGACCTGTCGTACCGAATTTTCAAGCGCGACAATCAGTTTCTCTTCCTTCAGTATTACAACGGCTATGGCGAGGGTCTGCTCGAGTACAACAAGTTCCACTCGCAGCTCCGCATAGGCCTCCTTATCAAGCCGCGTCTTTTCAGTGATTATTAAACAAACTCTAAACATACTCTTATGAAGCGAATACTTTATCTTGCCGCTCTTGTGCTGGCACTGGCGGCAGGGGCTTGTTCCGATACCGAACAGTTCCGAGTAAACGGCACCATTAAGGGAAAACCCTCGCAGAACCTCCGTGTGGGCTACTATGCCGACGGCGTGTTTCATTCTCAGATAACGGCGGCGCGCGAGGGAGAGTTCGAGTTCTTCGCTTCGTCGTCGCAGCCGGCTATCCTCGAAATCACCGATTATGAATACCGCCCGCTCGGTCGCCTCTATGTGGTGAACGGCGAGACCTACACCATAGAAATCGACCCCGCCGACCCCTATGCCGTGAAAGCCGGAGGCTCGCCCGTCAATGAGCGCTGGTCGGCTTTCTTGCGCGACAAGGCCGACGCATTGAGGGTCGATGCCAACACCGCTGTGGCCGCGTACATCCGCGCAAATCCCGCCGATGTGGTATCCACGCTGCTGCTGCTCTACTCCTACGATTCCTCGCGCTCGCCTGTGGAGGCCGACTCTTTGCTTGCCGCCATTGCGCCTGAGGCCCGTCCGTCGGCCCTCACCGAAGGCTACATATATCTGCTGCAGCGTATGGTAAGCGACGAGGTTTTCGCGCCTTTGGCCGACATCCGCTATATCGACATGCGCGACAGCCTCGCCACATTCTCGCCCCGCAGCCGCAAGGCTTCGCTGCTCATGGTCACGCGTGAGCCTGAGCGTCACGACTCCATAATCGAGGCCATGCGCGCGCTCGACAAGCGCCACGGGCGCTATCTCGCCATTCTCGACTACTCGGTCGACCCGGATACCGCCACCTGGCATCGTGCCGCACGCGCCGACAGCGCCGCATGGAAGCATGGCTGGGCGCCGGGAGCCCTCGCAGGCTTCGGGGTAGACGCTCTCGGTATACCGGCCACGCCTTTCTTCATTGTATGCGACACCGCCGGCACACAGCTCTATCGCGGCCCCTCGGTGAGCCGCGCAGCTGCCGTCGCTGACTCGATAATTAAAACGGAGCTCTGATATGCTTGTCAAGACTTATGCCGCAGCCCTTCGGGGCATCGATGCGCAGGTTGTTACCGTAGAGATTGTTGTCGGAAAGGGCTTGCAGTTCACTATCGTGGGACTTCCCGACGCCGCTGTCAAGGAAAGTCACGAGCGCGTGCGCTCGGCTCTCAGCCAGTCGGGCTACAACGTAAGCCGTTTTTCGGTGGTGATAAACCTTGCTCCGGCCGATGTGCGCAAGGAAGGCGCCGCCTACGACCTCCCCATAGCCATAGGCATCCTTGCCGGCGCCGAGATAATATCCTCGCCCGGGCTTGGCAACTATATGATTTTGGGCGAGCTTTCGCTCGACGGTTCCGTACTTCCCGTAAAAGGTGTGCTACCCATGGCCATTGAGGCACGTGCCAAGGGCTTCAAAGGCATAATAGTGCCTTCGGCAAACGTTACAGAGGCCGCCGTGGTGAACAATCTCGAAGTGTACGGCGCCGACTCTCTCGCTCAGGTGGCCGACTTTCTTTCGGGGAAGATTGCCATAGAGCCTACGGTGGTGGATACGCGCGCCGAGTTTGCCAAGGCTCACGCGAGCTACGACTGCGACTTCTCCGACGTGCGGGGTCAGGAGAATGTGAAGCGTGCTTTCGAGGTGGCCTGTGCCGGTGGCCACAACATACTGCTGATAGGCCCTCCAGGTTCCGGCAAGTCGATGATGGCCAAGCGCCTGCCGTCCATAATGCCGCCTCTCACGCTTGGCGAGGCACTCGAGACCACCAAGATACACTCGGTGGCAGGCAAGCTGCCGCGCGGCTCGCGCCTGATGACGGTGCGCCCCTTCCGCAGCCCCCACCACACCGTTTCGCCGGTGGCTATGGTGGGCGGCGGCTCCAATCCTATGCCGGGCGAAATATCGCTAGCGCACAACGGTATACTCTTTCTCGACGAGTTTCCCGAGTTTCCGCGCACTGTGCTCGAGGTGCTGAGGCAGCCTCTCGAAGACAGGCATATAAGTGTGAGCCGCGCACGCTATCAGGTTGACTATCCCGCGGGCTTCATGCTCGTGGCATCCATGAACCCCTGTCCCTGCGGCTACTACACGCATCCCACCAAGCACTGCACCTGCCTGCCGGGGGCAGTGAACCGCTATATGAGCCGCATTTCAGGCCCTCTGCTCGACCGCATCGACCTCCATATAGAAATCATGCCGGTGCCCTTCGACAAACTCACGGAGCGCGCTCCCGGCGAAAGCTCGGAAGCGATACGCGAGCGTGTTATCAAGGCTCGTGCCGTGCAGGCTCGCCGCTATGCCGACGAGCCGGGCATACACTGCAACGCGCAGCTCACCTCGCGCCTCACCGCACGCCACTGCGCCCTCAGCCCCGAGGCAATGGCAATCCTGAGGCGTGCGATAGAAAAGTACGACATGAGCGCCCGCGCCTACGACCGCATACTCAAGGTAGCCCGCACCATAGCCGACCTCGACGGCAGCGAAGCCATACAGCCCCACCACGTAAGCGAGGCCGTAGGCTACCGCACCCTCGACCGCTCCGGCTGGGGAAATACCACCGGCGGCATCGTGCAGGGCTGAAACACCTCCTCTCTCCGCTTACGAGCAAGCGCGGCCTGAACAATATTTTGTACTGAACGAATTTAATGCACACAGACATGCCCAGTGCTTCCTTTCTACTGCCGGGTGCGGCGACCTTCCGCGTGCCGCCTGCATGGACATGAACGGTCTCGCCGAGACTATCTGCAAGTAGTAATCCTGTTGAGCAGGGCGATGTATTCGGCTGCCACTTTGCCGTCGGAATAGCGGCGCTCCACCGAGGCGCGGAGGGCGTGCGGCTCAAGGGGTGTGTCGAGCGCGCGGTTTAGGGCTTCGGCAAATGCGGCAGTGTCGAAGGAGGGCACGAGGATGCCTTCTTTCGCGTTGCTTATAATGTCGCACTGGCCGCTGCTGTCGAATGCTACGGGTGTGCACCCTGCCGCCTGACCCTCGATGAGGGTGGTGGGAAGTGTCTCATAGCGCGCTGTTGACATAAGCACGGTGCTGTGGGCGTAGAGCTCGCGCAGCAATGCGGGCTCGCTCACGGCGCCGTATGCTATGTGCGGGAAGTGTAACCCGTCGAGGGCGTGCGGGTTCCGCAGGGCGCCCACCAGAAGCACGGCGGAGTCGCTGCGGTCGAGGCGGTTGAGGGCGTCGATAGCGAGGTCGAGGCCTTTTACCGGCGTGTCGAGGCGCGCTGCGCTCATGATAATAAGCTTTTTGCCTTCGGGAAGCCCCAGCTCGGCACGGCTGCGGCGTGGCTCTATGTGGAAGCTGTCGACGGGGAATGCGTTGGGAATTACGTCTACGCGTTGCCCGCGCATGAGCGAGCTTTCGGATGCCATGAGCCTCAGCCACCTGCTCACTGCCACGAAGTGTATGTGGCGCCTGCGGTATGCTTCTACCTTGCGGCTCCAGGTGCTTCGCGATAGGTCGCGGCTGCGGATGCTGCTCAGTTCCGGGCAGCATCCGCAGCCGGGGGTGCCGGTGTAGCGCGTGCATGTGCCGGCGTGGTGGCACACGCCTGTGAGGCACCACATGTCGTGCATAGTCCACACGGTGGGCCGTTCGGCGGCTATGCGCGCAATTTCGTCGAGCGACAGCATGCCCTGGTTTACCCAGTTGAGCATCACGGCATCGGCGCCTCGCACAAGGGGGTGGCGGCTCAGCGGAAGCCCGAAGGCCGCGGTAGAAACCTTGAACATGTCGCGGCGCCGCAGGCCGTTGCCTGCGAGTATCTGCAGGTGCTCTGCCGCGAAGCAGACCTTGAGGCGGTATCGGGCTTCTATGGCGTGCACATGAGGGTGGTTGGTGTATTTGTGTGCCACGAGCATCACGGCGTCGTGCCCGGCGTCGCGCAGAGCTTCCATGAGGCGGAGGCTGACTATGGCGGCTCCGCCGCGGTTGTCGCTGTGGTTTACGATTGTGATTTTCATCTGCGGTGCGGTATGAGCTGGCTCGGATGCACATGTTCTATGCGGCAGAATACGAGCACGTAGGAACAAAGGAGAGCCAGGCGTATGATGCCGTTGGCAATATCGCCGAGGCCGAGGGCGGGCAGGGCGTATAGCCCGATGCCGTAGAGGATAGCCGCAATGCCGAAGAAGGCGCCTATGTGGCCCAGGTGATAGTCGATAGGATACTTGGCGCGGCCTATGACATAGCTTGCCGTCATCATGACGCCGTAGCTGCACAGCGCGGCCACGGCACAGCCCATGTAGCCTATGTGGGGCACGAGCACTATATTCAGTATAAGCGTGACAGCGAGTCCCATGAGCGAGAACCACATGCCCCATACGGTGCGGTCGGTTATCTTGTACCATACCGACAGGTTGTAGAATATGCCGAAGAAAAGCTCGCCGAGCATTATTATTGGCACCACCTTGAGGCCGCTGAAATAGCGCGGCGAGATGAAATACTTGATTATGTCGAGGAAGAACATCACGCCAAGGAATATGAGCAGGGCGAAGGCTACGAAATACTTCATGGCGTCGCTGTAAGCGCGTTTACGGCCTTCGGGCGCGTCTTTGCTGCGGGAGAATATAAAAGGTTCGTAGGCAAAGCGGAAGGCCTGCAGGAACACCAGCAGCAGTATGCCTATCTTGTAGTTGGCGCCGTATATGCCTAAGCCGTACATGGCTTCGTCGGGGTCGCTAACGAGCGAGGGGTACATGAGCTTGTCGACGGTCTGGTTCATGATGCCGGCCACGCCGAGCACCAGCAGGGGCGCCGAGTAGCGCAGCATCTCTCGCCACAGCTTGCCGTTGAAGCGCCAGCGGAAGCCGCGCAGCTCGGGAAGTATCATCACCAGTGTGACGGCTGATGCCAGGAGGTTGGCAAGGAAGATGTAGCCTATGCCGAAGTCGGGGCGGTAGAACCACTCCACAGTGGCGGGCGCGTGTTCGAGCAGGAGCGGGCACAGAAGTATGAAGAAGAGGTTCAGACCGATGTTCAGGCCTATATTCACAAGCTTCAGGAGTGCGAAGCGCATGGGGCGCTTACCGAAGCGCAGGTAGCTGAACGGAATGGCCGTAAAGGCGTCGATAGCCACGCACAGGGCCATTATAAGCACGTACGACGGATGCCCCTCGCACTCCATGGCACGTGTCACCGGCTCGATGAACACGCAAATAAGTGTGAAAAAGGCCGTTGAACTTACCGTGAGCGAGAGCAGTGATGTGGAGTACACTTCCATCGGGTCGCTCCAGCGCTCGTGGTTTGCGAAGCGGAAGAAGCCAGTCTCCATGCCGTAGGTGAGCACCACCATTGCAAGGGCCACCACGGCGTAGACAAAGGTGACCACGCCGTACTCGGCCACCGGAAACATGATAGTGTACAGCGGCACCAGCATCCAGTTGAGGAAGCGTCCTACAATGGAGCTGAGGCCGTAAATGGCAGTGTCTTTTGCCAGACTCTTTATTCCTGCCATCAATCTTTTCGTATTTTAAGAGCGGCTGTAACCCACCATGCCGTGAGCATATACACGGCAGTGAGTATCCACAGCGCGTGGAACGAGATGCCTGTCTCGGGCAGAGTCGCTGCGTTGCTGTTGATGCGGATGAAGCCTTCCACACCCCATACCGCGGGCACGCAGTTTCCGAGCCAGTACCATAGGCTGTTCATGGCGTAGCGGGGCCATGTGAGGCCGCTGAGGAAGAGGAAAATCACAGAGGTGAACACTATGATGATAAATGCGCTCTCACGCTCCTTCATGAAGTACACCAGCGACTGGCCGAGGAATGAGGTGGCCAGTAGCATGGGGAAGATAAAGAGCATATAGTCGACCGGGCGGCCGTAGTGCGGCAGATTGAACATCTCGGGGATGAAGCGCATCACATATATAGTGAGGGGGATATAGAGCACGCACACAGCGAGAGCCTTGCCCCACACGGTGGCGAGGGGGCCTGCGCCTGTAGTTTCGCGTGGGTCGAGGCCGCCGTGAGAGCGTCGGCGTTCGCGCGAGGTGCCGCCTATGAGGCATATACCCAGTATCATACTCTGCTGTATGATGAGAATTACGATACCAGGAATTACAAATGATGCAAAACCCTGCTCGGTGTCGCCCAGGAAGTTGCTCTGGCTTGCGATAGGCATGCCAGACGAGCCTCCAGCCAGCGACTCAAGGCCGGTGGCGTCGATGCGCTCGCCGGTGATAGAGCTTGTGAGTTCGAGCTGCAGGTCGGTGAGGGCAGCCATGAAGGTGCGGTAGCGGAGCAGCAGACTCATGTCGGCGAAGAATGACACGTGTGCCTGCTCGCCGCGGCCCAGGCATTTGGAGTAGTCGTCGGGTATTTCCATGATGCCGTACACATCGCCCGAGGCCATGAGTTCCTTGGCATCGGCCATGTTGGGGCAGTAGGCGAAAATCTCGATAGAAGGGCTTGCCGAGGCATGGCGCACAAAGTCGCGCGAGGCGACTGTCATGGAGTGGTCTACCACTGCCACGGGCAGCTTGCGCACTACCTCGGGGTTGTATATGAGGGTGTACACCACAGGATAGGCCAGCGGAAGGGCGAAGAAGAAGAGCATGACGCCCACATCGCCCAGAATGAGGCGTAACTCATTGCGGAACACGCGGCCCATGCCCGATGCCCAATGCAGTATATTGTTCAGAAATTTCATATCAGGGCACGTAGACGGGTTTGAGGCACATGCGCTTGAGGTTCCACATCATCAGCACGGGGCCGACGAGGAAGAGCAGAAGGGCCACGAAGTAGTAGCGCGAATAGTAGAGCGCCACGCCGTTGAGTGCCTCGTTGATATATATGAGGAACCAGTACCTTATCGGTGCAAGCCAGCTGAACACGCCCAGGAAGCCGTACATGCTCTGTACCGGAAACGAAAAGCCGGTGAAGGAGAACGACAGTATGCCGAAGAGCGCGCATATAGTGAGCGACAGGCGCGTGTTGGGAACCACGCAGGCGATGAAGGTGGCGAAGGTCTGCGAGGCCGCGACCGTAAGCAGCGTAGCCGCTATCATCCAGCCGAGCGAGCCGTGCAGAGGCATGTGCGAGAAGCCGAAGAGCAGCCACAGCATGAACAGCCCCACCGAACTATACACCACAGTCTGCGGCAGCAGCTTGGATATCAGTGCCAGGCCCATGTGGCCGCGGGCGGTGGCGAGCCACTGCACCGAGGTGCCGTATTTGATTTCGGTAGTAATAGAGAACGCCGTCATGAGCATTATCATCAGCACGAAGGTGCACATCATGAAGGATGGGCACAGATATATGCTGTAGCTCATCCAGGGGTTGTTTAGCGCGAACTCGTCGACCACTACGGGCTGCAGCAGGCCTGCCGTCTGCTGGGGCGATAGCCCCACGCTGGATAGCGTCTGCTTTACCACGCCGCCGGCCGTTGTCACGGCTACCGTCTTGAAGCCTTTGAATGCCAGAGTGCCCGGCACGAAGTACGTCATATTGGAGTAATACTCCAGGGTGGGCTGTCTGCCCGAGAGTGCGTCGCGCTCGAAATTGGCGGGGATGACGAAGAAGCCGAATACCGAGCCTTTGCGCACGCTGCGCAGGGCGTCGTCGTAGCTCTCGAGTTCTTCGCGCACGTCGAGGGTCTGTAGTGCTTTGAGAGAGCGGGTGAGCGAGCGCGACATCTGCGAGTGGTCCATATCCACCACGGCCGACGGCACACGCTCGGGAAGGCCCGGGCTGAGGATGCTCAGGAAGAATACCGACACGAAGATTGGCACGAGCACCATGCCGAACAGATACATCCGGCGCGATGCCATGCGCGCTATCTCGCGGCGTACTCCCGCTATGAAACCGGACTGCTTCATTTAGAAGAAATTAAGGATAAAAAATAAGGTGCCTGAGGAGGTGAATAACTGTAACTGTTTTTATTCCCAGTCAGGGATGACTGCCGACATGCCGGGGCGCAGGCCATCGATTTCTTCGGTGGGGCGTGCCTTAATCTGGAAGGTGCGGCTGTCGTAGCTGCCTGTCGATTTGGTGGAGCGCCATGTGGCGTAGCTTCCCATGTCGCGGATATAGTACACCTTTACGTTTATTTCCTTTTTGCCGAGTGCGGGTATCATTACTTTTAACTCCTTGCCCATAGGCAGGTCGTTGAGCAGCTCCTCGCGCACGTTGAACACCACGTAGCGGTCGCCGGTACGGAGCAGGTTCATGATAGGCGCACCCATAGCCACGAGCTCGCCCACCTCGGGGTAAATCTGGTCGATAGTGCCGTCGAAAGGTGCTGTGAGGTAGCTGTCTTCAAGAATGGCGTTTACTTGGGCCACACCGCTGTCGGCAGCCTTCACCATAGCCTCGGCGGCAGTCTTGTCTTCCTGCTGAGCGCCGGCCTTGGCGAGCGAGAGCTGGCTTGCGGCGGCGTTTTTGGCGGCTACGGCAGCGTCGTACGCGGCCTTTGCTTCATCGCGCTTCTGCTCCGAAATCACACCTTCGCCATAAAGGCGCTCCATGCGCTGATAGGTCTTTTTGGTGATTGTCTCGGCGGCTTCGGCCTGGCTGAGCAGGCTTGCGGCGGTGTTGATAATCTGAATACGAGTGCCTGCATCCACTTTCTTGTCGGTGGCTGTGGCCACGGTGCGCATGGCTTCGGCCTGGCCCAGCTGTGCGTCGACTACCGAGGAGTGTATGTGCACGAGGGTGTCGCCGGCTTTTACGGTGTCGCCTTCCTGTACGTAAAATTCGGCTACGCGGCCCGGGAGCTTGCCCGATATGCGTATGTCGGAGCCTTCGACCTGGCCCTCGATGAAGCTGTCGGGTCGGTTCATGAAGATAAAGCCGATAATTGCTATGACAAGCACTGCGGCTACCACGCAGGCCATGGTGAGGAGGAGGGTGCGGTTGGCCCGCTTTTCCTGATTGTTGTCTGTTGCCATTGCTTTGAAGTATATTCTGTCGGAAACGAGTCTGACAATAATTTTTAATTCCTGATTTTTAATTTTCAATTCCGCTTTGCGGATAGAGAGTGCCGAGAGCCTTGCTCAGATAGGTCTGGCAGAGTTGTACCTCGATTAGAGCGTCGATTTTCTCGGAGTGTGCCTTGAGCCATGCCGTCTGTGCCGCCATTACATTGTCGGTGGTGGCAACGCCTTCCCGGAAGGCGAGGGTGGCTGTGCGCAGGTTCTCGTCGGCCTTGGCGAGGTTTGTCATCGTCATGCGGTAGGTCTTGTACGACTCCTGTGTCTTGAACGAAGCCTGGCTCACCTGAAGGCTCACCATTTCGCGGGCGTTCTCAAGCTCGAGGCGGCGGATTACCTCGTCGCTCTCGGCGGCGCGGTACTTGCTCATGTTGCCGCCCCAGTGCCAGATAGGAATTGTGAGCATCGCCCCCACGCTGAAAGCGCCTTTGAAGCTTTTCTTGAAGCCGTCGTACATATTGGGGTTCGAGAACTCGTATGCGCCTACGAGTGCGAGGTTGGGAAGCATGGTCGAAAGGGCCACGCGCTTCTGCTGTCTGGCAGCCTCTATGCCCTGCTCGAGTGCGCGTAGCTCGGGGCGGCGTGCGTACACGGCCTCCATGTCGTAGCTCGCGGCGGCGCCTTCGGCGGGCACGGCCACATCGTTGTCTTCGTCGGCGAGGGTGAACTGTGTGTCGACGGGCAGGCCGCACACCTGAGCGAGTGCCATGCGGCTCAGCACAAGGCCGTTCTCTACCTTGGTGAGGTCTACCTGCGCGGCGTTGAGCTTCACGTCCACGCTGAGCACGTCGCTGCGGGTGGCCACGCCCTCTTCAAGCATAAGATGCACGTTGCGGCCGAGCGAGTCGAGCAGGTTCACGTAGCTCTGTGCGAGGCGGTACTTGGCCTTCAGCGACACTACTTGCCAGTAGGCGGCGTCTACGGCATAAATCACATTCTCGGTCTCGGCATTGCCAAGTTCTTTGGCTGCAATCTCGGCAGCCTTTGTGAGTTTGTTCAGAGCCACAATCTTGCCGCCCATGAATATAGGCTGGGTGAGGGTGATTGCGCCGAAGAACACGTTGTGAATGTCGTAGGTCATCGCTTCCTTGGGAATGAGCGCCACAGTGGATGGGATGTAATGGCCGTCGGGGCCTTTTATGGGCGCGCCGGTAGCCGGGTCGGTGACGAGGTTGAACTGATACGTTCCGGTCTTGGGGTCGAACGACTTGGTGGGGAGCAGCTGGTCGCTGTCGAAAATCGACAGTTCGCGCTGGTTGTACATATATCCGCCGGCGAAGTCGATAGCGGGCAGATATGCCGCAAAGGCTTCTTTCTTCTGATAGCCTGCCTTGCGGATGCGTTCGCGCTGCATCATGAGCTGCTTGTTGCTTTCAAGCGCCATTTGCCTGAAAGTCTCCAGATTAGTCACTCCGGGCAGTGAGTGCGGAGCCTCGGAGTCTGCGGGTGTCCGGCCTGCTGCTTCAAGACCTATGATGACGAGTCCGGCGGCAAGGCAGCTCCGCAATGTCGATAGATATTTCATTAGCCTCATAAAGGATTGAGTTGAAACGGTGTAGTATTGTCTGTATTACTATAACCTCGCCGTGGTGCGAAAGTTCGATATACGGTTGTAGACGGCCGCAAAAATACGAAAAAAGATGCTAATGGCAAGCGTGGACGGCTTCTTTTGTTGAACCGCCTAAGCCTGTGCCGTGTTAATAATTAAAAAAATAGATGATAAAATACTATTCCTGTGAAGACAAGGGCATAGTGGAGCAGCCCGAATGGCAGCCGCGCTACTGGATAAATGTGGAGACCCCCGACCAATACGACTTCGAGGTGCTCCGCGGCCTATGCGTGCCCGAGTCGTTTCTTGAATCAGTGGCCGACCGCGACGAGCGGCCGCGTTTCGAGCATGAGGACGGCTGGCTCCTAACCATTCTGCGCATACCTCACCGCACTGCCGACGGCTATATCACCGTTCCTCTCGGGGTGATGACAAAAGGCGAGATAATAATCACCGTGTGCCATATAAGCACTCAGATGATTGCCGACTTTATAGAGCACAGCAGGAAGCGCCATATATGTGTAGACAATCAGCCCGACTTCGTGCTGAGGCTTGTGTACTCGTCGACATTCTGGTTCCTTCAGTATCTCAAGGAGATAAACGCCAGCGTGGCGGCATCGACAGGGCTACTCAGGAAGAGTGTGCGCAATGAACTGTTGCTCGGACTGATGTCGCTTCAGAAGTCACTCGTATATTTCAACACCGCCCTGCAGGGAAACAGTATGCTTATCGAGCGGCTCAATAAGGTGTATGCCGACGACTGCGACGCCGACCTGCTCGAAGATGTGGAGATAGAGATGGGGCAGGCCTCGAATACCGTGAACGTGTATATGCAAATTCTGAGCACCAGCATGGATACGTTCGCATCGGTTATATCGAACAACGTGAACGATATTATGAAGCGCATGACAAGCATATCCATCATCCTCATGGTTCCTACTCTTGTGGCAAGTTTCTACGGTATGAACGTGGAGGTGTGGGGGTGCGCTGTTTCCTGTGCCTTCGGCCTTATTGTGAGTCTGTCGTTCCTGCTTGCAGCCGCCGTATGGTATTGGCTCCACCGGTTAAAGTGGGTGTGAGGACGGGTGCTTTAGAGGTCGTTGTTTAACAATGATTATTAAACAACCTCTTAATTATTTTGTTCCCGACTCCATTCTTTCAGCTCGAGAGAGGAGCCGTCGAATACAGCGTAGGAGGAGCGGTCTATCCAGTTGCCGAGGATTATGAGGCGGCATCGGCTGTTTACCGGTTCGTCGATAGCCACGTGGTGGTGGCCTATTACTATATATCGCAGCTCGGGGTCGGCGGCAGAGAGGCTTCGGGCAAATACTTCGGTGGCGGCTCGTGCCTTGGATGTGAATACTGGTGCCGGAACAGTGGCTGACTTACCTTTGCGCGAATGTGAACTCCACCCGTGGGCGAAGGGGATAGTCCAGCGGGGATGTATGCCGGAGTAAAGTTTCTGGAGCATGCGGTTGTGGAAAATGGAGCGTAGTGTGCGGTAGGCCGCAGGCTGTCGCCCGAACGTGTCGCCGTGGCCGAGGAAGAAATGTATGCCGTCGATTGTGACGGGTATGCCTCCTGTGCTGCTGTCGACGATGCGTATGCCAAGCTCATCGCGCAGATAGTCGAACAGCCATATATCGTGATTGCCTATGAACCATACGATTTCGGTGCCGGCGTCGGCCATGGCGGCGAGCTGGCCGAAGAAGCGCACATAGCCGCGTGGCACCACCGTGCGGTATTCGAACCAGTAGTCGAGTATGTCGCCCAGCAGATACAGCCGTGCGGCACGCGGCGCTATGGCCTGCAGGAAGGCTGTAACCTTCTTTTCGTGCTCTATACGGTCGGGCATGTAGCCTGCTCCCAAGTGGATGTCGCTCAGGAAGTAGGTGAGAGTGCGTGATGCGTGTGGCGCGCTCATAGCAGGCCTAACTCAAGCTTGGCTTCCTCGCTCATCATATCCTGAGTCCACTCCGGCTCGAATACGATGTTTACCGTCACCGACTGAACGCCTTCTATGCTCTCGAGCTTCATGCGCACGTCTTCGAGGATGAAGTCGGCCATAGGGCAGTTGGGGGCGGTGAGAGTCATGTCGACGGTGAGGTCGCCGCTGTCGCTCAGGTCTATTTTATACACGAGGCCCAGCGAATATATATCCACCGGGATTTCGGGGTCGTAGACGGTGCGGAGCATCTCCACGACTTTCTCTTCTGTTTTCAGGCGTTGCTCGGTAGTCATAATGAGCAAAATTACAAATTTTTTTACTCAAAAGTCTATATTCTCCATTAAAAATTGTAATTTTGCAGTGTTCTCCGATGCGAGACCTATTCTAAATTCCTGAATATTCATTACATATCACATATTTCTATGAAAAAAATCCAAGCCCTTCTGCTCACAATCGCCCTTGTGGCTGTTGCCGCCATGCCCGCAGCTGCGCAGTTCCGTATCGGGCCTCGTATCGGTGTTGATGTCAATTCTATGCGCCTCAACAAGTCAGTATTCGACAATGACAACCGTGCCGGCTTCACCGGTGGTGTCGAGGCTGAGTACACTATTCCTGTTATCAATCTTGCCTTAGACCTTTCGGTGATGTATGTACACCGCGTGAGCAACTCCGCCGTAGACCCCAACGGCGATACAACTGCTGACAACGAGAGCCTCGTTGCATCGTCGCGCTTCAAAAACCGCGATTATATCGAGCTGCCCCTCGCGCTAAAGTATAAAATCGGTCTGCCTTTGGTTGGCAAGGTGTTCTCGCCCTATGTGTTCACCGGCCCGACCTTCGCTTTCCTCGCCTCCAAGAAAGGCATCTCCGAGGCTTACGAGAACAAGAGCTTCGACTGCGCATGGAACTTCGGTGTGGGTCTTCAGTTCTTCACACACCTTCAGGTGAGCGCTTCGTATGCCGTGGGTATGACAAAGACCGTTAAGTATATCGCCAAAGATATCAACGCACAGCCTATCGACGGTAAAAACAATTACTGGACAATCACCGCCGCATGGCTTTTCTGACCGACTGATACATAATTACTAAATACACTTTAATAAAGTTATGAGACTGGTAATCGAACCTAACTACGACTCTCTCTCCCGCTGGGCCGGCAACTATGTGGCCGCCCGAATAAATGCAGCCAACCCTACGGCCGAACATCCCTTCGTGCTCGGTTGCCCCACCGGCAGCTCTCCCTTAGGCATGTATCGCCGTCTGATAGAGCTTTATAAGGAAGGCAAAGTGTCGTTCCGCAATGTCGTTACTTTCAATATGGACGAGTATGTGGGCCTCCCTGTCGACCACCCCGAGAGCTATCACAGCTTTATGTGGAACAATTTCTTCAGCCACATCGACATCCCCGCCGAGAACGTGAATATCCTCGACGGCAACGCTGCCGACCTCGAGGCCGAGTGTGCCCGCTTCGAAGCTAAAATCAAGCAGTACGGCGGCATCGACCTCTTTATGGGCGGTGTCGGCCCCGACGGCCATATCGCATTCAACGAACCCGGCTCGTCGCTCACCTCGCGTACTCGTGTGAAGACTCTCACCCAGGATACTATCATTGCCAACTCGCGCTTCTTCGAGGGAAATGTAGACCTCGTACCCAAGACTGCCCTCACCGTAGGCGTAGGTACTGTGATGGACGCACGCTCGGTGATGCTCATGGTAAACGGCCACAACAAGGCTCGCGCTCTGCACCACGGCGTGGAAGGCGGCATCTCGCAGCAGTGGACTATCTCCGCTCTTCAGATGCATCCCAAGGCTATCATCGTGTGCGATGAAGATGCTTGTGCAGAACTCATGGTAGGCACCTATCGCTACTTCAAGGATATCGAGAAGGCAAACCTCGACCCCGATTCTCAGCTCTGACAGACAATCCCGTAATAAATTAGGCGGGCGTCCGTGGTTTAACCTCGGACGCCCGCTTTTTAATTTTTAATTTTTTTTAATTCTTAATTTGATTAAATGCGGCAGCGTAGGCGCGCATCTGCTTGAGCATGGCCACGAGGCCATTGCTGCGCGTGGGCGACAGATGCTCCGATAGGCCTATTTCGTTGATGAAGCGGAGGTCGGCATTTAGTATTTCGTCGGGGGTGTGGCCCGAGAGTACCTGCACGAGCATGGATATGATGCCCTTGACGATGATAGCGTCGGAGTCGGCTCGGAATACTATGTTGCCGTCTGCATCGCGCTCGGCGTCGAGCCACACGCGGCTCTGGCAGCCTTCGATGAGGCGGTCGGGGGTCTTCAGTTGCTCGGGGAGTGCCGGCAGAGAGTTGCCCATGTCGATGATATAGGCATATTTGTCCATCCAGTCGTCGATGTCGGCGAACTGGTCGATAATATCTTGTTGGCTTTCGTCAATAGTCATTTTTCAGAAGGGTTTTTCCTTGTATATAACGTTTAAAACAGTCTCACCCACAGCTTTCAGCGACGAGCGGTCTATGTTATCCATATTGTCGTCGTGAGTGTGCCATGTGGGCGGGAAGGTGTATGTCTGCTCGTTGTTCAGCTCGATGATGTCGGTAGTGGGTATTCCGGCGCGAGTGAGCACTATGTGGTCGTCGATAGTGGCTCCTCCCACTTTGCGGATAAAGCGGTCGCCGTAGCCCATAGCCTCGGCCTCGCTCCAGACCTTGATTGTGGGGCTTCTTGCGTTTCGTGCGGAGAAGTCCTCGTAGTGGAAGCGCGCGTTGCGTCCGCCTACCATATCGAGGAGAATACCGTATACGGGGAGGTTTTCGGGCGAGTACGGCACCATATTCGCGGCCCAGTACTGCGAGCCGAGGCACCATGTGTCGTCGTGGCGGTCGAAGCCGTCGCTGCGGCCATAGTCTTCGGCATCTACGAAGAGCAGGTCTACACCAACGGACGGCTTTTTGAGTGCAAGGTTGCGGGCAATCTCGAGCAGCACTCCCACACCGCTGGCGCCGTCGTTTGCGCCGAGGATAGGAATGTTGCGGGTGCTGTCGTTGTCTTCTCTGTCGGCCCAGGGGCGTGTATCCCAGTGAGCGGCCAGAAGCACGCGCTTGCTTTGGCCGGTGTTGTACCCGGCGAAGATATTGGCTATAGGCAGTCGGGTGCCGTCGTAGGCGGTCACGCTTGCTTCCTGCACTATCACAGTGTCCGCATCGAAACTGCGGAGAGAGTTGACTATGTAGTCACGGCATGCCTTGTGGCCGTCGGAACCGGGTACGCGAGGGCCGAAGGCTACCTGCTCGGCAATGTATCGGTAGGCCGAGTCGGCGCTGAATGTTCCCAGAGCCTTTGCGGTGGGGCGCGTCTGCTCGGTGCCGTCGTGGCCTGAGCGTGCGTTGCTCTTGCATCCTGCAAGGGCGAGGAGAGCGCACAATAGCGCGGTTGCCGTGTTTTGTCTGATACTCATGATATTTTGGTTTATTGCCGCAAAGTTACAAAAAAGCTACAGAGCTGCAAAGTTTTGGTGGCAAAAGTTTGTGTGCGTGGCTTTAATATCCCTTTCGGCGTGTTGCTCCCAGTGCGTAGAGCGACACCGATGCTATGCCGGGAATAGCGTCGGAGAGTGCTTTGAGTGCTTCTCCCATTGATGCGCCGGTGGTGATGATGTCGTCTACTATGGCCACGTTGAGGCCTGCCAGCTCTTCGGGATGCCTCAGGGCGAAGCAGCCGCTTATGTTCTGGCGTCGGGCCGCCTGCGACAGGCGTGTCTGTGTGCCGTGGCTGCGTACAGCCACAAGATTGTCGCCCACGGCGGCGCCGCTTACGGCAGCCATGCCACGCGCTATCACCTCGCTTTGGTTGTAGCCTCGCAACAGGCGTTTGCTGCGGTACATCGGCATAGGCAGAAGCACGTCTACTTCGGCGAAGGGCAGCTCCGACGCCTGATACGACGATGCCATAAGCTCGCGGGCGAAGAGGCGCCCCATGTCGTGGCCGAGCTTGCTGCGTCCGTCGTATTTCATGACTCTCAGAAGCTCGGCGTAGCTGTCGTCGGGGTCGTAGTGAAACCATGCCCTTACCGTTGATACCGGCAGAATGGCGTTGGTGGCCATGGCACGGCTCTCCAGCAGCTCATAGCCCTTTTCCATGCACACTGGCAGTTTCATAAGGCAGGGTGTGCACATCACCGAGTCGGGCGCTGGTACCTCCTCTCCGCACACGGGGCACAGGCGCGGCCACAGATAGCTGTCGCGCAGCGTATGCCACAGTCGGGATGTGATGTGTGAGGGTGCCATTTGTCGGTGTCGGTTTTTTGTGCTAATTTTGGTGCTATGATTATTATATGCTCTATATTTCAGTCGGTGGAGTTCTATGTGATAGCAGCTTTTATTGCCGCCGCTGTTGTCGGAGCCGCCGCCATGCCTAAGAATAAGGGTGCGGCCCGCACGCTGCTTGTGGGCGGTACGCTCCGCGCCGACGCCACGCCCTCGCGCCCCGGGGTTGTATGTGTGGTGAACGACCGTGGTGAGCTGGAAGTACACCGCTTCGGGCTTGAAGGAGTCGATATGAGCGGCGCCTACAGTCTTGCCGTGACCATAATAGGCTTCGATGTTGTAATAGAGGAACGGCTTGTGCCCGGACGGTTCCGCGAGGGTGCCGCCACGGCGGCTTATGCTGTGCTGGACTGTTTCGGGGCCGAGCGCTACCATTTCCGCTACAACAGCGAAGCTATCGGTGCCTGCTGCGTGTTCCAGCTCAATATAAGGCCGGGCAACCGCATAGAGCGGCTGCTGTCGTGAGGCTTATATATCCATGCCTGTCATGGCGCGGAGGAAGAAGGTGGATATTTGCACGTATATGATAAGGCCTACAATGTCGTTGGCAATCTGGATGAAGGGGCCTGTGGCGAGCGCCGGGTTGATGTGCAGCTTCTCCAGGGTAAGCGGTACTACAGTTCCCAGTATGGTGGCGAACATCACCACTACGAAGAGCGAGACCGCCACAGATAGTGTCACGGCGAGGTCGGAGGGCATTGTCAGCATATTGTAGGCCAGCACTACGGCCGATATTACGGTGGCGTTTAGCAGGCCCACAAGGATTTCTTTGCCGAGTTGCGATGCGAAGTTGCGCACGTCGAGAGAGCCGTTGGCGAGGCCCTGTACCACGATTGCCGATGCCTGTACGCCCACGTTGCCGCCTGTGCCGCCTATTATGGGAATGAAGAGCGCAAGCGCAGTCACGGCCTGCAGCTGAGTCTCGAACGAGCCGAGTATTATCGAGGCGAGGATGCCTGAGGCTATGCCCACGAGCAGCCACGGTATGCGAGCCTTGGTCTGAGCCAGTACTGAGTCATCGGCATCGACGTCGGAGGAGATACCCGAGGCGAGCTGGTAGTCGCGTTCGCTCGACTCGCGCACTTTATCCATCACGTCGTCCACGGTGATACGGCCGAGCAGGCGTCCTATCGAGTCTACGACAGGCATCGCCACAAGGTCGTATTTCTCGAAGTCGAGGGCCACGTCGTCGATAGGCATATCGGCCTTCACGCTTACGGGGTCGGCCTCCATGACGTGTTTGATTTTCGACACCGAGGGATGTGTGAGCATCATCTTCAGGGGCAGTGTGCCGCGGAGCTTGTAGTCGTTGTCTACCACGTATACGTAGTAAATCTCGTCCATATCCTCGGCCTGCATGCGCATCTGCTTGATACACTCGGGCATCGACCAGTTTTCGTTCACCACAATCATCTCGGTACCCATGAGGCCGCCGGCGGTGTCTTCGTCGTACTTGAGCAGGTCTATGATGTCGCCGGCCTGCTCCACGTCGTCGATATGGCTTAGAATTTCGTCGCGGTCTTCTTCGTCGAGCTGCTGTATAAGGTCTACGGCATCGTCGGTGTCGAGGTGGTCGATTGTCTGTGCGATTTCCTCGGCGGGCATGTCGCTGATGAGCTTGAGACGGTCGTCCTCGTCCAGCTCCATGAGCACGTCGGCCGAAGTCTCCTCGTCGAGCAGCTTGAAGAGGTATTCGGCTTCGTCGAGGTCGAGGCTCTTGTACAGCTCGGCGATGTCGGCCGGGTGCATGTCGGCCAGCTCGGCGCGGGCCTTGTCGGCCTCGTCGTTGCGGATTATATCCTTGATGTGCTGCAAATCCTCGTCGGTGTATTCCTTCATGGCGTCATGCTTTGGCGCGCAGGGCGCTCACCCTGCGTGTGAGTTCTATAAATTGCTCCACCGACAGCTGCTCGGGGCGTAGTCCGGCCATATCGTCGTCTTCGGGAAGCGACACGCCGGGCGGCAGCAGCGATTTCACGGAGTTGCGGAGGGTTTTGCGGCGCTGCCCGAAGGTGGTCTTGACCACGGTCTTGAAAAGGGCCTCGTCGCAGCCGAGGTCGGTAACGCCGTTGCGTATTAGCCTCACTACACCCGACTTCACCTTGGGGGGCGGGTTGAACACCTTCTCTGATACGGTGAACAGGTATTCCACGTCGTACCATGCCTGTAGCAGGACGCTTAGTATGCCTCTCGCCTTGGTGCCCGCGGGAGCGGCCAGGCGCTCGGCCACCTCGCGTTGGAGCATGCCGGAGCAGCATGTCACGCGGTCTTTGTAGTCGAGCACGCGGAAGAATATCTGCGACGATATGTTGTAGGGGTAGTTGCCGATTACACAGAAGTCGCGGCCGTCGGGGAAGAGCTCGTCGAGGTTCATCCTGAGGAAGTCGCCCTCCACGATGCGTGGCTGAGGCTGAGGGAGATGAGCCTTGAGCCACGCCACACTCTCGGTGTCTATTTCTGCCAGAGTGAGTGTGTCGGCTCGGTGTGTGGCGAGAAGGAACTCGCTGAGCACGCCCATGCCGGGGCCTACCTCCAGTATGGGAGTGCCCTTGTAGGCGTCGAGAGTGGCTGCGATACGCCCGGCCACGCTCAGGTCGGTAAGGAAATGTTGCCCGAGGGCTTTCTTGGGTTTTACTCCGGCCATAGACTTGCGTTTTTTAATGCGCAAAAGTACGCATTTTTTCGCAATCTCTGAAGCCGTCGGCTATGTATTTGTTGCAGATATCGGGATTGGCGGCTGCTTCGGTGGCGCTTACCGGCAGTGCGTACATGGCGGTGATGTGTGCCTGCGGGTCGATATGCGCGAGGATGTCGGCCGGCGAGGGTGCCTGTTTCATGGCTGAATACTGCGCGTAGGTATAGGTGGTGAAAACGCTCGCCGTGCCTACTCCGCGGCGGTCGAGCCACCAGCCGCCCGGCAGCTCCACGGGTGCGGATAGCGCGGGGTTGAGGTCGGAGGGAGCAGGATACGAGATGAGCGCGGTGCCGTCGGCCGATACCTGCACGGGCACGAGGTCGGCGCAAGGCTTCGAGGTGCGGTACACTATGGCGCGGGGCCGTTCCTGCACGGGACTTCCGCCGAATAGTGCGGGGCGATAGTCGGGGGCACCCTCCGGCTCGGGTAGGGGCGCCGTGGTGTGGCGTGCCGACGAGCACGCGTGCATCGACAGTGCAGCTGTAAGCGCTATGGCGATATTTACTTTATTGAGTTTATTGACTTTCATAAGCGTCGAGCGAGTTGATAAGGCGTTCTATCACCATGTCGCGGAGCTGTGCCGGCTTCTCCACTATTACGCCGGGGCTGAGCGAGAGGATATGGTCTACGAGGTCGCGAGTGATGCGCATGTCGTAGTGGAAGAGCGACATGCCGTCGTGCACGTATTCGTGCTGCGAGGGGTGCAGCGGCAGTGCCCTGAGATATTTGGCCTGTACAGGGTCGACGCGCAGCACCACGCGGTGTGTCTTGCCGCCGTCGAAAATAATGCCGAACGAGGGCGCCGCATAAGCTGCGGCGTCGAAGGCGGGGTCGGGTCGGAACGGGTCGGCCACGATGCTCAGCTCCGACATACGGTCGAGGGCGTATGTCTTGATGCGTTTGTCGGCGCGGTTGCGGCCGGTGACATACCAGCGCTGCCTGAAGATTTTAAGGAAATACGGCTCGAGCACCACTCCGGGAGTGGGACTCGAGCGTGTGTATGAGTGATAGTCGAAGCGCACGGGCAGGTGCTGCCTCAGGGCATCGATTACGGGGGCGAGAAAGCGCCGAGCCGAAGGCACATCCTCCAGAAAGATGCGGTCGGCCACGTCGCGGCTGTTTGTGAGCACGTCGTTTGTCACGGTCGAGTTGAGTAGCCACTCTGTCACACGTGCCGTTTTGCTGTCGTCGCCGTCGTCTTCTATGTAGTACTCGAAGGTCGAGGGGTCGCATTTGATTTCGATGTTGAACATCTCTTCGGCGCCCCTGCGGTAGTTTGCGAAAGACCGTCGCGGCATCGGTCGTCCGTCCGACAGCTGCGAGCGCATCCAGCAGTTGTCGATTTGCGGGCGCGTGATGCGTCCGTATCGACGAATGGTGTCGACCAGCCAGATATATCGGTTGACGAGTTTGCCGCTCATGGTCGGTGCTTAGGCTTGGACTGCGGGTCGCGAGGCTTTTCCTACCGAAAGTAGGCGCAGTCCTGCCACAGTGAAGAGAGCATTGATAATAAGCAGCTCGAAGCTTGTCTCATAGCCGAAGAAGTGGCTCAGCGCATACTGTAGGGCCCACGACAGGCACGGCGCTGCTATGCACACAGCGGGTACGAAGCGGTCGTGCACGGGCTTCTTCCAGAACATGCCGTACACGAAGAGGCCGAGGATGGGCCCGTAGGTGTACGAGGCGAGGGTGTACACAGCCGAAATGGCGTCCTGGTTGCTGAGGTAGTAGAAGGCTATGATTACGAGGCCCATGCAGCCCGACATGGCCATGTGCACGAGCTTTCGGGTGCGTGTGAGGCGCTTGTCGTCGCCATGCTTGTGTGCCCCGAGGATGTCTACTGTAAAGGAGGTGGTGAGCGATGTGAGGGCCGAGCCGGCTGCCGAGTAGGCCGCCGCTATAAGGCCGAGCACGAAGAGGATGCCAACCACGATAGGCACGTCGGGGTGGGTGGCTACCATGGCGAAGATGTCGTCCGACTTCTCGGGGTGAGCTATGCCCTTGCTGTCCATGAAGATAACCAGCAGTGTGCCCAGCAGCAGGAAGAGCGCGATGACGAAGAACTGTGTGATGCCGCCCACGATGAGGTTTTTCTGGCTCTGGCGAGTGTCCTTGCAGGCGAGGCTACGCTGCATCATATCCTGGTCGAGACCGTTGGTGGCGATTGCCATGAACACGCCGGCAAGGAACTGTTTCCAGAAGTATGTGCCTTCCTTGGGATTATCGAAGAAGAACATACGAGAGGTGTGGTGCTCGCCTATGGCCGAGGTCAGTTCGCCGAAGGAGAAACCTAAGTTCACGGCCACGAAGTAGATACACAGCACTACCGACATTATCAGGCAGAAGCTCTTGAGGGTATCTGTCCATATCACGCTCTTCACGCCTCCCTGCACCGTGTAGAGCCATATCAGTGCTATGGTTACAATCACGTTGAAGATAAACGGTATGCCCAGTGGCGAGAACACAAGCAGCTGGAGCACGGCGCATACCACGAAGAAGCGTACGGCGGCTCCGAGCATCTTGGAGATGAAGAAGAACCATGCGCCGGTGCGGTAGGTAGAGCGCCCGAAGCGTTCCTCAAGGTAGCCGTAGATAGATATGAGATTGCGCTTGTAGAACAGCGGCAGCAGCACGAAGGCGATTGCCACATAGCCGACTATGAAGCCGAGCACCATCTGCAGATAGGCGTAGCCTTTTGCTACGACCATGCCCGGAACGGAGATGAAGGTTACACCCGAGATTGCGGCGCCCATGGTGGCGAAGGCTACAACGGGCCACGGTGCCTTGCGGTTGCCCGTGAAGAAGGTGGAGTTGTCGCTGCCGCGCGAGGCATAGTACGACACTGCCATGAGCAGCACAAAATATGCCGCGATAGTGATAATGACGATAACAGGTAGACTCATTGTGTATTGTGTGTTGGATAACAAATTAAAAATTCAGAATTAGGAATTAAAAATTATGTGTATGTTCGATTTTAATTCTGAACCTTGAAATATTAATTCTCTTCATAGAGGAGGTACTTTTTTCTCTGCTCCTTGAAGCGCGTTACATCGTCCTGCCAGGTAGCCTTGATTTCGTCGGCGCTCCGGCCTTCCTCTATCATGGTGCGGATGTCGCCTCGGCCAATCAGAAGCTCGAAGAACGAGCGGAAAAACTTGTCGCCCATGCCGAGGTCGTGGTAGGCGTCTATTATATATTCGAGATTGATACCCTTGGTGATAATGGCCTCGTCGTCAAGACCGCGCAGGTCTACGCCGTGGCACAGACGGTCGAGCTGAGGCGGGTTCTTGGCGCCTGACACGCTGCGGGGCGTGAACTCGAATGTGCGGCCCTTCATGTCGGGATGACCGTACACCGTGAAGGGGAAGTCGGTGCCGCGTCCCAGGCTCACGGGTGTGGCCTCGAAGAAGCATACCGAGGGGTAGAGGTAGATAGCCTTCATGTCGCGAAGGTTGGGCGACGGCGCTATCGGCAGGCGGTAGCGGGTGGCGTGAGTATATCCCTCGCAAGGCACCACCGTGAGCTTCACCTTGCCGCCGTCGGTCAGCCAGCCCTCGCCGTTGGCCATACGCGCCAGCTCGCCCAGCGTCAGGCCGTGCACCACCGGGATAGGCAGGCGTCCCACGCCCGACTTATATTTCATGTCGAGTATGGGGCCGTCGACATACATGCCGTTGGGGTTCGGGCGGTCGAGCACCATAAACTCCTTGCCATAGGCCTTGGCCGCGTTCATAAGGTCGACCATAGTGCAGTAGTAAGTGTAGTAGCGCAGGCCCACGTCCTGAATATCGCACACAATCATATCGAGGCCGTCCATAATATCTTTCGACGGCATACGCTTGTTCTTGGCGCCGTATAGCGACGCAATAGGAATACCCGTCACGGGGTCGACGCTGCTGGCCACATGCTCGCCGGCGTCGGCAGTGCCGCGGAAGCCATGTTCGGGCGAGAAGAGAGTCACCACCTCTACACCCTCGCCAAGAAGCACATCGAGCGTATGGCTGTCGCCCACCATGCCGGTGTGGTTGGAGAAGAGCGCCACGCGCTTGCCCTTGAGCTGAGATATGTATTGCGTGGTGCGGGCGGCTCCCACAGTCACGCCGCTGTCGTGAGCGAGACCTGCAAAGGTTGTCAGCGACAGCAGTATGGCCAAAATGATGCCTGTGCGTATAGAAGTCATGGTTAAAGTCTTTTAATCAGACTTCAAAGGTAGTGCAAAAAAGTGAGAGGCCGCATCTAATAAGGGTGTAAAAGTATTAACAAATATTAAAATTGGAAAATTGTTGCGCAATCAAAAAAATAATGCCTACCTTTGCATCGCAAACGGGGTACTAGCTCATCTGGCTAGAGCGCGACACTGGCAGTGTCGAGGTGAGCGGTTCGAGTCCGCTGTACTCCACTAAAGGCGAATTCAGAGCAAAATCTGAGTTCGCTTTTTTTTGTTATATAATCCAAATGATTATATTTGCACCGTATGAAGCTGATAGAGATGAACATCGACAAGATAATAGCCTTGTGCAAAAAGTACAAGGTAGCCAAGCTGTGGGTGTTCGGCTCTATCCTCACACCCCACTTCAACGATGAGAGCGATGTGGACTTCTCGGTGAATTTCGATGCAGACAAAATCAATCGCGAAGGCCTCGATTGGGCAGACATCTTCTTCGACTTCATGCACGAACTCGAAGAGCTGTTTGGACGGCGTATAGACCTTGTCTGCGATGACGCCGTAAAAAATACGGTTTTCCGTAAAGAACTTGACAGCACCAAGCAATTGATATATGGATGAGTCGATAAAGAAATATTTCGAAGATATGCTTTTGGCCATTTCTGAAATAGAAATGGCGGAAAATAGATTTGGACGTCAATATGATATTTTTGAGAATGACGTGATTTTTCGCATATTCGTAGAGCGTAACATCGAAATTTTGGGAGAAGCGATGAATCGTATTTTGAAGATTGAACCGGATATTAATATTACCTCGGCTCGTAAAATTGTTGATACACGGAATTATGTCATCCATGCTTATGATTCGTTGAAACCCGATATTTTGTGGGCAATTGTTATCAACCATATTCCAAGACTCAAAGCAGACATTTTGCGCCTATTTGAAGGTAAATTATAAACACGCCAC
>VSPE01000016.1 GCA_009775225.1 Muribaculaceae bacterium | reverse complement strand
GGCGGTTACAACAACGGTCCCCGCCAGCAGCGCCCCTACAATAACAACGGCGGCGGTTACAACAACGGTCCCCGCCAACAGCGCCCCTACAATAACAACGGCGGCGGTTACAAACGCCCCTACAACAATAACGGCCCACGCCAGCAGCAGGGCCAAGGCACATTCCCCGGCCGTGGAAAAAGCTTCACCCCACGCCCCAAACGCATTGAATACGAGATTGAAGCTCCGGATCCCAACGAACAGGTTCGCCTCAACAAATACATGAGCAACGCAGGCATCTGCTCGCGCCGCGAAGCCGACGAATTTATCCAGCAGGGCCTCGTAAAGGTCAACGGTCAGGTAGTAACCGAACTCGGCACAAAAATCACCCACAACGATGTGGTTGAGTACGACGACAAGGTTGTTACCCTCCAGAGCAAGTGCTACATTCTGCTCAACAAGCCCAAAGACTGCGTGACCACAAGCGATGACCCCAACGGACGCCTCACCGTCATGGACCTCGTGAAAGGCGCATGCCCTGAACGCATCTACCCCGTAGGACGCCTCGACCGCAACACCACAGGCGTACTCCTGCTCACCAACGACGGCGACCTTGCCTCCAAGCTCACACACCCCAAATTCGTGAAGAAGAAAATATATCACGTATGGTGCGACCGCGACATCGCCGAAGACGATATGCAGCGCATAGCCGACGGCATTGAGCTTGAAGACGGCCCCATACACGCCGATGCAATCAGCTACGCCACCGAGACCGACCGCAACCAGGCCGGCATCGAAATTCACTCTGGCCGCAACCGCATCGTGCGCCGCATATTCGAGTCGCTCGGCTACCATGTAGTGAAACTCGACCGAGTGTACTTCGCAGGACTCACAAAGAAGAACCTGCCCCGCGGACGCTGGCGCTACCTCACACAGGAGGAAGTGAACTATCTCAAGATGGGCTCTTTCGAATAAGACTCCGCAAAATACTAAATACAAAGCGAATGAAGAGTGTGCCCTGCGGTATCGCTCTTCATTCGTTTTGTATATTCTAACGCGTTCTATATGCGGCAGTTTACGCACCTTTTATTACTATAAATTTGCAAACTTTAACCGCAAACAAGAATTTTAAGCCAACCAATTGGAATTTTAAACCAAAGCTATAGGTTAAATATTTCGTAACTTTGCACCGTAAAAATATGTTATACAACATGTTTTAACAAATCCGGCACAGCACTGATTCATTGCCGGACACAATTCATACATTATGACAATACATTGACAGTAAGAAAAAAATATGAAGACAAACGTGTTTAAAACCATGAGCCTCGGCATTGCTCTCACAGGCGCACTTCTCGCCCTCGTCTCGTGCGGCAACAAGCAGCCCGGACAGACAAGCATGATGGCTCCCGAAGTAGCCATAGTAACAGTGGAACCCTCCACAGCCGCTTTTGAAAGTTCATTCCCCGCAACTCTCAAAGGCAAAACCGATATCGACATACGCCCGCAGGTAACAGGCTTCATCACCAAAGTACACGTAGACGAAGGCGAGCATGTCCGCAAGGGCCAGCCCCTCTTCACTATCGACCAGGTACAGTTCCAGGCAGCTGTAGACCAGGCCGAAGCGAACCTCAACTCAGCCTGCAGCGCTGTATCTACCGCTCAAATCACCGAGCAGAACAAGCGTATGCTCCTCGACAAGAACATCATAAGCGAGACCGAATGGCAACTTGCCGCCAACCAGCTCGCTCAGGCCAAAGCTGCCGTAGCACAGGCCGAAGCTGCCGTGGTCAACGCTCGCAAGAACCTCGCATACACCACCGTGACAGCACCCAGCGACGGCGTTGTCGGCTCAATACCCAACAGAGAAGGCTCGCTCGCGTCGCCCTCGTCGGTACAGCCCCTCACTACCCTCTCCGACAACTCCGAGGTATATGCCTACTTCTCATTCACCGAGAAAGACCTCCTGGAATTCACCGGCGAAGGCAGTAGCATCGACGCCGCTATCAAGTCGCTCCCCGAAGTAGAACTCCAGCTTGCAAACGGCACCCGCTACCCCGTGAAAGGACGTGTAGCCACCGTTTCGGGCGTAATCGACAACACCACCGGCGCAGCATCGGCCCGCGCGCTCTTCGACAACCCCAACGGAGTGCTACGCAGCGGCAACACAGGCCAGGTAATCATACCCCGCACAACCGAAGGCGCCATCGTCATACCCCAGAAGTCGACCTTCGAGCTTCAGGACTTGCGCTATGTGTACACCCTCAACGACAGCAACATAGCCGTATCCACACCCATCACCGTACAGCCCTACAGCGACGGCAAGACATTTGTAGTGACATCAGGCCTCAAACCCGGCGACCGCGTAGTCACCGAAGGCGTCGGCACATCGGTGCGCGCCGGCATGACCGTACGCCCCAAGACCGCCGCTGCTGCCCAGGCTACAGCCGAGTGAGGCCCAGCTCTCCCATAACACTACTATTTCATTATTCTATATTGCAATATGAAACTTGACAGGTTTATCAACCGCCCGGTGCTCTCGACGGTAATATCTATATTTATCGTCCTTCTGGGTATTATCGGCCTTGTATCGCTGCCGGTAACACAGTACCCCGACATAGCACCTCCTACAATCTCCGTAACCACCACATACAACGGTGCCAACGCACAGGCCGTACTCAACTCCGTGATTGCACCTCTCGAAGAGAGCATCAACGGCGCCGAAGGCATGACATATATGGAGTCCACAGCCACCAACACCGGCAATGCGACTATCAACGTGTACTTCGAACAGGGCTTCGACCCCAACATGGCCGCTGTCGACGTGCAGAACCGTGTGTCGGCGGCCGCCAACCTTCTTCCGTCCGAAGTAAACCAGGTGGGCGTACAGACCAAGAAACGCCAGACCTCGATGCTTTTGGGTGTAGCGCTCGTAGACACCACATCGCAGGCCACATATTCGGCTGAATTCCTCGACAACTACATGAAAATCAATGTCATTCCCGAACTTCAGCGCGTATCGGGCGTAGGCGACGTAATGGCATTCGGCGCCGACTACTCTATGCGTATATGGCTCAAGCCCGAGGTAATGGCACAATACCGGCTCATGCCTGCCGACGTGGCTGCAGCGCTGGCCGAGCAGAACGTAGAGGCCGCCCCCGGCGCCTTCGGCGAGCAGGGCGACCAGTCGTTCCAATACATCATGCGCTACCGCGGGCGCCTCACCACCCCCGAGGAGTTCGGCAACATAGTAGTCCGCACCGGCGCCGCCGGCGAAGTCCTCTATCTCAAGGATGTGGCCGACATCGAACTCGGCCGTGTCACTTACGGCTTCTCCAACGAGCTTAACGGCAAACTAGCCTGCGCCGCAATGGTATTCCAGACCCCAGGCTCGAACGCAACAAAGATTATCAACGACTGTCTCGCTCTCGTAGAGCGCCTCGAAGCCGACCTTCCCCAAGGCTGTACCTTCGAAATCCCGATGAACAACAACGACTTCCTCTATGCCTCTATCAATAATGTGGTACACACACTTATCGAGGCATTCATCCTTGTGTTCTTCGTAGTATACGTGTTCCTTCAGGACATGCGCTCCACCCTCATCCCCGCAATCGCTATCCCCGTGGCCCTTATCGGCACATTCTTCGTAATGAACCTTATCGGCTTCTCGGTGAACCTTATCACACTCTCGGCCCTTGTGCTTGCCATTGCCATTGTGGTGGACGACGCCATTGTGGTGGTCGAGGCCGTGCACGCAAAGCTCGACCAGGGCTACACCTCGTCGCGCCGCGCCTCTATCGACGCAATGGGAGAAATAGCCGGAGCACTTATCTCAATCACTCTCGTGATGATGCTCGTGTTCATACCCGTGTCGTTCATGCCCGGCACCGCCGGCGTGTTCTACCGCCAGTTCGGCCTCACAATGGCTATAGCTATCGGCTTCTCGGCTGTGAACGCACTCACACTCTCGCCCGCCCTGTGCGCGCTCTTCCTCAAGCCCCACAAGGCCGACGGAACCGTCGACCCGCTGGGCAAACGCATGGGCGACGCATACAAAGCCGCAGGCGAGGCAGTGAAAGCCAATGCAAAGCGCAAGTTCGCCCTCGACATTCACCCCCTCATCACCTTCGTGCTCCTCATTGCCACTATCACCTTCATGGTACTCGGCTGGTATGGCTTCCACAACATAGCCCTAAGCTGCATGGCATGGGCCGTGGCTATCGTAACCGTGCTCGGTCTTTTCGGCAAGCGCTTCCACCGCTCGTTCGAGAAGAACTTCAACAAGCTCCTATCATCGTATAAGAAAGGTGCTTCGTGGTTCGCACGCCACAAGATTACAGCATTCGTATCGGTAATAGTATCGATAGTCGTACTCGTATGGCTCATGGTATCATCGCCCTCGGGCATGGTGCCCAACGAAGACACCGGCGTGATATTCGCAATGGTGGATATGCCCGCGGGTTCTTCGCAGGAACGCACACAGGAAGTGCTCGACCAGGTCGACTCGCTGGCAGCACAAATTCCCGGCATCAGAACTCGCCAGATGATTAACGGCTACAGCTTTATTGCAGGCCAGGGCCCCACATACGGCGCTTTCATCATCAAGCTTAAAGACTGGAGCGAACGCGGCAAAGACGAAAGCTCCGACGCAATCATTCAGAAACTCTACGCCCTAACAGCCCAGCACGTAAAAGACGGCCGCGTGATGATTTTCGCACCGCCTATGATTAGCGGCTACTCCGTGACAAACGGCTTCGAAATGAAGATGCAAGACCGCACCGGCGGCGACATCAACCAGTTCTTCGGCGTAGTGCAGGGCTTCCTCGCCCAGCTCAACCAGCAGCCCGAAATACAGGCGGCGTACACCACATTCAACCCCACCTTCCCGCAATATATGATAGACATCGACGCGGCCAAGGCAAAGACCGCAGGTATCTCGCCCTCGACTATCCTCTCCACTCTTCAGGGCTATTACGGCGGCATGTATGTATCGAACTTCAACCGCTTCGGCAAAATATACCGTGTGATGATGCAGGCCGCACCCGAGTCGCGCGTCGACCCCGAGACACTCAGCAGCATCAAGATTCGCAACGGAGCCGAAATGGCGCCCATATCGAACTTCGTGAAGCTCACCCGCGTGTATGGCCCCGACCTCATGAACCGATTTAATATGTTTACCTCGATATCGGTGTCGGGTACGCCTAAACCCGGCTACTCATCGGGCGACGCTATCGCCGCTATCGAACGCGTGGCCACACAGACGCTACCGCAGGGCTACGGCTACGAATATGCAGGTATGACCCGCGAGGAAGCCGGAAGCGGCAGCGGCTCGGCCACCGCCACAATCTTCGCACTGTGTCTGCTCTTCGTGTACCTCCTCCTCTCGGCTCAGTACGAAAGCTACATGCTGCCCTTCGCCGTTATCCTCTCCATACCCTTCGGCCTTGCCGGCGCCTTTATCTTCGCGCGCTTCTTCGGCATCTCCAACAACATCTACCTTCAGATTGCCCTTATCATGCTCATCGGTCTTCTCGCCAAGAACGCAATTCTTATCGTTGAGTTCGCCCTCGAACGCCGACAAACAGGCATGAGCATCTTCAACGCGGCTATCGCCGGTGCAGGCGCCCGTCTGCGTCCTATCCTCATGACATCGCTCGCCATGGTAATCGGCCTTCTGCCCATGATGTTCGCAAGCGGCGTAGGCGCCAACGGCAACCGCGCCCTCGGCGCAGGTTCGGTAGGCGGCATGCTTATCGGTATGATATGCCAGATATTCGTGGTGCCCGCACTCTTCGTGGTATTCCAGATACTTCAGGAGAAGATGAAGCCTATCACATGGCACAACGAAGAAAAAGGCGGCACTATCGAAAAGGAAATCGAGCAGTACGCCAAGTGATATCAAGTAATAATATTCAAGCTATGAAATTCATCAATATAGCCCGTGCGGGCGTCGCAGTACTTGCCATAAGCATCATGGGAAGCTGCGGAATATACAAAAAGTACGAGACTCCCACCTCGACAGTACTCACCAAAGAGTACGCCGAGGCTCGCCGGCAGCCCGTAGACTCCGCCGCCTTCGGAAACCTGCTCTGGGAGAAGGTCTTCACCGACCCGAAGCTCGCAAGCCTCATAAACCTCGCGCTTGAGAACAACACCGACCTGCGCAACGCCCAGCTCAATGTGGAAATAGCCCAGGCAAACCTCAAGGGAGCCAAGCTCGCCTACCTGCCCTCGGTGGCCCTCGGCCCCAACGGCGCGGGAGCATCGTATGCCGGCAGCGACCTCTCGTGGACATACAGCATACCCGCCCAGGTAAACTGGGAAATCGACATCTTCGGCAAGCTCCTCACAAGCAAGCGCGGCGCAAAAGCCGCCGTGCTTCGCTCCGAAGCCTACGCGCAGGCCGTACGCAGCCAGATTATATCGGCTGTCGCAAACACTTACTACGCTATCGCATCGGTACGCTGTCAGCTAAATCTGTCGCGCAATACCGCCGCTCTCTGGAAAAAGACCGTGCAGACTATGAAAGACCTCAAGGCCGGCGGCCGCGGTGTGACAGAAGCCGCCGTAGTGCAGTCGGCTGCCAACTACTACAGCATCCTCGCATCAATCACCGACCTCGAGGTGAGCCTCGACCAGCTCAACAACACCATGTCGCTGCTCGTAAACCAACTCCCTCAGGAGTGGGACGTAACCGACAAGGTAGACCTTCAGGTTCCTAAGGTGCTCCGCGCCGGCGTCCCTATGGCAGAGCTTGCTGCCAGGCCCGACGTACAGGCTGCCGAGCAGAGCCTCGCCGCCGCATTCTACACCACAGCAAGCGCCCGCGCCGCATTCTACCCCGGCCTCAACATCACAGCCAACGGCGGCTTCACCAACCTGCTCGGCTCAATGATAAAGAACCCCGGCGACTGGTTCTATCAGCTTGCAGGCTCACTTACCGCTCCCCTCTTCGCACGAGGCCAGAACATCGCTCGCCTGAAAGCCGCCAAAGCACAGCAGAAGCAGGCTCTCAACAGCTTCGAATACACCCTACTGTCGGCATCGGCTGAGGTGAGCGACGCCCTCACGGTATACGAAAAGAGCCAACAGAAGTCGGAATATCTGGTTGAGCAGGTTGCAAACCTCGAGAAATCGGTGGAATACACCAAAGACCTCATGCTCTACAGCACGGGCACCACAAGCTATCTCGAAGTGCTCACTGCTCAGCAGAGCCTCCTCTCCGCACAGATAAGCCAGATCACCACAGAGCTTGCACGCGCACGCTCAGTGATAAACCTCTATCAAGCACTCGGCGGCGGCCGTTAAAGCCCTTTAGAGACCTCGGAAAGCATCAAGCGGCATGGCAATACAGTATTGCCATGCCGCTCGTATTATTATGCTTTTTTCATTATAATAACAAGAGCGACGGCAGGAATGTCGTCGCTCTGTTATTTGGCTCAGACGAGCTTCGAGAAGCCCGCAGGCAGCGGAGAGATGAATTTCATATCGCGCCTCGTTATGGGATGCACGAAGCGGAGAGTGCGTGCATGGAGACACAGGCGATGCAGCGGCGAAGTCCTGGCGCCATAGCGCTTGTCACCCACAATAGGATGCCCGGCATCTTTCATGTGTACGCGGATTTGGTTCTTGCGTCCTGTGGCAAGGCTCAGCTCCACCATTGAATAAGGCTTGCGGCTACGCACGGTGTGGTAATAGGTCACGGCCAGCTGCCCCTCCCCGGGGGTGCCGGTGGAGTACACCTCATGAGCCGAGTTCTCGGCCAGGTAAGAGCGTATTTCACCGTCGGAAGGCTCGAGGGCGCCCTCAATCACAGCCACATACTGCCGCTCGAGCACCATATTGTTCCAGTTGTGTTGCATAGTCTCCTTGGCCTGCACGTTCTTGGCAAACATCATAAGGCCTGAAGTGGCCTGGTCGAGACGATGCACTATGAAGAGCTTGTTGCGCGGGTCTTTGCGCTTTAGATAGTCGCGCAGAATAGAGTAGGCTGTGCCGTCCTTGATTTTGTCGTTGCCCATGGAGAGGAGGCCGTAGCCCTTGTCCACAACGATAATATCGTCGTCCTCGTACACGAGCTTCATACGCGGATGAGAGAACACCTGGAACTGGCGGGTAGTATTCACCTTCACCTCGTCGGCAGGCCGCACCTCGTCGTCGAAGCGCGTGCTCACCTGCCCGCAGAGCATTACCTGGCCGTACTTGAGATAGTCTTTTACGGTGGTACGCTTGGCATCGGGCATGGATGCGAAAAGGAAATCGAGCAGCTTCACAGGCTCTCCTTCGGGTGCGGTGAATGTGAGAATGTTGTCGCGCCGGGGCACGTTATTCTGGGTGCCGGGCTTAGCCGACAGAACCTTCGGTTTTGCCATTATTTCGATGATTTACGTTTTGCGGCGGCGCGCTTGGGCTTTGTGGGAGCTGCATCAGCGTCCTTTACAATGGCCATAGCGTCGTCGTAGCTCATGTCCGCGGGGTTCTCTATACCGCGCGGGAGCTTGTAGTTCTTTCTCTTATAGCAGATATAGGGGCCAAACCGACCGTTCCGTATCTGCATGTCGGGGTCTTCGGCAAACACATGGAGAGTCTTGTTCGCATCGGCCTCGCGCTTGGCAACAATAAGCTCAATGGCTTTCTCGAGGCTAAGCTCCGAAGCGGCAATGTCTTTGGGGATAGACACGTATTTGCCGTCGTGACGCACGTAGGGGCCGAAGCGGCCTACACCCACACTCACAGGCTTATCCTCGTAGTCGCCCAGCTCACGGGGGAACTCAAAGAGGCGGAGGGCCTGCTCAAGTGTTATATCTGCCATCGACTGGCCTTTGAGCAGCGACGCGAAGCGGGGCTTGGTATCGCTATCGGCGCTGCCGACTTGCACCACAGGGCCGAAGCGGCCTATTTTCACGCTCACAGGCTCGCCGGAGGCGGGGTCGGTGCCGAGGGTGCGCTCGCCGAATTTCGGACCCTGCTTTATGGTGAGGGCATTGTCTACGGCGGGGTGGAAGCGGTTATAGAAATGACCTATTTCATCAGTCCAGAGCAAGGTGCCGTGGGCCACTTCGTCGAACTTCTCCTCAACGTTGGCCGTGAAGTTGAAGTCTACTATATCGGGGAAATATTCGGTGAGGAACTCGTTCACAATCATGCCTATGTCGGTAGGCACAAGTTTACCTTTCTCCGAGCCTGTCATCTGTGTTTTTGTGTCGGAGACAACAGAGCCGTCGGCAGAGAGGGTGAGCACATCGTAGTTGCGCGGGGTGCCTTCGTGCTCTCCGCGCTCCACGTATCCACGCTGCTGAATGGTGGATATGGTCGGTGCGTAGGTTGAGGGGCGGCCAATGCCGAGCTCTTCCATTTTCTTTACCAGCGAGGCTTCGGTATAGCGCGGGGGCTGCATCGTGAAGCGCTCTGTGGCCTCGGCCTGCATCAGTTCAAGCATATCGCCTGTGTGCAGGTCGGGGAGCTGGGGCAGTTCGTTATCGTCGGCGCCGTCTTCGTCGTGGCCTTCGGCATACACCTTGAGGAAGCCGTCGAACTCTATGACTTCGCCGGTGGCTGTGAACGCGTTCGGCACGCCGGGGGCCTCGATGTCGACCGTAGTCTTGCGGATTAGCGCGTCGGCCATTTGCGAGGCAATGGCGCGTCGGCGTATAAGAGTATACAGTTTCTGCTCCTGTGCGGTGGCATCGTCGAGCGTTACTTTGTCGATGTAGGTGGGGCGGATTGCCTCGTGAGCTTCCTGGGCGCCCTTCGACGATGTATGATATTTGCGCACGTGCAGATATTCTTTGCCGAGAGTGTCGGTGATTTGCGAGGCAATGGCTGCCACAGCCTCTTCGGAGAGGTTGAGCGAGTCGGTACGCATATATGTGATATGACCGTTCTCATAGAGGTGCTGGGCCACCATCATGGTCTGCGATACAGAGAACCCGAGCTTGCGCGCCGCTTCCTGCTGGAGTGTAGAAGTGGTGAAGGGGGGCGCCGGAGCCTTGCGCAGCGGCTTCACCGCTACGGTTGCCACGCTGAATGTGGCCTTGTGGCAGGACGAAAGGAACGCCCTGGCCTCGGCCTTGGACTGAAGGCGCTGCTGCAGCTCCGCTTTCACGGTGCTGCCTTTGGCCGACGACGGCTCGAAGGCGGCGGTGATGCGGAAGTAAGGCTCGCTCACAAAGTTCTTGATTTCGAGTTCACGCTCCACTATCAGGCGCACGGCCACCGACTGAACTCGGCCTGCCGAGAGTGCGGGTTTAAGACGCTTCCACAGCACGGGCGACAACTCGAAGCCTACAATGCGGTCGAGCACGCGTCGGGCCTGCTGCGCGTCCACGCGGGCAATGTCGATGTCGCGTGGAGTCTCCAGCGCATGCAGTATGGCTTTCTTGGTGATTTCGTGGAATACGATGCGCCGGGTATTCTGCGGCTTTAGCTCGAGAACCTCGTACAGATGCCATGCAATGGCCTCTCCCTCGCGGTCCTCATCGGAAGCGAGCCACACGGTCTTGGCTTTTGCGGCGGCCTTCTTAAGCTCGGCAACCAGCTGCTCCTTGTCTTCGGGGATTTCGTAGACAGGAGCGAAGCTGTTGTCGACGTCTATGCTGAAGCTTTTCTTTTTGAGGTCGCGTATGTGCCCGTAGCTCGACATGACTTTGTAGTCAGGGCCGAGAAATTTCTCTATGGTCTTTGCCTTGGCGGGCGACTCCACGATGACAAGATTGCTTGGGGTGCTCATAATGGTCTTTTCGGGGTTTCAAGCGGCAAAATTAGTAAAAACCTTTTAATAAGGAGTAAATTCGTATAAAAATTAACAAAAAAGTATCTTCGGGGGTTTTAGCAGCCATGCCCGAAGATACTCTTCTATTGGAAACCTTGTCAGAAGTTTTATAAATCGGATACCCTGTATCTTTGAAATTCCTTAAGAGAGTTCAGTCCGAACATGACTATATACTTTAGCAGCCCGACACTTGCGCTGCGTCGGGCATACGGTTGTGAATATGTTGTAAGGCGTCGGTTCTCGAGTCCTGTCATTTGCATATATAGAACTTGGCACGAACCCGCTGTACTGGGGCCGGTGCTTCGTTCTGCAAGACGGGATTACAGAGAATGATTATGTCTGTATAAGGCAGGCGAGCCGTCCCATCACTTTCAGCCAGTAGGCCGAACTGCACGAGGTGATGTAGCCTGCCTTCAGGTTTGAGAAACCTGAATTTGCATAGCAAAAATAAGAACTATACTGCATATAAAACAAAGCGAGAGTGTTAAACAAAGTTAACACTCTCGACTTTTTTTCACCGACTTCTCAGCGTTTGCGGATATGGTCGTTATAGAACTTGATGCCGAAGATAATCACCGAGCAAATTGTGGTGATGACATTGGTGATTACCAAAGGCCAGTTATTCAGGGCAAATCCCTGAATGACAAAGAAGATAGAGCCGAGCCCGAGCATGCAGAAAGTGGGCAGGGCGATGCCATCGGTGTCGCGAGTGCGGATAGTGACGATAGCCTGCGGCAGGTAGCCGAGTATCATGCAGATACTGGCGGTGTAGCCGATGATTGTAATCCATGTTTCGCTCATAGCGTGTGTATTGTGATGATATATAAGTAAATGAGCGGTGCGCCCATGCTGTCGGCAGCAGGGGTGCACCGCGGTGTGTATATGTCAGTTATTGCTTGCAGTCAATTTGTCAGAGTGTTTTTTAGTCTTCGTCGAGCGTACAGATACTTACGCGGTTCCAAGACTCTTCCTTGAACATGTGGCCAATACCTTCGCCTTCGGCTGTAATGCGGTCGGCAGGTATTTTATACTTGCTGATGAGGGCGTTCTTTACCGACTCGGCACGGTTCTTGGCGAGCTTCACATTGAAGTCATAGTTACCGTCGGCCGATGCGTAGCCCTTGATTACGACCTTCGATTTGGGATGATGCTTCATGTAGTCGGCAATCATCTCGATATTGGGCTGCTGGTCGGAAGTAATCTTGGAAGAGCCGATGCGGAAGAATACAAAGCGGACAGAGCTGTAGTTGTTGTTCACTTCCTTCACAACCTTGGGAGCACGGTTCTGGCAATCGGCCAGCTGTGCGGCGAGGGCTGCGCTTTCGGCCTGCGATGCTGCAAGACCGGCCACAGCTGCGTCGACATCGCCACGAAGCTGATTTACCTGAGCATTGAGGGCATTGACTTCGGCCTGGTCGTAGGGACGCACGCACTTGAAGCCGTCGCCGAAGCGGTAGCTTACACCGGCAAGGACGTTGAATGTGGCATTGTTGATATTGAAGCCAACGTCGCTGTGGCTGAAATTACCGCCCATACCCCAGCTCACATAAGGCTTGATGGCTATGGTTACATGCTCGCTCACATTGAAGTTGAAGTTAAGACCGGCCCTTGTGGCAAAGAAGTTCCAGTCATTGGAAGCATCTACCTTGTCGGCATAAAAGTAGTGGCCCCAGCCCGCGCCTATCATGGCTTCGATAGTGAACGGACGCACGCGGCACTGATATCCTCCGAAGAGGTTAAAGAGGTCGGCAGTACCGTAGAGACCGAGGTATTGCTGGTCAAAAGCGTTGCTGCTGTGGATGCGTCCGGCCCAGTTGGAGGTGTTTATCGCGGCGTTGTATTCCACGCCCACGCCAACAACAGGGGTAAGCTGCTTGCCTAAATGCAACCCTATGACAGGGCGCATGCCCCCGAAGAAGGGGTTGTGACTCATAGGTGTAGTGACACCGCCTTCGATGCCAATCGACCAGTTATCGCCGAATGAGGGTTGCTCAACTGTCTGAGCATTAGCCGACAGAGCGCCGATAGATGCGATTGCTGCGGCTGCGATGATTGTCTTCTTCATAAATAACGGTTGTCTTTTTCCGTAATTCGGGGGCTGCAAAGATAGCCTCCCCGAGATGAATTACAAATTATTTAACAAAATTTCGTAAAAACGTGTTTATTTTTTCTTTGTATAAGTCAAAGGTTTAGGAGCCTCATTTCAGAGGTTGGGATTGAGTTCCGACCATTTGTCGACGGGAGGAATAACACCCATAGCTATCACCTCGTCGCGGAGCTTGCAGAGGTGACGGTAGCTCTGCTCAAGCTCGGCCTCCTCCTGCGGAGTACCCTGTACGGGCTGTACATGCACACCATTGATATCGAGCGTGGTCTCCATAGCCATCATAATGTGGTTGAACTTGCCGTTGTCTACGTATGTGCCTACCGGCCATCGGAAAGGAGCACCGCCCATTGCTGCCGCTATCATCTCTATAGAGAGATATGCCGGGCTTTGGAACGACGAGCGTCCGCGCAGCTCTATGATATGCTTGCCGCCCTGTATCACTCTCTGTTTTACAGCCTCCCAGTCGCTCTCGGTGAGTCCTTCGGTACCGATTATGTCAGTGAGGCGTACGCCGTCGACGGTGGTTGTAGAGGCAAATACTGCCATCTGCTCGCCGTGACCGCCATAAGTGCGGCTGTTCACCACCTCGTCGGGCGACACATTGAGCTGTTTTGCAAGCTCGAAGCGCAGGCGGGTGCTGTCGAGGGCTGCAAGAGTGGAAACCTGCGAAGGCTTGAGTCCCGAATAAAGGAGGGTGATAAGTCCCGTGATATCAGCAGGGTTGAAAATCACAACCACATGCTTTACTTCTGGGCAGTATTCACGGATATTCCGGCCGAGCTGTTCGGCGATGAGAGCGTTGCCTTTAAGCAAATCCTCGCGGGTCATGCCGGCCTTGCGGGCCGCACCGCCCGACGATACTATATATGCAGCGCCGGTAAAAGCCTCCTTGACATCGGATGTAACCGAGAGGTTCACACCCTCGAACGCGCATGCCAGCAACTCTTCGGCCACGCCTTCGAGCGCGGGAGCGTACGGGTCGTAGATGCAGATATTCGGAGTGAGGTGCATCATCATGGCCGTCTGGGCCATATTTGAACCAATCATGCCGGCAGAGCCGACGATGAGTAGTTTGTCTTTGCTGAGAAAGTCCATAAGAGGTTTGTGTTTTATTTTTTGTAATGTCTATGCTATAAACAAGCTCAAATGCCATATTGAAGCGAGCATTTAGAATGTTTCACAATTATTTGCTGATATTTACCACCCATTTTTACGATATTTGCGCCATGAACATCACTCTCAGGGCCGTAGAACCGGCCGACCTTGACTTCCTCTTCCTGCTCGAAAGCGCCGACGCCTGCGGCGAAGGCTCCTTCGCATCGGCCCCGGTGAGCCGGCGCATGCTGTGGGAATACATCGAGAACTACGATGCCGACGTGTACAGCGCCCGGCAGCTACGCCTTATAATAGAATGTGACGGCACCGCTGCCGGAGCCGTGGACATATACGACTTCGACCCGCGCAACCGCCGCGGCTTTGTAGGCATAGCCGTGTGCGAGGCCATGCGGCGCAAGGGCATAGGCGCCGCGGCCCTTTCGGCATTGTGCGAGTACGCATCATCCACACTGAGCATACACCAGCTCGCCGCCGTTGTGGCGGTGGATAACGAAGCATCGCGCGCGCTCTTCACCGCATGCGGCTTTAAAGGCTGCGGCAGACTCCGTTCTTGGGTGCGAAGAGGGGGACAATACGCCGATGCAATCATTTTTCAGCGCCTTTTTTGCTGATTTTTGACGTATTCTTCAAAAAAATTTTGCGAGATAAGAAAAAAAGCTTAACTTTGCACCCGCAAACCCACCAATGGTACCATGGCCGAGTGGTGAGGCATCGGTCTGCAAAACCGAGCACAGCAGTTCGATTCTGCTTGGTACCTCTTAAAAGACGTCATCCGCACACTGCGGGTGACGTTTTCTGTTTTTGTGCCCATACACGTTAAAAGCGCCGTGGAGAGAGAGCAATCCGCGGCGCTTTTACACTGACAAACAATTCCGTAAAATTCTGATGCAAAGTTAGGCATAGCTTACATGCCATGAAATACCTAAAAGTAGGTATTTTGCATCACTGCGAGGAGAGGAAATGTCGTTCGAGGCTCTTTTTTTCTGCGGGAACACGTGGCGGTGGTTTCATCCGCGCTTACCGATAAAGTGGAGTTACGACTCCAGGCGCTTTCCCGCGCCTCTGTAATAGTGCAACGCCGCCGAAGGCCCCTTTGTTCTCGCACAGAGTGAGGATACTACGGGCCGGTTTAATAATTGACGTATTTTTTCTCCGAACTTAAGTATCTCTTACCGATAATGATTATCTTTGTACCGCAAAAGAAACTCTATGGCATCAGGACGACAGAGCAAAAACGGTAGAGACGGCGCCATGACGGCGTCGCAATGCCCCGAGGGAATTAGCCCGGCACAGTGGCAGCGCTCGCTGCGGCGCCAGGCCGCGGCCTCGGGCCAGTTTGCTGTGAGCGAGCTATCGGACCGCTGGTCGCCCGGGCAGTACACCGTGACAAGCCCGCACAGCCGCCGCACATACCGCACCGTATATCACGGCGAGAACTGCGACCGCAACTACTGCGAGTGCATGGACTTCCGCACCGGAAATTTAGGCACCTGCAAGCACATCGAGGCCGTGGCCCTGTGGCTGCAAAGCCATGGCAAAGAGCCGGTCACGGCACAGCCACGCCGCTCGTCGATATACATGTCGTATATCGGAGGCCGCAAACTGAAGCTGCGCCCCGGCACCGACGCTTCCGAAGAAATGGCCATAGCAGCCATGCGATACTTCGACGACGACCTCACCGCAGTGCCCGGCATGATACCCGAGCTGCCGGCCTTCATAGAAAACGCACGACGCATCGACCCGCAGTTCCACTGCTACCCCGACGCGCTGAACTATATCCTCGAGGCACGTGACCGACGGCGCCGACTGCAGGTTCTCGAAAGCATCGATGATGCCGAAATCGGCGCAGTACTCCACACTTCGCTCTATCCCTATCAGACCGAAGGCATACGCTTCATCTTCAAGGCCGGACGCGCACTACTCGCCGACGAAATGGGACTCGGCAAGACCGTACAGGCCCTCGGAGCCGCCGAGCTCATGAAACGTCGCAATATAATAAGCTCGGTCATGATAGTGTGCCCCACTTCGCTCAAATACCAGTGGAAGAAAGAAATAGAGCGTTTCACCGACTCTTCTGTAACTGTTGTGGAAGGAGCGGCGAGCGCAAGGCGAGAGCTGTACTCCGAGCCTACATTCTATAAGATAGTATCGTACCACACGCTCGCCAACGACATCAAGGCCCTCGGCCTGCTGACCACCGACTTCCTCATCATGGACGAGGTGCAGCGCCTCAAGAACTGGAACACTCAGATAGCGCGCGCCGCCCGACGCATCGACGCCGACTACTGCGCAGTCCTCTCGGGAACACCGCTGGAAAACAGGCCCGAAGAGCTGTATTCGGTGATGCAGTTCGTAGACCAGTATGCCCTCGGGCCTTTCTACGAGTTCAAAGCACGCCATATTGTCACCTCCGACTCCGGCAAGACCACCGGCTACCGCCACCTCGGCGAAATAGGCCGACGCCTCGCCTCTCGTATGCTCCGCCGACGCAAAGCCGACGTAGCCATTCAGCTGCCCGAGCGCTCCGACAAGGTGCTCTACGTACCCATGACCCGAGAGCAGAGCGAGATACACGATGAATGTCGCACCGCCGTGGCGCAGCTCGCGTCCAAATGGCAGCGGCACCGCTTCCTATCCGAGAAAGACAGGAAGCGCCTCCTGCTACTGCTCAGCCGCATGCGCATGGCCTGCGACAGCACCTTTGTAATCGACCAGAAGACCCGCTTCGACACCAAAATAGCCGAAGCGCTGCAGCTTGTCGCGGCACTCATCGAAAGCGGCGACGAGAAAGCCGTGATATTCAGCCAGTGGGAGAGAATGACCCGCATAATGGCCGAAGAGCTCGACCGCGCCGGCATAGCATACCAATACCTCCACGGCGGCATCGGAGCCTCACGCCGACGCAACCTCGTGGAAACCTTCAACAGCGACACCGCCACCCGAGTATTCCTCTCCACCGATGCTGGCAGCACAGGACTTAACCTTCAGGCCGCATCGCTGGTCATCAACCTCGACCGCCCCTGGAACCCCGCCGTGCTCGAGCAGCGCATAGCACGCGTATACCGCATAGGCCAGCGCCGCAACATCCAGGTAGTGAATATGGTTGCCGCAGGCACCATAGAAGAGCGCATGACAGCAACTCTCAACTTCAAGGGAGAACTCTTCGACGGCATATTCGACGGCGGCGACGACCAAATCACTCTCGACGACAACAGGCTTACACGCATCATCGAGGCCGTAGCCGAGGTGGTGCCCGGCCAAAGCACCGTACAGGGCACTCTGATAGCCGAAAGCGAGGAGGACGACAGCCCCTCTGCGAGCGCCGAAACCATTGCGCCCGAAGCTTTGTTAGAAAAAGGAATGAGCTTCCTCGGCTCGCTTGCCCGCACCCTTCGCTCTCCCGAAGCCACAGAGCGCCTCCTCGACACCATAGTCCACACCGACGCCGACGGCCACACAGAGCTACGCATACCGGTGGAAAGCCGCAAGGCCGTAGCCGACATCCTGTCCCTATTCTCTCAATAATGTCGAATTTCACAAAGACACCTACAGGAGAACGGGAGAACAATTCTTAATTTTTAATTCTTAATTTTTAATTCCTGACAGGCGTGAACCATCCCGAAAACGACAGCCAATACACAGGCCTCACCGTAAACAGCGGAGTGCAGCAGCCTCCGATTGTAAACCCATATCTCACCAAACGTCGCCGCAAGCCCCTGCCGCCGGCATCAGAGCTTGTGGAAGGCATCCTCAAAGGCGATGTAACAATACTGAGCCGCGCGGTCACTCTGGTAGAAAGCCTCGCGCCCGACCACTATGCACTCGCGCAGGAAGTTATAGAGAAGTGTCTGCCCCACTCCGGCAACTCGCGCCGCATAGGCATCACGGGCGTACCAGGCGCAGGCAAGAGCACCAGCATCGACGTTTTCGGCCTCCACGTACTCCGCGACGGCGGCAAGCTAGCAGTTCTAGCTATCGACCCCTCGAGCGAGCGCACCAAAGGCTCTATCCTCGGAGACAAGACCCGCATGGAAAAACTGTCGGTACACCCCGGCGCCTTCATTCGCCCTTCCCCATCGGCAGGCTCGCTCGGCGGCGTGGCCCGCAAGACCCGCGAGACAATAGTGCTGTGCGAGGCCGCCGGTTATAACAACATCTTTGTAGAGACCGTAGGCGTGGGTCAGAGCGAGACAGCCGTACACTCTATGGTCGATTTCTTCCTGCTCATACAGATTGCCGGCGCCGGCGATGAGCTGCAAGGCATAAAGCGAGGCATCATGGAAATGGCCGACGGCATAGTCATCAACAAGGCCGACGGCGACAACGTGGGACCCGCACAGCTCGCACAGGCTCAGTACCGCTCGGCTCTGCACCTGTTCCCGCCCACAACCTCAGGCTGGATGCCGGAGGTGCTCACATACTCGGGTTACTACGAGCTTGGCATAGCCGAAGTATGGGAGATGATAGACCGCTACTTCAACTTCGTGCAAGGCAATGGCTACTTCGAGGCAAAACGACAGCAGCAGGCGCGCTGGTGGATGTACGAGACTATCGACGAGCAGCTGCGCAAACACTTCTACAACAACGAACGTATAAAAACAATGCTCACCGACTGCGAGGCCGACGTGCTGGCAAACCGCCGCTCATCGTTCGCCGCGGCAGCACAGGTATTAAACTCCTATTTCGATGAAAACAATATATAAGATAACACTGCTGCTATGCGTGCTCATGGCAGCCACGGCCGACTCCCGGGCCGCAAGACGCGTCCCCGGCGACAAGGTAGGCATAGCCTTCGACTCGCTCGTGTATGATTTCGGCACTATCCGGGAGAACGACAAGGAAGTGCGCCACGACTTCACATTTACCGTTACCGGCAGTCAGCCCGTAGCCATACTCTATGCCACACCTTCGTGCGGCTGTACAGCATCGGACTTCCCCCGCAAGCCCACGGCCGCCGGCGAAAAAGGCACGATAAAAGTCAGCTTCAATCCCAAAGGGCAGCGCGGCGAAGTCGACAAAGACGTGCGCGTACGCTTCAAAAACGGCGCCGGAAAGTCGGAACAGCTTACCCTGCGCATAAAAGGATGCGTTGTTCCCCAAGGGGAAAGTAAGAATTAAAGATTAAGATAAATCCGGGGGATTTATCTATGATTTCGGCTCATTCGTCGATACATGCTTGCGCCATCATCATATACCCACTACCTTTGCAGCAAAGAAATGAGAGAAATGAGAAAACTTATTGTTTTGATGGTTTTTGCATTATTGAGCGTGGTGACCGTGAAGGCCATCACGCTTTCTGGTAATGTTCAAGACGCATCCGCCAACGAACCACTCCCCCAGGCTTCTGTAAGACTCCTGTCGCAGCGCGACTCATCACTTGTAAAAGGTGTTGTTACCGACAATAACGGTCGTTTCAGAATAAACGGCGTAAAAGCGGGCCGTTACATTGTAGAAGCATCGTATGTAGGCTTCACCCCCGTACTGCGCAACGTGACGGTGGCCGACAAAGACATCACACTCAAGGCTTTCGAGCTAACGGAAAGCTCAATCATGCTTAGCGAGGCCGTGGTAAAAGGTATTCGCACGCCTATCAAGGTAATGGAAGACACCGTGGAGTATAACACCGACTCCTACAAGACCCAGCCAAACGCCGTGGTAGAGGATTTGCTAAAACGCCTCCCCGGCGTCGAGGTAAGCTCCGAAGGCAAAATCACGGCAAACGGCAAAGAGGTGACCAAGATACTTGTCGACGGCAAGGAATTCTTCAGCGACGACCCCACCGTAGCTTCGCGAAACCTGCCCGTAAACATGGTTGAGAAACTACAGGTAGTAGACCGCAAAAGCGATTTGGCCCGCATGACAGGGGTGGACGACGGCGAAGACGAAACCGTGATAAACCTCACCGTAAAGAAAGATATGAAAAACGGCTGGTTCGGAAACGTGGAGGCCGGATACGGCACCGACGACCGATACCGAGGCTCTTTCACCGTGAACCGCTTCTGGAACGGCAATCAGATAACATTCCTCGGTGCCGCCAACAATATCAACGAACCCGGCTTCGCTGACGGAGCTTCGGGCCGCTTCCGCCGCTTCGGAGGCTCGCAGGGCATAACCGACTCGCAGGCCTTCGGTATAAACTTCAACGTAGGCAAAGAAGAGATTTTCCGCATAGGCGGCGACGTGATGTACAGCCATTCCGACCGAGACACACGCACAAGTTCCGACAGGCAATACCTCTTCACCGACTCAACTTCCACAACGAACTCTAGCAAATACAGTTGCGACAAAGGGCACAACATACGAGCCGACCTGCGCATGATATGGAAGCCCGACAGCTTCAACACTCTCGAGTTCCGGCCCAACGTATCGCTGAACTATAACGACTCGCGCTCTAACGAAAGCTCCGACACATACGCCGGAGGGCGCGCGCCACATCAGGTGACCGCGAGCCTTAACCGTGCCACTTCCGACGGCAACTCTTTCGAATTCGGAGGCCGCCTCATCTATAACCACAGCTTCCGCAACCGTCGCGGGCGCTCCTTCTCGGTAATGGCCAACTACCGCCTCAGCAACGTGCGCGAAGACGAGGTGACATACTCGCTGAACCGCTTCCTGCTGCTCGACTCCGAAGACGAGTACGACCAATACACCGACAACCACACCTGGACCAACAACATAAGCGCCCGACTGAGCTGGAAAGAACCACTCGGCGATGCCTCCAAAGGCAACTTTCTCACACTTTCATATCAGTTCCAATACCGCTGGAACAATGCCGACAAGCTCACCTACGACCGCGTGCCGCAGTACCTGCCCGGCGACCTCCCCGGAGAGCCTACAGGCGGATACTCCCTTGAGCTTAGCAACGAACTGTCCAACCGCTTCCGCAACGACTTCATGAGCCAGGATATACGCGTCGGTTATCAGAAAGTGAACAAGAAAGGCAACCTCAACGTGGGTCTCTCGCTGCTCCCGCAGATGTCGAAGTCTATCGACCTTATTGACTCAAAAAAGAACATAAGCCGACACGTACTCAACTTCGCTCCCTTCCTGCGATACCGCCACCGCTTCTCCAAGACACGAAGCATGATGATGTTCTACTCGGGACGCACAGCACAGCCTTCCATGACTCAGCTGCAGCCCGTAGCCGACAAATCCGACCCAATGCGCATCGTTGTAGGTAATCCCGACCTCAACCCCACATTCAGCCACAACCTTATGGTGCGTTTCCAGGACTTCGATGCCAAAGCACAGCGCTCGATTATGGCCATGCTCGACGCGCAGTACCAGCAGAACGCCATTGTGTCAATGACAACCTTCGACAAGCAGACAGGCGCACAGACAACCACATACCGCAACGTAAACGGCGTGTGGAACATACGCGGCATGAACATGATTTCGTTCCCTCTGCGAAACAAAGCTTTCACAATATCCAACCACATCTTCCTCAACTACGCCAGCACCGTAGGCTTCAACAACGGCCTCCGCAACCGCTCAGGCTCATTCTCGGTGCGCGAAAGCCCCGGCATTGCATGGCGCCCCGACAACCTCGAGTTCGAGCTTCGCCCCCGGTACAGCCTCCAGACCACCTCGAACACCCTGCAGCAGAGCAACAACAACGTGGTGCACAGCTACGGCGGCAGTTTCTATGCCACCTACAACACCCCCATAGGCATAGTACTGAGCACCGACATCAACTACGCCGCCACGTCGGGCTACTCCGAAGGCTACGACACTCGCACATGGATGTGGAACGCTTCGCTCTCCTACGAGTTCCTCCGTAACCGAAATGCCGCCGTCACTCTCAAAGCCTACGACATCCTCGGACAACGCTCCAACGTGAGCCGTAGTGTAACGGCAAACTATATCGACGACTCGCGATATAACTCGCTCACACGTTATATGATGCTGTCGGTAAGCTACCGCTTCAACACCTTCGGCAAAGGCAACGAACCCGCCGACCGAAACGCATGGAGCGGCCCCGGCGGAGGACCGCCCCCTCCCGGACATCGCGGAGGCCGTGGCTACGGAGGTCCTCCGAGATAATAGAAGCAGGCATATAACACACTATCCGATATTCAAGCCGGCGGCACGGCAGTGGCAGCAATGTCATCGCCGTGCCGCCGGCTTGTGTTTAATTGTTAATAGATTGGAAGTATTGTTAGGAAAGGCTTGGAAATTTACGTAAATTTCGTATCTTTGCCTGTTAACTATGACACAGCGCAACTTTCTACTATACTTAATGTTTGCAGTCGTCCTCACATGTTCATGCGGCAATGAGGACAGCGACGAACCCGTGCCCTATCCTCCCACACCGCCTGTGGAAACAGGCCGCACCGTGCTCGTATATCAGGTAGCCAACCGCAACGGACTATCCAACAACAGTGTGGCCGACATCAACGAGATGCGTCATGCAGCCAAGGCCGGCGACATCGGCCGGGACGGACGCCTCGTGGTGTACAACCACCGCAACAACACCGTCCCCATGCTGCTCGAGATAAAACCCGACGGCGTGGATACGCTCAAGACATACGACACTTCCGTATCGTCCGCTTCCTCCACCCGCATGCAGGAAGTGCTCGCCGACATCAACATATATGCTCCCGCACGCCAATACGGCCTCATACTGTGGGGACACGGCTCGGGCTGGCTTCAGGACGGTAGGGAAGACCTCGCCACAGCCGACCGCTCTTTCGGCGGCGACAACGGCCAATGGATGAATGTGAGCACACTCGCCCGCGTACTCTCGCAAGGCCCCGCCATGAGCTTCCTTTATTTCGACTGCTGCTACATGGCTTCGATTGAGGTGGCCTACGAACTTGGCACCACAGTTCCCCTGATAGCGGCCAGCGCCATGGAAATAGCTGCCGAAGGCATGCCCTACCAGCACACCGTAAAGCATTTCTTCAGCGACTCCGAAAGCTTCCTGACCGACGCCGCAGCGGCCACATTCGACTACTACAACGAATGGCGCCGCACGGGTTCGCGGCCAGAGTGCAGCCCCTCCACATTCTCAAGCCGCTATTGCACCATGAGCGTGTACGACACTTCGGGCCTGGGCGAGCTGGCACAGGCAACACGCCGCATATACGGGCAGAGCGCCACACCATACCCCGCAGGCATGACTCCCACCGCCTACGGACGCGGCGAACACGCCCTCAACTACTTCGACTTCAGGCAATATGTGCGCGACCTATGCCTTGACAACGCCGGCAACGAGCGCTACCCCGGCGCCGCAGCCGACCTCGCTGATTTCGACGACGCACTGGCACACACTGTGCTGTACAAAGCCGACATGGGCTATGTGTTCGGCACTACCCGCTCCATTCCATCGCACTGCGGCCTCACCACCTACATCCTCGCCAACCCCTCCGACAATTCTACAAAAAACTATAACACACTCACATGGTATGCCGACATAGCATCGGCACTGCTCTGACACACGTATGATACACTTGCAGATTTCGCCCTCACCTGTGGCCCTCCCTGACTCAGTGCCCGCATTGGCACAGGAAAGCTCCATGCTTAAATCGCTGACCTTCGATGAGTTCATCGACAAGCTCGTCAGCTCTACAGTGAGCTTCGCTATCAACCTCGCCATAGCCATCGCTATCTTCTACATTGGCAGGTGGATAATCAACAAGCTCTACCGCCTGGTACACAACATCTTCATCAAGCGCAACATCGACGCATCGCTGAGCACTTTCGTTCTCAGCATGATACGTATAGTGCTCTACTTCATCCTGATAGTCACCGTAATCGGCATCCTCGGTATCGAGACATCATCGTTCCTGGCACTCTTCGCCTCGGCCGGCGTCGCCATAGGTATGGCACTGAGCGGCACCCTCCAGAACTTTGCCGGCGGCGTGCTCATACTCCTGCTCAAACCCTATAAGATAGGCGACTACATCGAGGCTCAGGGATACTCCGGCACGGTGAAGGAAATACAGATTTTCCACACTATCATCAACACCCCCGACAACAAATCAATCATCATACCTAACGGCGGCCTCTCCACAGGCAGCGTAAACAACTACTCGCGCGAAAGCTTCCGCCGAGTCGACTGGGTTGTGGGCATATCATATGGTGACTCCGTGGATACCGCCCGCGAAAAAATACTTTCCATACTCGCTTCCGACAGCCGCACTATAACCGACGAACCGGCACGCGAGCCAAAGGTGGTGGTAAACGAGCTTGCCGACTCAAGCGTGAACCTCAAAGTGTCGGCATGGGTGGCTTCGGCCGATTACTGGGGCCTTTACCACACTATCAACGAGCGCATTTACAACGAGCTTCCCGAAGCCGGCATAAACTTCCCCTTCCCGCAGCTCCAGATACACAACTCCTGAAAACCTCTTATACCATAGAAACATGCGCAACACATTCATCTACGCATCTCTTTTTGCAATGTCAATATCTTCAGGCTCATGCAGCCACAAGCAGCCCCGCCTCGACTATCCCGAGGCTCCCTGCGACAGCACCACATACGAAGCGTTCGGCACGACTGTCGACGACCGCTTCCGCCCCCTCGAAAACGACACCGCCGAGGCCACTCTCCGCTGGGTTGAAGCCGAGAACGCTCTCACTCAGGACTATCTCTCGCGCATATCCTTCCGCAAAGACATCCACAAGCGCCTCGACACACTCAACCGCTACGAGCGCCACGGTCTCCCCTGGAAAGGCGAGGACGGCAAATACTACTTCTCGGCAAACGACGGCAGCAAGAACCAGGCCGTAATCTACCGTGTGGATAAGCCCGGAGACGAACCTGAGGTATTCCTCGACCCCAACCTCCTCTCCGACGACGGCACTGTGGCCCTCACAGGTCTCTTCCAGAGCCACGACGGCAAATACACCGCATACACCATTTCGCGCTCCGGCTCCGACTGGACTGAAATATATGTTATGGATACCGCCTCGCGCGAGCTTCTGCCCGACCACATAGAGTGGGCCAAGTTCACAGGGGCATCCTGGCTCGGCGACGGTTTCTACTACAGCGCATACCCCGCGCCCGAAGCAGGCAAGGAGTTCAGCAACGCCAACGAAGGCCACAACGTGTACTACCACCGCCTCGGCACTCCGCAGTGCGACGACACTATCGCATTTGAAGACCCCGCCAACCCGCTCCACTTCCACCAGGCCGGCGTGAGCGACGACCAGAGCGCACTCATCCTGAGCATCGGCGGCCAGGGTATCGGCGATGCCGTAATGATTAAGGATATGCACCGCCCTGGCAGCAAATGGGTTACAATCGAACCCTCGCAGGAATATTACAACGACGTGGTAGATGTAATCGGCGACAACGCCTATATGCTCACATCGGTGGATGCACCCCGCAACCGCTTCGTCAAAATCGACCTCGCACAACCAGCCCGCGACAAATGGGTGGAAATCATACCCCAAGACGCCGACGGCGGTGTGCTTACCTCTGTGCAGTTTGCCGGAAAAGACCGTCTCATCGCCGTATTCGACCGCGACGCCTCCAACCACGCCTACGTATACGACCTCGACGGCAAGCTCATCCGTGAAATAGAGTTCCCCACCTACGGCACCGCATCCTTCTCGAGCAGCCGCTCTTCGGATGATGTATTCTATGCCTTCTCATCCTTTGTATACCCATCTGCAATCTTCACATACAACGTAGCCGAAGGCACATCCGAGCTGTACAAAGCTACCGAAATCAAGGGCTTCAACCCCGACGACTACATCACCGAGCAGGTTTTCTACACCTCGGCCGACGGCACAACAGTGCCGATGTTCACCGTGCGCCACAAAGACACCGTTAAAGACGGCAACAACCCCGTGTACCTCTACGGCTACGGCGGCTTCAACGTTACCCTGAACCCCACATTCAGCCCCAACCGTCTGCTGTGGCTCGAAAACGGCGGTATCTACGCCCAGGCAAACCTCCGCGGAGGCGGCGAATACGGCGAAAAGTGGCACCTCGACGGCACCAAGCAGCAGAAGCTCAACGTGTTCAACGACTTCATAGCCGCTGCCGAATATATGATTTCCGAAGGCTGGACCAAACCCGAACTGCTCACAATCGAAGGTGGCAGCAACGGCGGTCTCCTCGTAGGCGCCACCGTGAACCTCCGCCCTGACCTCTTCAAGGTCGCCATACCACGCGTGGGCGTTATGGACATGATGCGCTACCACCTATTCACTATCGGCTGGAACTGGGCATCGGACTACGGCACCGCCGACGACAGCCCCGAAATGGCTTCGTATCTGCTGGGCTACTCTCCCCTCCACAACATCAGTAACGACGGCACTCCCTACCCCGCAATTCTCGTAACCACCGCCGACCACGACGACCGCGTGGTACCCGCGCACTCGTTCAAATACGCTGCCGCCCTTCAGGCTGCCGACACCGGCGACGCTCCCAAGCTCATCCGAATCGACAGCAAGGCCGGGCATGGCGCAGGCAAGCCCGTCAGCAAGGTTATAGACGAGTACACCGACATCTACTCGTTTATCTACCACAACCTTTATCCTCAGGAGGAATTCAAAATTAAGAATTGAGAATTAAAAATTCAGAGTTCAAGATTAAAAATTCAAAACTAAATATAATCGCGCTTGCGCTGCTCTTCTCCACCTCCGCGTGCTTCACGGGGGTGGAGAGCACTCCGCGCATCAATGCCGACGAAGTACGCCGACAACGAGCCTCCGGCACAGCGGCCGAGGCGCTCTTCCTGTCCGACATCGCCCCGCAGGCCCCGGCGACGTGGCCCACAGGCAAACCGTTTCTGGTGATGAACGACCGCATATCGCTTATCTTCACACCGGCGTCGGACAACACCGACGGGCTTAAAGGCCACACCATATACTTCGACAGGTTTACGCCGGCCGTGAGTCTCATGGGCGAGGATACCTCGGAAGCCGTATTCACCGCAGACGACGGACGCCGCCTCTACTACCGCATAGCCGGACTTAATGCGGCCCGCCTCGACACTCTGAGCGTGCTGCCCGTACCCTTCACAGTCGACCCCGCTCTTGTGTCCCGTGCCGACAGCGCCATGCGCGGCGAGCGCTACTTCGTGCGTACTCCGATGTGGTACACACCCGACACGCGCACGTCGACCGAAGGTCTGCGCCACGTGGAGATACTTGTCGACAGCGTGGTACCCGGCGACGAGAATTTCCCCGCAGCCGTGTACTTCACCGTGGCAGACCAGTCTCTACGAGCCAAGACATGCCACGACGGCCGCAACCGCATGGTGCTCATGAGCTTCGGCACAAGCCGTAGCGCCACCCGCAACTTCGATGTGCTCTTCTCCTTCACCGACCCGCGCAAGCAGTATCCGTCTATCAGCGACGACGTGTGGGAGTACATAATCGCCTCGAAAGTGTGCGCAGGCATGACGCGCGACGAATGTAGGCTCGCACTCGGAGCACCCACGTCGCTCGAACGCATACCCACTACGGCTGGCATGGCCGAACGCTGGCGATACAGCGACGGCGTATACCTCCTGTTCGAAGACGGCTTCCTTACACGTTTCCGCCTATGAAACTCACATTCTTAGGAACAGGAACATCTACAGGGGTGCCGCAGATGAGGTGCAAGTGCCCCGTGTGCCGCTCCGCCGACCCGCACGACGGGCGCCTGCGCTGCTCCGCCCTGCTTCAAAGCGAAGCGGGTGCCCCTGGTATTCTAATAGACTGCGGACCCGACTTCAGAGAGCAGATGCTCCGCATCGGCTCTCCTGACCTCGCCTGCGCCCTCATCACCCACACGCACTACGACCACGTGGGCGGCATCGACGACCTGCGGCCATACGCGCATCACTGCCCGGGAGCACACTTCCCCGTATATTGCCGCGCCGATGTGGCCGCCGACCTACGCGCTCGCATACCCTACAGCTTCGCCGAACACCCCTACCCGGGCGTACCGCAGTTCGACCTGCGCACGATAGCCGAAGGCAACACCTTCACCATACTTCCCGGCGCGAACTTCCGTCCCCTCGAAGTGGAAGTGCTCGGCGTAATCCACGGACGCCTGCCAATCCTCGGCTTCCGCACCGGCAGCTTTGCCTACATCACCGATGCCAGCGAGCTTCCGGCGCCTACAATAGAGCGCCTCAGAGGACTCGACATACTGGTCATCAACGCTCTGCGCGCAGAGCCACATCCATCACACCAGAACCTTACACAAGCTCTGAACGTTATAAAAGAGACAGCGCCCCGACGCGCCTTCCTCACCCACATGAGCCACGACATAGGGCTGCACGCCCGCGTCTGCGCCGCTCTTCCCGACGGAGTGACTTTGGCTTACGACGGGCTTACGGTCGACTTTTAACAACGTATCAGACAATGGATAAAATCATTACCTATCTCGACAACTCGGGCTTCATGGTCGAGTTTCCAAAAGTCATCCTCGTATTCGACTACTACCGCGACCCCGCTCACTGCGTGGTCAAGGCTCTTGAGCACAAGCCCGATGTGCCGGTGATATTCTTCGTAACGCACAACCACCGCGACCACTTCAACACCGACATATTCAACCTCGGCCAAAGCCACAGGCGACTCTACGTACTCTCCAACGACATCCCAACCCGCGAAATACACGACGATATGCCTATCGACTGGATGAGCCGCGGCGACATCATCGAAGGACTCCCCGAGGGCATCAAGGTACACGCCTTCGGCTCTACAGACGCAGGCGTAAGCTACCTGGTGGTATTCCCCGAAGGCGACACCATATTCCATGCCGGAGACCTGAACCTGTGGCATTGGGACGAAGAGAACACACCACGCGAAGTGGAGAAAGCCCGCTCGCTCTTCACCACCGAACTGAACCGCATAAGCGAAAGCATTGCCGCCGTAGATGTGGCCTTCTTCCCCGTCGACGTGCGGCAGGGAGCCAACTGCGCCGCCGGAGCCGAGAAGTTCCTGAGCGCCATAGCCGTAAAAAACTTCTTCCCCATGCACTTCAAAGGCTCGTACGAGCAAGCCTGCGACTTCGCCGACTACCGCCTGCCTCCGGAAGTGAGTGAACGCACCACCATGCACTGCCTGCACAAGCCTGGCGACACCGTGCGTGTGTGACCGTAGAACCAAAACCTCCACATTATGCCTGAACTGAGAAGAAACATCCCGCCGCAAGTACTGGTGGCCACTCGCCGCCGCTTGCCGGACTTCCGCCCCGTCACCCCCGACGACGTGGAAGTCATAGCCCCTTATCTGCGCTACAGCGGCTCGCGCTCCTGCGATTTCACCATTGGCGGCATATTTATGTGGGTAGACTATTTCGGCTACGAATACTGCATATACCGCGATACTCTATTCATCAAGGGGCTGTCGGAGGACGAGAGCCGACAGCCCGCCTTCTCGCTGCCTATGGGCAAGCTGCCGCTACGCGAGGCCCTGGCAGCAGTACGCGAATACTGCCGTGCCGAGCGCATAGAGCCGCTCTTCTCCGCCATTCCCGAAGAGCGCGTCGACGACTTCCGCGCCTTGGGCGCACGCGCCGTGACAGAACTGCCCGACTGGGCCGATTACGTGTACAACGCCGCCGAGCTTGCCACGCTCACCGGCAAGCAATACAACAAGAAGCGCAACCATGTGAACCGCTTTGTGAGCGACAACCCCGGCTGGCGACTCGACGACATCGACGAAAGCAACATCGGCGAACTTGTCGATTTCTTCGCCGCCCTCGACATAGAGAGTGCCAAAGCCGAACCCGCAATGGCCGAGTTCGAGCGCGAGCAGTGCCTCTACGTGCTGCGCGACTACGACCGCTACGGCATGAGCGGCGCCCTGCTGCGCGACGGCAACGGCCACATTGTGGCTTTCACCGCAGGAGAGCTTTGCGGCGACACGCTGGTGCTGCACATAGAGAAAATGAGGCATGACGTGGCCGGCGCCGGCGAGACAGTAAACCGCTTCTTCGCCGCCCGCATGCTCGAGCGACATCCCGAAATCCTCTACATCAACCGCGAGGATGACGCCGGCGACCCCGGCCTGCGCTATGCCAAAGAGTCGTACCACCCGATATATAAGTTGAAGAAATATAACGTGGTGCTGTAAAAAATATTTAGTATCTTTGCCGTATAAATCATCGATTTATGCGGCACTTTTATCTATTACTATTGTTCTGCCTCACAATCACACCTGCAATGCACCCACAGACATCCGACTGCACACTCCGTATAGCACATCTTGCCGACCCCCAGCTCGGGTTCGGTCCCGGAGGCTTCGACGACGACCTCGCCGCCTTCACCACCGAAATAAAGAATGTAAACTCGCTCCGGCCCGACCTCGTGGTCATTGCCGGCGATATGGTGAACCGCATGGACAGTACCTCGGTGGCACGCTTCAAAGAGGCCGCAGCCACAATAGAAGCTCCAGTGGTATACACCCCGGGCAACCACGACATATCCGAGCCGTGCAGCCCCAGGGGTCTCAAAAAATACCGCGACGCTTTCGGCCCCGACTTCTCGGTACACCGCCTGGCGGGAGGCCGCACACTCATATCCTTTAACTCCCTGCTCCTCCGCGGAGGCCCAGCCGATGAAAGGGAGAATGTCGCCGCCACACTGCGCCGCGCCCTCAACGAGGCACACGGCGAAGGTTCCGCCGTGATACTGCTGTGCCACGTTCCTCCATTTGCTAAAGATGTAGACGAGGACGACGCCTACTACAACCTCCCCAAGACCATACGACGCCCCCTGCTCGAATGTGCGGCCGACGCCGGAACATTCCTGTGGCTGTGCGGCCATACACATAAAACACACCGCAACGACTTCGAAGGCATTGCGGTGCTAAATCCTGAAAATACAAGTTGTAATTTCGACAGGCGTCCACGAGGCTTCCGCCTCCTCACTATCGCGCCCGACAACTCCTTCACCTGGGAGTTCGTGGGCAATGATTAGAACATATAGGCGAGGCGCACCGCCCACTGGCGGTTCTTGGCGCTCATATTGTCGAGCTTGGCGGTCCTGAGCAGATAGGTCATACCCCATGTGTACTGCACCGAAATCTGCCAGCGTCTGAACAGCTCGAAGCCGCCGCCGGCGGTAAGGCCGAGGTCGCCCCCAGAAAACTTATACGGGTCTTTGACGCCATCGGCACCCTTTATCGACGAGTGGCCGACCATGACAGCAAAATCGGGACCGCCGTATACAAAAGGTGCTATATAGTCCTCAAGACCCTGCATACGCGTCCACTTGAAGCGGAGGTGAAGAGGCACCTGCAGCATGTGGAGTTGCACGTTAGGGTTGGCAAAGCCGTCGGCAGCCCATATTTTGCGCTCGCCCAGATTGGTGCGTGCGCCCATCATATTGTACAGCAGCGAGAAATCGATACCGAAGCCGATGCCCGGGAACATAAGCTCGCCCATTATACCGGCCTGCATACCCACCGTCTTTTCTACAGAAAAGAGGTCTTGCTTAAAGTCGAGGTCATTGACAGTTACACCCACTACAGGAGCATAACGGAACTGCGCAAACGCGCTCTTGGGCAAAGTGACAAATGCTATAAGGATAAGCAGCAGAGCTGCGCAACGGGTCTTCATAATACGGTCAATCATTATTTTGCGCAAAGATAAGCTAAAAAATCGGAACAAAGCGACAATTAACGCATTTTATGACGAAGCCGAAGCATGGCAAAGCACTCATTCCGGTGGCGCTCACATTGCTGGATATAATTTGGAAATCCACTATGTTGCATATAAACGTGTAAGTCGAGCTTGCAAATACGGGCATATTATAGTTACCTTTGCACGGCGTAAGCCAAACCTCGCCGCAAATGGTGACTCCTGCTATTATACCGAACATCATAGGGCGGCTCACGGGGCGTACTCCCGTGAGCCCCGACAGTATAGCGGAACTCACCGAGCACATGTCGGCCTGCCGCTTCCCCTCCAAACACAAGCTGGTGGAAGAGGGAAGTGCGCACGGCCTGGCCTACTTCATCGAGAAAGGCATGACCCGCAGTTACTGGGTGGTCGAAGGCGAGGAAATCACCACATCATTCTCCACCGAGGGCACGCTCGTTTTCAGCATGGACGAGCTATATTACGGCCTACCATCCGAAGAGTATGTGGAAACGGTAGAAACAGTGGAGGCCTACGCTATTCCGCTGTCGGCCCTGCGCCATGCGGTCACCGTCAGGCTCGACCTCGCCGTATGGTGGAGTCTCATCCACCAGGACGAATACAGGCGTCTGCACCGCTCCCACAAAGAGCGCCTCGCACTACCTGCGGCAGAACGCTACGCGGCCTTCGAGCAGCAGCAGCCCGAAGCATGCCGGCGCGCGCGTCTGGCCGACATAGCCTCGTATCTCGGCATCACACCATCTACACTCAGCCGCATACGCAGAGCGAGGCTAAGCACCCCATAGCACGCATTTCTTGACTTAGAACAAGTGCCGTCTCGCCGAGAAGAGCTAACTTTGCGCCGTAAAACAATACTATCCATGAGCAACAATACACAACCCGACATCACGGCGCAACGCCCCCGCTACGAGCTCCTCGACGGCCTACGAGGCGTGGCTGCCGTACTTGTAATATGGTATCACTTTTTCGAAGGCTTCGCCACATCGGCCGTAGACCAGATGATTAACCACGGCTACCTTGCCGTCGACTTCTTCTTCGTGCTATCGGGTTTCGTGCTCGGCTATGCCTATGACGCGCCAATGCGCTCGCACCGCCTCTCCACCGGCTCTTTCATTGTGCGGCGCATAATACGCCTCCAGCCTTTGGTGGTGCTCAGCGTGCTCCTTGGCGCGGCGGCCTATCTGCTTCAGGGCAGCGTGCGCTGGGACGGCACACCTGTGCCACTGCATCAGGTGCTGACGGCGCTCCTGCTGGGCCTCTTCATGATACCCGTGCTCCCGGGAGCCGGCGCCGAAGTGCGCGGCAACGGCGAGATGTTTCCGCTCAACGGGCCGGGCTGGTCGCTGTTCTTTGAATATATCGGCTCGATAATCTACGCCACCGTCCTCTACCGTCTCGGTCGCCGTGCCCTCGCCTGCATCACCGTGGCGGCGGCGCTGTGCCTCGCCTATACCGCCTTCGGCAACATGTCGGGAGCCTATCACCTCGGTGTGGGCTGGAGCATGGCCGACTACGGTTTCTGGGGAGGCTTCTCGCGACTCGTATTCTCGTTCTCGGCCGGCCTGCTCATTCAGCGCTATTTCAAGCCGCGCCACATAAAAGGAGCCTTCTGGCTCTGCTCCGCCCTGCTCTGCGCCATTCTGGCATGCCCGTACGTGGGGAGCTCCACAGAGCCGTCGGTGCTCAATGCCGTATACGACATAGTGTGCACCATTTTCATCTTCCCCGCGATAGTATGGCTCGGTGCTTGCGGCACCACTACCGACCGTACGTCCACCCGCCTGTGCAACTTCCTGGGAAGCATATCCTACCCCGTCTACATAGTGCACTACCCGGTAATGTATCTGTTCTATGCCTGGGTATGGACCGGCAACCGCAACTTTGCTGAGGTATGGCCGGTGTGCGCGGGCCTGTTCGTCCTCATCATATTTATGGCATGGTGCGCAATGCGTTTCTATGACACACCTGTGCGCCGCTATCTTACCGAACGCCTCAAAAAAGAACGGACTACTTGAACGTGACCAGTCGGTTATACACAAAGTTGGCAAGCGTGTACACCACATTTCCAAGCACGGTGGCTATGCCGTAGCCCGAGACTACAATGCCCCATACGGCGAACTCAAGCTCGCCGAAGGAGCTCTCGGTGAGCATCCACACCAGCACGAACTGAAGCGCATAGCATATAGCGAAGCCTGCAAGGAAGCGAACGGCCTCGCGGCAGTAGCCGCCCTTGGAGTGGAAAACCCACGTCTTGTTGCACAGAAACGAATTAATCACGCCTGCAACATAGCCCAGGGCATTGCTCACGTATAGGTTCATGCCGAAAAACGATTTGCAAAGGTATATAACACCCATTGTCACAAGGGTGTTGAGCACGCCTACAAGGCAGTATTTCACGAACTGAAGCAGTTGGGCGCCACGCGGCGCCATAGCGGTATCTTCGCTCATTCTTCGGGTAAATCTTTAGGGTCGACCTTGAGTATAGGCAGCGACCAGTGATAATGAACAGCCAGCACACGCAGCCCTATCACAGTGGCGGCGCAGCTGATTTGAGGTACTATCGGATTGGCTCCGGGAAGCTGCTGCACAAGCCAGTACACCAGTCCGCCGGCGAGGCACGCTGTGGCATAAATATCCTTGCGGAAGAAGAGGGGCTCGTCGTTGATGAGAATATCGCGCGTCACACCGCCGAACGAGCCTGTGATGATGCCCATCACCACCGCCACCCAGGCGGGGAAGCCGGCAGCATAGCTCTTCTCTATGCCCACCACCACGAAAAGCGCCAGGCCGATTGCGTCGAAAAGAAAAAGTGTGCGCATGCCCTTTACAAGAGCCTTGCGGAACACTATAACTGTCATCAGCGACAGAAAGGTCACAGCCAGATACATGGGCGACTGCATCCAGAACACCGGGATGCCGAGCAGCAAATCGCGCAGTGTGCCGCCGCCGATAGCCGTGACAAGGCCCACGATATAGGCTCCGAACCAGTCGAATTTCTTCGCCGCCGCAAGGCGTATGCCCGATATGGCGAACGCAATAGTGCCGAGCACCTCGATAATGAATATGAAAAGGCTGACCTGCGTCATTTTTCCTCCTTGGAAGTCGTTTCTGTATCGTCGGCGATAAAAGCCCTTGTGCGCTCAAGCTCTCGCTCTCTGTGCCTCAGCTCCCTCTCCCGGTAGCGGCATATATCGGCAAGGAAACAGCTGCCGCACTCGGGCTTGCGAGCCTTGCACACATAGCGGCCGTGGAGTATGAGCCAGTGGTGTGCCTTGGATATCAGCTTCTCGGGGATGCCCGCCACCAGCTTACGCTCGGTGTCTAGCGGGTTGCGGCTGCGGGTGGTGAGTCCTATGCGCTCGGCCACGCGGAACACATGCGTATCCACAGCCATAGCCGGGCGGCTGAAGACTACCGACAGTATCACATTGGCAGTCTTGCGCCCCACGCCCGGCAGGCTTGTAAGAGCCTCCATAGTGTCGGGCACCTCTCCGCCGAAGTCGGCCACGAGCTTGCGCGCCATTGCGGCAAGCGCCTTGGCCTTGTTGTTGGGGTAGGAGCAAGAGCGGATGTAGGCAAAAATATCCTCGGGCGTGGCCTGCGCCAGCGCGAAAGCATCGGGATACGCCTCGAAAAGCGGAGGCGTAATCATGTTAACACGCTTGTCGGTGCACTGCGCCGAGAGAACCACCGCCACAAGCAACTCATACGGATTGCTGTAGCGCAGCTCTGTCTCGGGCGAGGGCATCTCTGCCTTGAAGCGCTCAACAACAGCCTTATAACGGTCTCCGACCTTCATCGCAACACCTTATCGGGCGCGGTATCAGTGGGCCGCAGTAAATTCTTCGAGGAAGCGCACATCGTTCTCCGAGAAGAGTCTAAGATCTTTCACCCGGTATTTCAGGTTGGTTATGCGCTCTATACCCATGCCGAGAGCAAAGCCGGTATATTCCTTGGAGTCAATGCCGCAAGCTTCGAGCACGGCGGGGTCTACCATGCCGCAGCCGAGGATTTCCACCCAGCCGGTACCCTTGCAGAACGAGCAGCCCTTGCCGCCGCACAGGTCGCAGCTTATATCCATCTCGGCCGAAGGCTCTGTGAAGGGGAAGTAGCTCGGACGAAGGCGTATGCGTGTGTCGGGGCCGAACATCTCGCGGGCGAAGTACAGCAGCGTCTGCCGGAGGTCGGCAAAAGTCACATTGCGGTCTACATACAGCGCCTCTACCTGGTGGAAGAAGCAGTGCGCGCGGGCCGAAATAGCTTCGTTGCGGTACACGCGGCCCGGGCAGATGATGCGGATAGGAGGCTTCTGCGAAGTCATCACGCGTGTCTGTACCGACGAGGTGTGTGTGCGCAGGAGCACATCGGGGGTGCGACCAATGAAGAATGTATCCTGCATGTCGCGGGCGGGGTGGTCGGCGGCGAAGTTGAGCGACTCGAACACGTGCCAGTCGTCCTCTACCTCGGGGCCTTCGGCCACGGTAAAGCCCAGGCGGCGGAATATGTCGATAATCTGCTCGCGCACAAGCGACAGCGGGTGGCGGGTACCCAGGCGCACAGGAGCGGCGGTGCGGCTCAAGTCCATGCGGTCGCATGAGCATCCGCACGAGCCGGCAGCGTCGCGCAATGCGTTGATATGCTCGATAGCGAAAGTTTTGAGTTCGTTGAGCGCCTGACCAAGCTCACGCTTCTGCTCGGCGGGAACGGTGCGGAAATCGTTCATCAGAGACGAAATCGCACCCTTTTTGCTTAGATATTTGATGCGGAGCGCCTCTACCTCTGCCTCTGTGGCTGCGGTAATGGCCGACAGCTCCGCCCGTATTTCGTTAATCTTGTTTATCATCGCGTACGTACTTGTGATATTGAACTGCAAAATTACGGAAATTTTGCCACTTCAGCAATTTTCAATCAAGCTTCACAAACAATTTTACGCTGATTTATCCCATTTAGCCCAAACAATTAGTCGGCGCATAGCTCTGTGACTATGCTGAACATTTGCAGCACTTTGATGGAATAAAACATTGCCATACACTCAAAGAGGCTGGCGATGTCGCGGAAGGTCGGTATGATTGGAGTATTGAGAGAGGGCAAGGAGAGTCATTATAATATCTTCACCGTATAGCGAATCACGACTGCATTAACATTTGCTGCGGGATATTTGCTTTGATAATATGCTGTAAGGTCTTTATATAACCATATATCACCGCCTCTGCTTCGATTCTGAACAGATATAAACACATCATATTTCATTACCGAATCTTCTATATCATCACCTTTAACAAAATTAAGCTCTCCATGTGTGTTAACTTTGCTTTCAGGCGGAAGCAGTTTATATGTCTCGGGGAATTCTGTTATATCCTTAGTCCTCATAATCATAGCACCTTTCTCAATAGTGTGCATGTCGGCATCCAATAAGAACCAGTCATGTGTTGCAGGATAAATATAATAGCGCAAACCTCCGAATTTATAGGTCACATCGGTTTTAAGGTCATTTTCAATCTCCTCTTTTTGGTCAGCTTCAATGGCATAGGCAAATTCCGGATTAATATACGAACAATGTTTTTCAAAATACCAATTCGGGATGAAATGAGGAGGCAAATTCTCAGAGTTCTTGTGTTCTTTCGATATAACTTCCAATAGCTCGTATTCAGTCCAAGCCGGGTCGCCCATGCGATAATCCAAGTAGCTCGTCTCACTGATACATATTTGGTATTCATATCCTTCTTCGTATTCAAACTTGGCAATCTCGCCATGAGCCTCCCACTCGGTGGAGTTCTCGTCTTTTACAGCATATACATCAGCAAGTATATTATTGCCACTCGATGTTAAAACACCTGGGAGTTTCATAGAAGCTACCGTGATTGTGTATTCGCTATAATCAGTTACTTTTTCCCTTCTTCATTATCGTCAGTGCAGGCACACATTAAGAGAGAGACGATTAAGATGAATTGAATCTTAAGAAAGTGTGATTTCATATGGGTATGGTATTTGTTATTCATAATTTCCTCCAAAATGATATACGAGCTGTTGGAATGGTTCATATTTTTTGTCGCCAACCCATAATTCTGTCGGTGATAGATTGAATATTATGTCATGATGATAGTAATCGGCATCACCGCCAAAATGTTGACTGAAAACGATTTTTACTGTTTCGGGAGCACCATCTCCACCGGAACGAACCACATCATTAGGATGCAACACGAAATTATATATTTGCTCATCCATTTGATAAAATTCGTAAGCAGCTTTGACTTGAACCGTGCCGATGTCACAAAGTCGGGATGCAATCGTTTCATCTGTAATAGACTGTGCCATTAAAGACAAATCCATGTCGATTGTCAAGGAATCCTTTGAAACAGCTTTGCACGCATTACCTTCAGATATTGTTTCACCATGATAGTAGGAAACACGCATTTCGCCATGATATGTGCCTTTCATTTCAAAAAGTGCTCTTTGAACTTCAGATGATGAAAACTTTGGCTCATCCTTATTGCAACTTGAAAAGAACATCAAGGCAATGAACAGAATAATTGTAGTTATTTGCTTCATGCTTTCATTTTTTTCTCGTATGACTCAATAGAGAGATTGATTTATAATGCAGAAACGTGAGCCAACTATGCCACGTCTAAGTGAAGGTCGTAGGAAACCATTAGTGCAGATGTAACAATAGCAGCCCACGCTATATGCGTGAGAACCACTATGCTATCTCTTGCACCGAATGAAAAGTTCCTACGTTTTCACTTACAAGATGAGCATAACGCTTCTTTTTATTTCATATGTCTTGGATAGAGTTGTCTCAATCCAATTACAAAGGTAGTAAAAATCCTGTAAAGGTCTCTCGCTGACAGGCAAAAATCAGCGTTTAAAAGCTCGTTTTCCCCATTTTTGTACCTCATTTGCTTCTCCAAGCGTTCAAGAGCCTGTATTTTAGCTGTGAAAGATAATTCCTTGACAAGTATTAAAAAAACGAAATATCATCAGCCGTAAGCCTCGACTACATATAATTCAATATTAGGATAGTTCGCGGATACCCTATTCAGAATTTCTTTCACATCATTCCAATTCAACCCACCTAATCCGGCTCCTATTGCTGGAAGTGCTATTTTGGTTACGTTGTCCAAAGCCGCTAACTCAAGCATTCGCTCAACCGAATTTTCAATATACTCCAACTGAGCCTTAGTTTTCCAAGACACTTGTGTGCCAAGATTATATATGTGCCCGTTGCCATAGTTGTAATCAAAGACATCACCGGGATTGAAGAAACCGGTCTTGCACATGACACGATATTCGGAATACATCTTAGGAAATTTATTTTTGAACTGTAAAGCAATTCCTTTTCCCATTGCTCCAGCACAATTACAACCATGTGCATAGTTGTTTACGCCAACAATATTGAATATGTCTCCTCTTTCAATAAATTGAATCATATCCTATTCTATTTCAATAATTTTCTATCATTGTCGCCGCTTTCCAGTACGCTCATCTGATGAATGGCTATTTGGTTCAGCTTTACAAGTCGCTCGCTCTGCGTCATGCCCTGCTCAATGAAAACCGCATTGAGGTTTTCCATATTCGACAGGCAGATGAGTTCATTGATTGTAGCATAGTCGCGTATGTTCCCTTTGAGATCGGGATTGGTTTCGCGCCATTGCTTTGCCGTTACACCAAACATCGCCACATTCAACACATCGGCTTCGTTGGCGTAAATCATGCTCGCCTGTGCCGGAGTAACCTCCGCCGGGATAAGGTTCTGCTTAATCGCGTCGGTGTGTATGCGGTAGTTGATTTTCGACAATTCCCGCTTAGCCGACCAACCCAACAACCGCTGTTCCTCTGTCTTTAACCGCTGAAATTCCTCTATAAGATAAAGTTTGAACGGCACACTTATAGCAGACCCAAATTCAAAGGCTATATCCTTGTGGGCGTATGTGCCTCCATAACGGCCTTTCTTCACGATTATGCCTACTGCATTTGTGCGCTCTATCCATTCCGATGCGCTCAACACAAACGACGGCAAACCTGCGCTCATTCTAAAGTGGTCAAATTCGACCACTTTGAAATTAGGGTTATGTATAACCTCCCAAGTGCCGAGAAATTCAATGGTGTATCGGTTCCGTAACCAGTTTTTGATTATATCGGCAGAGCGGTTATCCCCCTCTTTGACTGTTGCCATATCTGTGAGGGAGATATAATCCTGTTCCTCTACCGAGAGAACCGTGATTGGTGTATTTTGAACGATAATTTTAGACATTGTTTCAGATATGGCGTATATGCCAATATGCAAAGTTACACATTTTTCGCTGACACACAGCGTATTCCCTTGAAATTTTGTACCTCTTTGCTTTTAACTCTAAATCGTAAAAAAAATTGATTTACAGCGATGTGTGTCATTAAAATAATTTTTATAATTCCCGTATGAAGAGGGACACGGCGTAAGAGGGTGTATCAAAGTTCAGTAATCAGCGTAGCTGCAATATACCGCCAAAGGGGTATATTGCAGCTACGCTGATTAAGTTATATCTTATTTCATTTCACCAACACCTTGGTGACGGTGTTGCCCTGACGACGTATATAGAGGCCGGGGGCAAGGGGTTGTTCCACACGCAAGCCCTGGAGGTTGTAGTACTCCACGGGGGCGTCGGCATCCACGGCTTCGGTGGCATCAATGCCGGAGGTGGGTTCAGAGAGAGTAACGCTCATGTCGCTCCAATCTACGGTTATACGATAGCTTCCCACGGGTGTTCCGGACGAGAGACCGATGGCCTTGGGGTCGTTAATCTGGCTGATTACCACCGGCTGATTGAGTCCTATAGTACCGTCGACCGAGAGGCCGTAGCGGTTGCCGTCGGCATTGAGGGCGTTCCAGTCGGCGGCGAGCTTCTTGGCGAAGCTGAAGTAGCCGTTTACGGTCACTACGGCGCTGAATGTAGCGCCGCTGCGCTCCATAGGCACACCTACAGAGGGAAGCCATTTGTTGCCGTTGACTTCGCCGAGGATATAGAACTGCTCAGGCATGTCGGCGGGTATGGCATTGGGGTCGAGCTTGGTGTATTTCACGGAACCTGTGCGGCTTTTACCGTCGGCGGCTTCGGCATACCAGCTTACGGTGATATCGCCTTCGGTAATGCCTTCGCCGATAGTAAAGCGAGCGCCTGAAGACCCTACAGAGACATGACTGCCGCCGTTTATGCTGTACCAGCCGGAGGTGGCGTTTACAAGCTTGGCGCTAAGCGAAAGTGTGGGAGTTTTAAAGGTAGTGCCTCCCGGCTCTATATCCATGCGGGGTGCGGAAAGCACGTTCTCGTCGTAGAGCACGGCGATACCCTTGCTGCCTACAGTACCGGAAATTGTCGAAGAAGTGACGGTGAAGGAGTTGCCGCTCACGCGGTCTTTGTAAGTTCCGGCGGGCAGATAGGAGCCGCCGTTCGGCACCGACACAGTGCGGCTTTTGCCGTTGCCGACCACGATGCAGGCACCGCCACCGCTACGGGTGATTACAGTCACGCCGTCGGCCGCAGCCACATATTCGGGGGTGTCTCCCATGGCGTTTCGCAGGTGGTTTACGGCAGCGATGTGCGCTTCCTTAAAGTTCTCGGAGCCTTTTACACACATTCTTATTTCGGTGCGCTCAGTTTTGAACGGACGCGACAGGTAGAGCGATGTAGCACCTTGGCGACAAGCTCCCAGAGCCCATGCGCGGTCTATCACATCCTGGCTCACGTTTTTAGTGGCGCCGCCGTCGTTTGCATATGTGTCGTGGCTCTCGGCCCAGTACACAAGCTTATCGGCCGCGATACCGCGTGTAGTGAGAAGACCCGAGGACGTGGTCGAGCTTCCGCCTCGGATAGCATTGAGCAGGGTGTTGGAGTAGCGGGTGTCGGTCACCGACATATACTTTGTATATTCTGCCATGAGCTTATTCTCGTCGCCGCCGGTGCTGTCGAGTATTTCGCCATAGTGCCAAAGGCCGTCGAGGGTTACATCGGGCCAGAACTGGCAGCCTTCGGAGGGTAGTGCTATGTGCTTGGCGGCATCCCATCGGATACCCTTCACACCCTGTTCCTTTATTGTCTGAATAAATGCGGCCACTGCGGCACGCACTTCGGCATGCTCCGACTTAAGGTCGGGGTAGTCGCCGAGATTATCGTTCGTGATGCTGTAGCGGTTGCTGTAGTTGATGCCTTTGAATGACGAAGAGTGCCAGTATGCGGTATTGTTCCATTTGGCGGCACGGTGCGACGACGAGCCATTGATATGGTTCGCCACCACGTCGAGCACTATCTTTATGCCGTATTTATCAGCTTCTTCACAGAGCTGCTTGAGCTGCACACGGTTGCCGGGGCCGCCGGACTGCAGCGAGAAGTCGTAAGGAAGATAGGCGTAGTACCACTCCGCGCCCGAGGCGCAGTTACCCTGCATGGGCGATAGCTGCACGGCGCCGAAGCCTGCTTCGGCAATTGCGGGTAGTTCTTCCTTCACCTGTGCTATGCTCCAGTCGAAGCAATGCAGGATATTGCCGTCCTGAATATTCTCGGGAAGGCCGTAGCTATTTTCCGCCGAGGCCGGGAGCAGAGCTGCCGACAAGGCAAGAGCAAAGATGCTTAGCGATTTAAAATTCATGGTATTAAGTATGATATAATATATTTGCCTATGAGCCGAACACATGTTCGGATATGCAAAGGTAGCTACATTCCGCCAAAAGTGCAAAAAAAATGCAACTACCCGTCGCGAGCTGTTGCATCCTAACCTATGATTCACTTATTTGTTTGATTGTCTTGCGTCTAAATCTTAGATGAATGAATTAAATCTTTCCTGTGTTTGCTTTTTGCAAAGGTAGTTTGTTTTTTACACAAATTCAAACCCTTCGCACCAACATTAACATATATTCACATTTTATCTGTCATGCCGCACCAATCTTCATCATCAATAACAGCTATAGAATAATACTCACGGAAAAGCCGAACTTTCAGGCGCCGATGTTGTTCCTTTGCAAAGTTTTTCCAAGAAAGGAGTCTACAGCATTATGATTACACCGTTACAGAGCTGGATTGTCATCGTGGCGCTTATAGCCGCAGCAATCGCACTGCGCCTCACTCGCTACCTCATCACGCGTAGCCATTCTCACAGAGCTATCTCAATGTCGTCCGAGCGCGAACTGCTCTATCTGCCGGGCGACCCTCTGAAAGCCAACACCGAAGACTATGACGACACCGAAGATTTCTGACTTATCCTCACCCGGTCTTCACGCCATGTGCGCCTTCCTCACCGAATATGCCTCGTGGCTGGCCGGGTGCGGCGCCACATGTATCCGCCTCGAGAAAAACTTGGACCGCATAGTCTCCACCTTCGGCATGAGCGTGGAGATAGCCGTGATGCCGAGGCATATACACCTCTCGGTATGGGATGCGGCCCACACCAAAGTGGTCACAGCTATCAGCTCAGCAAAGGCTATACCCATAAGTTTCGACATTAACACGCGCCTCAGCCGCCTGAGCTGGGATATAGCCGACCGACACTGCGACTTCGCCGGGGCCGTCAGGCAGTTGCAAGAGATAACAAGACCGGGACGGCAGAACAAGTTTCTGCTGATAGTGGCCGTAAGCCTCGCCAACGCCGCCTTCTGCCGCCTGTTTGGAGGCGACTGGCCTGCCATGGCTGTGGTAGGCCTCGCCACCGCCGCGGGCTTCTGGCTGAAAAGCGAGATGCTGGGGCGGCACTGCGACCTGCGCCTCACCGTGTTTGTGTGCGCCTTCGTATCGGCCGTACTAAGCGCCGCCGCCATACTTTTCTCGCTCGGCACCACCCCGCTCACAGCCATAGCCACAAGTGTGCTCTACCTTGTGCCGGGCATACCCTTCCTGAACTCGTTCAGCGACCTCATTTACAGGCACTATATATGCTCTATAAGCCGTTTCTTCGATGCCGCCGTCATCACGTGCTGCCTTTCGGCAGGTCTGTGCGCGGCCATGTTGCTGATGCGGGCAGGCATGTTCTGATTACTTCCTCACAAAAAAAACGAAAGCAATGATTAGTGAAATTCTTCAGGACGCATTGTTCGCGGCAATAGCAGCGATAGGCTTCGCCGCCATAAGCCGTCCGCCACACCGCGCCTATCTCTACTGCGCCATTATCGCCGCCGCAGGGCACTCGCTACGCTTCTGGCTTATGAACGCCACCTACGGCTACGGGATGCACATAGTGGTTGCCACTCTTATCGCCACGTTCGCCATAGGGCTGCTGGCGGTATTCCTGTCGCCTGTGGCGCACATGCCGGCCGAGACCAGCCTCTTCCCGTCACTCCTACCCATGATTCCGGGCATTTACGCCTACAAGACCTTCGGCGGCATTGTGATGTGCCTGCTCTGCGACTCGCCGCAGGCCTTCGACCACTATTTCTATCTATTCTCCTACAACGGCATCACCTGCACGGCCATACTGCTCTGCATGGTCATCGGCGCCACAATACCGATATTTCTCTTCGAAAAAATTGCATTTCAGGCCACCCGTCATCACAATAATACTTAACTTTGCGCATGGAACTACGCCAACTCAGATATTTTGTAAAAGTAGCCGAAACGCTGAGCTTCTCGGAAGCGGCCAAGGCGCTGTGCATCACGCAGGGCACACTATCACAGCAGATAAAGCAGCTCGAAGGTGAAATAGGGGCACAGCTCTTTATCCGCACCAGCCGCAATGTGGCACTCACCGAACCCGGCTCCGAGATGCTGCCCTACGCACGCCGCACCATTGCCGACGCCGACCGCTGCATGGCCCGCATTGCCGACATCAACGATATGGCGGCAGGCACTCTCAATATAGGTGTAACTTATTCTTTCAGCCCTATTCTCACCGAGACCCTTATATCGTTCAGGAAGCTCTACCCCAACATCAAACTCAACATATTCTACAAGCCTATGGCTGAGCTTATGGAGATGCTGCGCAGCCGCGACGTAGACTTCGCGCTGGCCTTCAAGCCCACTCGTCCTATCGAAGGTGTGGAGTCTCACATCCTCTTCCAGAACTATCTTGCCGCCATAGTGAGCACATCTCACCCGCTCGCCAAAGAGAAAAAGCTGACTCTGACACAGCTTGCCGACTATGACCTTGCTCTGCCAGCACAGGGACTACAGGCCCGTAACGCCTTCGACAGCATCACGACCCCGGGCCAGCTCTACCGCATACGCATAGAGCTGAACGAGGTAAATATTCTCCTTAAAATAATACGAAACACTTCGCTCGTATCTGTGCTGGCCGAGGCGACCATACACAACGAATCGGGAGTGGCCGCCATTCCCCTCGACTTCCCCGACAACGAAATGGCGGGCTGCGTGCACATCCTCAGCGAAGGCTACCGCAAACGCTCCATGCAGACATTCATAACGATGCTCAGCGAGTCGCTTGCCGTACGCGAGCGCCGCAACGCATGGCTTTGAGCGTGTGTGTCGGCGTCAGCATGGCCTATGGTATGCAGTATGTCGGGAGAAACAGGCATAATCATTAAGAGATTGTCTAAGAGGCAGGGCGTGCGGCGGCATCGGCACGGCGGATAGCCACATGGCGTATCTTGCCGGATATGGTCTTGGGCAACTCTTTCACAAAGCAAACAATGCGCGGGTATTTATACGGCGCCGTTACGCGCTTCACGTGGTCTTGGATATCTCGCACCAGGTCGGCGCCGGCGCGGTCGGCATACTCGGGCGCAAGCACTATGGTGGCTTTCACCACCTGGCCGCGCACATCGTCGGGCACGGCAGTCACGGCGCACTCCACCACTGCCGGATGAGTGAGACAGGCGCTCTCAACCTCGAAGGGGCCGATACGGTAGCCCGACGACTTTATGACATCGTCCTTGCGGCATACAAACCAAAGATACCCGTCGGCATCGCGGCGCGCGATGTCGCCCGTATGATAGTAGCCGTCGTGCCATGCAGCGGCAGTCAGCTCGGGGTCATCAAGATATTCTTTGAAGAGTCCTACCGGCTTGGGAGTGCCTTCGGGCACCCGTATCACAATCTCGCCCTCCTCGCCGAGGACGACTTCCTCCATGCGGCTGTTCACCACGCGGATGTCGTACTGCGGATTCGGGAGGCCCATGGAGCCGGGACGCGCCTTCATCCACAGGAAAGTACCCACAGTAAGCGTTGTCTCTGTCTGCCCGAACGCCTCGCGCAACTCAATCCCGGTAAGCTCGCGCCAGCGCTCCGATACAGAGGGATTTAGCGCCTCACCGGCAGTAGTACACCATTCCAGTGCCGAGAGATTGTAGCTCTCCACGTCCTCGCGGATAAGGAAACGGTACACCGTGGGAGGCGCGCAGAACGATGTGATGCGGTAGCGCTCCATCTGCCGGAGCAGGTCGGCCGGCTCGAAGCGCTCGAAATCGTAGACAAACACCTCGGCTCCGGCCAGCCACTGCCCGTAGAGCTTTCCCCATACAGCCTTGCCCCAGCCCGTGTCGGCCACCGTGAGGTGCAGCGAGCCGGGATGAAGATTGTGCCAGAACGAAGCCGTAGCGATATGACCCAAGGGATATGTGAAATCGTGCGCCACCATTTTCGGCTCGCCCGACGTTCCGGATGTAAAATAGAGAAGCATCACATCGTCGTTCTCATTGGCTACATCAGGGCGCTCGAAAGCCGGCGCGCGCGCCACCTCGACGTCGAGGTCGAGCCAGCCGTCAGGCACCGACGGGCCGGTCGACACCACATGCCTGAGCGACGGGCAGGAAGGGGCAGCCTCTGCCACATGAGCCACAATATCATCGTCGCCGGCGGCCACAATCATGGCGATGTCGGCCTTGCGGCAGCGGTATTCGATGTCGCCCGGAGTGAGAAGATGAGTGGCAGGGATAGCTACTGCGCCAAGCTTGTGCAGAGCCATCATCACCGTCCAGAACTGCCAGTGCCGCTTAAGGATGAGCATCACGCGGTCGCCGCGACCTATGCCGAGCAAGGTGAAGAACGCCGCCGTGCGGTCGGACAGCTCAGCCATGTCGGCGAAGGTGAAGCGGCGCTCGGCACCGTGTTCGTCAGTCCACAGCAGGGCCGGGCGGTCGGGGTCGGTCGCGGCAAGGGCGTCGACAACATCGTAGGCGAAATTGAAGCGCGACGGAACACGTATATGGAAATTGCGGCAGAAATCTTCATAGGAGCAGAAATGTGCCTGTGTGATGTACCTTTCTATCATAGCGGAAACGTTTTTATCTGGAATGAATAAAATATCTAAACTCTAAAACGCCCGCAAGTTACAAAAAGATTAGGCTCAATGATACTTTGATAACATTTTTTAGCTTATCGCAGAAGTTTCAGCACATGACACATACAATCTCCATAATTTTTAGTAATTTTGCTATGAAACAAACCGATAAATCAATGAATATCGAAGAAATAAGAGAATACTGCCTGTCGCTGCCCATGAGCACCGAGGATATGCCTTTCGGCGACGAATATCTCGTACTGCGTGTCTGCGGAAAGATTTTCGCCTGCATCGGCCTTGACCGCCCCGACTATTTCGTGCTGAAATGCGACCCCGACTACGCCATAGAGCTGCGCGACAGCTACCCCGAAATAGAACCGGCCTGGCACTGGAACAAACGACACTGGAACCAGCACCGACTCGGCGGCGAACTTTCGTCGGAACTTATAAAATCGCTAATTCGCCACAGCTACACCATGGTAGTAAAAAAGCTCCCGCGCAAAATAAAAGATGAATATCCCGAGTTGACGGAGATAGTATAACCACACACTGATTATTAAAGAATCCCATGGTCTCCATGGTTAGACACCCGTAGCAATTGGCAGAACGCGAGCGACACTTACGTCGATGCGCTATATCATACACGAAGCTGTCATCGATGACAAAGAAAGTCTTATTGAGTCGCTACGCGATATCTATGAACGAATTCAATTGAAGGGATGCCATTGGAACTGTATGAAAAGACCAAGATGCTTTTTTTAAACCTTTCGACTAATTGGCTAAATCCTGTCAAAATATTGTCTTTATCAGTCCAAATATTATATTCACGTAAGCCTATGATGCTTGCTCTTATAGTCAATCATATTTAACCAATTGTCATAATATACCCAATCATTTTAGTTGAGTAAATTGTGAGGATATGTCGTTAATCTAAAATCAACGAGATTGAATCTGATTTTATCAAACTGCATGAGAGTTTTTAACCCTAAGTTACAGCTGAAATCCATTGCAGCAGAAGATTGTGAGGTATATACAACGAGACCTTGTATCCCGACTTTGTGTCCGCCCAGACTTACAGGCATCTTATTGACCCGGTAACATAAAGACTCAACCACGCCTCCAAGACCACCTCTGCGAATAGTATCAGGTTCTGCATTATCCATGATGAAATCCTTGTTGGCATTGAAGAACGATACTCCCAACGTGCCGTAGGCGGCATCGCCGGTGTCGATATTCATCATAATCGGATTATCCAGTACGCGACCCGCGCAGTTTAAGGTCATCCCTTCTCCAAAACACATATTTGGAGCGACACCGCTTCTTTCAGGGGCTATGGAAGGCACTGTGATTTCATTATTGGTAAAATCCAACGTCACATCATTTAACTGAAGCATCAGCTCACTTCCAATAATGATGCTGAAATGATGAGTGAATTGATCTGCTTTGGTATTTCCGGTCTTGAAATCAATGATGACAAACGGGACATCGGTCACCGTAATGTTTCCAATCCTAACCTCCTTTGCTATGGCATATTGACCTGTACGTTGACCGACACCCGCCGCTGTGACATATCCGTCTATGGGAATAAGATTGAATTGACGGGCAGGTGAATCGGAAATCATATTGACTCCGGCACCTGTGTCGAACGTAATATCAGCATTGCCGCCATTGATGGTACTATTTTCAAGGTGCATAAGAACTGACTCATGTTTTTCTTCTCCTACCGGAACAATCCTGAACGGAATACGACCAACAGATTCAGCAAACGTGACTCCATAAGGCTTATAAGCAGCTAAGGCGGCATATTTTGAAGCTATTTGTTCCAATGATGTAGTCCAAGCCGTATCAAGATGCTGACGTGTCGCTTCAAGTATCGTTTTTGCCAGTTCGGAAGCTTGTTGATTATATCCTATACGGCTCAAATCAGTTGCAAACATAACCGTGGAATTCAACAGGTTCCCAAGGTCAAGCGAAGCTGAATGTTCCTTGAACAATTGGTCAAAAGCCGGGACAGAAACGTCAGGGCGATTGAGGCGATTGCCGATTAGACATCGTGAAAACACTTCGAGGAACGGCATTATTGAATCCTTTGGAGCTGAGTTATATACGGAATCCAACGCAAACCAATCGCTGTTATTCATCGCGGTAGCTATGCGCTCATCATATGATTGAGCAGACCCAACCAACGATGATGTAATGACTATGAACAAAAGGAGTAATTTTTTCATAATGAACTAAGAGAGTGTTTGAATTTAAATAGATTTTAATGTTCGACATGATTAAGCAACAGTTTGAGCGTGGCAAAATCAAT
>VSPE01000015.1 GCA_009775225.1 Muribaculaceae bacterium | reverse complement strand
AACTTAATTTCGACTCTCCTAAAAATGCGTTCTTCCGACAAATCGCTAATTTTGCACTTGCCAGTTGAGAGTAGGGGAATGTCGTCGCTCCGTGTCGCAACCCCGATTTTGCGTTTTTATTTTGCCATATCGCCAAAGATGAGTAAATTTGCGATATGAACGCTAACGCAAGCTCTCTCCTGTCGTGGATTCGCCGCTTTATGTCGCCGGCAACACTGGTGTGTCTGCTGGTGCTCGGATATATCATATTCTCGGGCGAGAACACCGTGTTCCGCTCCATTGAGTACGACCGCACTATCGACAGCCTGCGGGCCGAGCTGGAGGCAAACCGCGACACCATGCTCTACTACCGCGACCTCAACAGGCGCATGGCATCAGACCACGACCTCATGGAGCAGGTTGTGCGCGAGCAGTACGGCATGAAGCGCACAAGCGAAGACGTTTTTATCTTTAACGAAACACCACCCGAAATTGAAGACTGACAAAGAATACACTACCCCCGGCCCACTCTCGACAGTAGGCGCTCCCGTGGCCCTGCTGCTGATACTGCTCGCCACTCTTGTGCCATTCTTTATGAGCACGGTGGAATGGGCACAGGCCTCATTCCGCTACGTGTATACAGCCGGTGCCGTACTGCTGCTGGCAGTACGCCTCTTCACACCCTACCGCGGCAGCGACTTCAAGCTCAAGCGCTGGCACCGCATAGAGAGCTGGAGCGCCGTATTCTTCTGTGCGGCCGCCGTATTTCTCTTCTACCCCGGCGCCGAGTTACGCGACTGGCTCGCCTTTACGCTCGCGGCAGCCGTAATACAGATTATCACTTCCTTTGCCATTCCTGCCCGCGAGAGCAAGCTGGACAAATGAGTGTGAATTTATTTTTTATTTCTTAAAAATATAGTGTGGCCAAGAAAATTGTTGAGACGCCGCTGATGAAGCAGTACGCCGAGATGAAAGCCAAACATCCCGACGCCATACTTCTATTCCGCGTAGGCGACTTCTACGAAACTTTTTCCGACGATGCCATAGCTGCCTCCGAAATACTCGGCATCACCCTCACACGCCGCGCCAACGGCTCGGCTCAGTTCGTTGAGCTGGCAGGCTTCCCCCACCATGCCCTCGACAGCTATCTGCCGAAGCTGGTGCGGGCAGGCAAACGCGTGGCAATATGCGAGCAGCTCGAAGACCCCAAGCTCACAAAGAAGCTTGTGAAGCGCGGCATCATAGAGCTTGTCACTCCGGGTGTAGCCATGAGCGACAACGTGCTCTCGCAGCGCGAGAACAACTTCCTGGCGGCCATACACTTCGGCAAAGCCCTTACCGGGCTGGCGCTTCTGGATATTTCCACCGGCGAGTTCATCACCACCGAGGGCACCATGGAATACATCGACAAGCTCCTTGCCAACCTTGCGCCCAAGGAGCTGCTGGTGCAGAGAGGCTTCAAGAACAAAGCCGTCGACGAGCTGTCGCAGAACTATCTCTACTATGAGATGGAAGACTGGCTCTTCACTCTCGACGCCGCCGACGAGCGCCTGCGCAAGCAGTTCGGCACAGCCTCGCTCAAGGGCTTCGGCATAGACCGCATGCACATGGCCATTGTGGCCGCAGGTGCCATTCTGCACTATCTCGACCTCACGCAGCACACCCGCACAGGCCATATCACATCGATTTCGCGACTGGAAGAGAGCCGCTATGTGCGCCTCGACCGCTTCACTATACGCAACCTCGAACTGCTGCAGCCACTCGACAGCGAAGGCAAGAGCCTGCTCGACGTCATAGACCGCACCGTCACGCCTATGGGCGCACGCCTGCTGAGGCGCTGGCTACAGATGCCTCTGCGCGACCCCAAAGCAATCAACGACCGCCTCGATGTGGTGGAACACTTCTTCCGCAACCCAGACATGCGCGACGAAATGGCCGAATTGCTCAAGACCGTAGGCGACCTCGAGCGCCTGGTGAGCAAGGTCGCCACCGAGCGTATATCGCCGCGCGAGCTTATTCAGGTGCGCAACGCCCTGCGTGCCGTTGTGCCCGTAAAAGAGATGTGTGCTGCATCGCGCCTGCCGCAGCTTGTGGCCATAGGCGAGCAGCTTAATACCTGCGACACCGTGCGCGACCGCATATCACGCGAAATTCCCGAAGACGCCGCCGGAGCCGCCTCGCGAGGCGATATAATCAACTCCGGCGTAAACGACGAGCTCGACCAGCTGCGTGCCGTAGCTTATGAGGGCAAAGACTATCTGACACGCCTCCAGGCGCGCGAGGTGGAAGCCACCGGCATCACTTCGCTGAAAATAGGATACAACAACATATTCGGCTACTACATAGAGGTCACCAACACCCACAAGGACAAAGTGCCGCAGGAGTGGATACGCAAGCAGACTCTCGTAAACGCCGAGCGCTACATCACTCCAGAGCTTAAAGACTACGAGCAGAAGATAATGGGCGCCCAGGAGAAAATCGAGGCCATACAGACACGGCTCTACGCCGAGCTGGTGTCGGCAGTGGCGCAATACATCCCCGTGCTGCAACTCGACGCCTCCATGCTGGCGCGCCTCGACGTGCTGAACGCCTTCACTCGCGTAGCGCTCGAGAACCGCTACAACCGCCCCGTGGTCGACGACTCGCTCGAACTGAAGCTCGTGGAGGCCCGTCACCCCGTAATAGAGCGGCAGCTCCCTCCCGGCGAACCCTACATAGCCAACACCGTGGAGCTGAGCAACGACGGCACCCAAATCATGATGATTACCGGCCCGAACATGTCGGGTAAGTCGGCGCTGCTGCGCCAGACGGCCCTCAACGTAATTATGGCTCAGACAGGCTGCTTCGTGGCCGCCGACAGCGCACACATAGGCGTGGTCGACAAGGTATTCACACGCGTTGGCGCAAGCGACAACATCTCGCTGGGCGAGTCAACCTTCATGGTAGAGATGAACGAGGCCGCATCTATCCTCAACAACATGAGCGAGCGCTCGCTCATACTCTTCGACGAACTCGGGCGCGGCACTTCGACCTACGACGGCATATCCATAGCGTGGGCTATTGTGGAGCATATACACAATCACGGCTCCATGCACCCCAAGACACTCTTCGCCACGCACTACCATGAGCTGAACGACATGGAAGGCAAGTTCGAACGCATAGTTAACTACAACGTGTCGGTAAAGGAAATCAACGGCAAAGTGGTGTTCCTGCGCAAACTGGCCCGCGGAGGTAGCGAGCACAGCTTCGGCATACACGTGGCAAAGCTCGCGGGCATGCCGGCTTCAATAGTGAAGCGCGCCGACGCCGTACTCGCACAGCTCGAAAAGTCGGAGCGTGCCGATGCCGGCATAACCGTACCGCACCAGGAGACAGCAGGTGGCATGCAGCTCTCGTTCTTCCAGCTCGACGACCCCGTGCTGAGCCAGGTGCGCGATGAACTTCTCGGAGTAGACATCAATAACCTAACGCCTCTCGAGGCCCTGACCAAACTGCACGATATTCGCGGCATACTTACGGGACGACATGACTGAACTTGACCTGAAAATACGCAAGCCCGTGCCCAAATGGCTCGGGGCGGCCGAGCGCCTGTACTGCGATGCCTTCCCTCCCGAAGAGCGGCGCCCCTTCGGGCAATTCCTGCTCGAGCCGAGCGAAAAGCGCGGCCCCTACCTGCACACGCTCCTGCTGTCAAAAGGAATATCCGATAAATTCGCCGGAATTGTCACCACATGGCAGTTCGACGACTTCATGTATATAGAGCACCTCGCCACCATGCCGGCCCTGCGCGGCAACGGCATCGGCGCACACGTCGTAAATTCGCTGCGTAGCGGCCTCGGCACTCCGCTGGTGCTCGAAGCCGAACACCCGTCGGCCGGCAATCCTATGGCCGAGCGACGCCTTGGCTTCTACAGGCGACTCGGCTTCGAGGTAATCGACGAGAACTACATACAGCCGCCATACGGCCCCGGACTCGCATCCGTGCCCCTGCTGCTGCTCTCCGATACTCCCGGACTCGACCCCGCCAAGGTGACACGTACACTGCACTCGCAGGTCTACGGCGTCAATTTTTAAGGCCTTACATTCGCTTATTATAGCGGAATTGATTAAATTTGCACTCTATCATAAAATACACCACTCTGATTTTTAAAACACCCTCTATACACGGATGAGAAAATGGCGCATTGAAGACAGCGAAGAGCTGTATAACATTACCGGCTGGGGTCGGAACTATTTCTCAATCAACGACAAAGGCCATGTGGTGGTGACACCGCGTCCCGGCTGTGCCGCTGTAGACCTCAAGGATGTGCTCGACGAGCTGCAGGTGCGCGACATCTCGGCACCCGTGCTGCTCCGCTTCCCCGACATCCTGGATAACCGCATCGAGAAAATCTCGAACTGCTTCCGCACAGCGTCACTACAGTACGACTACCAGGCGCAGAATTACATGATATACCCTATAAAGGTAAATCAGATGCGTCAGGTGGTAGAGGAAATTGTGAGCTATGGCAAGAAGTTCAACATAGGCCTCGAGGCCGGCTCCAAGCCCGAGCTGCACGCCGTACTCGCAACCAATATAGCCGAAAACGCCCTCATAATCTGCAACGGATATAAGGACGAGTCATACATAGAGCTGGCACTGCTCGCCCAGAAAATGGGACGACGCATATACCTCGTGGTAGAGAAGCTCAACGAGCTGCGCATGATTGCCGACATAGCCAGGCGCCTCAAGGTGCGGCCCAACGTGGGAATACGCATCAAGCTGTCGAGCACAGGCTCGGGAAAATGGAGCGAGAGCGGCGGCGACCAGAGCAAATTCGGCCTCAACTCGTCGGAGCTGCTCGAAGCTCTCGACATTCTCGAGCGCCGCGACATGAAAGACTGCCTCAAGCTCATCCACTTCCACATCGGCAGCCAAATCAACAAAATCAGGGTAATCAAGAACGCGCTGCGCGAAGCAACACAGTTCTATGTGCAGCTGTCGAAACTCGGCTTCGACATAGACTTCATCGACATAGGCGGCGGCCTCGGAGTAGACTACGACGGAACCCGCAGCTCGTCGAGCGAAAGCTCAATGAACTACTCAATCCAGGAGTACGCCAACGATGCCGTTTCGGCCATAGTGGACGCTTGCGTCAAAAACGACCTCAAGCAGCCAAACATAATCACAGAGAGCGGTCGCTCGCTCACGGCACACCACTCTGTGCTAATTTTTGAAGTACTCGAAACCACACAGCTGCCCGTGTGGAAAGACAGCCAGGAGATTGAGCCTGACGCCCACGAGCTCGCACGCGAGCTTTACGACATCTGGGACCGCCTCGACTCGGCCCGACTCTTCGAAAGCTGGCACGACGCCCTTCAGATACGCGAAGAAGCACTCGACCTCTTCAGCCTCGGCATGCTCGACCTGCGCACACGCGCTCAGATAGAGAAACTCTTCTGGAGCATCGCTCGCGAAGTCGGCGACATAGCTTCGTCTATGAAACACGTGCCCGAAGACCTCCGCAAGATTGCCAAGATGCTGCCCGACAAGTACTTCTGCAACTTCTCGCTCTTCCAGTCGCTTCCCGACTCATGGGCTATCGACCAGATATTCCCCATAATACCGATTACCCGTCTCGACGAGAAGCCCACACGCACCTGCACCATACAGGACATTACCTGCGACAGCGACGGCAAAATCGCCAACTTCATATCGGCGCAGGGCACTGCATCATCGCTGCCCGTGCATCCCCTCCGTCCAGGCGAGCCATACTACATAGGCGTGTTCCTGGTGGGCGCATATCAGGAAATTCTCGGCGATATGCACAACCTCTTCGGCGACACAAACGCCGTGCACATAAGCGTATACAAAGACCGCTACGAAATCGAGCAGATTATCGAAGGCGAGACCGTCGACGAAGTACTCGACTACGTGCAGTACAACCCCAAGAAACTCGTGCGCAACCTCGAGGCATGGGTAACCGCATCTATGAAAGCAGGCACAATAACACCCGAAGAAGGACGCGACTTCATAAGCACATACCGCGCAGGACTCTTCGGATACACATACCTCGAAAAATAACGCCATGCGCTTCTTTGTCGAGCTATCATACCGGGGCGAGCCGTTCCACGGCTGGCAGATACAACCCGGCGACATAAGCGTACAGGAGGTAATAGAAAAAGCACTCTCCACCATAGCGCGATGCCACGTGCCCATAACAGGCGCGGGGCGCACCGACGCCGGCGTAAACGCACGCCGCATGATAGCCCACTTCGACTACCACACAGTTCCGCCGCCCTCGATGCTGAAAGCCTTCGACAGCCTCTGCGGACGCGACATAGCCATTCACTCCATACGACGCGTAAAAGACGACGCACACGCACGTTTTGACGCCACAAGCCGCACATACCGCTACTTCGCCACCACACGCAAGAACCCCTTTGCGCGCGAGCTTGCATGGAAAGCCCCGACCACACTCGACTTCGAAGCAATGAACGAAGCAGCACGACTCATCATAGGGCGCCGCGACTTCACATCTTTCTCCAAACTCCACACCGACGTAAAGACCAATATATGCGACCTCCGCGAGGCCCGCTGGCACAGAGACGGCGACGAAGGCGCCTGGTACTTCGAAATCACCGCCGACCGCTTCCTCCGCAACATGGTAAGAGCCGTAGTAGGCACCCTCGTAGATGTCGGACGCCACAAAATGCGTCCGGCCGACATCCTTGATATCCTCGACCGTCGCGACCGCTGTGCTGCAGGCACATCAATGCCGGCCGGCTCCCTCTTCCTGTGGGACGTGACATATCCCGACAGTATCTATATCCCAGATATCGCGACACGGGAGTAACCGGCCCCGCCTCAAAACAACAATTTGCTACAGATGTGTTATACAACACATCAAAATGCTTGCATGTCGCCAAAATTACACATATCTTTGCGCCAACACCTCATTTCTCTGACATGCAAAAAAATCTCCTTACCAAAACTATAAATAAGTTACCGACAATGACTCTCCAATCGGTAGTGCCGACGATTTCCCAATCACTCCTCCGGCGCCAAGTCTTACCCATACCGAGACATTGTTCTATGCCGACGGCGATACCCCAAAGTTCAACGGCACTCCTTCAGGCCGTTCTTTCCCGGGGCGGAATAAATATTCATATACTTACGACAATCTCGAACGACTTGTCAAAGCCGACTTTACCCCTTTGGGCAAGAATGACGACGACTTCTCTGCGGAGTACACATACGATATAATGTCGCGTCCGCTTACCGCCAAACGCTATGGCGTGGTCGACTATGACGGACGAGATGAGATTTTCGGTGTGCTCGACAACTTGTCGTTCCGCTACGAGAACGGCCTGCTTAGCAGTATCTCGTCCAATACATCGTCGGTCGAAGGCTCCAACTACTTCGGTCGCCCGGGCTGGCAGGGCAGTCTTGACACAGATGGAACAGATGTGAGCTTTAACGACGCCGGGTTATTGTTGGGAGAAATTGGCCGCGACTTCAATAGTGCCACATACAGCCATAACAGCCGGGCGCTCCGTTTCGGAGCGTCAGACAGCCCCGACTCCCCTGCCATAGAGATGAGCTACGACTCACAGGGCAATCTTCTCAGCCGCTCAGAGATTTATAAATACGTGAATGTCAATAAAACCATCAAACGGTGCTTCGCCGATATATTTACGTTCCGAAACGACACCCTCGAGCGCATCGACTTTCCCGGAGGATACTTTGACGAAAACGGCAAAGCACACTATCTTCTGGCCGACTATCTCGGCAACGTCACCATGCAGCTCGATGCCGACGGCCATCTGGAGCGAAACATATCCTATTATCCTTACGGGGAAGTACACCGTCAGCCCGCGGGACAGCAACTCACACTCTTTGGCGGCAAAGAGCGTGTGAACCATATTTTAGGTGGCACCTATGACTACGGCCCCCGATACCTCGAGTCGCCTCTATGCCAATGGGCCGGGCCCGACCGCCGCGCCTCTGAAACTCCGTGGCTCGCCTCCCATGTGTTTTGCGCTGCAAACCCCGTGAAATATTCCGACCCGAGCGGGGATAAAATTTCTGCATTTGCAACCGACAGCAGCACTCAATACTTTTGGGATTGCAAAAATGATGTATGGGGATTCTACAATTCTTCCAATGAATTATACGACGGTTTTGATGAGTTTAATTATGGGAGGTAATACTGGGGCTTCATTAATCTCATATTTAGTAGGGGTAGATGAAATACTTACAATTAATAATTATAGGTCAGATTTTGGTTCGGTAACTTCGCCTAGCGGTTTGGCAATTGGATGGGATTACAGGGGTGTTAATTTACCTACTCAAATAGGTATGGTCGCAAATCCACACATAGAATTGGCACAAGAAATGGGTCACTCATATCTGAAATTAACAAAACAGGAACCTGACGGAGTCTGGTTTACTTATGATAATCGGCAAATTTTACTTAGAGAAATCGCAGTAACACATATTGAGAATATGATTAGAGCCGAGCACAATCTTCCATTGAGAACTCATTATATGGCTGGGGTTGCATTCAGTAGAATTATTCATCCGTCAACCAATTGTAGTTTGTATTATTCAGCAAACGGAGAAATTAGCTTCTTCCCTTATTACGGCATAAAGCCAATTAATTATAAATACAGATGAAACGATACTTTATTTTATACTTTCTTATGACTTTAACCTTGCCTGTAATTACGAGCAGCACATTGGCATCACATTCGGCAGAATATGATATTCCAATCACACAGTATCGCCTTAAATATGATATCATCCACTCAAAATCGCATGAAAGCATTTCTTCTGTTGACTCTTTAGACCGGCAATTATATCCGGGAGGATACGCAAAATTCAATTCTACCGTGGATACGATATATTCAAGTATCTCTTCAAGCACGGAGGTGTTCAATGATTTAATCCCTCATCGCAATGTATCCTTTAGAAACTACAATTATTGTGATACAATTACTTTTATCAGAAGATGGACAAAGTGGTTTGACGAAGATTTCCGATATTACATAGTTGACGATACTATTTATTATGCGTCTTATGTGCATTCAAATCCTGAAAGCAACAAAAGCCCGTTGGTTAAGCATCGTGAAAAACGTTTAGTCATTCCCAAGGGTGATAAAAGGGCTTTTTTATCTGAAAACAATCTTGAGGACGAACGCCAACTACAATTCCTATATTACGCCAGTGTCTGGTCGCCGGACTCAATTTTATCAATGGCCAAAGACAATATAGGGGTGCTTTACAACTCAATATGCCTCTCGCGGATAATTGTCAAAAATGACACTATCCGCAGTATAGATTCTATAGAAATGTTGGATTTATATGGGATGAGTTACGGTTTCACCACATCGATACAACCTAAAAGAGGTACATCCCTGATGTACCCATTGCCGACCTTCGATTTACAGGCGCCTGACATACAACAACTTCCAAAGCAAATAAAGTCGCAAAGAGGTCGTTAAATCATATGTGGCATTATGACTAATACCACATACAACAAGCTATTTCGCGTTGCAGGCATGCTGCCGCTATATCCTATTGCTTCTATCCGATTGGGGCGGCCTTAAATAACTGCAATATAACATTATCATTCCCGCACGAAATTCCGGCAAGCTTTATTGATTTAATCAGAGCGATTTGATATAACAGTCAGAGCCAAAACCCCGACGGGGTTTTGGCTCTGACTGTATAATACATAAAGCTGATTGCTTATGCTTCTTCTTTCTCGAGGTCGCAGAAACCGCGCCAGATAGTGCCGAGCACCATTTTGATACAGTTCTCCACGATGTATTCCTTGGACACTTCCTCGTCGAGGAGGAAAGAGCACTCCATGCGGATGTTGCCGTCGCGCACCACTGCCGTGGGCATGTTGCGGCGGCAGTTGTGGCGGTTTGCCAGCATGAGGAGGTCGCCTTCAGGGCGGTATTCGCGAGCGCCGGCAGCATAGCTGAGGCGGTTGTTGTTCACAAACACGAAAATTACCACATCGTGTCCGAAGTCTTCGTCGGCCGACTGGATTACCACCATGTCGCCGTCGTCGTCGATGTGTGTAGCTATCTTCAACTCGTCGAAGTAGCTGCGGATGAGGTTGCGGTCTATTGTCATATTATTGTTCGATTATTTCAGAGCGACCACTCCACACCGTCCTTGGTATCCTTGACAGAGAAGCCTATTGAAGCCATGCGGTCACGGATAAAGTCGGATGTGGCCCAATCCTTGCGCGACTTGGCGTCGGCACGCAGGGCGAGGAGCAAGTCCACAGCCTCGCGGTAAGGCTTGAGCGAGTCGGACGGGCCGGCGGCGTTGTCGGGCACTATACCGAGGATTTCCACCAGAAAAGTATCCATAAGCTTGCGCAGTATGTCGATGTCGGCCTGCGTGGCAATGGACGTATGGTCTTTTACCTGATTTATGAGGCGTACAGCGTCGAAAAGCACACCGATGAGTACGGGAGTATTGAAATCGTCGTCGAGAGCCTCGTACGCGCGTTTTTCAAGGCCGCTTACATCGATTGTCGAAGACTCGGAAGGCTTGAGTTCGCCGAGGCGGCGGTAGCCGTCAAGCATACGTCCGAGCGCCGTCTCGGCACTCTTCAGGGCCTCGTTGGAGAAGTCGACAGTGCCGCGGTAGTGAGCCTGGAGGATGAAGAAACGGATAGTCATGGGCGAGTATGCCTGCTCCAGCAGCGGGTGGCTGCCAGTGAAGAACTCGTCGAGGGTAATGAAATTGCCCAGCGACTTGCCCATCTTCTTGCCGTTGATAGTAATCATGTTGTTGTGCATCCAGCAGCGCACCGCCGGGGCGTGATTGTGTGCCACCGACTGGGCTATCTCGCACTCATGGTGCGGGAACTTGAGGTCCATGCCTCCGCCGTGGATGTCGAACACCTTGCCGAGATACTTCTCGCTCATGGTGGAGCACTCCAGATGCCAGCCGGGAAAGCCTTCGCTCCAGGGCGAGGGCCAGTGCATGATATGCTCGGGGGCTGCTTTCTTCCAAAGGGCGAAGTCGGCGGGATTGCGCTTCTCCGACTGTCCGTCGAGCTCGCGCGTTGTGGCGAGCAACTCATCGATATTGCGCCCCGAGAGCTTGCCGTAGCCATAGTCTTTGTTGAACTTGGGCACGTCGAAATACACCGAGCCGTCGCTCACATAGGCATAGCCGCTGTCGATGATGCTCTTCACATATTCAATCTGCTCGATGATATGGCCCGAGGCATGCGGCTCAATCGAAGGCGGAAGCACATTGAGGGCCTCCATAGCCTTGTGGTAGCGGTTAAGGTAGTACTGCACCACCTCCATAGGCTCGAGCTGCTCCAGCCGTGCCTTCTTGGCGATTTTATCCTCGCCGTCGTCGGCGTCGTGCTCCAGGTGCCCCACATCGGTTATATTGCGCACGTAGCGCACTTTGTAGCCGAGGTGTGTGAGGTAGCGGAACACGATGTCGAATGTTATGGCCGGACGCGCATGGCCGAGGTGTCCGTCGCCGTATACGGTGGGGCCGCACACATACATGCCCACATTGGGGGCATGCAGCGGCGTGAAGGGTTCTTTGACGCGGGTGAGCGAGTTATAGATACATAGTGAGTGCTCTTTCATCGCTTCCGTAGAGTTTTAAGAGGTTGTTTGATAATCATTTGTCAACCAACGGGCTTTCAAGCTTCGAAGGGGTTGGGGATGCCGCCGCCCGCTGGTGCGCCTGCGGGCATCTTACGCTTGATTTCGCCGAATGTCTGCTCGTACTTCTTGATGTTGTCGTTGAGGGCGCCGAGGAGGTTCTTGGCGTTCTCGGGAGTCATGATGATGCGGCTCTGCACCTTGGCCTGAGGCATGTTGGGGGCCACGGCGATGAAGTCGATGAAAAACTCCTGACCGCTGTGCGAGATTACGGCGAGGTTTGCATAGTGGCCTGCTGCCACTTCGGGGGTGAGTTCTATTTTGATTTCCTGCTGTTTGGGCTTGTCCATGATTGTATTGTATTTTAAGGGATTAGGTTATTGATTATTCTATGGGACGGATAGGTTCTGATGTGAAAGCTTCTATCTGAACGTATTCCTGCTTCTGGCTGGGGTCGTTGTAGTACACGCGCACACCCTTCACGCCGGGACGGCCGAGGATTTGCGAAATTGAGTACGACATATAGAATGCATAATTAGATTCATCGGCGCCGGTTTCGGGCTCGAAGATGATGCGGATTACGGGATATTCGTCATTAAGAGTTGTCTGGTCGGCCACCATGCGGCAAGTCTTGTAGTTCGAAGCCGAGCGAGCCAGGAAAACGGCATTGAGATACGTTCCTGTACGCCATACCGAGTTCATGGTTACCACACTGCCTTTGGGGTTAGGAAGCAGGAGGAAGTCCTCCTCGGGAACCTGTGCGCCGGCGCCTGCGGTGGTCGTGGCGGCAAACACGTTGATGTTACCGCTCACATAGCGGCCCTGGTCGGCAGTGTACTGGATGAGGATGCGGTCGCCTTCCTTGAGGAAGTTGCCGCTTATTACCTGCGAGGTGAAGTAGGTGGCAAGAGGGCTGTCGGCCTCCTTGCGGCAGGTAAATGTGGTGCCGGTCTCAGTGCGCGACTGTACCGTAACGATATCGATATAAATTTGCGTACCGGTGCCGGGTTCCGAGGTGTTGCACGATGTTGTGAAGAGAATAACTGCTGCCACGAAGGCTGCGAGTAAGTTTTTAAGTTTCATTTACTGTATCTTTTAAGATTGTTTTGATAGATTGATATTATCTGAAATCGACTGTATCTGGCCGTCGGCCATACGCACTGTCACATCGGCCCTGGCGGCAAGCGATTCATCATGGGTCACAATCACGAAAGTGGCGCCCATAGTATCGCGCAGCCCGAAGAAGAGGTCATAGAGCTCGCGGCGGTTGGCGGAGTCGAGGCTCCCCGAAGGCTCGTCGGCAAAAATCACCGAAGGGCCGTTGACAAGCGCACGAGCCACTGCGGCACGCTGGCACTCGCCGCCCGAAAGCTCTGCCGGACGATGCTCGGCGCGCGACTCCAGCCCGAGGCGCGCCAGCAGCGCCGATGCCTTGGCGAAAGCCTCCTTGCGGCCGGCGCCACCTATCAGAGCGGGCATAGCCACATTCTCCAGAAGTGTAAACTCAGGCAGGAGCTGGTGGAACTGGAACACAAAGCCGATGTTGGCGTTGCGGAAGTCCGACAACTTCCTGTCGGAAAGTGCCGTCACGTCGGTGCCGTCGTAGAGCACGACGCCGCCGGCATCAGGTGTCATAAGCGTGCCGAGTATCTGCAAAAGAGTAGTCTTACCGGCACCGCTCGGCCCCACTATAGCAGTGATGCGACCTGGAGCGATGTCTATGTCGATGCCTTTGAGCACACTAAGGGCACCAAAGCTCTTGCAGATATTTCGAGCGCTTACCATATCTCTGCGAGTAATAAAAAATTTGAGATAAGAAATTTGAAAATGCTTATAACGCTTCTAATCTCCTAAATCAGCAACAGCCACCTTTGCAGCCGCAACCGCCGTCTTCGTCTTTGTCGTCGCAGCTTCCGCAGCTACCGCAACCGCAGCCACCGCCGCAACCCTGCGAAGCCTCGAGCTCCTCGGCCGACGGCTCGCGTACGGCTGTAACCTCACCCACATAGTGCACCTTGTCCTTGGCAAGGGGGTGGTTAAGGTCGAGCACCACAGCCTCGGGAGTAAGTTCTACAACCGAACCGTCGATGCGGTAGCCGTCGGGCGTCATCAGAGGGATGAGAGCGCCGGGAGTGAACATCGACTCATCGAACTTGCCGTCGACAGTCATGCGCTCGCGGGGAATAGTGTAGATTTCCTCTTCGGAGTAGGGGCCGAAAGCCTTGTCGGGCTCGGCAACGAAGTCGAACTTATCGCCGGCCTTCTTTCCAACGAGCGCTTCGTCGAGGGCTTCGACAAAGCCGAGAGTCACGCCGCAGATAGCGCGGTCGGGGTCGTCTGCTGTAACTTCATGCACCAAAGTCTCGGTGCCGTCGGGGTTCACACGGAAGAGCTGATATGCTATTTCGAAATATTTTCCGGGTTCTATTGTCATTTTCTCTTTGAGAATTAAGAATTAAAAATTTACTGATTATTTAGTCTCCGGCTCCACCACCTTGAGGCGGTCGCCGGCATCGTTTACTATCGAGCGGAAATAGCGCTCGTTGTATCCTCCGAACACAGGCTGCTCGGGAGTGCCGTCGGGAGTGCGGGCGAAAGCGCCGTCGCGCTCCTTCTTGATGTTGCCGTCGAGATACTTCACAAAAAGATAGTCGCCAAGCTTCTTATAGTCGGCGGTAGTCTTTTCGGCCCAGCGACCTGTAAGCTCGTTGAGGTGAGTGCGGGCCTGAGCATAGTCCATCGACGCCACGGCGGTGCCGGCTTCGGCCACGGCGGCAGTCATGGCCTCTTCGAGACCGTTCTGCACGCGGCGGATGTCGGGTATCATCTGCGAGTAGCGGTTATATGCCTGGTTGGCAACGTAATTGTTCACCCAGAACATCGCATCCCACGACAGCGTGTAGAGGTCGGCGGTATCTTCGGCCAGCGAGCGGGGCACAGCCGTATTGGAGCTGAACACCGGCACATAGGCGCAGGTGTTGGCATCGTCGACACCGAACCACAGTATGCCCTTCATGGCTTCGTGACGCTTGCCATTGAGGTCGGCCACAAAGGAGAAACCGGTCTGCTGGGTGGCGATAGCGCGCTCATGGGTGTACTCTACTCCGTCGACAGTATAACCCATCGGACGCCAGCGGTAGGGGCAGTCGAAGGGGCCGGCGCCTATATCCTGCGTCATGTCGAGAGGCGTGCCCTCGAAGTGGTCGCGCATCATCCATTTGAGGTCATCGGCACTGAGAGCCTTGGAAGGCTTCACCCACAGAGGCAGAGGCTCGCCCTTGCCCTCGAGTATCCAGGCCAGATAAGGCTCCATTTCACCCTTGGGGGCAAAGCGGTTGAAGTAGCTCCACACACGGGCATCGCAGCCGCGCAAAGCGCCGGCATCGGTCACGGCGTATGCACGCGAGAAGTCGAAATCCTCGTCTTTACCACTGAAATAACCCTGGCTGCGGGCAAACGATATCACGTCGGACGAATAGAGCGTATTTGGGTCGTTGAGAGGGAACTTGTGTATGCGGGCATGGTTGGCATGACCCGATATATATCCGTCGGGCACACGGCGGGCCACCCACACGGCACCCTTGTCTGCCTTACCCTTGCCGATAAGCTCCATAATCCACACCTCGTCGGGGTCGGCTATGGAAAACGACTCGCCGCTTGAGGCATAGCCGTATTCTTTAACGAGCGAAGTCATCACATCGAGAGCCTCGCGGGCCGTACGCGAACGCTGCAGTGCTATATAAATTAGCGAACCATAGTCCACGGTACCCGAGCCCTCAAGCTCGGGGCGTCCGCCCCATGTGCTCTCGGCGATAGCCACGCCGTGCTCGTTCATATTTCCCACAGTGGCATGGGTGTGCGCCGCTTCGGCGATATCGCCGAGATAGCGGTTGCTGTCCCAGTCTACCACGCGGCGCACTGCGCCGGCGGGGTGGTCGGCGGCATCCTGGTGGTACAGAGCGCCGTAAAGCGTATGACTGTCGGCCGCATAGGTAATCATAGAGCTGCCCGAGGCCGTAGCGCCGGCAGTTGCGATAAGGCTTGTGCATGCCAGGGCGTCGGAGCAGCCGAACGCCGCAGCGGCAAGTGTGATAACAGAGAGGTACTTTTGCATCAATTCTATTGCATTGGTGTTTAATATGCAAATTTAGCAATAAAAAAGCGAAAGCCCAAGCCCGCCACTCCTTTTCGCATTTTTTAATCTTCGTAAATACCCTTTTGGGTACACGAAAGATACGGAAAGACAGTTTTTTTCATGTCTCTCCGAGACTTTCTTGCTTCCTGTGTCCTGAAATCGGTGAGTTTCGGTTTCCTAAACCCTATCGGTAAATAATAGTGGCCGAAGGCGTGTCGAGGAAAATCCGGGCGGCGGTGCGCTGCAGTCCGGCGACAGTGAGGCGACGGCGGTCGGTAACGGTGGCGTTGATATCCTCGCCGTGCAGCTCGGCCTGCGCGAGGTTGGATGCCCGCGCCAGATAACCCGTATTGGAGAAGCGGAAGGTAGCCTCGAAGTTATTGAGGGTGCGCTCCAGCTCGCTCGGACTTATCTCGCCCGGCTCGGCAAGGCGGCGCGCCTCATCTACAAGAAGGATGCGGGCTCGCTCCAGCGCGGTGTCGTCGGCCGATGTAACACGGGCAGTGAGCAACAGCAGACCGGGCCCTTCGCTGCCTATCACAGAGGCGTCGGCATCGGCAATCAGGCCATGCGCCGAACCGTTTACCAGGCGCGTGCGCAGACGCGCCGAGCGGCCCACCGACAGCATGTCGGTAATGGTGTCGGCGGCGAAATATTCCGGCTCGCCGTAGGAAGCCATAGGATAGGCCACGGCAATCATAGGCACGGGAGCGCCGGCTTCGACAATCTCCACCTTGTCGGCCGTGGGAAAGCCCGGGTCGATGTCGCGGTTGTGGCACACGTTGCGGCGCGGCACATCGGCAAACCAGTGCTCCACACGGCGGCAGGCGGTGTCGAAATCCACATTGCCGGTAATGGCAATGACGGCGTTGTCGGGCGCATAGTGGCGGTAGAACCAATCTTTCACGCACGCCATATCCACCGATGCTATATGCTCAGGCTCAAGGCCAATCACAGGCCAGGAATAGGGGTGCGACCGCGCGTATGCCAGCGCCCGGAGGTGGTGGAAGAGGTCGCCGTAGGGGCGGTCGAGGCACTGCTGCTTGAACTCTTCTATCACCACTCCGCGCTGCACCTCGAGCGACTGCTCGCTGAAAGCAGGCGAGAGCATGCGGTCGCTCTCGAGAAAGAGTGCCGTGTCGAGGTTCACGGCAGGCAGTGTATCGTAGAAATTGGTAAAGTCGTTGCTCGTCCAGGCGTTGCTCTTGCCGCCTGCCGACTCGAGCACCTTGTCGAAGTCAGCCGCATGGGCCGAACCTCCGAACATAAGGTGCTCGAAGAGGTGTGCCAGACCGGTGCGGCTGCGGCTCTCGTCGCGAGCTCCTACGTCGTACAGCACGTCGACGGCCACCATGGCAGTGTATGAGTCGCGGGAGTGCACCAGCCGGAGGCCGTTGGCAAATGTATGACGGTTTACGGCAATGCCGCTCATTTCACGACTTTCATCGAAATTATGCGGATGTCGTCCTCGGGACGGTCGCGACCGTCGGTCTTGGCCTTCTCTATTCGGTCTATGGTCTCCATGCCCTCGATAACTTCGCCGAACACAGTGTAGTCGCCGTCGAGGTGGGGAGCGCCGCCCACTTCCTTGTAGGCCTTGCGCATTTCATCGGTCAGAGCGGGAGCCTGCTCCTTGGAGGCCTCGGCTTCGGTCTGCGCTATCAGTTTCTGCTGAAGAGCGTTTAGACCGTCGCGGTCGCCGCGGCGCTGCATCTCTATAATAGAGTCGCGATGCTCCATTGCAAGACGGTTGAATATACCCTGCATCTGCTTGTTGCGGAGGCTGTTGGCGAGTCCGTCCAGTTCGGTGTCGCCGAGTTTGCGGCCGGTCACCACATAGAACTGCGAGCCCGACGATTTCTTCATCGGATTTACCTGGTCGCCCTGGCGTGCAGCGGCGAGGGCACCGCGCTTGTGGAAATGTGTCGGGAATACGATTTCGGCGTCAATCTTGTAGTCGGGGCCTCCCGAGCCTAACATCTGACCCTTCTTGGCAGTCTTCGAGTCGGGGTCGCCGGCCTGAATCATGAAGTCCTTGATGACACGGTGGAAGAGAGTGCTGTCGTAGTAGCCTTCGTTTACGAGTTTTACAAAATTGTCGCGGTGCTTGGGAGTGTCTCCGTAGAGGAGCACGGTGAAGTTGCCGGCGGTGGTTCTCACCGCCACGCGCACCGATGCCGTATCGGCAGTCTGCTGAGTCATTGTGTTTGTTGTTGTAGTGTTAGAGGCATTGGCATCCGATGCGTTGCCGCATGCCATGAACAATATAGCCGAGGCTATGCCCGGTATGAGTGTGCGAAGTATTTTCATCAGAGAGCGGAAGTGGGGAAGAGACGCTTGTAGATACGGCGGAAGTTGTCGTCGGCGGCGCACAGCTCCACGGCACGTTCCTGATAGTTTTCTCCGTAGAGGCCAAGAAGCAAGTCGGGGAGATAGCGGTGCTCGCGGTCTTTGTCGATAGCGCCGGCAACCAGCTCGCGAATGGCCGGAGCGTAGCCTGCCGGGTCGATAGCATGGAGATAGCGTGCCGCACTGGCCATAAACTGGCCCGAGAGGTCTATGCGCACCATATTTTCGATAAGGGCATTAATCTCTTCGGGGCCACATTCGCCGATATGATTGGCAAGATACTCGTAGGTCAGAAGACCGTCGTTGTCGCCACGTAAAATCTTAAGGTCGGTTTCGGTCATGGTAATATAAGAGCTTGTTTATACGGCAAAGGTAAGTACTTTTACCCGATAATTCAAAAAAATCGGCCCGCTTCATTACGGGCTGTAATTTTTTCTTATCTTTGCATGGTGAAGGCATGCAGAACAAATACAGACACACGGTTTAGGGCTGAGCGTTTTAAGTCATCGCCCGCTGTCGGTGTGCTGTGGTTGATGTTCATTGCCTCACTCGCCTTTTTCTTCACCGGCATGCCCCGCTACGTCGACGATTTCTGGTACGCGGAAAACATAAGGCCCTGGCTCGAGGGAAAGGGAGAAGGCTCTCCCTGGCCGGCAATAGCCGAAACCTGGCGCTTTCACTACCTTAGCGACAACGCCCGTCTGGCAAACGTGCTCATTGTGCCCCTCCTCATGCTCCCCAAATGGGTGGGGTCGCTCCCTGCGGCCATTGCCCTGGGTGCCGCAGCCGTGTGGCTCACGGCGCTGGCGGCGAGGCGCATAGGCTTCTTCAGCTCCGCCACGGCAATGTTCCTCATGGCATACTGCCTGCCGTGGTACGATGTCATGGGCAGCGAAGACCTTCAGCTCAACTATCACATACCTACCCTTGGCGCCGTATGGTGCGTAGCTATATTTCTCGGCAAGGCGCGACCCTACGGTGTGGCCGGAGCCTTCCTCGCGGGCCTCGTCACGGGCGCATGGCACGAAGGCTTCGCACTACCCCTTATTGCAGGCATGGCCGCGGCAGCCATATTATGCACCGGCTACAGGCGCCCTAACGCTATCGCCGTAGCGGCCGGACTATCCGCCGGCCTGGCATATCTGCTCGCCGCACCGGCCTTCTTCAGTCGCGCCGCCGGTGCCGCCGAGATTTTCACGCTCTCGCGCATAACATTCACGGCGGCGACACATCCGGCCATAGTCCTCGCCCTCGCATTGTCGGCGGCCGCACTGCTATCGCCCCGGCACAGGCACAAACTGTCCGACCCGCTGTATGTCATCCTCTTGGTGTCGGCACTGGCATCGGCAGGCATACAGCTTGTGGCCACACGCACACCCCGCACAGGCTGGTGGGGCGAGTTCGCTGCCATTTTCATTGTGGTATATCTGCTGCGTGGAGTGGCCGACCACCGACGCGTACCCGCCATAGCCGCAGCCGCCGTAATGTGCATTATGGCTTTCGTGCACCAGGCACTCACCGACTACTACACCGTAGTTATCCGCCGCGACTTCGACAAGGCCATAGCCAACTACAGCCGCCCCGAACCCGAGCCGTACTTCGCAGACTTCGTCACCGAGCACGAGGCACCGCTGCCCGCGTGGTTCTCGCCCGACTTCAACCTCTTCACCAGCCGCGCAAACCGCGAGATGGTCAAAGGCTATTACCACCCCGACGACAGCCATGAGTTCACCGTTATTCCCGAGGAGCTGCGCTTGGTCACGGCAGACTCCGGCAACGCCCTCGGAGGCAACACCGGCGCGCGCGAGGCGGGAGGCCACCTGTTCATGCCCGACCCGGGAGTGACGGAGTCCGACGAGTTCACCGCCACGATAGACTACGGTCGCTTCTCAAAAAACGGTGTACGTGTGTTCTACATACCATTCACCTCCCAGGCCGACGGGCGCCCCTACCTCTACCTGTACCCCTGGCGCGCAATCATAGAATACAGAATAGGCAAGCCCCGCGCCATATATACCGACGACCCAAAATTCACCTCTCTATAATCTATAACCTGAAAATCTTCTTCTGCATACCATGAAAAAATTACTTGCCGCAAGCGCCGCAATACTCCTTCTCTTTACGGGCCAAGCCCGCGCAAACGTAGTGAATGTAGGCGCAGGCTCATACTCCAACTCATTCCCCGGCACCGACCGGGCAGGCAGAAACGGATACATCGCCGCCTCTCCGCAGCTCTCCGGCAAAGCCCTCGGACGCCCCGTGCCAACCAACGACTGGTGGAGCAACGAGCTGGTAAGCAATCACGGAAATTCAATGTTCAACTATCCGCTGGGACTCCGCACGCAGGACAACGGCCTCGCCATTATCCGCAATATGTTCCACCAGGCCACAATGCAGGGCGCCGGCCCCCTCGAAATAGGGCTGGACGGCCTTTCGTGCCCGCAGACCACCGTCTGCGACTACTCCGACTGGACTGTCACATTCAGCTGGGGCGGCGCAATGGACGCCACTGTGGCACAAGGCTCGCCCTTCGTGTACTTCACACGAAAGGGCAACGCCGACGTAAAGGTGAACGCCGCCGGAAACTTCTCGGTACTCGACGACAACATTCTCCTTGTCACCGACAGCTATAACAGCGCCGCCTACGCCGTATACGCCCCCTCCGGCGCAACATGGACGGTGACTGCAGGCCGGGCATCTTCCGGCCTGGACGGCAAAGACTATTTCGCGGCGGTACTACTGCCGCAGGATGCCAACGCAGCCGCCCTCGCCCGCGACTGGGCGCGCTTCGCCTTCGTATTCCCCGCCGACACACGCGCCGACTTCTCCTACAACCCGCGCACGGCCGAAGTCACAACCGTGTACAGCATCACCCCCGATGTAAAAGAAGGCGACGCCGACACCTTCCTGGCCGGACTGCTGCCTCACCACCGCACACACGTCACCGACATCGACACATACCAAAACGCTTCGTACGCCACCGTGCGAGGCGAGTTGAAAATGGCAGCCACAAACAGCTTCACCACATCACTCCGCTTCCACGGCATACTTCCCACACTTCCCGCCGTGACCGACGAGGCCGACGGCTTCTCGCAGGCCGAGCTGGACAGGCTCATGACTCTCGCAGCCGACAGCCACGGACTCACAGACTGGACTGACTCCTACAACGACGGCCAGCTCCTCAACCGCCTTGTGCAGGTGGGACGCATAGCACGCCAAAGCGGCAACGACGTTCTGGCCGACCGCATCGTGAAGCTCGTGAAAGAGCGCCTCGAAGATTGGCTCAGCTATAAACAGAGCGACGTAGCCTTCATGTTCTACTACCACCGCGAGTGGAGCACTCTACTGGGATATCCCGCAGGCCACGGACAAGACACCAACATCAACGACCACCACTTCCACTGGGGCTACCTCATCCACTCCGCTGCCTTCGTGGAAGAGAACGAACCCGGCTGGAAAGACCGCTGGGGTGCCATGACGGCAATGCTCGTGCGCGACGCCGCATGCGCCGACCGCAACGACAGCATGTTCCCCTACCTGCGCAACTTCAGCCCCTACGCCGGCCACTCGTGGGCCAACGGCACCGCAAACATAGGTCTGGGCTGCGACCAGGAGTCGTCGTCGGAGTCCATGCAGTTCGCCTGCTCGCTCATACTGTGGGGCGAGCTGACCGCCGACACTGCCATGCGCGACCTCGGCATATACCTCTACACCACCGAGCAGTCGGCAATAGAGGAATACTGGTTCGACGTGCACGACACCAACCTCGAGCCATCGTTCACAAGCGCCACGGCATCGCGCATATTCACCAACTCCTACGACGACCGGAACTTCTGGGGAGCAGGCATAGAAGGCTCCTACGGCATACAGATATACCCCGTGCACGCAGGCTCCATGTATCTGGCCGACAATCCCGCATACGCCCGCAAGCTGTGGAAGGCCATGTGCTCGCAGACCGGCATACTCGACTATGAGGCTAACGACAACATCTGGTACGACACCTGGACGCGCTTCTACGCAATGACCGACCCGACAAAGGCGCTGAAGTTCTATCGCGACGGCAGACACTTCGGCGGCAAGTTCGGCGAATCGGAGGCGCACACCTACCAGTGGGTGCACGCGCTGGCGCAATACGGTACACCCGACCGCACCGTCACCGCATCAAGCCCCCTCGCCATTGTACTCGACAAGAGAGGCGCCCGCACATACATTGCCTGCAACTACAGCTCCGCGCCCGTCACCGTGGACTTCAGCGACGGATACTCGCTCACGGTGCCGGCACGCTCGCTCCACTGCGCAACAGAAGGCGAGCCCGGTCCCGAGTTGCCCGGCGACGATGAAGAAGAAGAAAATCCCGGCCCCGGCAATGACGAAAATTGGGGTGACGCAGCCGAAAAGACCGTGACATTTACAGCCGACGAGGCTTCGCAACCCACTCTGCTCGGAAGCGGATACATCAAATTCAGCTACAACGGCACCGACGTGAAAATATCGGCACACTTCGACGGCGACTACATCGGCTTTGCAGGCCCGTGGATGTGGAACTACACCGACGGCTTCAGCGAGACCTCCATGACGCCCGATGGCGACGGCGTATACTCCGCAGTGCTCAGCGGCTACAAGCCCGGCACCACCCTGCGCGTGGCCGCTAAGGTGGCATACGCCGGAGGCATGGGTGTGTCGCCCGTGTGCGAGTACACCATTCCGCAACATTCGGGCATCGACTCCGCAGCAGCCGACGAAATGCCCGGGCAGTACTACGACCTCACAGGCATGCCCGTAGCCAACCCCTCGGCAGGCATATATCTGCTCCGCCGTGGCTCAGAGGTGCGCAAAGTAGTGTTGAAATAGCGGCGTAGCCGCCAAAAGCCGCCTTGGCGGCTACGCCGCAGATATTGGCATATTGCTCTGATATCAGTGCGCTTCAAGCCAGTTGACGCCCGTGCCGGCAGCGACCTCGAGGGGCACTCGCCCGTTGTAGGCACCGGCCATCTCCCGCACAACAAGCTCCTGCAATGCGGCAAGTTCTTCGGGCACAACGTTGAAAATCAGTTCGTCGTGCACCTGCATAATCATGCGTGAGCGCAGCCCGAGGCGACGTATTTCGCTGTCGATGCGCACCATAGCCACCTTGATTATGTCGGCGGCCGAGCCTTGCAGCGGCGCGTTGATAGCATTTCGCTCGGCATAGCTGCGCACGGTGTTGCTGCGCGAATTGATATCGGGCAGATAGCGCTTGCGCCCCATGATAGTACTCACGAACCCGTCGGCACGCGCCTGCTCTATGGCGCGGTTCATATATGCAGCCACCTCGGGGTAGGTGGCGAGATAGCCATCTATCAGCTCCTTGGCCTCGCCGCGCGGTATGCCCAGACGTTCCGAAAGACCGAAGGCCGATATGCCGTAGATAATGCCGAAATTGGCAGTCTTGGCATTGCGACGCTGCTCCTCGGTAACATCGTCGAGCGCCTCATGATATATCTTGGCGGCAGTGGCGCGGTGAATGTCGGCGCCCGAAAGGAAGGCCTCTATCATGCCTTCGTCGCCGCTCATGTCGGCCATAAGCCGCAACTCTATCTGCGAATAATCGGCCGACAGCATCAGGCAGCCGGGGGCGGGCACGAAGGCGCGGCGTATGTCGCGGCCGTCGGCGGTGCGGATAGGTATATTCTGCAGGTTCGGGTTGGTCGATGATATTCGGCCGGTGGCAGTAACCGTCTGGTTGTAGGTGGTGTGGATTTTACCCGTAGTCGGATTTATAAGTTTGGGAAGCGCGTCGATATATGTGGCGAGTAGCTTCTTGAGTCCGCGTATGTCGAGTATGAGCTTCACCAAAGGCACATCCTTGGCATATTTTTCGAGAACATCTTCGGCAGTAGACCATGCGCCGCCCTTGGTGCGCTTGGCCTTTGGGTCGATAGCCATGCGCTCGAAGAGAATGTTGCCCACCTGCGCGGGCGAGCTTACGTTGAACGGGCCTCCGGCAATTGCATACGCCTCCTCCTCCAGCTCATGCAGACGGGCTGTAAGCTGCTTCGACAGCGTGTGCAGCTCGGCGGGGTCGATGCGTGCGCCCTCCCACTCCATCGATGCAAGCACAGACACGAGCGGCAGCTCCACTTCATCGAGAAGCCTGCGCTGGCCGCGCTCGTCGACCTCGGCCTCGAGTACTGGCTTTAGGCGCAAAGCCAGTATGGCGCTCTCACCCATTGCCGCGGCAGGGTCAAGAGGCGCGCTGCGGCGGTCGGAAGGGGTAGCGTGATAGTCGTATGCGGTATAGCCGAAATATGTCATGGCAAGCGTGGCGAGGTCGTGCTTCTGCTCGGGCTGGCACAGATAGTGAGCAACGGCAGTGTCGAACCAGCGCGCGCCTCCGAAAACAACACCCGAGCGGCGCAGCAGAAGCATATCGCGCTTTATGTCGGCGCCCGTCACGGTCACGGCAGGGTTTGTGAACAGCGGCTCGAGCAGCACGGCCAGAGCGGAGCGCCCGGCAACATCGGCGGCCACAGGCATATAGGTGGCCGTGAAGCGGCCCTCGTCCTCGAAAGCAAGCGCGAGGCCATACACGGCGGCAGTCATGGCCTCGGCACCAACGGCGCATACTGCCAGGCCCACATCGGCGTGCGCGCAGGCACGCCGCACGAAGTCGGCTATTTCGGTATCGTCGGCGGCCACAGCAATATTCCAGTCGGCAGCGGAGGGTACTTCCGCCACTTCCCTGCTCTCTTCCTCTGCGAAATCGAACAGCGACGGCTCGGCGGCCGGAGCTTGTGGCACGAAGGCGGGAGCCTCGGGTGCTGCGGCGCCTGTCCCGGCATATTTGCTTATCAACGACTTGAACTCAAGCTCGCGGAAAATCTTTACGAGCGCCTCGGTGTCGGGTTCCTTGCAGCGCAGGCTTTCGGGGTCGAAGTCTACCGGCGCATCGGTAACGATAGTCACCAGGTACTTTGAGAGGCGTATCTGCTCCATGTTCTCGCTGATTTTCCTGTGGAGCGCCCCCTTGAGCGAGTCCACATTGTCGAGGAGGTTCTCCACCGAGCCATATTCGGCAATCAGCTTTGCGGCAGTCTTCTCGCCCACGCCGGGGCACCCGGGCACATTGTCGGAGGCGTCGCCTTCGAGGGCAAGAAGGTCTATCACCTGTCGCGGCGAGCTTATGCCGTAGCGTTCGCACACCTGCTGCGGGCCGCGCACCTCGAAGCCCTGCCCCTTGATAGCGGGGCGGTACATATACACGCGGTCGGTAACGAGCTGGCCATAATCTTTGTCGGGCGTCATCATGTAGGTGGTGAAGCCTTCGGCCTCGGCGCGGCGCGACAAAGTGCCGATAACATCGTCGGCCTCATATCCGGGCACTTCTATTACAGGAATACGGAAAGCCTCGAGAATAGCCTTTATATAGGGTATTGCCACGGTTATATCCTCGGGCTGCTTGTCGCGCCCGGCCTTGTAAGCCTCGTATTCGTCGTGGCGGAAGGTATGACCGTGTACCGGGTCGAAGCACACTGCTATATAGCCGGGGTTCTCCTTTCGCAACAGGTCTTCAAGCGTGTTGCAGAAGCCGAAGACGGCAGAGGTGTTCATACCCGAAGAGGTCATGCGCGGGGACCGCAGCAGAGCGTAATAGGCACGATAGATTAGCGCGTAAGCGTCGAGCAGAAACAATTTCTTTTCTTCCATATAGTCAGGGATTGCGAAAGTACAACTGCAAATATAACACTTTTTCGGGGAATTTCCGGGGGAAGCATACAACAAAGCGGCGACGCCCGCATAAGGACGCCGCCGCTGCTCTATTATGAAAAAGTATTGTTTACTTCAGTGCAATCTTTACGGAAGCCGCTGTGGTAGCGGTGGTTGCGCGAGCCACATAGAGGCCTGCGGGCAGGGCGCCGAGGTCGAGCACGGGAGCGCCCTCGGCCTTGGCTACGAGAGCACCGTCGGCGGTGTACACCTCGATAGTCCGAACGGCGTCGGCACCGCGTGCGGTAAGGATGCGGCCGGCCAGCTCAAGCTTAAGCCCGGACGCGGCGGCCACGCTACCCACACCGCTGTAGTCAGCGTCGGCTGTGGCGTAGATGTCGATGTAGCTTACGGGCGCGCCCTCGCTCTTCATCTCCACGAAGCCGGTGTGGAGGCCGTCGGCATCGGTGTTGAATGTCACGTCGAAGCTTCCGCCCTCGGCAGGAAGCTCTTCGGTGGAGAGGGTGAAGTTGGCGGCGTGCGAGCCCACCATGTGCAGCTTGATAGGCGCTGTGAGGTTAAGGCCGGTCACGGAGTAGGTGTTGGTTACGGATACGCCGGTCTTTACGGTGTACTCGTGCAGCGTCTGCGAAGGACGGATGAAGAGCACGTCGTCGCGGCCCCATGTCACATCGTCCACGTAGTACACGGTACTGTTGTCGCGGCCGCGTGTGGAGTCGAAGTTGAAGCCTACGAAGAATACGTCTTCAAGGTCAAGACCTTCGAGGTCTACCACGTATTCCTGCCACTCGTCGTTGTAGTCCGAAGCCGCAGGAGCGCTCACAAGCACCTCGCCGTACATCTGAGTGCCGTCGTAGGTCACATAGAGCACATTGAGAGCGTCGCTCATGCCGTCGTACATATACTGACCCATGATGCGGAAGGTGAGCAGGCGGTGCTCGGTGTTCTTGAAGTCGAGCGCCGGAGATACCAGAGTCATGCGGCAGGGCGTGCCCTTGTCGGGAGCCACGGTGAGGTCGTAGGCGGTGACTTTGGCAGCCTTGTTTGTACCCTCGTCGGTGGCATAGCTCCACCATGCGCGGGTGCCTTCAAGAGCGAAGTTCTTCCAACCGTCGATGTGGAGAGGCTTGTTGTTTGCGGTCTCGGTCTCGAAGTCCTCTACGAGATAAGTGCGGGGGTCGGTGGTGTCGAGCACGAAGGGAGTGTCGCCCTCGGAAACCACGGGAATGTCGCCGCCGGAGGTTCCGCTCACGGTGATGCGCTCAGTGTTGCCGTAGGGTGCAGTAAACTCGATTACATCGGTGAATGTGCCTTCGGTGCGGGGAGCGAAGGTAATGGTGATGCGGTTGGCACCGTCGCGCAAGAGCGAGGTGCTGCTGATACGGAACGCGCCCGAAGGCTCTACTATACGTGCGGTGCCGTAGTCGGGCAGATTGGCGGTAGTCACCACAATCGCCTGTTCCTGTGTCTGGCCAGGTGCTGCGGCAAAGGCTGTGAGACCCTCGGCGTCGACGCTTACCACGGGAGGTGTGGCGGGGTCGATAGCTATGGCTGTGAAGTTGTTGCCGGTGTTGAGCAAGGGATTGGCGGCGCTCTCGAAATTGATGCGGCCCGTGTGCTTGCCTATGGCTGTGGGCTTGTAGCTTATGGTTACCACGGTAGTGCCTGTGCCGGCCGGTATTTCGGTGACGTCGATGTCGAACATCGCGCGGTTGGCACCCGTGAGATACACCTCTACGGGTGCTGTGAGAGCTGTAGCGTTCACTATGCAGCGGGCAAAGTCCTTGGCTACGCCTACTTCGCCGGGCTTGTCGGCCAGAATGTTCTCGTAAGTAACTTCAAAAGCTTCCTCGGCGGTCTCATCCTTGCTGACAACATCGGCGGCGCCGCGCGGGCTGAGCGAGGCGATGCTGAGCGAACGGCTGATGCCAGTCACGGCGGCACGCTGCGGTATGGCTTTGCCTATGATGTCGCTTCCGGCAAAGGGAAGCACTGTCACGGCATTCTCGCCCGATGTACCGCGCACAGCCGATGCCTTGAAGGTGTCGCCCTCGTTTACGCCCTCGAAAAGAACGTCGTCGGTAAGAGTCACCAGGCGGTGGATATAGCTTTCGGGGTCCTGAAGGAGCGAGGCAGCGCTCACCTCGGTGGGCGACTTGGTGCCAGAGCCTGTCTTGGCCACATTGTCTATGGCGAGGAGGTAAGGTACGCCCTGCTCCTTGGTGATATAGCAGAGTACGTTGTTGAACACATCGCCGACGGCAAGAGGCACACCGTCCATATACGAAAAGTCGATGCACAGGCCGCCTACGATATCCTGGGCATAGACGCGCGACTTGGCGGCGTCCACATAGGTAACGGTAGCCTTCTGAGTATAGCGGTATAGCTCGCCGTCGTCGGCGTTCTGGTTTATGATAGCCGTAGACATGGCAAGGGTTGTCACCTTCTGAGCCTCGCCTTTAAGGCTTACCACAACGTCTTCAGCGCCGGCAGTCCTGAAGGTTACGGTGCCTGTGGCAACACCGGCCTTGGCGGCTGTGTAGGTAACGGTGATAGTGGCACCGGCCTCGGCATCGGCCTTTGCGATAGTGTTTGTAGAGAGCTTGAAGTCGGACGACGATACCGAGGCGGTGATGTCGCCTGTAAGGCCTGTACCGCTCACGGTAAGAGTCTTTTCGACGGGAGCGCCCTGAATGGTGTATTCGAAGTCGATGCCGGGGGCGCTCACGGTGATAGCGGCGTCGCCGGGCTGTTCGGGCTGCTCGGGTTCTTCACCACCGCCTTCACCGCCGAAAAGCTCGGCCCATGTGGTAGCCACACGGAGTTGGTCGACAAGGAGCTTGGGGGCGACATTAACAGAGCTGCTTGCCTGACGAAGTTCGACAGCGACAAAACCACGAGTCTGATTTACATCAGCCTTATCGCTCTGCACCATGTCCGGAACAGACTCCTCTGCCGTAGTCGGATTAACCCACAGAGAGAATATATCGTTTGCGGCACCATCCACAAACTCATATTTACCGACAATCAGATATGTTTTATTAAGTTCAATGTCTTGGGTTTTGAAAGCCGGAGCTGCTGCATTTTTCGACATACCGATTTTAAACATTCCGACATTGTCACCGGGGGCAACAAATACACGTACTATATCGGAACCGCCACTTTTTCCGTCAGCAGGTGCAGTTGCTGCTCCACCCAGCAACGAATAGAAATACAGGTTTTTGCTTACTTCCTCCGCTTTCATAAGCAAGGAGAAGTATACAGCTCCGTCGCTATATCCTACATTGCCGTCAACACCGGCAAGAGTTCTATAAAGACTCTCGTCATACCCGTTATTATTACCTGCAATGGTTACTGCTTTACCGGATGCCTGCGCATATCCTTCGTAGGAAAGAGCCTTGTCAGACAGCTGCAGAGGGGCCTCTGTCTTGGTTCCAAAACGCATCCAGCCACCTTGGTTGTAGAGAGCGCCTGCGGGATAATTAAAATCCTCGTTCAGGAGCACATCAGCGTGAGCGGAACCTATGGTTGCGCTCGCCGCAAGAAATGTGAAAAGTACCTTTAGAAATGATTTATTCATGCTTTTTGCATATAAAAGATTGAGGGGGTCGAAGCAAATCGTCCTCCCGGGATATTATTCTGCCGCCAAAGATAATGATAATTTCTCACAAAGCAATACCCAACCCCTGTTTTTGCACCATTTTGGCAAAAATATCTTTGTGCCTCAATATAATTGTTCGAAACAGAAGCCAAGAGACGCCTCTTGTGTTATTTATTGGAGTATAAAGTATAAGAGCGAGACAAGTCTCGCTCTCCAAAACAAACAGGCGCACCTGTAAGGGAAAATAAAATTGTACTCCTGTTCTACTGTCTTAAAATTGATTGAGACAAAATAATTGTTTCTAATTGTCTGTAACCGGCCCGAAGCCGCCGCCGAGACACTTGTAGAGAGTTACAAGTGCAAGATACTGGTCGCGGACGGCGTTGCTCACACCCACCTGGGCGTCGAAATAGCGGCGCTGAGCGTCGAGCACGTCGATATAGTTTATTACCCCCATGTTGTACTGGGCATACGCGAGAGTGGCGTATTTGCGGGCCGCTTCGAGGAGCTCGCGGCGGCGCTCGGTAGTCTGACGTGTAAGGCGGAAGTTGAGAGCGGCATCATCGACCTCGTGGAAGGCTGTAAGAACACATTTCTCATAGCTCAGACGGGCCTGCTCGTACTGTGCAATGGCAGCCTTGTAGCGGCGATGCTTGCGGCCGAAATCGAAAATAGTACCCGTTATCTGGCCAATCACATAGGTGAAAGGCGAGCTGAAAAAGTGCTTGAAGTCATCGTTCTCCCAGCCACCTGAAAGGCCTATGCGGAGGTTCGGAAACTGGTCGGCGTAACTCACACCCACACCTGCCAGCGCACTGCGCAAAGCGGCTTCGGCGGCATGAATGTCGGGGCGCCGCTTCATAAGCGTAGAGGGAAGCCCCACAGGCACGCTCTCGGGCAGGAACTCAATCATCGACAGGCTGCTGCGCTTGATTTCCTCCTCGGGATAGCGTCCCATGAGGAGTGCTATCACATTCTTCTGCAACTCCACACTGCGCTCAAGGCCAGGTATGAGGGCCGATGTGGAGGCATACTCCACCTGCGCCTGCTGATACACTGTTTCGGGCGTGAGACCACCCTCGAAGCGCAGCTTGGCCTTCTTGAGGTTTTCCTCGCGGGTGAAGAGCGTGCGGCGCACAATGGCAAGCTCGTTGTCGAGGGCGAGCAGGCGGATGTATGCCGAAGCGGCTTCGGCAATGAGCGTTATGCGCAGAGCGCGGCTGTTCTCAACCGCTCCGAGGAAGTCGGCGGCACCGCGTTTCTTAGCCCAGGCGAGTCCACCCCAGAGGTCAATCTCCCAGTTGAGCGAAAACTTGAGACCGTTCTCGGGGTCGATAACCTTATTTCTGCCGTTGTAGTTGTTAGTCTCGCGGTTGTAGTATGTATTGCCGTCGACCGTAGGGAAAAAGTCGGCCTTAGTGATACCGTACAGCTCCCGCATCTGCTCCACGCGCTGCGCTGCGATAGCGAGGTCGCGGTTATGCTCGAGAGTCTCGCGGATTATGTACACCAGAGCCGAATCGGCATATAGCTTCCACCACTCCACGTCGGCAAGGGTTACGGAGTCGGTGGCATTTCCGGCCAGGCGCAGAGGCAGCTCCAGTTCGGGCTTGGAGAGATTGCGGGTGCCCGAGCACGAAGCCAGGAGGAGGCCGGCGAGTATGAAGAGGAGATACTTACGCATTTTTCTTTACCTTGTTTTTAAAACGACGCGACAACTTGTCTATCATCACGAAGAAGAACGGAACAAACACAATACCTACCGTAATGGCCACGAGCATGCCGAAGAACACGCCTGTGCCAATATCTCGGCGTGCCGCCGAGCCGGGGCCGCTGGCAAGCACCAGAGGCAGCAGGCCGAGCATGAAGGCCAGCGATGTCATCACGATAGGACGGAAGCGCAGGTGTGCGGCGGTGAGCGCGGCATGCACTGCGTCGGCGCCATGCTCCACGGCTTCCTTGGCGAACTCCACGATGAGAATGGCGTTCTTGGCCACAAGGCCCACAAGCATGACAAGTCCTATCTGGAAGTAGATGTTGTTTTCAAGACCCGTGACGGCGATGCCGAGGTAAGCGCCTACTCCGGCCACAGGCAGCGAGAGGATGACGGCCAGAGGCACGCTCCAGCTCTCGTAGAGCGCCGCAAGGAAAAGGAACACAAAGAGGAAGGCGAGCGCGAGCACAAGGCCCGTATTGCCGCTGTTGTGGCGCTGCTGGTATGAGAGGCCCGACCATTCCACGCCAATATTCGACGGCAGGTGCTCGGCCACGATTTCCTCGAGTTTCGTCATGGCCTGGCCGGTGGAGTAGCCGCGCGCGGCCTCGCCCGACACAGTGGCGGAGTTGAACATATTGAAGCGCCCTATGGTGCCGGGGCCTGAGGTGTAGTGGGTGGTGCCGAGCGATGTGACGGGCACCATTACGCCGTCGCGGCCGCGCACCGAGAAAAGGCCGAGATTGGAGCGGTTGGCGCGATAGGGGGCTTCGGCCTGGATGTACACGCGGTATATGCGGTTAAACATATTGAAGTCGTTTACATACACCGAGCCTGTAAAAGCCTTCATGGTGGCGAAAATATCGCTCATAGGCACACCCTGCAGCTTGGCCTGGTCGCGGTCTACATCGAAAAAGAGCTGCGGGATATCGCTCTGCATGGATGTGGAGAGGCCCGAGAACTCCTTGCTGCGGTCGGCGTAATAGCGGAGGGTGTCGACGGCGCGCGCGAGGTCTTGATAGGTGGCGTCGCCGCGTGCCTCAAGCACCATTTCGAAGCCGCCCGATGTACCCAGACCGGGGATAATGGCGGGGCTGAAGAAATACACGTTCGCCTCGGGATACTCGGCCAGTTCGGCGGCTATGCGCTCGCGCAGCTCGGCAAGCGAGTTTGTGCCGCGCTTGTCGGCCTCCTTAAGCAGCACCGTGAGGGTGGAGTGCGCCTGATTGGTGCCCGTGCGGGGCGACGAGCCGGTGACGTTGAGCACATATTTCACATCCTTGTCGCTCTGAAGATAGGTGATAAGGCGCTCGGTGACCTTGCGGGTACGCTCTATGGTGGCGCCTTCGGGCAGCTCCAGCTCTACGGTGAAGTAGCCCTGGTCTTCGGGCGACATAAAGCTGGTAGGCAGCAAGGCATTGCACACATATATTATCACCAGGGCCATGCCGAAGGCGGCTATCATGCGGCGCGGATGCTTGAGCGAGCGGCCTATCATCTTGCAGTAGAAACGGTTGCCACGCGCCAGCCAATAGTTGATGAGGCGGAAGAAGCGTGGCTTGCGCTTGTGCGAGGGCTCGCGCAGCAGCATGGCGCACATCACGGGCGAGAGGGTAAGGGCCACCACCGTGGATATAATCACCGACACGGCGATTGTAATAGTGAACTGGCGGTAGAGCTGACCGGTGATACCCGGCAGGAAGCTCACGGGCACGAACACAGCGCACAGAACCAGCGACATGGCTATAAGCGCGCTGCCGAGGCCGTCCATGGCACGCCGCGTGGCCTCCTTTGGCTCGCAGCGGTCTTTCTCCATGATGCGGTCTACGTTTTCCACAACCACAATGGCGTCGTCCACCACAATACCGATAGCAAGGATGAGGCCAAGCAGTGTGAGCATATTGAGCGAGAAGCCGAATATGAGCATCACACCGAAGGTGCCTATCAGCGATATGGGCACGGCGATAATGGGGATGAGCGTGGCGCGCCAGTTCTGAAGCGAGAGGAACACCACAAGTATCACCAGCAGCAGCGCCTCGAAGAAGGTGCGGTACACATGGTGGATTGAATCGGATATGTAGGTAGTCATGTCGAACGGTATATTGTACGACAGACCCTCGGGGAAGGTGCGGCTTATCTCCTCCATTGTCTTCTTAACCTGCTCGGCTACTTCCATGGCATTCGAGCCGGGAAGCATGTTGATTTCCAGCACGGCCGCGTTGCCACCGTTGATGCCGCTCTCGGTGGAGTAGCTCGAGGCGTCGAGCGTGACACGGGCCACGTCGCGCAGGCGGATTATGGAACCGTTGGCGTTGGCGCGGATTACTATATCCTCGAACTCGGCCACCGACGACAGGCGTCCGCGGGCGATAATAGGCACGGTAAGGTCGATGCCACTCATAGGAGCCTGGCCGAGAACGCCGGCCGCCGACTCGCGGTTCTGGTCTTTCAGCGCGCTCTGTATATCCTGCACGGTGAGGCCGAGGTCGGCGAGCTTGTCGGGCTGCACGAAAATCTGCATGGCGTAGTAGCGTCCGCCCACATTGCGGATGCTGCCAACGCCGGGCACGCGACGCAACAGGTCGAGCACGTTCAGGGTAGCGTAGTTCGACAGGTATATTTCATCGAATTTGGGGTCGTTGGAGAGCAGGGTTATGGTCATGAGCTTGCCCGCAGTCTCCTTCTCCACGCTGATACCATTCTGCACCACCTCAGCCGGAAGGCGCGATTCGGCCTTCTTCACGCGGTTCTGCACGTCTACAGCAGCCAGCTCGGGGTCTACGTCGATATCGAAGGTAATGGCAGCGGAGAAGCCGCCCGAGTTGGAACAGGTGGAGTTCATATATATCATGCCGGGGGTGCCGTTGAGCTCCTGCTCGATAGGCGTAGCCACGGCCTGCGTCACGGTGAGGGCGTCGGCACCGGGATAGGAGGCCGATACGCGCACCACCGGCGGCACTATACGCGGATACTGGTCGACCGGAAGCATCGCCAGGCCTATCGCACCGAGTATGACGATGACGATGGATATGACGATAGAGAATACCGGGTGTTCCAAAAAGAAATTCTTCTTCATTCTCTTGAATGAATTAAAAGTTGAAAATCGGTAATTAAAGGCCTATGTCACTGCTCTTCGGACTTTTCCGAAGAGTCAGTTTCTTCCGGCCCGGCAGCCACGGGGCGCACTTTTGTGCCGTGGTGCAGCTTGTGGTATCCTTCCACCACAAGATATTCGCCTGCCGCGAGGCCACGCTCCACAATGATGTTGTTGCCCACCTCAGGTCCGGTCTCCACGTATCGGCGCTCGACAACGCTGTCGGGTCTTACCACATATACGTATGCGCCACCCTTCTCTATCTCGATTGCCTTGGCGGGAATTTCTATGGCGTCGGTGCGCACGTCGATGAGCACCTTCACGCGTGTGAACTCGCCCGGCAGCAGCGTGCGCTCGGGGTTAGGCATCTCGGCTCGCACCGAGAACGTGCCTGTAGAGGGGTCGACCTGCGGCGAGGCAAAGTCCACATTGCCACGGTAGGGATAGGCCGAGCCGTCGGCAAGCGTCACGGTCACATACGAGCCTTGTCGCTCGCTCTCGCCCGGGCCGAGGTTCACGTTGCGGTCTTTACCGGCGAGATAGTCGAGCGAAGTCATGGAGAAATCCACCAGAACGGTGTCGCTCTTCACCACGGTGGCTAGCAACGACTTACCTGAGGGGCCGACGAGGGTACCGAGGTCGGCCGAGCGCTCCGATATATAACCCGAAATAGGGCTGTTCACGGTGCAATAGCTCAGGGTAAGCTCGGCCTGGGTAAGGTCGGCCTGCGCCACCGATTCCTCGGCTTTGGCGCTTTCGTAGGCGGCCTGAGCGTTATCGAGGTCGAGCTGTGAGGCGGCGTTCTGCTCATATAGCGGGCGTATGCGCGCAAGGTCGCGCTCGGCCTTGTTGAGCTGCGCGCGAGCCTTGATGAGTTGCGCGCGGGCCTTCTCGGCGCGCGCCTGATATACCTTGCGGTCTATCACGAAAAGTGTCTGGCCCTTTTTCACGCGGGTGCCTTCCTCAAAGAACATCTTCTCGAGGTAGCCCTCCACGCGGGCGCGTATTTCCACGAACTGCTGGGCGCGTATGCGCCCAACATATTCGTTGTATATGTTTACTTCGGAGGTTTCCACGGGCTGCACCTCCACCACAGGGAGGGCTGCCGGACGGTCGCCGCGGCTAAACACTTTGAACAGCACCACGGCGGCAGCCACAAGTACGGCGATGCCGACAACGACGCCCGCAATCATGAGGCGACGTCGCTTTGTTGTCAATTTTCCTGCTGTTGTCATATATTCTGATGTGATGAATTGAATTTATATTCTAACAACACCCGGAAAGTGGAAAATGTTTGCTCCCGGCGCAAGCGGAACCGCGCGCTCAGTTGAGCACATAGTCCCACTGCGCGGGAGTGAAGTCATATTTCTCCATAAGGCGGCGGCTTTCGGCCGTTGGGTCGATGCCGGCGCGAGCGTTAAGCTCGAGGAGCTTCATGGCGCGGCGTATTACCGCCTGCTGCTGCTCGGAGAACGAGGCCAGTTCGGAGGCGAGGGTCTCGTAGTCGTAGCCCTGCACGAATACCAGCGGCGCTATGCGCAGGTCGGTCTCCAGTGTGAACTGCTGAAGCGCGGCGAGAGCCTCGGCGTCGGAGAGCATATCAGGGCTTGCAGCGAGTATGGAGGCAAGGTTCTTGAGAGCCAAAGCCTCGCCGAGATACTGAAGGGCGTAAGTCTCGGAGCGTCCGAGCTGCTGGAGCGTCACGGGGTCGAGGGTGGTGGCATACTTCACCAGCTGAGCGAAGCGGTCGGCCTCGGCGGTTGTGATGTCGTTCACGGCCTCGAGGTCGGCGGGATTGCCGGTGAGCATATACAGGTCGAGATACGTGCGGGCGAAGTACAGGCCGAGCATGGAGTCGTAGGAGGCAACATCGGCAGGCATACGCGTGCGGAGCAGGTCGAGGAGCTGGCGAGCCATGTCGGCCTGCGTCTCAGGCTCGGGGAGGCCATTGGCGCGTGCAGCCTCGCGGCTTTCGGCGCTTGCCGCCACATCGGGCATCATCATAAGGTTCTCCACAATGGTGTACACACCCGAGCGCACCGACGACACCATGCGGCGTACCGTCTCATCGAGGTAGAGATTGCGGGCGTCGGGAGCGTCGAGACCGCCCCAGCGGTAGTCGTTCACTACATTGCGGAAAGCCTTCTGCGCTGTGGGGTTGAACTGCGGCTCGGCGAAGGGCACCACCTCGTAGGCCAGACCGGTGGCCGAGAGATAGGGCGACAGTCCGAGGTAGTACGACGTGGGCACTGTTGTGGCGAAGTATGCCGGGCGGCTCCAGTTTCCGGCCACGCTGTTGGCAATCATGTCGAGCGAGAGCACCTTGCTCTGGTTGAGGCCCGAGCCGAGGCGCGATAGGTCGGTGCTGATGTTGCCGAGGTAGGGCGCGAGGTAGAGGCTGTCGAGCACGGGGTCGCCCGAGGTGTAGCGCTGCATGGCAACCTCGGTATCTACGGGGATATAGATGTTGGGCGAGGTCATGTACGGCGCGCCGTATCGCGTCTCATCCGACTTGTAAAGGCTGTCGAGGGCCAGGCGCGCGTCGGTGGGCTTGCGATTGAAAGGCACCACGAAGTTGTAGGCCAGGCGCTCGTAGGCGTAGTCGCGGGGAGAGGCGAGCATGTCTACGGCATCAGCACCTGAAGTGGGGTGCAGCATCTGGTCGGCATACCAGTCGGTGGTGAGGTACGATAGGTTCACCACGCGCACATCGGTGCGGAAGCCTTCAACCTCCTGAGCGTACCACAGGGGGAAGGTATCGTTGTCGCCGTTGGTGAATATTATGGCGTTTTTGTCGAGCGAGCTGAGATAGTTGAAGCCGAAGTCACGGGTGGTGTAGCGGCCCGAGCGGTCATGGTCGTCCCAGGTCTGGCTCACCATCTGCAGGGGCACTGCCAGACCTACAGCCACAGCGAGGGCTGCGGTGGCGACGTCGACGCCTTTGTTGCCTACCGTGTTGCCCTCCTTGTCTTTGCGGCACAGGAGGTCGCGCAGCATCACGCCTATGGCGGGCACGCCGAAGCCTATCCACATGGAGAAGGCGTAGAACGAGCCGGCGAAGGCGTAGTCGCGCTCACGGGGCTGGCCGGGTGTCTGGTTGAGGTACAGCACAATCGCTATACCCGTCATGAAGAAGAGGAAGAACACCACCCAGAACTGCTGTATGCCGCGCTCAGGGTTGGCACGGTGGCGGTAGAGCGCCTGATATAACAGCCCGATAAGGCCGAGAATGAGGGGCAGCATGTAGAACACGTTGTGGCCTTTGTTGCCCTTGCCGAACTCGTCGGGGAGCGCGCTCTGGTCGCCCAGGCGGGCGTTGTCGATAAATGGTATGCCTGAAATCCAGTTTCCGAGGTGCGGCTCTCCGTTGCCCTGTATATCGTTCTGGCGGCCGGCGAAGTTCCACATGAAGTAGCGCCAGTACATGTGGTTGAGCTGATAGTTCACGAAGTACCTCATGTTTGTGGCGAAGTCGGGCTTCCATACTGGCGTCTGCATCACCTCGGCGCCGCTCACGGCGTCGACATTGGTTGTCACAGGCTCGAGGTGCGACAGGTAAGGCATCACCTCGTATTTTGGCGCGAAGCCCTGCTGCGCCCACTGTGCGCGCTTGGCCTGCGGAATGGCGTTGATGTCGGGAGTCACATATCCTGCCCAGGCCTTGTATCCGGCCACATGCGCGCCGGTAGGCTCGTTGGAGTATATGCGGGTGAAGAGCATGTCAAGGCCGGGCATGGTGCGGTAGTCGGGGCGAGTCACCTCCTGCACATAGCGGTCAGGCTCGGATGGGTCGGCCTTTGCCACCTTAGTCCATACCTTCGAGGGGGTATTGAAGGCGGAGCCGTTCTCGTCGCGCAGATAACCGTCGACCACGCGAGTGCGCGGACGGCCGTAGTCATCGACGAGCACATAGAAGTTGCCCGAGCCTTCGGGATACTCATCTTCCTCGAAAGTCTCGGCGAAGACGGGGCCGCGGAAGAGCGGGCGGTCGCCGTACTGCTCGCGGTTGAGGTAGGAGGCGAGGGCAAACACATTGTCGGGGGCGTTCTGGTTCATGGGCGTGTTGGCCGAGGCGCGAATGAGCAGGAGCGCATACGAAGAGTAGCCGATGAAAATAACGAACACGCTTATCACCACAAGGGCGAAGGCGCGCGCGGGAACCTTCTTGCAGAAGCCATAGACATACACCGCCAGCGCGGCGATGACGAGCACGCCGATGAGCACCGAGTGGCCTATGAAGGGCATGCCCGAGAGGGCTATGGCGCCGATGCAGAGGGTGCGGGTGAAGCCCGAGTCGGGGCGGGTGTACAGGCCGCGCACGGCCAGCACGAATACTGCCGTGAGCAGCGTCGCATAAATGAGCACGCCCACGTTGTAACCGAAGCCGCAGGTGTTGACAAAGAACAGCTCGAACCACTGTGCCACCTGCACGAAGCCCGGTACGAGGCCGTAGAGTATGGCGCCCACTATAACGCACGACACGCCCAGCGCTATGAGCGAGCCCACGGCGTTGGCGTCCTTATGCTTGCGGTAGTAGTATATGAGGCCGAGAGCCGGTATGCAGAGCAGGTTGAGCAGGTGCACGGCTATCGACACGCCTATCACGTAGGCTATGAGGATGAGATATCGGTCGGAGTCGGGACGGTCGGCGCGGTTCTCCCACTTGAACATAAGCCACACCACCAGGGCGGTGCAGAACGAAGAGAAGGCATATACCTCGCCCTCTACGGCGGAGAACCAGAAGGTGTCGCTCCAGGTGTAGGCCAGTGCGGCACAAATGCCGCCGCCCATGATGAGCGTCATCTTCCACCAGCCGACTTCGGTGGCGTCGTCGCGCACTATGAGGCGCTTCACAAGGTGCGTCACCGACCAGAACAGCAGCAGTATCGTGGCTGCCGACAGCAAGGCCGACATGGTATTAACAGCCAGTGCAGCCGACTGCATCGAGCCTCCGAAGAGGGTGATGAAGAAGCGGGCCGCCAACATAAATATCGGGTTGCCCGGCGGGTGACCCACTTCAAGCTTGGCTCCCTGAAGGATAAACTCGGGACAGTCCCAGAAACTTGCGGTGGGCTCCAGTGTAAGAAGGTAGGTAACAGCTGCTATCAAAAAGCAGACCCAGCCCAGCGCATTGTTGACTATATTGTATCTTTTCATAAGCGTGATGTGAAAGCGCAAAATTACGCATTATCCTCGAAGCAGGCAAACTAAAAAAATTTAAATCGCCCGCGCAAGTATTTTTTTGAATAAGCGGCAGCTATGAAAGTAGCCGCCGGCCTCCATGCCGGCGCGGTAATTCTCTTCTAAGACAGGAGTACAGGAGAGCAGGCCGGAGGCCTGGCCATCGATGTTAACTGGGAGCGTCATAATTCAGAGATTAATAGGGACGCGCTTCAATGCTGTTTATTTAAGCATTATATTGCAGCATAGCTGCAGCAAGCCGCCATAGCGGCGCCTATATTTATCAACACCGCTTAAGCGGTTATGCGCAGCTACGCTGCTTAAGCTCCCTACATGCGTTTTTAAGGTTCTCCTGTCTGAAAACAAAAAACGGGGCCGACGCATGTGCGCCGGCCCCGCGTGGTATGGGAGGATTAGAAATTATTTCTTGGTGAGGGTTACAGTGTTGGGCTGCTTGCTGAAGTCGAGAGTGATATCGTATGTGCCGTCGGCGTCTACAGTAAGGTTACCGCCGTTCTGCGTCAGGTCGGTAGCGGAGCCGCCATAGCTGAGAGCCCAGTCATGGTCAACGCAGAACTTGAAATCCTCGCCTGCCTTAAGCTCGATACCCTTGGCAGTCCACTTCTGGAAACGCGATGCGGAAGTCATCTCTACAGCGGTCTCAAGGTTCCAACCGTTGAAATTACCGATAACCTGGATGCTCTTGACCGGCTCTGCCTTAATCTTCAGTGTGGTGATATTGAAGCTTATGAAGTAGAGGCCGTTGGTAGCGCTGAGAGTCGACTCATGGTCGGTAGCGATAGCCATATCTGCCGAAATCACGCCCTTTTCCGATTCAGTCTGGTCGGCGGCAGGGACGAAGAATGTACCGTCATCGGAGCGCTGGGCTGCGAGGAACCAGCTGCCGTAGAGGCGCATGGTGGCCGAGTAGTTGATGTAGTCGGAAGTGAAGAGGCTGAGCACGTTCGATGCTCCCGGGTTAAGGCTGGTGGCGTTGCCGGGCACATAGAGCTGCTTGTAGCCAAGCGATACGGTGTAGGTGTTGGCAAGCACGTCTATGCTTACGAGGAACGACATCGGCTCGGCGAAAGTTGCATACTGCACGGGGTCGAGGTTCTCTTCGAGGGTACCGTGGGTCATATCTTCGTCGGCGGGGTCGGGCACGGGGCTTACGAGGGGCTTCTCGCCGGGCTTGCCATAGCTTACCACCCATTCAAGACCGGGGACGGTAACGTCGACGGCAACGCTGTACTGGCCGTTGTCGTACACGCTGGAGCCTGCTTCGGCTTTGAGGAACTGCATGGGAGTCCAGGTGTCGGTGCCGGGAATGCGGGTCATGAGATAGTACTCGGAGTCGAGCACACGGTCGGGAGTAAAGGGCTTGAATATGTAGGTATATTCACCGTAGAGATAGTCGGCACCGCCGAGGCGCATCGAGGTGGTAGTGCCCTGCACTGCATATGCCGAGATGCGTGTGTAGATGGTGATGTCGGAGGGGTCTTTGGTGAAGTTGTCGTAGATGAGGCTGTTGATAGTAGCTGCGGGTACAGCCACCACTCCGTCGGCGGCAGCGACCTCGAAGCTCGCGGTCTTGGCGAAGTCGGGAGTTGTCGAAGCCTCGACATTGAACATGAGGGTGTAGGTCGACGGCCAGTTCTCGAGCTTGGTGATGTCGGCGAGAACCACACGCTCGCCGGTGTTGGCGTAGGCCTGGAGGTCGACGGTAGGCACGGGAGCCTCGGCAGAAACACCGGCCTGTGCGATAGCGAGGTCATCGCTCGCAAAGAGGTCGAACTCGGGATATGTGGGTACTTCGGGGTTGGGCAGCATGTCGTCGCAGGCGCTCAGACCCATAGCGAGTGCAATCCCGAAGAGAAGTGCTGTTTTCTTCATATCTGTTGTCAGTTTTTAGACGATTTGATTGATGTGCCTGCCGCCGCCCGTAGCGGTTGGCGGCAGGCATGTTGGAGGATTTGTTTATTCTTCTCCTTCGGGAGCTGAGAACACGGGTTCGCGGATGCCGGTGGCGCTGAGGCCTACTGTCACATCCCACTTGCCTATGCGGTAGTAAACTTTGGGCTTGTTTGCATCCTCGAGGCTTACGGCCACGGTGATGTCGGTGGCTTCTTCAAGGAAGACACCCCAGTTGCCTTTACCGTAAGTAGCATCGCCGGTGTAGCTCGAGCCGTTGGCGGTGCCGTCGCTGAATGCGGAAGTGATGTCGAGCACGTAGTAGTCGGCCTCGTTGGAGCCTACCATCTTGGAGCCGTCGCCCCAGCCGGAAAGCTCGGTGAAGAAACGCCACTGTGTGGTGTAATCCACACCTGTAGCATCGGCGTGCACGCTTTCGGTGTCGGGCATAAGGAAGGTGCCGGCATAAATCTTGCTGCCGATTTCAGGCTCAACGCATACATAATCTTTGTAGAACTCGGCATTTGCGGAAGAGGGTTCCTTGAAGCCGTTGCAGTCGCCGCAGATATAGATTGTGCCGAAGGTGGGCACAGCGTAGCTGAGCTGAACGTTGGTGAAGCTCACGCAGTTCGAAGTGGCAACGAAGCTTGAGGGCACACCGGCAATTTCGCAGGTACCGCGGAGGTAGACTGTGAGGCCGTTGGTAGCACCGTCGTTGGCTAAGTACTCGTCCCAGTTCTCGGGGCTATCGATGCCGAGTAGTGTGCACATGGCCACTGCGAGGTCATACTTGCGGATGCTCATGCTGGGGCTGTTTGCCGATTGGTTGGCGAGGGTGGCGTAGTTGGCGGGGGTGACAACATTGCCGTCTTCGTCCTTCACCTCGTCGGTAAAGGTTTCGGAGAGGCTCACCTGAGCGGCATAGTTGGCCTGAGTGGGAAAGCCGTAGTCGGGCTGGCCCTTGAGGTCGATGTTGAAGGTCGACTTGTCTTCCAGGTCGCCGGTAGTGGATAGGAACTCGTTCTGGAAGGGCGACTGGTTGATGATGAAGTTATTGGCGGTCTCTTCGTTAGGCACCTGGAATACGGGCTTCTCGGTGTCGACACAGCTCGACACAGCCGATGCCAGGGCAACGCCGGCCATCATATATATGATTTTCTTCATAGTTGATTTCATTTAAAGAACCTTGCTGTAATGAATTAATAGCCTGCGTTCTGGCCTACGGTGATTACATACTGGTAGGGTATGGGGAACACGGCGCGTGTATCGGGGATAGCTGTGCCGGTGAAGTCGCCACCTTTCCACGACCACAGGTAGTTGGAGCCGGTGTAGCGGTTGAAGCGGATAAGGTCGGAGCGACGGAAGCCTTCGGCATAAAGCTCGCACTGGCGTTCATGGAGGATTTCGTTGGCAGTGGGCTGAGCTATGGGCGCGAGGCCTACGCGGGCACGAACCATGTTGAAGTAGGCATAGCCGTCAAGGCCGTTGATATTCACGTTGGCCCCGTTAAGCTGGCACTCGGCGAGCATGAGGTAGGCGTCGGCAAGACGGAAGACAGGCAGGTCGACTTCCGACATCTGGTCGGGCGATGTTGCCTGAGGATATGCCTTGGGGTATTCGGGGTCATTCTCGTTTGCGGGGTCGTTGTTCCATGCGTATACCTCGTCGAACTTCTTCACGAGAGCTTCGTTGTAGTAATCGTCTTCGGTGGTGAAGGTGTACTTGACGAGCATGTAGCCGCACGAAGTCTCGTTGTAAGCGGTGAGGTCGGGAATGTCTTCCTGATAGCTGCCTTCGTAGATGAGACGGCGGGGGTCGCCCTTAAGAGCCTTGGAAAGCTCGGGGCGCACACGCAGACCCGACCAGGGAGTGCCGGGGAAGTTGAGCATCAGCAACTGGCGGGCAAGGGGAGTGTCGCTGTCGTCGGCTTCCATGTATGCGGCACAGGTAAACTCTGTGGTACCGCCCCAGGAGGTTAGGCGGTTGCGGTCCTGCGGCAGGCCGAAGATGATTTCGCCATTGCCCACATATTTGCTGTTGGAAGCACAGAACAGATACTTGTACTCGGGAGCGAGCTGAATGCCGGTGGCGACAACGTTCTTGAGGGCGTCGGCGCACTGCTGCCACATGGCGGTACCGGTATATACCTCGGCGTTGAGGTAGAGCTTGGCAAGAATCATGTAACCGGCTTCGCGCGAGAGGCGTCCGTAGGTCTGCTGAGCTGCGGGGAGGAGGTTATCCACGTATGCAGTAAGGTCGGCTACAGCAGCCTCGAAGAGCTGCTTGCGGTCGTAGGTGGGAGGTGTGGCGCCTGTCGACGAGTTCTCGTCAATCCAGGGACCGCGGCCGAAGAGGTCGATGTTCTGGTAGTATGCGTATGCGCGCAGGGCACGTGCTTCGGCATCCATCTGCTTGATTTCCTCTTCGGTGAACCATGCGGAACCGTACTCGTGAAGAGCCTGAATGAATGTAGAAGCAATCTTGCAGGTGTGGTTCTCGCGCGAGAAAGCGGCGAAAATCCACTCGTTGGTGTCAGTCCAGATGTTTTTGTTGAGCACCTGATAGCCGGGGTCCTGCCACTTTTCGGAGATGAAAAGCTCGTCGGAAGTGATTTCGTTGAGGTCGAAGTGGCAACGGGTGAAAACACCGCGACCGCCATCGGAGAGCGAGAGGCCCGTGTCGGTGTAGAGGTCATAGTACACAGCGGCGAGGTAGCCGAGCATATCTTCTTTCGAAGAGGGGACAGTGTTCACGTTGGGGTCATTAGGCTCAACGTTGAGGTCGTCCACGCAAGAGCTTGCCATAAGGGAAGCGACTGCAATGACACTGCCGGCCAGGTATTTGGAGAATTTCATATATATCTTGTTGAATAGAGTTCTTGATTAAATCCGTTCATTAGAAGTTGGCGACAACACCGAGCGAAACCTGCACGGGGCGGGGATAGGGGTTGTTGTCGATACCGTTGCTGAAGGTAACTTCGGGGTCGAGACCTTTGTACTTGGTGATTACGAAGGGGTTCTGCACGGCTGCATAGAGGCGGAGTTTGAGCTTGTTCTGCAGAAGGTTCTGCCAGGTGTATCCCAGGGTGATGTTGTCGCAGCGTACGAAGGATGCGTTCTGCACGAAGTAGTTGCTAAGACGCATTTCCTCGGTGCGGCTGCTCTGGAAGAGGTAGCGGTCGGCGCGGATGTTCGACACGGGGGTAGCTGCAAGGGCTGTGTTGGGGAATACGCCGCCGCTCTCGGTGTTGTTATACACCCAGTTGTCGAAGTTGCCGCGCAGGGTGAAGCCGAGGTCCCAGTTCTTGTACTGGAAGTTGTTTACCCAGGTAGCTGTCACCGTAGGTGTGGGGCTGTGGTACTGGATAAGGTCTTCCTTGTTGATGATGCCGTCGCCGTTCTGGTCTACGTATACACCTTCGAGGGGAGTGCCGTCGGCGTTGTACACCTGCTCGTATACATAGAAGGAGTATGCGGGCTGGCCCACTACGTGCTTCTGCACGCGGATAGCATCGCCGATGTCACCCACGCTGCCGTCGTAGCCGTCGGCCAGACGGGTGATTTTGTTGCGGTTATAGGCGATGTTGAGGTTCGAAGTCCAGATGAAGTCGTTTGTCACTACAGGCTTGGTGTTGATGTTGAACTCGAAACCGGAGTTCTCGAGGTCACCGCCGTTGATGATGCCGACGTTCGAGAGGTTTGAGCCTGCGGGGTAGTTTGCCTCTACGAGGAGGTCTTTGGTCTTGCGCACGTAGTACTCGATGCTACCGTTGATGCGGTTGTTGAGGAAGCCGAAGTCAATACCCACGTTGTAAGTGGTGGTCGACTCCCACTTGAGGTCGGCGTTATACTTGTTGGGGGTGTAAGGGAATACCCATGTGCCGTCGGCAAGGGGATAGCGGCCGTTGAGATTGGTCGAGGTGTAGTAAGTGGGGAGGTAGGGGAAGAAGTCGTCGTTGAGACCCTGCTGGCCGGTGATACCGTAGTCGAAGCGGAGTTTGAGGTCGTTCATCCACGAGCGGGCGCCTTCCATGAAGTTTTCGTCGATGATGCGCCAGCCCACAGCCACGGCGGGATATGTGCCCCAGCGGTTCTCTTTGGCGAAGCGCGAGGTACCGTCGCGGCGCACGGTGGCGGTGAGGAGGTAGCGGCCCTTGAAGGCGTAGTTGAGGCGGCCGAAGAACGACACGAGCTGATAGCGGCGTGCGTAGTGGTAAGTGTCGGCGTACTGGTAGCCTGCGAACTGACGCATGAACTCTGCGTAAGCGTCAGCATCGGCGAAGCCGTCGGGGATAGCGAAGTTGTGGTCGATAAAGTCTTGGCCGGTAACGCTTGCTATTTCGTCGACTACGCGCGAGAAGCTGCGTCCCTTGTTGCTGAAGCGCTGCCACGAGTAACCTGCGGTAACGTCGAGGTCGGAGTGGATGGCGTCGAAAGTCTTGTTGTAGTTGAGGTAGAACTCAAGCATGGTCGAGAGGTTCTCGTCGTTGCTCTTGTTGCGGTTTGTGAAACCGTTCTTGTAAGTAACGGGGGCGCCGCCGTCTTCGGGGAGAACGGTGAAACTGCCCAGCCATGCCTGGGGCGAGAAGGGCTTGTCGTAGTTCCAGCTTTCGCCGTGGCTGTAGTCGTAGCCGAGGTTGAGGTTGGCGCGGAGCTCGTTGAGGAAGGGCATCTTCAGGTCGAGCTGGATGTTGCCCACGCTCTGGTATACGTTCGACTTGCTCACGTAGTCGTCGAGGCGCGAGCGGGGGTTGACGGTCATAAGGGTGTTGATGGCCGAACCGGGGGTCGAACCTTGAGCAATGCCGCCGCCACCGATATATGTAGTCCAGCCGTTGAAGGCGGGAGCGTCGGTCTTCACGGGGAGGGTCGGGTTGAAGTACACGGCGCCGCCCAGCACGCCGGGTTCATATTCGTTGCGCACGTAAGCACCCTTGACGTTGGCGTTGACTGAGAGGAGATTGTCGAAGAACTTGGGGGTAAGGTTGATAGAACCTGTCACGCGGTCCATACCTGTGTGGCGCATGATACCGTTGTTGCCGGTGTAGCCCACAGCCACGCGGTAGGGGAGGATGCCTGCGGTACCGCCTACCGAGAGGGTGTAGTCGTGCGAGAACGATGTGCGGGTCACCTCTTTCTGCCAGTCGGTGTTTGCGTTGCCGAGGCACTGGTACTGTGCGCTCTCTTCGCCATAGTGTTCGCGGATATAATTGCGGAACTGGCCTGCATTCATCATGTCGAGGTAGTTGCGCGGGGTGTTCACAAAGAAGTTGGCGGCGAAGTTCACCTGAGGCTTGCCGCTCTTGCCGGTCTTGGTGGTGATGATAATCACACCGTTCGACGCACGGCTACCGTAGATAGCGGTTGCCGAAGCCGACTTAAGGATAGAGATAGTCTCGATATTCTCGGGGTTAACGAGCGAGAGGGGGTTCGACGAACCTGTCACGCCCTTGTTGTCCATAGGCACACCGTCGATAACGATAAGAGGTGCTGTGGTTGCGTTGAGCGATGCACCGCCTCGGATAGTGATGTTTGCAGCGCCGGAGGGGTCACCGCCATTGGTGTTTACCACCACACCGGGGCTTGCGCCAACAAGGAGGTCTTGCGCAGTGGAGGCGAGGCCGGCCTCGATGTCGGAGGGCTTCACCACGCCCAGCGAGCCGGTGGCGTCGGTTTTCTTCACTGTACCATAGCCCACAACCACGAGTTCGCTCATGGAGACGGCGTTGGTCTTGAGGTTCACGGTGATGTCGGTGCGGTTATCCACAGGTATTTCCTGTGTGTCGCAGCCCACATACGAGATTACCAGAGTGGCGGTAGGAGCCACTTTGATGGTGAACTTACCGTCGAAGTCGGTGACAACGCCAAAGCCTGCCGAGCCTTTAACTTCGACACTTGCACCGATGGCGGGTTCGCCTTCGGGTTCATACACAGTGCCTGTGACTGTGATGTTTTGCGCAAAAGACGGCAAGGCCAGGGCAAGCACCATTACGAAAGCTGCCAAGGCTCTGCGGGTCATTTGTAAACAAATGTTTTTCATGCAAGAGTGTTTTTGTTACTGTTATTTTGAATCGTTTTTGTTTTTGAGGATTATACGGCAAAAGTACCTCGACGCTCCGGGGGCGCCGCGGTATCGGTAAAGCGGTGTAAATGTGAGGCGAACAACATGGTATCAGACTCGCACTCAGTGGTTTTCATGAGGATTAATTCCGTATTTAATATAATCTCTGTAGCTTGGGTACCCGGGCATAAACAGCCCGGACAACGTTTGCAGCAGCAAAGAAAAGGAATTTTGCGGAATTAAAACGAATTTTAGCTCAAAAAATATTGAGAAGCGGATGGATTTAACACTTTTAACTTAACTTGGAGAATGGTTTTAACACTCGTCTTTACTGCGCCACAGGTTCGAATTTCAACAATCAAAATTATATTTTTTGCCCGTTGTCCGAAAATTACGTAATTTTGTCCTCACACCTTAACATAGAAACCCTACCAATGAATAAAAAAGGCAAAATAATAGTGATAGCCGCACCGTCGGGCTGCGGAAAGTCGACCATAATCAATGCGCTGCTCGAAGGCGGCGACCTCAACCTGGGCTTCTCGGTATCGGCCACCACCCGCGCCCCGCGCGCAGGAGAGGTACACGGCAAAAACTATTACTTCATGAGCGAGGAGGCCTTCCGCGACACCATTGCCGAGGGGGGCTTCATTGAATACGAAGAGGTATTCCCGGGCCGCTTCTACGGCACTCTGCGCAGCGAGATAGACCGCATAACGGGCGAGGGTCACAACATAATCCTCGACCTCGACGTAAACGGCGCCCTCGGCGTGAAAAACATATACGGCAACAGTGCCCTCACTATATTTGTGGCGCCCCCGAACCTCGAAGAGCTGCGCCGACGCCTCGAATTCCGCGGTACGGAGACGCCCGAGGTCATCGACGTGCGAGTAGACCGCGCCGCATACGAGATGAGCCGCGCCGCAGAGTTCGACGCCCGGATAGTGAACGACCGCCTCGACAAGGCTATCAACGATACACGCAACCTCATTGGCGGTTTCATAGCACTGGCCTGACGCCACATGGAGACTATCGGCATTTTCGGCGGCTCGTTCAACCCCGTGCACGTGGGTCACACCATGCTCGCCTCCTATCTGGTGCAGTGGGGCTACGTCGACAAACTTTGGCTTACGCTCTCGCCTCTGAACCCACTCAAAGAGGCCGGAACGCTGCTGCCCGACATGAAGCGCCTCGACATGCTTTCTATTGCCGTGCGCGGATGCCGCGACATCGACATTTGCGACATAGAGCTGTCGATGCCGCGCCCGTCGTTTACTATCAACACGCTCGACCTGCTGCGCGAACGCTACCCCGACGTGCGATTCAAGCTCATAATAGGCAGCGACAACTGGCGCATATTCGACCAGTGGCGCGAGGCCCAGCGCATCCTCGACGACTACGGAGTGATAGTGTACCTCCGGCCCGGATACCCCGTGGAAGACGAGCATGTGTACGGACTCGAGGTGGTGCACGCCCCCATGGCCGACCTCTCGAGTACATTCATACGCAACGCCATCGCAAAAGGACGCGACATGAACTTTTTCCTCCCCGCAGGGGTGTACAAGTACATAGTCGAGAACAAGCTTTACACCGGCACAGCCGGCGTAAATAAGAAATAAAATTTTCTCATTTTTTATTTCCGACTCCACCCCGGTACGTGGCGCCAAAAAAAATTTTATTTTTAATTTTTTATTTTTAATTTCTCCCGAAGGGATGACTCCAGCTGCACTAAGCCTCACATCGCTGGCAGTAGAATACTGCAAGGCGGTGGCCGGGGCACCGACATCCGAACCGCGCGACTTTCTGCGCGATATGCTGCGCTATCTGCCACGCATATATATTACCGTTTCCGACATCAATCCTTACGGCGACGGAGCCGACAATGAGCCGCAGGAAACGGGCGCTATATACGATACCGTAACCGAAGAGCAATACGAAGCCGTAAGGGCCGACATGAGCACGCTCCTCGGCCCCAACGACGTGTATCTCGACACACCCGTGGAGCAGATGCAGTTCTCCGACACCCCAGTGGCCGTATCGCTGGCCGAACAGCTCGCCGACGTCTACCAGGCTATGGCCGACTTCGCCGCGACTATGGCTCAGATTACCGACGATATGGTGCCCGACACACTCAGCGAGCTACGCTACCGTTTCGCCTCATATCTGGCCGACACTATCTGCCGCGCCCTCAAGGCCGCAAACTACGTGTACTATAACGCCGACTTCGAAGGCTAATAAATTCTTAGAGGTTGTTTAAAAACGATTGTTAACGGAAGTGAGTTTTCGGAGAGTAATGACGACAGCAGCAATCATAAGC
>VSPE01000014.1 GCA_009775225.1 Muribaculaceae bacterium | reverse complement strand
CCAGCACAAATAGCAAATTGCCATCCAACTCTTGACCTCGAATTTGATTAACACTTTTTAAGAGACACTAGTGTCTTTTTCATATTTTTATGCCTAAATTTGCGATGCAAATCCTACTGATATACCATGAACCGTTTTTTGCTCTTCGCCATTATTATAGCATCTGTGCCGTTGCTCATGTCTTGCCGCCAGAAAGAGACATACCGCATCGGCGTATCGCAATGCAGCCAGGACGACTGGCGCAACAAAATGAACGATGAGATTTACCGCGAGGTGATGTTTCACCCCGAGGCTTCTGTCGAAATTCGTTCGGCCAACGACAACAACGAAAAGCAGATTGCCGACATCCGATACTTCAAAGACGCCGGTTTCGACATCATAATCGCCGCGCCAAACGAAGCCGACGCCATCACCCCCGTTATAAAAGAGGTATATGAATCCGGAACCCCGGTCATTGTATTCGACCGTAGCATCATCGGCGACACCTACACCGCATACATCGGCGTGGATAACTATGGATTGGGAAAAGCCGCCGCACACTATGCCAGGCACCTCCTTGGCAAAGGTGGAAAAGTTCTGGAAATATATGGCCTTCAAGGCTCTACACCGGCAATAGGCCGCCACAAAGGCTTTACCGACGGTGCTCTCTGCGAAGGTCTTGAACTCGCAAACACCGTATATGGCAACTGGAACTACAAAGATGCAACTCTCGCCGTCGACTCAATTCTTGCCTCACGCGATTGCAGCGACATCGACCTTATATACGCGCACAACGACCGAATGGCAATCGCAGCATCCGAAGTAGCCCGCCGCCACAAACTCGACATCAAGGTAATAGGCATCGACGCAGCCCCCGAAATCGGCATTAAAGCTGTAGCCGACAGCGTTATAGACGCAACTTTCCTATACCCCACCGAAGGCGACAGACTCGTGCGCACAGCACTCGCTATTCTGAAAGGAGAACCATACGAACGTGAAATACAAATCCCTCTGTCTTCGCCTGTCGACCTATCGAACGCCGACATCATACTGCTCCAGAACGAAGCTCTGAAGCAGGAAACCGACCGCATCAAATTGCTCAAAGGGCAGGTCGACGAGTTTTGGACTCAACATTCAGCCCAGACTTCGCTTTTCTATGCCGTGATAGCCATTCTCGTGCTTCTCATAGGTGTGCTCTTTCTCGTGCTCAGGGCATACTGGCAGCACCGCCGTCACCAGCAACAGCTTATGGCTCAGAACCGACTCCTCGAAGAGCAGCGCGACACACAAAAAGCACTGAACGAACAGCTCGAAGCAGCCACTCAGTCAAAACTCATTTTCTTCACAAATGTCTCGCACGACCTCCGCACTCCTCTCACCCTCATTGCAGAGCCGGTAGAACAGCTTGCACAGGCCGGCAACCTCTCCGCTCAGCAGAAAGTCATGGTGAAAATTGCAAATAAGAATGTCAAAATACTACGACGGCTTCTGAACCAGATACTGGACTTCCGTAAATACGAAAACGGAAAGCTAACCGTTGCATTATCAGAGGTAAAGCTCGGACACGCTATCACAGAGTGGGCCGAAGCGTTCAGGCCCGCTGCCCGCCGCCGAGACATCAGATTCACCACCGATATCTGCCTTGACAGTGACTTCTCAATGGCTGTCGACATAGAAAAAATCGAGCGCGTATTCTTCAACCTCGTATCCAACGCCATAAAATACACCCCCGACAACGGCAAGGTGACAATCACAGTCAGCGCTACAGGCACCGAGCTAAAACTCAGCGTATCTGACACCGGCTACGGAATACCGGCCGAAGACATCAACAACATATTCGACCGCTTCTATCAGGTCGACAAAGTACGCCCGCAAGGCTCGGGCATCGGCCTCTCGCTCGCAAAAGCGTTTGTGGAACTGCACGGAGGCACCATTTCGGTAGAAAGCACTCTTGGCACAGGCTCCACATTCACTGTCACGCTCCCTGTCACACACACCGACGAAGCACCGCAAATCGCCGCTCCCGCAAACACGACAAACGAAAGAACATGCGAGGAAATCAACGATGAACTTGAAGCCGCCGGTAGTGATGACTCCGGCTCGGCGACAGATTATCGCCCGCTCATGCTCGTCATCGACGACAACCCCGACATACGCCTGCTCCTGTCGCAGCTGCTCGCCGACGATTATCGCATACTGTGTGCACCCGACGGAAAAGAAGGCCTCAGACTTGCCGCCCGCTACGTGCCCGACCTCATCGTCTGCGACTTGATGATGCCCGAGATGGACGGCCTCGAATGTTGCCGCAAAATCAAGAACGAAGTATCCACTTCGCACATACCCGTGCTGCTACTCACGGCATGCACACTCGACGAGCAACGCGCCGAAGGCTACGACAGCGGAGCCGACGGATACCTCGCGAAACCTTTCAACGCCACCGTCCTGAAAGCACGATGCCGAAGCCTCATCGAAAACCGCAAACGCATCACCGACATTCTCGCCGAAAAAGCGGCGACAGCTAAAGACGGCATCTCCGAAGAAATCAGACCCGATGTCGAAAACGAATTTTACGCCCGCTTCATCGAAATCGTTCAGGCGGGCATGGGAGACCCCGAACTCAACATCGACGCTATAGCCTCAAAAATGGGACTGGGCCGCTCCCAACTCTATCGAAAAATAAAATCACTCACCAACTATACTCCGGTAGAACTGCTGCGAAACCTCCGCCTCAAGCGCTCTCGCGAACTTCTGGTAAAAACACGGAAATCAATAAGCGAAGTCGGGTACGAGGTCGGATTTTCCACCCCGGCATACTTCACCCGATGCTTCAAGGAAGCCTATGGAGAAACGCCCTCCGAGCTGCGCGACAGGCTAAATCTGTAAGATTTGTTGCAACTGCTATTAAAAATGATGCAATGCGCAATTTTTAATAGCCTTTGCCACACTATTGCTATTCATCATATTATGACAGGGGTAAATTTGCAGCAGAAAATTCACCAATCATAATAGACATGAAAAATACAATCCTCACTGCACTGGCGCTTCTCACCTTGGCTACAGTTGCAAATGCACAGAACATCACGGTGCACGGGACGGTTATTTCTGCCACAGACTCCGAGCCACTTATAGGCGCGAGCGTGGTACCCGAAGGCCAAAGCGCCACGGGTGTTGTCACCGACATCGACGGCAACTTCTCCATTTCAGCACCCGAAGGTTCTTCTCTGGTCATCTCTTATGTAGGCTTCCGGCCTAAGACCGTAAAAGCAGCAGCACACCTCACCGTTGCTCTCGACGAAGACTCCAAAATCCTCGACGAAGTCGTTGTGGTCGGATACTCCACGCAGCGAAAAGTCGACGTGACCGGTGCCATTACAGCAGTCGACGTAAACGAAATCAACAAGCAGAACGAAAACAACCCCATAAAAGCTCTTCAGGGACGTGTACCCGGCATGAACATCGCAGCCGACGGCGGCCCCAGCGGCTCGGCGACCGTGCGCATCCGCGGTATAGGCACTCTCAACAACAACGACCCCCTGTACATCATCGACGGCGTACCCACTAAGGGTGGCATGCACGAGCTCAACCCCGGCGACATCGAGTCAATACAAATTCTTAAAGACGCCGCTTCCGCATCTATATACGGCAGCCGCGCCGCAAACGGCGTAATCGTCATCACCACCAAGCGGGGCAGCGACCTCCGCATATCGCTCGACGCATCGGTGGCGGCTCAGTTCTACACCAACAAGATGAAAGTGCTGAACACCGAAGGATACGGTCGCGCCATGTGGCAGGCATACGTCAACGACGGTCAGGACCCCAACACAAACGGCCTCGGCTTCCGCTACGACTGGGGATATGACGCAAGCGGATACCCCGTGCTCAACGGCATATCTATGGCACGCTACCTCGACGCTGCCGGAAGCACGCCCTCGGCCGACACCGACTGGTTCGACCTCACCACACGCACCGGTCTTATCCAGAACTACAACCTCTCGGTAAGCGGAAGCACCGACAAACTCAGCTCGTTCTTCTCTCTCGGATACTACAAAAACCTCGGCGTAATCAAATACAGCGACTTCGAGCGCTTCTCGGCCCGTATAAACACCGAGTACAAACCAATCAAAGACATCCTCACCATAGGCGAGCATTTCACGCTCAACCGAACCGATGAAGTTCAGGCTCCCGGCGGCTTCCTCCAGAATGTACTCCAGGCCAACCCCTCACTCCCCGTGTACACTACAACCGGCGAGTTCGCAGGCCCTGTCGGAGGATACCCCGACCGCGAAAACCCGCTCGCACGCCTCATCCGCAACAAAGACAACCGCTATAACTACTGGCGTCTGTTCGGCGACGCTTACATCAACCTCGCCCCCTTCAAAGGCTTCAACGTTCGCACCACGTTCGGACTCGACTACTCGCAGAAAGAACAGCGTATATTCACCTACCCTGTCACCGAAGGCAACGTCGCAAACGACAAGAACGCCGTAGAAGCAAAACAGGAGCACTGGACTCGCTGGATGTGGAACCTCGTGGCAAGCTACAACATCGACTTCGGTAAGAACCACCTCGACGCTCTCGCAGGCATGGAGCTTATCCGCGAGACTTCTACATGGTTCTCCGGCTACAAGACCGACTTCTCTATCCTCAACCCCGACTTCATGTGGCCGAGCGCCGGCGCCGGCACCGCTCAGGCATACGGCTCGGGCGACGGCTTCTCGCTGGTATCCTTCTTCGGCAAGGTAAACTACTCGTTCGACTCCCGCTACCTCATCGGGCTCACCGTACGCCACGACGGCTCCTCGCGCTTCGGCGCCAACAACCGCTACGCCACCTTCCCCTCGGTATCTCTCGGCTGGCGCATCAACAACGAAGCCTTCCTCCGCGACAATACCTGGCTCAACGACCTTAAACTGCGCCTCTCATGGGGTCAGACCGGCAACCAGGAAATCAGCAACCTCGCCCGTTACTTCGTATACGTTCCCAACTATGGCGTAAACGAGTCCGGCGGCCAAAGCTACGGTACTTCCTACGACATCGCAGGCACAAACGGCGGCGCTATCCTGAACTCCGGCTTCAAGCGCGACCAGATAGGCAACCCCGACATCAAGTGGGAGACCACAACTCAGTACAACATCGGTCTCGACTGGGCCATGTTCAACTCCCGCTTCTTCGGCTCTCTCGACCTGTACCACAAAAAGACATCCGATATCCTCGTACAGATGGTAGGCATCGCTGCTATGGGCGAAGGCTCCTCGCAGTGGATTAACGCCGGAGAAATGAAAAACCGCGGTATTGAACTAAACCTCGGCTACCGTAACACCACTTCCTACGGCTTCCGCTACGAAGTCACCGGAAATATCTCGGCATATCGTAACGAAATCACCGCGATACCGGCAACTGTAGCCGCAAACGGCACATTCGGCGGAAACGGCGTTTACAGCGTTATCGGACACCCCTTCGGAGCGCAGGCCGGCTACGTGGCCGACGGCATATTCCGCTCGCAGGAAGAAGTAGACAACCACGCAGTGCAGGAAGGCGCCGCTCCCGGACGCATACGCTGGCGCGACCTCGACGGCGACGGACGCATCACCGAGAAAGACCAAAAGTGGATATACAACCCCACCCCCGACTTCACCTACGGCATAAACGTTTACCTCCAGTATAAAGACTTCGACTTCTCCATGTTCTGGCAGGGAGCGCAGGGCCAGGATGTCATTTCCGACATAAAGAAGGAAACCGACCTCTGGAGCGGCCTCAACATCGGCTTCCTCAACAAAGGCGAGCGACTCCTCAACGCATGGACTCCCCAAAACCCCGACTCCTCTATCCCCGCACTCAGCCGCTCCGACCTCAACAACGAGAAACGCGTGTCGTCATACTTCGTAGAAGACGGCTCATACCTCAAGCTCCGCAACATACAAATCGGCTACGTGCTGCCTCAGCGTCTCTCTCAGAAAATACGCATGCAGAAACTCCGCTTCTACCTCAGCGCTCAGAACCTCCTCACCATAAAGAGCAAAGACTTCACAGGCGTAGACCCCGAAAACCCGAACTTCGGCTACCCCATTGCCACAAATGTAACTTTCGGTCTCAACGTAACATTCTAAGACTCATATCATGAAAAAGACTATATATACCGCACTGCTCGCTCTCTCCCTTGTATCTTCAGGCTGCAACGACTTTCTCGATGAGCAGAAGCCTCAGGGCACTCTCGACCAGGAACAGGTACTCAACCCGCAGTATATCGACAACCTCGTCATCTCGGCATACGCCGTATGGATTTCCGCTGAAGACATCAACTCATCCTTCTCAATGTGGAACTTCGACGTTCGCTCCGACGACGCTTATAAAGGCGGCAACGGCACCGAAGACGGCGATGTATTCCACGCACTCGAAATATCGCAGGGCATAATGACCACTAACTGGAACATCTCCGACATGTGGCAGCGACTCTACAACGCCATATCACGTGCCAACTCCGCACTCCAGGTTCTCGGAGAAATGGACTCGGCCTCATACCCCCTCCGCGACACCCGCATCGCCGAAATGCGCTTCCTCCGCGCTCATGGACACTTCCTGCTCAAACGTCTCTACAAGAACATCCCCTTCGCCGTCGACGAGAACCTATCGCCCGAGCAGTACAACAGCCTCGAAAACACCACTTATACAAACGACGAAGGCTGGCAGCTCATTGCCGACGACTTCAAATACGCCTTCGACAATCTCCCCGAAGTGCAGGCCGAAGTAGGCCGCCCCAACCGCGCCGCAGCTGCCGCATACCTCGCCAAGACATATCTCTACAAAGCATACCGTCAGGACGACCCCACCTCGCACAAGGTAACTTCGGTTGACCGCGAAGACCTCCTCGAAGTCGTACGCTACACCGACCCCGCTATCATGAAGGCATCAGGGTGCGACCTCGAAGCCGACATGCACAGCAACTTCCGCCCCGAACCCCAGTACGAAAACGGCCCCGAATCCATTTGGGCCATGCAGTACTCGTTCAACGACGGTACCACCAACGGTAACTGCAACTGGTCGTACGGACTAATCGTGCCCAACATCCCCGGTATCACCGACGGCGGCTGCGACTTCTACAAACCAAGCCAGAACCTCGTGAACGCTTTCAAGACCGACGCCGACGGCCTCCCATTGCTCGACTCTTTCAACCGCACCGACTACGAAATGACATCCGACTATGCCGACCCGCGTCTCTTCCTCACCGTAGGCATTCCCGGCACTCCTTATATGTTCAACAAGAACTATATGATAGACCGCTCCGCTGTCTGGAGCCGAAGCAACGGCCTGTACGGCTACTACGTGTCGCTCAAGCACAACGTAGACCCCGACGGCGAATACCTCGTAAAAGGCTCGTGGTGGGGCTCTCCCATGAACCGCATCGTACTCCGCTATGCCGACATCCTTCTCATGCGTGCCGAAGCGCTCGTTCAGCTCAACCAGGGCCTCGACGAAGCAATATCAATCGTGAACCGCATCCGCAACCGTGCCCGCCAGAGCACTGCCATGATTTCCGACTATGAAGCTCTCTACGGCGTCCGCTTCAACGTACGCGCATACAACGGCAGATACTCGCAGGACGAAGTTCTCGCGATAGTGCGCCACGAACGCCGTCTCGAAATGGCTATGGAGAGCGACCGCTTCTTCGACCTCGTACGCTGGGGCATGGCAGCCGAAGTACTCAACGCATACTACGCTGCCGAGGCCGACAACTGCGCCATTTACTCCTCGGCATACTTCACCGCCGACAAAAACGAATATCTGCCCATTCCCTTCTCGCAGATAAGCGCTTCCGACGGCCACTACAAACAGAATATCGGTAACTGGTAATCATCAACTCTAATGAAAACTCCCAAACATATATACCGCAGTCTCCTCGGCGCACTTATCCTCGCTGCCGGAGCCTGCACCGACGACAATACTTCCGACCTCCGGCTCGACGGCGACACTCGCGTGGAAGCAATCTCCGTAAACGGATACGACGGCGACATCGACCACTCCGCACGCGCTATCTCACTCAGCGTAGCCACCGACGTTAATCTCGCAGAGCTGACTGTCGATGCCATAACTCTCAGCCCCGGAGCTGTCTGCGACTACCCCGCAGGAACTCGCTTCGACGGCTCTCTCCCGCGTGCCATTCACGTAACAAACGGCGACGTATACACCGACTATACTATCACCGTAAAACACGACAACGTAGAATTCACCTCCTTCATAATCAACGGCGAATACACCGGCACTATCGACAACAACGCACGCACCGTACTCGTATTCGTCCCTCTCGATGCCGACCTCACTGCCATGCAGGCTACATTTACCGTCAACGACGGCACCTCCGTGACTCCCGAATCAGGCTCCCTGCTCGACTTCTCTCTTCCGGTGGTGTTCACTGCCGTAAACCGCACCGCAACCGTCGAATACACCGTCACCGTTATCCGCGACGAGATGTCGCAGGCGCCGAAAGCATTTATCGGCAATGCCGCGTCGGTCGACGCTCTCGGCGATGAAGCCGGAGCTGCTTGCCGCTGGATGCTCGACAACGTGCCCAACTCGCGCTACGTAGCCATTCAGGAAATAATCGACGGCTCCGTGCTCCTCGATGACTTCAAAATGGTATGGTGTCACTTCGACTGGACTGACTGGCCCGGACAGCTCTGGGACTCCCGTGACCAATTCAACAGCTACTGGCTTCGTGGAGGCTCAATCCTCGCATCGCGCGACGGCGCACGCTATATCAACGACGTATGGCGCATAGCTCGCGACCAGCAAAGCCCCAACAATATGTTCGGCGGCGAAAGCTCCGAAACACTTACCTATGCCCTCGGCTTCACCGTCACCGGCCATGAAGACCATGCTATCTACGATGGCATCGGCATCGATGCCGACGGTCGCATACTCCTGCTCGACAAGGGCTGCGCAAATACCGGCCGCACTCTCCAGTGGGGAGTCGACTGGGAACCCTACGGCTCTATGCTGGGCTGGGAGGAGCGCACCGGCGCAAAGGCCCTCGCTTCTGGCCACGACTTCGACATAAACCGCGTGACTATAGCCGAATTCGAGCCGTACGAAGCGCTCAAGGGCTTCACCACAGGCACCGTTATCACAATAGGGACCCCCGCTTACGAGTGGTACGACCGTAACGGCGCTGCAAACCCCTACCGCGACAACATAATCGCCCTCACCAAAAACGCCATAAACTATCTCTGCAAGTAATCCTCATAGCCATGAAATATAACATGATATATACAGCTGCCATTCTGTCGGCTGCCATGACTTGCCTCGCGGCATGCAGCGACGACGAACCCGTGCTCACCGACCGCAACCTCGAAGGCACAAGCGAGTACCTCGACACCGACGACGACGCCAAACAGGATATATACTACAAACCCTACGTAGGCTTCGTGGGCGACCCAATGCCATTCTACGACCCCGTGGCAGCAGACTTCAAAGTGCTCTACCTTCAGGACTACCGTCCCAACCAGGCCGTGACCTACCACCCTATATGGGGCGTAAGCACCAAAGATGCCGCATCGTACACATCGTTGGGCGAACTCATTCCCTGCGGCACCGCCTCCGAACTCGACGCCGCGCTCGGCACCGGCTCTACAATATGGCACGACGGCACATATTACACCTTCTATACAGCCCACTCTCCTAACCCCGCCACAACATCTGGCATCAACGAAGCCGTGATGCTGGCTACTTCAACCGACTTCACGCACTGGACTAAAAACAGGTCTGTACTAATAAGCGGCGGCGACACATACAGCAGCACCGACTTCCGCGACCCCTTCGTGTACAAAGCCGACGACGGCTCCTTCCGAATGATAGTCTCCACGCGCCTCAACGGCAAAGGTGTACTCGCCGAATACTCCTCGCCCGACCTCCTCGAATGGACTTCCGAAGGCGTGTTCATGACTATGATGTGGGACCGCTTCTACGAGTGCCCCGACCTGTTCAGAATGGGCGACTGGTGGTACCTCATATACTCCGAGCAGCACAACGCCGTACGCCGCGTACAGTACTTCAAAGGCCGCACACTCGACGAACTGAAAGCCTGCACCGCAAACGACGCCGGCATCTGGCCCGACAATCACGAAGGTTTCCTCGACTCTCGAGGCTTCTATGCCGGCAAGACCGCTTCCGACGGTACCGACCGATACATCTGGGGATGGTGTGCTTCGCGTGCGGGGCTATCCAACACAGGAGCCGCCGACTGGGCCGGAAACCTCGTAGCGCACCGACTTATCCAAAATCCCGACGGAACACTTACCACCGCAAAAGTGGAGGCTATCGACAGCCGCTTCAAATCGTCAGAAACATTCGACGGCTTCAACCTCTCCGCCGCCGCATCTAAGCTCATGCCCCGCCTCGGCACTGCCAACTCCATAAGCTTCACAGTCACCACAAGCTCGGCCACCGATTGCTTCGGCATGTCGTTTGCCAGAGGCTCCGACTCTGAAAAATGGTACTCTGTAATCGTCAACCCCGAAAGCGACACCGTGCGCAAAATAAACTTCGAAGAAGAAGGCGGCCAAGGCTTCATCCCCGACACCGACGGATACATCTTCGATGCTCCCGCCGACGGCGTGTACAATATCAGCATAGTCACCGACAACTCCGTAGTCACGGTGTACATCAACGATACCGCCGCATGGACAGGCCGAATATACGGCACCGCACGCAACTGTTGGAGCATAAACTCCTACGGTGGCGAAATAGCTGTCAGCGACATTGTAGTTAAAACCATATAATCCAAATCCTCCCAAATCTCCCAAAACCACAATACATTATGCAAAGACTTGTACTTGCAGCAATCGCTGCGACAGCCGCCTTTATGCCCGCAGCGGCACAGGAAACAGTGAAAACCCTCTACAGCGGCGAACCCGTTGCCGTAACCTGGGAAAACACTCTCACTATCGCACCCGAAAACTTCACCGCCGATGTAGAAGCAGGCAACTACATATACATAACCTTCGACGCCACCACCGACGTAATCGAGCTTAAAGCCAACGGCACATGGCTCCCCGGCACTCGCTTCACATCGCTGGGAGACAACACCCCCGACATGAAGACCTACATCACACCCGCCATGCTCGAGCAACTCAAAGCCTACGGCCTCGAAATCTGCGGTGCTTCATTCACAGTAAAAGAAGTCAGCGTATGCAACGACGGCTTCGTGATGCCCGAAGGCGCTGTATGGGGCGGATACTTCTGGGTAGAAAACTGGAACACCCTCGAACTCTTCAAGACCGCCTTCGACAACTATGAAGGTCAGCGCTGGCTCGACATCTATCTCTCGGACGACAACGGCACTAACACCGGCTACTTCATGCAGGTCATGACCAAGTTCGACACCCCCGAAGCAGTGTGGGCTGACAACAACGCCGTAGCTCATGAAGCAACACGTGCCACCGTCGACCTCAAAGGCATCGACGTGAAAGCAGCCCTTGCCGGTGTGGATAAACTTCTCATCCAGAGCAACCCCGAAGGCGGCTCGCCCTACAACATCACCGCAGTGGCACTCCGCAGCGAGACAGGTGCCACCACCGGCATCGACGGCATCGCGGCAGACGAAGCGGAAAAAGTAACCGTATATAATATGCAGGGCATCGTAATACGCCGTGGCGTAGAAGCATATTCTGCCACAGCAGGACTTCCCACCGGTTTATACATCGTAGGCAACAAAAAAATCGCCGTGAAATAAACCGACACTACATAAACCTCACAGAAGCGGAGACATCATCGTCTCCGCTTTTTTCATGCACTTCTTTCCCTTCCCCCACACGCATCGAAGAGCCGCGAGAAGCACACCACCTCGCATGCATCGGAAAGCGCCGGGAAGCGAAACTCAGACACGCGTAACTTATTGGAAACGTTCCCATTGAATTTGGAAACGTTCCCGTTAATTTTTTGACTAAAAAGCATTGAAACGTGCCGGATATATACATATCTTTGCAGCGTCGGAAGTAAAAAGTACGACACCCGGGACCTCGAATCTAATAACTATAAATACCAAGATATGAAAAAATTCTCCGCACTCGCAGCAGCAGTTCTCGCACTGGCCGCAACATCGGTACAGGCTCAGGACTTCATCCTGCTCTCTACTCCCGAAGATGTATTCAATAACTCGACCGAAGACGTCGACGGCGCCAAGGCAGAGTTCCAGACCGTACTCGCCGACATAAACTCCACCGACGAACAGAAAACAGACGCTATGCAGGCTTACATGCAGCAGGCTTCCCCCAAACCCGGCTACGGTTTCGACATGAGTTTCCTGCTCTCCCTTAATGCGGTCAACGAAGAAAACAAAGGCAAATATACCCAGGGCGCGCTCGCCGAAGCATGGCACACCGATGTTCCCGACGTTGTTTTCGGCGCCAACAACGTACTTACCTTCGGTACGGCAACAACTAAAGAAATGTACCTTCGCGTGAATGCTCCCGCGCAGTTCAAACTTGAAAGCTCATATAATAAGTTTGCCGCCTACCAGACCGTGACTCTTTCGGAGGGTGCATATCAGTTAAGCTCATTGGCTTTCGTGAACGGTCTCGCAAAAGCTGCCAATCTCGCCGCTGGCGACAATCTTGGCACTGATATTGTCGGACTTGGCTCGGGCATGACAAGCTATACCGTCAATTTCAAGATGGCTGCAACCGAAGAAATCAAACTCGGTTACGTACGCAATGCTACAGCAGGTAATCTGAACTATATCGCTTTCAACAACATGTACCTCTACAAGGTATCCGACCTTATCGAAATCACCGACGACGCCACCGAAGGCCTTGCAGCAGCAACCGATGTAAACATCCAGCTCAGCCGCAACTTCACCGCAGGCCAGTACACTCCGATTTGCCTTCCCTTCATTATCGAAAACTGGCGAGAAATTTTCGACGACCTCATCATATGGAACAACTACAACGAAGAGGGTCTATCTTTCGGCACAATCTCGGGCGCCAACACTCAGGCTCGCAAGCCCTACCTCGCAAAGCCCAAAGCTGACATAAACTCTGAGAACTACCTCGTGTTCCGTGGCGTGGATGTTCAGAAAGGTAACGCCGGCACCTGGATTAAATCCGTAGCCGAAGGCGAAGACGCATTCCCCGTATTCATGGCCGGCAATTGGGCCGCAGGCACCGTTCCCGCAGGCTGCTACTACCTCGACGGCGAAACATGGAAGCTCAGCAACGGCACCGCCACTCTCCCCGCTTTCTCGGCCTACATCGACGCTACCGCACTCAGCAAACACCCCGAAACTCTCAAAATGAATGTCAACTCCGGCACCGCCACAATCATCGACAATACTTTAGTAAGCGATGCCGATGTTATCGTAACCGTATACAACCTCCAGGGCATGCCCGTACGCCGCAACGTAGTCGCATCAGAAGCAACCACAGGTCTTCCAGCAGGCATCTACATTGTGGGAGGCAAGAAAGTAATGGTAAAATAATAAGGTAATAAGTTTTTTAGGATAATTCTGATAATAAGGTCATTGAGGCCGTAAAAGCCTTAATGGCCTTATTGTCGTAAAACAAGTACAGAAGATGCTCCGCAAACTGCTCTTAACAGCAGCCGCCACGCTTGCCTTGCAGGCTTCGGCCGCCACTATCCTTGTAGAGGGAGAAGCCTTCCAGTTCAAAGGCAAATGGGTAGTCGAGAAATCGTCGGACTGCCTCGGCACTGCCATGCTGCGCGTATATCAGGACGCCCGCGAAGGCGGCGCCGACGATGCTCTCACCGTACTCAGCATCCCCGAAGCAGGCAAGTACCGCGTGTGGATACGCTCGCAGGACTTCAGCGGCAGCGTCAGACCCCGTACCTACACTCTAAGCATCGACGGCAAGGCCCTCGCCCCTGCAGGTGCACACGGCGTACCCGGCTTTTACTGGGAAGCGGCAGGGGAAGTGGAACTCTCCAGCAAGAATGTGCTGCTCCGCCTTGCCGACACCGGCCACTACTTTGGCCGCTGCGATGCCATTCTCCTCACCACCGACACCTCAGTAGACCCCAACATCCTCACAAACACCGAAATTGCATGCTGGCGCCGCAATCCCGCCACTATGGAGTACTCCACGGTGTCGGCTCCCGGCATCGGCGAACCGCTGGATATAGTTTCCGGCTACACGACCCTCGCCTCGGCCTCGAACGACGATATACGCATCAGCTTCGTGCGCCTGCCCGACTCCGGCACTATTGTATGCAAAACCGACTTCTACGCCGCCGGCTCATGGCGCCGCTACCACAGCACCGCCGAAGATAACCGTGTAGCGCTCCTCGCCGCAACCGCCGACGCACCGGCCGTTACCTTCAACCACAATCAGTTCTACCCCGCATGGGAGAACACCACTGCCTCGCGCACTTTCACATTCGAGGGCACAGACTATCCCGTGATTGTCGACGGCGACAGCAGCAACCCCTTCTACGCCGCATCGCTGTCTGAGGCGCGCGCAACTGCCGTGACAAAAACTGCGGGCAACTGTATCAAAGTCACCTACGACTGCGGCACGGCCGGCACCCTCACCGGGTATTGGACTGTACCCGAGCAAGGCCGTCACATAGCCGTCCGCATGGTATTCCGGCCCGCAGCCGCAGGCACATACTCCATAGCCCTGCATGCTGCCAAAGGCGTACCCGACGCCGGCGTGAGCGGCGGCCTCATGCCTCCGATGTACGCCGCGCGCCGTCTGCCCGCCACTCCGCAGATGCTTTTCTCCGCCATGATGCCGCAGTGCATATCGGCGGTAAGCACCGATGCCGCATACGGCACCGCTACAGCCTTTGTGGCAGCCGAGCCGACCGACCTCGGCACCGACTGGGGCAGCTACGACTATTCGCCCGTAGGCTTCACTCTCCGCAACAGCGCAGGTGAGATGCAGCCGGTGTCATTCTCGCCGCTCCCCGGCATGAGCGACTCGAAGGTCAAGGCCGGCCGCACCGTCGAAGCGCATTTCAACATAGGCATCACAGCCGGCACATGGGCCGACGCCCTCGAATATGCCGGCTCCGACATATTCGGGCTTACCGATTACCGCCGCCCGACCACATCGCTCACGTCGGCCATGCAGAACATAGTCCGACTAATCAAAGACGACTTCTACAGCGGCTGGGAACCCGCACTGAAAGGCTTCTGGGACATTGAGGCCGACGGCACCTCCGCTCCTACTGTAGTACAGTCGGCACCGCTGGCCCTTGTCGGCGCAGCCACTCTTGCCCACGACGAAGAGCTGTATGAGAAACGCGCCCTGCCCGCTATCGAATACACCCTTTCGCGCGCAGGCTACCGCACTCGCGCAAACACGCCATACGCTCTCGATGTTCTCACATCGCAATTCCCCACCACACTCTACGAAGGCATAAACACCCTGACCGGCGACCTCAATCCCTGGCTCTCCGAAGTGGCGATGCCGCAAGGCACCACCCGACAGGCCAACGGTTACTTCAGCACTCTTCAGGCCTTCCGACAAGAAATATCGGCCTACCGGCTCACCTCCGACGAGAGCCGCCTCGACCGCGCCCGCGCGCTCGCCGACGCATACACCGATGAAATCACCGCCGGAAATCTCCCGGAAATGGCCGCCGGCAGCTTCTACAACAGCCAGATGTACCACGACTGGACCCCACTCCTCGACATGTACCGCATAACAGGCGAAGAGCGCTACCTCGATGCCGCAAGCCTCGGCGCAGCACACACAATAGCAGGCATAAAGACATGGCCGCGTGTACACGAAGGCATGCACACCGTACACCCCGGCGGCACCTACGACGGCGTGACAACCGTGTGGTGGAAAGGCCCCGAGCAGTTCCGCCTCGGCTTTCCGCGCAAAGACGGCGACAGCCCCGAGCACGAAGTTGAGGCATGGAGCGTGTCGCCCGTAGGACTCGGCATGGAGCAGCCGGCTACCTACTTCCTGCGCACTGCCGGAAAGACGGTGCGCCCCGTATTCATGAGCTCGTGGGCACCGCGCCTCATGGAGCTTGCCGCCCTCACTGGCAAGGATGTGTTCGACACCTACGGCCGCAATGCCGTAATAGGCCGCGCCGCATCGTACCCCGGCTATTACGCCACCGGCTATACCGACATCACCGCTTCCGCGCGCTTCCCCTACGAAGGCCCCGACGTAAGCTCTATCTACTACCACCACATCCCGGCCTACCTCGCCATGATTCAGGACTGCCTCGTCACCGAGATAACGACACGCAGCAGCGGCCGCGTCGAGTTCGGGCGCGCCCGTCAGGAAGGCTTCGTATGGTTCGCCAACAACATCAGCGGCGGCGTGCGCGGCACTATCGACGGCGAGGAAGCGCTACTGTGGATGCCCGACGGAAACGTCACCGTGGATAATGAGGCCGTCAACGTCCTCACCGCACGCAATGCCTCGCGCTTCTTCATTATGCTCACCAACGACGGCAATTCCGACTGCGATGCCCGCGTGACTCTCTCCGACGCACTCCTTTCGCAGGTGGAGTCCGACCGCACATTCACCGCACGGCTTGCACCCCGCGAGCTTAAAATAATGGCGTTCGACGCCGACTTCGCCGACATGACCGCCGAAATTCCGGCCCTCACACACGGCATGACCTCGGAGCAGACAGGCACACCGGCCGGAGGCGTGCACCTCTTCCGCATACGCTCACCATTCGGCTGGGACTCGCTCTACGGCTACGCCGACTGCAGTGCCGTAAGCGGCCTCACCGTCACCGCCGAGTGCAATGGCATATCGCACACTGCCTCGGCATGGCCCTACGAATGGAGCTTCGCACGCTTCGGCTACGACGAGCCTGCCGAAGTGAAAATCACCATAGCTCAGAACGGTGTGACTCTCAAGACCCTCACACAAACTCTGACTCCAGCCACCTCGGGCGTGGAAAACGTGACACTCCCCCCGGCCGACGCTGCCGCACGCAAAGGCATCTACACCCTCGACGGCATACGCATAGAGCGCATCACCCGCCAGGGCCTCTATATCGTGGACGGAAAGCTTAGAGTTTACTGATATTATCAAAATTGAGACAGGAGTAGTGTCCATTGATGTTCGGTGCCGTGGGCGTTTGTAGCCAACGGCACCGAACAATAATAATTTTTAATTTTGAACTCTTAATTCTTAATTTCCCAGAATAAGCCGTATCTTTGTGAGCCTTTAAATCTCTGACTGAAATGCCATGAGCAATCATATTACAATCAAAGACATCGCAAAGGCCCTTGGCATATCAACCTCTACAGTGTCAAGGGCACTCTCCGACGCATGGGACGTGAAACGCGAGACCCGCGAGCAGGTTCTCGCCATGGCCAAGAAGCTGAACTATCACCCCAACCTCAACGCAAAAAATCTACAGAACAAACGCACCGGCACTGTCGGCATCATCATTCCCGAGTTTGTAAGCAGTTTCTTCCCCCGCGTGATAATGGGCATACAGGAAGTGCTATACGGCGAAAACTACCACATGTTCATCACCCAGAGCAACGAAAGCCGAAGCCAGGAGTTGGAAAACATGCGCATGCTCCGCGAACACATGGTGGAGGGCATCATAATCTCCACCACAAACGAAGGCGGCAACGAAGACGCATACAAAGAGCTTATCGACTCCGGCATGCCGCTGGTATTTTTCAACCGCTGCCCCAAGACACTAGCCGCTCCTAAAGTAATGATAGACGACTGCCTCATGGCCGAAAAAGCCGTGGAGCACCTTATCGACACCGGACGCCGCAACATAGTGCACCTCGTAGGGCCGGTAAACCTTGAGGTAAGCGCCTCGCGCTCCCAAGGCTTCGCCAACACCCTCAACCGCCACGGCATCGACCCCGAAGGCCGCTGTCTGCCGGCTGGCATCTTCATAAAGGACGGCTACGACGCGGCACAGCGTCTGCTCGACGCCGGCGCCCCGCTCCCCGACGCCATTTTCTGCTTCAACGACCCTGTGGCAATCGGAGCCATGAAAGCCCTCAAAAACGCCGGCATACGCATCCCGCAGGATATAGCGATTGTAGGCTTCAGCGAAGGCTCTATGGCAACGGTGGTGGAGCCGCAGCTCACCACCGTGCAACAGCCCATGCACGAAATGGGCCGACAGGCTGCCACCCTGCTTCTGAAGCAACTGCACGCCACGCGCCGACAAATGCCTCAGACTGTGTGCCTCGACGCCACTCTGAACATCCGCGACTCTTCGGTCGCAAAATAACAGCATCAGGCTCATCTTTTCAGCACGGGTGCGACAGCTTTTCTGCCGTCGCACCCGTGCTTTCGGCAGTCGGTAACGTTTCCAAAAACTTTCGGAAACGCTCCCGTTAATTTTCTTGTAAGTTTACGAAAATCACACTTTTATATTTCATAAATTTGCAATAAAGAAAATTCAGCCACAGCTAATACCAACGAAAAAAACATGAGCAACACAGACCTGATTACTATCCTTCTGTTCTCGCTCGGCGTGCTTCTCACAGGCGCCGCCTTCTCACGCACGGGCAAGGATATGAAGAGCTTCTTCGCCGGAGGCGGCAACGTTCCCTGGGGCATGAACGGCCTCTCGCTTTTCATGGGCTTCTTTTCGGCCGGCACCTTCGTGGTGTGGGGTTCGATAGCCTACTCCTACGGCATAGTGGCCGTGATAATCCAGCTCACAATGTCGGTCGCCGGCTTTGTGGTGGGAACATGGATAGCGCCACGCTGGCAACGCACCCACACACTCACGGCGGCATCGTATATCAGTGAGCGACTGGGAGTAAGCGTACAGAAGTTCTACACCTATATATTCCTTATAGTATCCGTATTCACCACCGGCAGCTTCCTCTACCCCGTAGCAAAAATCGTGGAAGTGTCGGCAGGCATACCCCTCACCACCTCCATTCTTGCCCTTGGCGTCTTCAGCATGATATATGTAAGCATAGGCGGCCTCCGCGGAGTGGTGGTCACCGACGTACTTCAGTTCGTCATTCTCTTCTCGGCAGTCATCATTGTGGTGCCACTCTCCTTCGAGAAAGTGGGAGGCGTAAGCGCCTTCCTCGCCAACGTGCCAGATAGCTTCTTCGAGCCTGTGCACGGCGAATACTCGTGGTGGTTCATCCTTGTCTTCTGCGTGTATAACTCATTCTTCCTCGGCGGCAACTGGGCCTACGTGCAGCGCTACACCTCGGTTCGCTCGGCATCCGACAGCCGCAAGGTGGGCTGGCTATTCGGCTCGCTATACCTTGTGAGCGCAGTCCTATGGATGATTCCGCCCATGCTGTACCGCGTGTACAACCCATCGCTCGCAGGCCTCGACAACGAGAACGCCTACCTGCTCATGTGCAAGGCAGCCATGCCGGCAGGTCTGCTCGGGCTGATGCTCGGCGGCATGATTTTTGCAACGGCAAGTTCGCTCAACGCCACCCTCAACATATCGGCAGGTGTGTTCACCAACGATATTTTCAAGCGTCTCGTCCCCGGGGCTTCCGAAAAGACCCTCATGCGCGTGGCACGCATATCCACCCTCGGCTTCGGCCTGCTCGCGCTCATAGTGGCGCTTCTGGTAAAGAGCATGGGCGGCATCGTAAACGTAGTCATCAGCGTGGCCGCACTCACCGGCGTACCAATCTATCTGCCTGTAATATGGTCACTCTTCAGCCGCCGTCAGAACGCCCGTACTATACTCGGCGTCACACTCGTGAGCCTCGCGGTAAATCTGATGTTCAAGTTCGTCACCCCACTCTTCGGGCTATCGCTCAGCCGTGGTGCCGAGATGGGCGTAGGAGCCTTTGTGCCGGTAATACTGCTCGCTCTTACCGAACTGTGGCTCGCGCACCGAAGCTACGAAGACCCTCAGTACGCCGTATATAAAGGCATGGCGCGCCACGCCGAAGAAACCGACGCCGCAGCAATTGCCGCCGGCCGGAAGGCCAACCGCTTCACGCGCCGCGTGCTCGGCCTGAGCATAGCCTTGGCAGGCGTACTCATCGCCGTGCTCGGCATTATGGCCGACTCCTCGCAGTATATCCCCGTGAGCATGGGTGTAATAGTGCTCGCAACAGGTATGATTATCAGGTACAATAAAAAGTAACTAAAGATATTTCTCTCAATATGAACAGCCAAGGCTTTGTAAGTTCGCGCGCAACAAGGCGCATCACACTCGACGCCGACATCGTTGTCATTGGCGGCGGCCTCACCGGCGTATGCTGTGCCCTCACGGCTGCACGCCGGGGCACAAAGGTAATTCTTGCCCAAGACCGCCCCGTGCTCGGCGGCAACGCCTCGAGCGAGGTACGGCTCTGGGCTCTCGGTGCCACATCGCACATGGGCAACAACAACAGGTGGTCGCGCGAAGGCGGCGTAATCGACGAAATCATGACCGAGAACGTCTACCGCAACAAAGAAGGTAACCCCGTAATATTCGACACCGTTCTCATCGACCTCGTATGCGCCGAGCCGAACATCACCCTCCTGCTCGACACAGTGGTGCACAAGGTGTGCAAGAGCACCGACAACACCATAGAGTACGTGGTGGGCTACAACCCTATCAACGAGACAGAATACCGCCTCCAAGGCTCATTCTTTGCCGACTGCAGCGGCGACGGCCTCGTGAGCTACCTCGCCGGTCAGCCATTCCGCATGGGCTCGGAAGACAAAAACGTGTACGACGAAGGCTTCAGCCCCGACAAGGATACCTACGGCGAACTGATGGGCCACACTATTCTTTTCTACATGAAGGATACCGGCGAGCCTGTAGAATACTACGCGCCCGAATTTGCACTCAAAGACGCAGAAAAGCATATCAGCAAAATCCAGAACAACGAATACTTCTCCATACACCACCACGGATGCAAGTACTGGTGGATTGAGTATGGCGGACGTCTCGACACTATCTACGACTCCGAGGAAATCAAGCGCGAGCTGTGGAAAGTGGTTTACGGTATCTGGGACTACATCAAGAACTCAGGCAACTTCCCCGAAATGGCTACCTACACCCTCGAGTGGGTGGGCACTATTCCCGGCAAGCGCGAGTCGCGCCGCATGCTTGGCCTCTACACTCTCACACAGCAGGACATCATTGAGCAGCGCACTCACTACGATGCAGTATCGTACGGCGGCTGGGCTATCGACCTGCACCCCTCCAACGGTGTGTACGCCGAAGGCCGTGCCTGCAACCAGTGGCACTCCAAAGGCGTGTACCAGATACCATACCGCTGCTATCTCGGCGACCACATCGACAATCTCATGTTCGGCGGCCGCATCACCAGCACCTCGCACGTGGCAAACGGCTCAACCCGCGTGATGTGCACCTCGGCAAGCGGCGGCCAGGCAATAGGCATGGCTCTCGCCCTGTGCGTGAAGAACAAGCGCAAGCCCGCCGACTACGTGGCTCCCGAAATGATAACGGAGCTTCAGAAAGCCCTTACGGAAGCCGGCCAATACATACCCATGACCGAGCTTTGCAATGACGCCAACCTGCTCAACAGCGCCAAAATAAGTGCCGGAAGCACCTACACCTTCGGCGGCTACCCCTCCAACGGTAGCTGGCACCGTCTCACATACTCCACCGCGGCCCTCTTCCCCGTACTCGGTGAGATGCCCAAGGTGACTCTCACCGTCCGCACCGACGAGCCCACTCAGCTCAAAGCAGAGCTGCGCACCTCTTCGCGCCCCGCAAGCTATACCCCCGACACCACCGTCGACAATGCAGTGATAGACCTCGTGGCAGGCGAGCAGGAAGTGACGCTCGAGTTCAAGGCGACGTTCGAGAAGAGCGAATATGTGTTCGTATGTTTCATGGCTAACGACGGCGTACAGCTCCAACAGACCGACACACTGCTGACTGGCACCACTACCGTACTGAACCAGATAAACCTCGCCGTATCGAACTACGGCCGTCAGGACCCACCCGAAGGCATAGGCATCGAAAGCTTCGAATTCTGGTGTCCCCTCCGCCGTCCCGAAGGCAAGAATGTGTCGTTCTCGCTCACCCCGCACCTCGGCATATACTCCACCGACCTCCTCAAAAATGCCGAAACCCGCCCCGTCGGCGCCACAAACGCATGGGCTGCCGCTCTCGACGACAAGGTACCCTCGCTTACTCTCGAATGGGACGAGCCTAAGACCATAAGCAGCATCACGCTCTTCTTCGACACCGACTACGACCAGGCTATGGAAACTGTGCAGATGGGCCACTACGACAATGTTATGCCCTACTGCGTGCGCCACTACAGCATCGCCGACGACAAAGGCAACGTCATAGCCCGCTGCGACGACAATCATCTCGCCATGAATGTAATCAAGCTCACAGAGCCTGTCACAACCGCACGGTTGCGCATCGACATGCATCACCCCGCCGAAAATATTCCGGCAAGCCTTTTCCACATCGTAATAAAATAAACACAACAATATGAAAACCAATCTTAAATCAAATGCCATGAAAACGGCTTTGGCACTTATGCTGACTGTATTTGTCAGCCTGGGAGCCATAGCGCAGCAAGGCTCCTTCAAAATAAGCGGCCTTGTCACCGACTACGAGAACGGCGAGCCGGTAATCGGCGCCACCGTAGGCCTCAAAGGCGAGAAAGCGGCTATAATCACCGACATAAACGGTGAGTTTACCATTACGAGCCCCAAGACACAAGCCACCGTGGAAATCCGCTCGGTAGGCTACGAGCCGCTTACAGCCAACGTAAGCTCCGATAAGAAAAACAATCTTCGCATGCGCCCCAGCACCGACCTCCTCAACGAAGTGGTGATAGTGGGCTACGGCACAACAACTCGCAAAGACCTCACCGGCGCCGTATCGAAAGTCGATGTAAAGGAGATGCAAAAAGCTCCCGTGTCGAACTTCGAGGAGGCTCTTGCCGGACGTGTGGCCGGCGTACAGTCGACCAGTAGCGACGGTCAGCCCGGCAGCGACCTCAACATCGTAATCAGAGGCAACAACTCCGTAACACAGAGCAACGCCCCGCTCTATGTTGTGGACGGCTTCCCTCTGGAAACCTCAATAGGCAACGTGCTCAACCCCGAGGAAATAGAATCGATGGAAATCCTCAAGGACGCATCCGCGACAGCTATCTACGGTGCGCGAGGCGCCAACGGTGTAATCCTCATCACAACCAAGAAAGGCAAAATTGGCCGCCCCGTAGTCACCTACAACATGTATATGGGTGTGCAAAGAGCTATCAAGCAGCAGGAAATGCTCGACCCCTACGAGTTCGTGCGCTATCAGCTCGATGTAAACCCCACACTCTACTCCTCCATGTATCTCGGCAATGAAAAGACGCTCGAGGACTACCGCAACGAAAAAGGCATCAACTGGCAGGACGAAGTGCTGCGCGACGCCTTCCTGATGAGCCACAACCTTTCGGTACGCGGCGGTACAGAGAACACACGCTACTCCATTTCGGGTAGTGTTGTACACCAAGACGGTGTAATCACCAACAGCGGTTTCCGCAAATACCAGGGCCGTCTCAACCTTGAGCAGAACCTCCACCGAAAGGTAAAAGTGGGCCTCAACCTCAACTACACCTACAGCAAGAAATTCGGCACCATAGCATCCGAGCAGAACGCTTCGCCCACCGCAAGCATCATGTACAGCATGTGGGGCTACCGCCCTGTGGGCACTCTCTGGCAGGATGACCTCCTCGAAGAGCTCTACGACGATACTCTCGACCCCACCCGCGACTACCGCATAAACCCTATTATGGCAGTGAAGAACGAGCATAACCCCATGCATACAAACACCTTCATAGCCAATGCCTTCGTGCAGTATAAAATTCTCGATAACCTCATTCTCCGCATCACCGGCGGCTACAACCGCGTAGACCAGCGCCGCGAAATCTTCAACAACTCCAGCTCGCGCCTCGGCAATCCCCGCACAAACGAGAAGGTAAACGGCAGCATCACAAACTGGGAGCGCTCAAACTTCCTCAACGAGAACACCCTTACATACAACTTCAAGCTCAAGAAGGGCCACCGCCTCAAAGTGCTGGCCGGTTTCACCCTCCAGGACAACCGCTATTTCTCCGACGGCTTCACCGCCATAAACGTGCCTAACGAAGAACTCGGCATAGCCGGCCTCGATGAAGGCACTGTGACAAAAGCTCCCGTAAGCCGCACATCGAACTCCCTGATGTCGTTCCTCGCACGCGCCGACTACAGCTACAAGTCGCGCTACATGGTCACTCTCTCCTACCGTGCCGACGGCAGCTCCAAGTTCCCCAAAGACAACCGCTGGGCCTCGTTCCCCTCGGCAGCCCTCGCATGGGGCTTCGGCCAGGAAGACTTCGTGAAGAACGCAACATGGCTAACCCAGGGCAAGCTCCGCCTCGGCGCCGGTACCACCGGCAACAACCGCGTGACCGACTACGCCTCCATGACCAGCCTTGTAATATCGCCCACCTCGGGCTACTCGGTGAACAACTCGCCCCTCAAAGGCGTGGTGCCCGCTTCGCTCGGCAACTCCAAACTCAAATGGGAGACAACAGTGCAGTATAACGTCGGTCTCGACCTCGGCTTCGTAAACGACCGCATACAGTTCACCGCCGACTGGTACTACAAGCACACCAAAGACCTCCTGCTCAACGCCACCCTCGCTCCCTCCATGGGCTTCCTCTCCGCATACAAGAACGTGGGCAGCGTGTCGAACAGCGGTATAGAGCTTACCCTCAACACTGTCAACATCAAGAACCGCGACTTCTCGTGGGACTCCAACTTCAACATCTCCTTCAACCGCAACAAAGTATTGTCGCTTAACGAAGACGAGCCTTCGCTGGCCACCCGCGTAACATGGGGCAACTTCAACAACGCCTATCCCTACATCGCTATCCCCGGACAGCCTATAGCAATGTTCTACGGCTACCTCTTCGACGGCATATATCAGTACGACGACTTCGATAAGGTCGGCGACACCTACGTGCTCAAAGCCGGCATCCCCAACAACGGCAACGACCGCGCCAACATACAGCCGGGCGACATACGCTACCGCGACATCAACGGCGACGGCTGCGTAGACAGCTACGACCTTACCATTATCGGCAACCCCAACCCCAAGTTCATCGGCGGTTTCACCAACAACTTCCGCTACCGCGACTTCGACCTGTCTGTCTTCCTCCAGTTCTCCTACGGAGGCCAAATCATGAACGCCAACCGTATCGAGTTTGAAGGCGGCGACCCCACAGCCCGCACGTCGCTCAATATGTTCGCAAGCGTGAAAGACCGCTGGACACCCGACAATCCCTCGAACACCCTCTTCCGCGTAGGTGGCCAAGGCCCCACGGCATACTCCGACCGCACTATCGAGGACGCCTCATACCTCCGCCTCAAGACTATTACGCTGGGCTATACCCTCCCCACGGCTCTTACAAAACGTGCCGGCATAAGCTCGCTGCGCTTCTACGCCGCCGCCCAGAACCTCCTCACATGGACTGCCTACTCGGGTCTCGACCCCGAAGTGTCGACATACAACACGGCTCTTACGCCCTCGTTCGACTGGTCGCCCTATCCCCGCTCCAAAACCATGACCCTCGGTCTTGATATCACTTTCTAAACGCCTCCTGAAATGAAAAAATATATAAGCGCACTGGCTATAGCAGCCGCAATGCTCACAAGCTCTTGCTCCGACTTCCTGGATAAAGAGCCTGACTTCCTCTCGCCGTCGAACTACTACCGCACGCCCGAGCAGATACAGTCGGCACTCAACGGTGTGTACAACCGTCTCATCGACCCCAACGGCCGCATGTACAGCAAAGCTCTCTACTCCTACTTCGCTATCAGCGACGAGGCTTTCTACAAGAACATATCCATAAACAACATACGCGTGATGCAGTTCGACGCCGGCAGCCTCGACATAGGCCGCTTCTGGGAGGTGCTCTACGAAGGTGTGAGCCGCGCCAACTACCTCATAGCCTACGTCGACGCAGAAAGCCTCGACACTCCCGAGAAGAAAGCGATGCTCGGCGAGGCATACTTCCTGCGCGGATATTACTACTTCCTTCTTACTTCCTACTTCGGGGAAGTGCCTCTGAAGCTCACCCCCACCGAGTCTCCGAACGAGAAGCCGCTGCCCAAATCGTCGCTCGCCGACATATACACTCAGATTGTAAGCGACATGCAGCGCGCCGAAGAGATGGTGCTCGACATCGATGTGCTCGGAACCAACGAACGCGTATCTGTGACTGCCGTACAGGCCGTGCTCGCTCGCGTATTCCTTAAAATGGCCGGACAGCCCCTCGGCGACACCTCGCGCTATGCCGACGCCCTTACTTACGCCAACAAGGTGATTATATCTGGCAAGCACTCGCTCAACCCCGACTATCAACAGATTTTCATCAACCACAGCCAAGACCTCTACGACCCCGAGGAATGTCTCTGGGAAGTGGGCATGTACGGCAACAAAATCGGCACCGAAGATCTCGCAGGCAGTGTCGGCGTGGAGAACGGCATCCTCTGCCGCGACGTTAACATAGGCTACTCGGGCGGTGCCATGCAGGTCACAAAGCGCCTCTACGACGCTTTTGAAGAAGGCGACCTACGCCGCGACTGGAACATCGCACCATATTACTACTCCACCGACTCAAACACCGGCGTGACTTCGCGCACATTCTACACCGAAAAGCAGATTTACAACCGCAACCCGGGCAAGTGGCGCCGCGAGTACGAGACCGGCGAGAAAGCGCAGCTCTACAACTCCACCAACTTCCCCATCATGCGCTACAGCGATGTTCTTCTCATGCAGGCCGAGGCTATCAACGCCACCAAGCACGGCCCCGACGCCACCGCCTGCGAGGCCGTGAACAAAGTGCGCCGCCGCGCATGGGGTCTCGACCCCGAAGTGCCGAACGCGCTCTGCGACATAAGCGGCATCGACAGCGAGGACGACTTCCTCGAACTTATCATGGCCGAACGCCAGCGCGAACTTTGCTTCGAAGGCCAGCGCAAACTCGACCTCATCCGCTGGGGCATATACGTTAGCACCATGAACGAGTATGGCCGCGAGGCGGCTGCCGACGGTGGCTCATTCTCTTACGCCGGAAACTCCGGCAAGAACGTCACCGAGCGAAACGTGGTATTCCCAATCCCCAACACCGAGCTTACCGTAAACAAACTCATGACACAGAACCCCGGCTGGTAACCATAACACATCCTGAAATGAAAAAGATTAAATCCCTCATATACGCAGGCATCGCCGCCTCTGCTCTGGCTGCCTGCTCCGACGAAGCTCCCGACTCCGTACTCACCGTAACCGTCGACGGCGCAGAATGTAAGGCCGGCGTACCCGTATGCTTCAAAATCGACGGCAAGGCCGACAATATCGTGTTCTACTCCGGCGAACCCGGCCATGAATACAACCTGCGCGACCGCCGCTATGCCGACAACGACCTGCTCGTCGACTTCGTTTCGTTCACCGACCAGAATAAAAGCGTCCACTCCAATTTACAGCTGCTGGTAAGCTGCGATTTCAACGGCATATACGATGCCGAGAACGTTGCAGCAGCCACCTGGGTTGACGTGACCGACAAGTTCACCCTTCCGCAAGTCACCGGGCAGAATACTCCGTCAGGCTCGGTGAGCCTCAAGGAATATGCCGGCGACGACAACGACGCTCTCATCTATTTCGCATTCCGCTACTACGACATGGACGGCGTGGCCATGAAAAACCGCTGGGTGGTGCGCAGCATCAACATCGAGAAGGTATCGCCCGAAGGCGGCCGTTTCACTCTTGCCGACATCAAGACTGCCGGCTGGAAGAATGTAACGATGTCCGGCACGGGCGCCTGGACTCTCCCCGGCTCGCAGCTTCTCGCTGCCGGCAATGTCAGCACCTCCGACAAAGACCTGTGGGCCGTATCAGCAGGCTTCAACATCCACACTTCGGAACCCTCGACAGGCATCGTGCTCAAGAACATCGCCACCAACATGAGCGAGTACCACTACACCTACGAGAAAGCCGGCGAATACGAAGCCGTATTCGCAAGCTCTTCGGTGTGGCACAACAGCGAAAGCACATCGACTACGACCGTAAAAGTGACCGTAACCAAATAATCGCGTGATGAAATCGAACAAAGCCCTGACATACGCCCTTATCTGCGCAGCTGCTTTCTGTTCGCGGCAGGCAGCTGCCGTCCCCCGCACTGTAAGCCTCTCCGGCGACAGCCTGACCCTCGTCTGGAAAACCGACGGCCGCGGATACACCCTCGGCTCGGTGGAAGCCTTCGGAATAAAAGCCGACGCGCCGAGGGCCGCCGGACTTGTGCTCTACAGCGCCGAACGCCCTTCCGACGATGCTCTCGCGCCTGCCGAATACGGCGGTGATGACTCTTTCCCCGGCGATGAATACCGCTACATCGTACCTTCGTGGCGCGAGGCTACATGCGCAGTAGCTCTCAACCGCGCCGGCACGGAGCTTCGCTACAAACCCTCCAAAGCCGTGCGTAATACCGACGGCTCCGTAACTCTAAGCTACAGCGGCAAGGACTTCGACATAGCGGAAGTGTGGCGCATCGACGGCAAGGACGTCGCCGTAAGCGTATCGCTCACCGCACACCGCAACGGCTGGTACTCCATTGCCACACCCTCGGTACTCGCAGTAGAGCCGGGCAAGCTCGATTTCGCTATCATACCGGGCGTGCTGCACGGCAGCGCCATAAGCAGCGACTTCTGCCGCTCATACGCCTACGGCTGGGGCATACCGGCTCTTCCCGTGGTGTACCGCGAGCGCAGCACTTCCACTCTCACCTCCATAGTCAGCAGCACCGACGGCATCACTCTCGCCGTAACGGCCGAGCCGGGCACCGCCGCCGAGCCGTGGGGCGACGACAGGCGCAACAAAGGCGCGTGGCGTCTGGGCCTGTCGGCCATGAACCGCAAAGGCGAGCTGTCGCCCACCCTATATCACCCCGTGTTAGGGCACGACGACTCGTATATGAAAGCAGGTGAAAGCCGCGGCTTCGCCTTTCGCCTCACATTCGGCAACCAAGGCTGGTGGCCCGTGTTCAAGCACGTGGCCTACGACATTTACCGCTTCGGCGACACTCTGCCCATGCGCTCCAACCGCCGCTCGCTCACCGACCGTCTCTACGGCATACACCGCTATGTGGTGAACGACAGCACTTCGCGCTGGCACGCAGTGGAGTTCGAAGGCGACACTATCGGCGCTCAGGAATACCTCGGCGGCGTGTACATGGCCAAGCGCGATGCCATGAAGAACGCCGACTACGGCGCCATGTGGATGCTCGGCGCCATGACAGGCGACAGCCTCCTCACGGTAAAGCGTCTGCCCTACGCGCTCAACTTCAAGGTGCGCCAGCACAACAGCGCCCCAGGCTTCCTGCAAGGAGCCTCGCGCGGCCAGTACTATCTCCGCGACAGCCGCCGCTTCGTAGAGGAATGGGGTCCGTACACCGAGCCTATAGCAACCACCTACTATATGCTCATGGATTTAGGCAACATAGCGCTATTCGAGCCTGAGAACGCCGAAATCAAAGAGCTTATCCGCAGCGCTGCCGACTGGCTCCTGCGCACACAGAAGACCGACGGCTCCTGGGCCGTGGCCTACTCGGACGCCGACCACAGCGAAGCCTTCACCGACCTCAAAGACCTTCGCCCCACATTCTACGGCCTGCTCATAGCACACCGTATTCTCGGCGAGCGCAAGTACCTCGACGGAGCACGCCGCGGTGCCGACTGGCTAATAAGCAATGCCGTAGAGCCTCAGGAATGGCTGGGCGTGTGCGGCGACACCCGCTTCGCACCCGACTTCGCTACCGTGCAGGCCGCGCAGGCGCTCATGGAGCTGTCCGACGCCACTGAAGACAGCCGGTATATGGACGCCGCCATAGCCTCCGCTCGCTTCTACACCACATCGGTCTACACCAACCCCATAGCATCGGCGCGCCCCGTAACCGTAAAGGGCAAGCCCCTGCAGCAATGGCAAATTACCACCGCCGGTCTCTCCTACGAGCACGGAGGAATATTCGGCTCGGCCAACCTGCACGGCCCTATACTGCTGGCATCGCACGCAGGTATGTTCGTGCGTATGTACCGCATTACGAGCGAACGCATATTCCTCGACATGGCCCGTGCCGCTGCCATAGGCCGCGATGCCTTTGTCGACGACGTAACCGCCGTGGCTTCGTACTACTGGGCAACCATGAACAATGGCGCAGGCCCCTATCCGCATCATGCCTGGTGGCAGATGGGCTGGATTACCGACTATCTGCTGGCCGAGCTTGAGCTGCGCAGCGACGGTGCCGTAAGCTTCCCCGCAGGCTTCATCACTCCCAAGGTTGGGCCGCACCGCACATTCGCTTTCGCCGACGGCTCCGTACAGGGCGAGCGCGCCTCGCTGGTAATGCTGCCCGGAAAAACAGCAGTAGACAATCCCAATGTAGAGACTCTGCTCGCACGCAACGACAGCACCCTCTTCGTGATGCTCCTCAACGACCTTGGTACCACCCAGACAGCCACCGTCGACATCGCCGGCCACGGCTCGCATAGCATCACTCTCGCACCATACGGCCTTGAAATAATAAAAGTACCTTCCGAAAAATGACACTCCGCAACATATCTCTCGCGCTGGCGCTACTCGCCTCTGGCACCATTGCGGCACAGCAGCGCATACTCATCACCCCTCCGCTCCCGGTCGACACCAAGGCCGAGGCTGTGGCCGAAATATCGGGCAGCGAACTGCGCCTGCAATACGTACAGGCAGGTGAAGGCGGCCGCGCACTGGCTTGCACCATGGCGGCCAAGGCCGACGGCAAATGGCTCAATTTCATCGGCCCGATGGAAGACAACAAGGTCTTCGTAATCACCGGCCCCCAGAAACACAAACGCCCCGACTACAAGTCGTACTACCCCTCGTGGACATGCGGCGACTCGGTTTCTACCAATCCTTACCTGAGCGGCTCGGTATGCGAGGCTGTGCCTGTCAAAGCACGCAACATAGACCACAACAGCATAGAGGTGGAATATGTCACGGCCGGCGACCACACAGTACGCGGCGTATGGACTCTTGCAAAAGACGCCCGCAGCGCCACCCTCCAACTCTACTTCACACCCGCCAAAGACGGCTGCTACAGCCTCGGTGTAATGGCCGCACACGCCGCACTGCCCTCCTCGGTCACAAACGTGCAGCTTCCGCCCATGTACCAGTACCGCCGCATACAGCCGCAGCCACACATGCTTCTGTCGGCCATGATGCCCACCCCAGTGGCAATGGTCGAGGCTGAGACTGCCGGACGCCGCATGACGGCTTTCGTGAGCGCCGACAACACCCTCGCACCTCTCGACTGGGGCGGCGTAGACCACTCCCCCATTGGTTTCACAATCAAGAACCACGACAACCTTGTGGAGCCCGTAGCCTTCTCGCCCGTGCTCGGTATGGCCGACAGCAAGATGAAGGCCGGCCAGACTGTATGCCGCCGCTTCGAAGTAGGCCTCGCCGCCACTCCGTGGAACGAGACTCTTGAGCACGTGGCCAAAAACATATACAAGGTGAGCGACTACCGCCGGCAGGCCGACAAATCGCTTACCGAGACCATGTACAGCATAATAGAGCTGATGCGCGACGACGAGCACGGCGGCTGGGACAAGGCAATGCGAGGCTACTACGACATCGAAGGCAAACCCACCAAGGCTCCTACAGTGGTGCACTCGGCGCCTTTGGCAATCGTGGCCGCCGCCATAAACTCGGGCGACGAGGAGTTCTACATGAGCCGCGCACTACCCACTATAGAGTACACACTCTCGCGCAAAGGCTACCGCTGGAGCACAAAGACTACCGACGATGGCTATAACAAAGACCCCGAGACACTGCGTCTGTCGCCCTTCGGCTCGCAGTTCACCACCACATACTACGAGGGCCTATACCGCCTCCTTGGCGCCCGCAACGAATGGCTGCGCGACATAGCGCTACCCGATGGCGAGCTGCGCGCACCGCGCGGCTACTCCGCCCCTATCCTGTCGTGGGTGCAGGCGCTCGCCGCCTACCGCCTCACCGGCGATGAGAAGTGGCTGCGCCGTGCACGCAGCACCGCCGAGCGCGACGCCAAGATGCACATCTACACCAACAGCGAGAAGCCCATACGCTACCAGGCTTTCTACAACTCCACAATATATCATCCCTGGTGGGAGTTTGTAGACCTATATGAAGTTACCGGCGACCGCCAGTTCCTTGAAGCGGCCCGCTACGGCGCCGCCATGACTATGGCCGGCATACGCAGCTGGCCCGCCGTACACGACTCCGTGCAGACCATACACCACGGCGGCGTGTACAACGGCAATGCCACAATGTGGTGGAAAGGCTCCGAACAATTCCGCCTCGGCTTCCCCCGTGTGGAAGGCGACGCCCCCGAGCACGACGTGGAGCAGTGGCGCGTATCGCCCGTAGGCCTCGGCTTCGAGCAGCCCTCCACATACTTCCTGCGCAACAAAGGCAAGCTCGTGCGCCCCGTGTTCATGAGCTCATGGGCTCCCGACTTCCTCCGCCTGAACATCCATACCGGCGATGAGCTGTTCGACACCTACGCACGCAATGCCGTGATAGGCCGCTTCACCAACTACCCCGGCTATTACGCCACTGGCTATACCGACCTCACTATGAAAGAGGACTTCCCCTACACCGGGCCTGATGTAAGCTCAATCTACTATCACCACATACCGCCGCATCTCGCTTTCACCGCCGACTATCTGATAAGCGAGGCTATACAGCGCTCGGGCGGCAAGGTAAACTTCCCTTTCGGGAAGCAGGAAGGCTTCGTGTGGTTCGCCAACCGCATTTTCGGCGGCGAGGCCGGCACGGTGTTCGACGACAGGAAAACCATGCTGTGGCTGCGCAAAGGCATCATCACGAGCGACAACCCGGAGGTGAACTACATCACCGCCGTTTCCGACAGCCGCCTGTGGGTTCTGCTCTGCAACGAAAGCCGAGAGGCGGTATCCACCGTCATCACGGCCGGCACCGACGCTGCGACAATAGCCAACACCGCCACCGCTTCGGTGTGGAACGCCAAAGGCAAGAGCCGCAAGATAGAATGTTCCGACAATAAATATACCGTCGAGTTGCAGCCCAAAGGCTTCGCGGCCATTTCCATTCCGATGAAAGCCGATGCAGCAGCCTCAAGCCCCGAGCTTCAGGCCATACTGCGCGCCGACCGCACACCCGCCCTCAAAGATGGCTGGAAAGTAGTGGAAAGCGGCACCGAAGCCGGAAAAATCTACACCTTCCGCATCCGCTCGCCATTCGGCTGGGACTCGGTGTACGGCTTCTGCGAGACACCTCCGTGCGAGGGCGTAAACGTGGAAGTGAGCTGCGGCGACGAGTCCGATACCATAGGCGTATACCCCTACGAGTGGTCGTTCGCCAGGTTCGCACCCTCCGACAAAGTAAAGCTCAGCGTCAAGGTGAGCGACTCCAAAGGCAATCAGAAAACACACCTCATAGAAATTTGACATGAAAAAGATATTCCTTGCGGCAGCCCTGCTGACATCGGCATGGATAGCTGCTTCGGCCGATGCCGGCGCTCTCGTATTCGACACTTCGCGTGCCGACATCCCCGCAGTAGAACTGAGCGACGCGGCCGCCGACGGCGAGTGCTCCGTGCGCGGAGGCCTACCACACTTCATGGCGAAAATCAAGGCAGGCGAACCTGTCACTGTGGTCTTCATCGGCGGCAGCATCACACAAGGCGGTTTCTGCTACCGCCTCCAGCTCTCCAAGTGGCTTGAGAGCCGCTACCCCGGTGTAAAGTTCACGTGGGTCAACGCCGGCGTGTCGGGCACAGGTACCGATTTGGGCGCCTTCCGTGTCGACGAGCAGGTGCTCGCGACCAAGCCCGACCTCGTATTCATCGAATTCTCGGCAAACGGCGGCTACACCCCTGCCATGGAAGGTATAATCCGTAAAATACATGCCCACGACGCCGATACCGACATCTGCCTGCTCTACTCCGCCACCGGGCCGCACATGCGCCTGTATCAGAAAGGCGAGACGGCCGACGTAATCAAGGAGCAGGAAGCGCTCGCCGAGCACTACGCGCTGCCCTCGGTGCACATGGCACGCCGTGCCGCGGCCCTCGAAGCCGAAGGCCGCCTGATATGGAAAGGCTCGAAGAACGAGGACTCCGACAAGATTGTATTCTCGACCGATGGCCTTCATCCCGCCAAGAGCGGCGGCAACCTCTATGCGGAGGCCGTAGCCCGTAGCCTCGACAGGATAGCCGCATCCGCATCCAAGGCCAAGGCTTTTCCGACACCTATGTTCGGCTCCGAGTGGGATAACGCACGCATGTACAATCCCGCCGAGGTATGCAAGCGCCACGGTCTCTGGAAAGAAGTGGACGCCGCAAAAGACCCGCGCATGAAGAAGTTTGCCGACTGGTTCCCCTCCGTGCTCACGAGCAGTCACCCCAACTCGACCCTCTCATTCGCCTTCGAGGGCGATATGTTCGGACTCTTCGACCTCGGAGGCCCCGAAGCCGGACAGCTCGAAGTGTATGTCGACGGGCAGATGATACGCCTGAAAAACAGCAAGGACGGCTCCCTCCAGTACAACGAGGCCACCACGCTCACAGGCACACACTATCTCAACCGCTTCAACCGCCACTGCAACAACCGCTACCGAGGGCAGCACGTGCTTGTGAAAGTGGAGCCCGGCGTGCATCAGGTAACGCTCAAACTCAGCGAGAGCAAAGCCGACAAGGCAAAAATCCTCGGCGAAAACCAGCAGGCCGACATCACTGCCAATCCCGAGAAATACGACAAGACATATCTCATGCTGGGGCGTCTGCTCGTAAGAGGCACTATCGCCGAATGTAAGCCTGTGAAGGGTCTCCCCAAGATGAAACAGCAGCTCAAATGGGAGAATAAAATAAAGGACTATATGGAGCGCGACGCCGAACAAGCCGCCTGGCCCGACGCCACTCTCGTAGTGGGCAGCTCCTCGATAGACATGTGGAAGAGCCTCGAAGAGGATTTCGCCGACCACCACGTGATACGCCGCGGCGTATCGGGCACCAAGGCGATAGACCTCTACAACTACCGCGAGTTGCTCATCGCTCCCTTCAACCCCAAGCGCATAATAATATACGAGGGCGACAACGAAATCGGCTTCAGATGGGAAGTTGACGAGATGATGGAGTCGATGAAGCGCCTCTTCCACGAAGTACGCCGCATGAAGCCCGACGCCGAGATATACATGGTATCGGTGAAGCCCTCGCCTGTGCGCGCCAATGTGCTGCCCAAGATACAGCAGGTGAACGCGCTCATCAAAGAGTTTGTGGAAAGCCAGCCCAACGCAGGCTATATCGACATACACACGCCCATGCTGAACTCCGACGGCTCGGTACGCCCCGAACTCTTCCTCGACGACCGGCTTCACCCGGCCAAAGAAGGCTACGACATTTGGCGCGAACAATTCGGAAAAGTAATCAATAAATAAGCTCACACATAAAGAATAATGCGTAAACTTATCTTATCCACAATCCTTGCGGCAGCGGCGCTCCCGGCGTCGGCGCAAGTCTACAAAGACGCGACAGCATCGGTCGACTCACGCGTCGAAGACCTTCTGGGCCGTATGACCCTCGAAGAGAAAATAGACTATATCGGAGGCTACCGGGGCTTCTATATCCGCGGAATAGAGCGCCTCGGCGTACCCGAAATCAAGCTCACCGACGGCCCCGTAGGTACCCACAAAGACGGCCGCAGCACGGCTTATCCCGCCGGCGTGCTCTCGGCATCGACATGGAACCGCAGCCTCGTGTACGAACTCGGCAAGCAGCTCGGCCGCGACAGCCGCGCCCGCGCCGTGCATGTGCTCCTCGGCCCGGGTGTGAACATACTCCGCGCCCCGATGTGCGGACGCAACTTCGAGTACTTCACTGAAGACCCATATCTCAACGCCGAGACCGCCTGCGCATACGTATCCGGCCTGCAGGAGCAGGGCGTGGTGGCCACTCTCAAGCACTATGCCGCCAACAATCAGGAATGGGACAGAAACAATGTGAGCAGCGACATCGACGAGCGCACTCTCCATGAGATATATCTGCCCGTGTTCAAAGCCGCCATACAGAAGGCCAAGGCCGGTAGCGTAATGGACAGCTACAACCCCGTTAACGGCGTGCACGCCACCCAAAACGGTTATCTCAACAACACCGTGCTCCGCGACATGTGGGGCTTCGACGGTGTGGTGATGAGCGACTGGTCGGCAACCTACGACGGCGTGGAAGCCGCCAACGGAGGCCTCGACCTGGAGATGCCCCGCGCCAAGTGTATGAACCGCGACGTCCTTATTCCCGCTATCAAAGACGGACGCGTGAGCGAATCGACAATCAACGACAAGGTGCGCCGCATCCTCCGCATGATTTTCGCAAACGGGTTCTTCGAGAACGAGCAGCACGACCCCTCTGTGCCTATGGATAACCCCGACGGTGCCGCTGCCGCCCTGGAGCTTGCCCGCGAAGGAATTGTGCTTCTGAAAAATGAAGGCGAGCTTCTTCCCGTGAAGTCAGGCGTGAAGCGCATCGCCGTGATAGGCCCGAACGCCAACAGCTACATCTCGGGCGGCGGCAGCTCGTACACCTTCCCCTTCCACAGTGTTTCGCTTCTCGACGGTATCCGCGAGCAGGCCGGCGACAACATCGAGATACTCTACTCTCCCGGCCTTCCCACGCTCCCCGAGACAGTACAGCAGTCGGTGTTCTACACCGCTCCCGGCTCAGACGTACGCGGCCTCAAAGCCGAGTTCTACAATAATCCGCGACTGCGCGGCGAGCCTGTCGACACCCATATCGACAGCATTGTGAACATTGCCAACGGCTACCACATAGCCACCGAGAACCACGGTCTGCCCTACGACCACTGCTCGATGCGCTGGAGCGGCGTGGTGCGCCCCGAGAAGACCGCCGACTACCGCTTTGTGGTGCGCGGCTTCGACGGCTTCCGCCTAAAGGTGGACGACAAGCAGGTAATAAACGAATGGCGCGACCAGGGCATCACTCTCCGCGAAGTAGTGCTTCCTCTCGAAGCCGGCAAAGAGTACCCCGTAGAGCTTGAATACTTCGCCAACGTGCACCCGGTGGACGTGTCTTTCGGCTGGCGTGAAGACCGACAGCTCTTCGACGAGGCCGCCGCACTTGCCGCCAAGGCCGACATAGCCATAGTGAGCATAGGCTTCAACGAGAGCCTCGAACGCGAGAGCAACGACCGCCCCTTCGAACTCCCCGAGTATCAGGACAGCCTCGTGAACCGCGTAATCGACGCCAACCCCAATACCGCCGTGCTTGTCAACGCCGGCAGCAACGCCGACCTCAGCAAGTGGCAGCACCGCGCTCCGGCACTCGTGTATCTGTGGTATCCGGGTCAGGAAGGCGGTACGGCAGCCGCAGAAATCCTCTTCGGCAAGGTCAACCCCTCGGGCAAACTTCCCGTGACTTTCGAGAAGCGCCGGGAAGACAATCCTGCCTACCCCTACTACTACGACGAGGACGGTGACAAGCGCGTGAGCTACGGCGAGGGGCTGCTCGTAGGCTATCGCCACTACGACACCAAGGGCGTGCAGCCTAACTTCGCCTTCGGCTTCGGCAAGAGCTACACTACTTTCCGCTTCTCCGACCTCAAGGTCAAGAACGAGAGCGCCAAGGGCAAGCCCCTATACAATGTAAGCTTCAACGTGACCAACACCGGCACTCGCGACGGCAAAGAGGTGGCACAGGTGTACATCCGTCCTATCGGCGCAAAGGTTTTCCGCCCCTACAAGGAGCTGAAGGGCTACGACAAGAAGATGATAAAGGCCGGCGAGACCGTGCGCTTCGACATCAGACTCGACGCAGAGGCGTTCGCATACTACAAGACCGAAATCCACGATTTCGGCTACGACCCCGGCGAATACGAAATACTCGTAGGCAACTCTTCCGACAATATCCTCCTGCGCAAGACCGTGAAGATAAAATAAAAAGCAAATTAATATAATTTAAGCACCAAATGAGCAGATAAATCTTGTTCATTTGGTGCTTTTTTATAGAGTGATGCCCGACTCACGGCGATGACTGGAATGTCTTAGCTCCCGATAATCTTCCGTACTTTCATTCCGCTTCCCGAGGGTGCGGAAGGATAAGGAAAGTGAAAGGGCTTTTCCAAACGCTTCGAGATATTTTATTGTCTCAAAAGTCGAATTTTGCGCCTAAACTATTTTTGTAGTTAAGAGAAGTTAAATACAGGAACTTTCTCTTGCAACTACAAAAATAGTTATTACTTTTGCGATGTCAACTACAAAAATAGTTTATGAGAAAGATATCGAAAGACCAACTTACACCAAAAGAAGAGGAACTGATGCAACTGCTATGGGAGCACGGGCCACTTCCTATAAGCCGCCTTGTAGAGCTGTATCCCGAACCGCGACCGCACTTCAACACCGTATCGACTGTAGTGCGCAGGCTCGAAGCAAAGGGCTTTGTGGAGCATAACGAAACGGGGGGTTCCTTCCACTACTTTGCAAAGGTGGAAAAGGAGTATTTCCGTAGCAGAAGTCTCGGGAATTTCATCAAGAACTATTTCAGCGGGAGCTATTACGGCGCCGTGTCGGCTCTGGTGGCCGAGGAAAAAATCTCCAAAGAGGAATTAAAGGAACTGCTCAGACTCGTAGAGCAAAAAGGTAAGTGATAATGGGTGGATTTCTGTCATACTCCATAATCAGCGGGCTGCTCATGACGGCGATGTATCTTGTCTACCGCGTATTACTGGCAAGAGACAAGCAGCACAGCTTCAACCGCGGCGTACTGCTTACAATCTACGCGGTATCGTTCGCTGCCTCGCCCATTGCGTTCTTCACAGGGCACCATGCCGCAGGCACCGAGATGACGGATGCGGCTTTCACAGGCATAGAAGCGGCCAGCGCTGTGGCCGCCCCGCTCTCCCGCCCGATATGGGGAACCGTGCTGATTTGGATATTTATAGCCGGGATGATTGTCGTGGCCGTGCAAACGGCTGTCACCCGCCTGCGGCTCTCTCGTGTGATAAGGCACGGAAAAAAGATTGAGCGCGAAGGCTACACCCTGGTTCTGACAGACAACGAAAGGTATGCCCCGTTCAGCTGGATGCGCTACATAGTAATAAGCCGCAGCGACTACAACAATAACTGCCCGGCGATAGCCGCACACGAGATGAAGCATGTGGCTTGCCACCACTGGATAGATTTGCTGCTGGCGCAGGCCGTTTGCATCGTAAACTGGTTTAACCCCGTGGCGTGGCTTATGCGCGACGAGCTTATGCTCATACATGAGTATCAGGCCGACATGGCTGTGATAGACGGCGGCCACGACGTGCAGGAGTATCAGATGTTACTTATAAAAAAAGCTGTTGGCGCCAGATTCCCGTCCTTAGCCAACAGCCTCAATCATAGTAAACTTAAAAAACGTATCACAATGATGTACAAAACAAAAAGTGGCGCGGGGCGCAAATTCAAGGCCCTCGCACTGGTGCCGATGCTCGCCCTTGGGCTTGGCGTGGCCGGAGTGCCTGCAATACGTGCAGCCGTATCGACCATCAGCAGTAGTGAGGTATCTGTCGACAAAGATACGGAAAATCCGCTGCAAGGCCAAACGGATGCCGTTTTAAAGGTGACAAACATCAATAACGACGGCAATACGACCACCGTGCTTATCAAGGGCAAGTCTATGGGCAATACAATGTCGGTGTCGGGCGGAACATTCACCAACAACGGCAAGACCTATCGGGCAAACAATATTAACTTCGACATGACGGACGACGACGTAACCATAAGCGTCGGATTTCCCTTCTCGGAAGATTATAAAGATGCGAGCATGTGCCTGACTGTCAACGGCAGGGAGATGCTTTTCAATCTTGAAAGTTTCTTAGCCGCCTCTCACACCGTAAAGATTGCGGATTCCGCTCCGAAGAACGGCACTACCTCGTCGATATCAATCACCGGCATCGGCTCATCATTCCCTGAGGGCTTAAAGATATTCCTTGACGGAAAGATGATTACAAATATCGAAATGAAGAAAATCCCGCCGGAAACAATTGCTTCGGTGGATGTAAACACCGAAGACAAAACCATAAGAATTACTAGCAAAAAATAGAAACAGGCAAGACTCTCAAAGGCGATGCGATTGTGAAGTCGCATCGCCTTTTACTCTGTATCAGCGTATAGTATCGCTATCGCGCGGAAAGCTTGTCCTTGAGGTATCGGCCCGTGATACTTGCGGCCGTGGCAGCCACCTGCTCGGGTGTACCCGCCGCCACAAGAGAGCCACCGGCATCGCCGCCGTCGGGGCCGAGGTCTATCACATAGTCGGCAGTCTTGATGACATCGAGGTTATGCTCCACCACTATTAGCGTGTGTCCCATGGCAATCAGGCTGTCGAATGCTTTGAGTAGCAGACTGATGTCGTGGAAATGGAGTCCTGTCGTAGGTTCGTCGAAGATGAAAATCTGCGGGGCGGCATTAGCCTGCGACAAGTAATAGGCGAGTTTTACGCGCTGGTTCTCACCGCCTGAGAGCGTGCTGGAGCTTTGCCCGAGTTTCACGTAGCCGAGACCGACATCGGCAAGCGGCATGAGGCGCCGCGCTATGCGCATGGCGGCACTGTCGGCGGGGTCGGACGAGAAGAAGACAATGGCATCGTCGACGGTCAGGTCGAGAATATCTACGATATTCTTGTCGCGGTACCTCACTTCGAGCACATCGCGCTTGAAGCGCTTGCCGTGGCACTCCTCACATACAATAGTTACGTCGGAGAGGAACTGCATCTCAATGGTGATTACGCCCTCGCCCTTGCATGCCTCGCAGCGGCCGCCCTCGGTGTTGAACGAGAACCAGCCGGCAGGGATGTCTAGCTGCTTTGCCAAGGGCTGTGCGGCCATGAGAGCACGGATATCGTCGTAGGCCTTGATATATGTAACCGGGTTGGAGCGTGTGGAGCGCCCGATAGGGTTCTGGTCGACAAACACGACGCCTGCCACACGGTTTAAATCACCCGTTACGGCAGCATGTCGGCCCGGGGCATCGCCCTCGCCTTTGTAGTGGCGCACAAGGGCGCGATATAAAATATCGCGCACGAGGGTACTCTTTCCCGAGCCGCTCACCCCGGTAACACAGGAGAACACTCCGAGGGGGAAGTCCACGCTTATACCCTTGAGGTTGTGCTCTGTAGCGCCTTCCACACGGATATAGTCGCGCCACTTGCGCCGTTGGGCAGGCACTGCAATGACGGCCTCGCCCGACAGATATTGCATTGTGAAACTCTCGGGGTGGCTCACAATGTCGGCCGGAGGCCCTTGATATACAATCTCGCCACCGCCTGTACCTGCGGCCGGCCCGACGTCGATGATACGGTCGGCCTGTCGCATTATATCCTCGTCGTGCTCTACGACCACAACAGTGTTGCCGAGGCGCTGAAGCTTGCGAAGCACACCTATGAGGCGCTCGGTGTCGCGGCTGTGAAGACCGATAGAAGGCTCGTCGAGGATATATAGCGAACCTACAAGGCTGCTGCCAAGCGAAGTAGCGAGCTGTATGCGCTGACTCTCGCCGCCCGAGAGGGTGCTTGAGAGGCGGTCGAGGGTGAGGTAGCCGAGGCCGACATCGTTGAGGAATGTAAGACGGCGCTTTATCTCCGCCACAAGGCGCTCTGCCACCTTGGCATCGCGGCTGTCAAGTTCCAGAGCCTCGAACCAGGGCAGGAGGCGGCACACGGGCATAGACACCAGCTCGGCGATGCCTGCCCCCCCCACTTTCACATAGGCGGCATCGGCTTTGAGTCGCGAGCCTCCGCAGCAGCGGCATGTAGTCTTGCCCCGGTATCGGGCGAGAATCATGCGGAACTCTATGGCCTGACGCTTGGAGGCCACATAATCGAAATAATCGTTGATGCCGTGCACTCTCTTTCCGTCGCCTTTCCACAGTAGGTCGCGCCAATTGCTCTCAAGCTCGCAGTACTTACTGTGTACGGGGAAGCCGAGAGGTGCGGCGGCGGCAATAAAATCGCGCTGCCAGCGTGCTGACGAAGGACCACGCCAAGGGGCGACGGCACCGTCGAAAACCGAGAGCGACTCGTTCGGCACCACAAGTTCCTCGGCGATATCGAGAGTCTTTCCGAAGCCTTCGCACACGGGGCATGCGCCGAGCGGACTGTTGAAGTTGAACATCTGGTCGGTAGGTTCTTCAAACACCATTCCGTCGGCCTCGAAACGCTTCGAAAAAGCATGGCGCACCACTTCTCCGGCAGCAGTCCACACAACGAGCGCACACTCGCCATGCCCTTCAAAAAAAGCAGTCTCGACCGACTCGGCAAGTCGCGACAACTCGTCGCCTTCGTGCTCTATGACGAGGCGGTCAACAAGAAGTGAAGGCACATTGGCACAGTCCTCATGGCTGTATTCGGAGATTTCAACAAAACTGTTGTCGGCATCGACCACACGCGAATATCCTTCTTTAGCGTATATATCGAGCTGAGTGGCGAGGTCGCGCCCCTCGGGGAGAAGAATTGGGGCGACGACAGCAGCTCTCGTGCCCTCGGGATACGATTTCGCGGCGGCAAGCACGTCTTCTACCGTATGCTTCCTTACCTGCACGCCGCTCACAGGCGAGTATGTGCGACCGATGCGGCCGAAGAGCATACGTATATAATCGTATATTTCGGTAGACGTACCGACGGTAGAACGTGGATTGCGGGTGTTTACCTTCTGCTCGATAGCGATAGCTGGCGGCAGGCCTTTTATGAAATCGCACTCGGGCTTGCGGAGCTTGCCCATAAACTGGCGTGCGTAGGCTGACAGGCTCTCCACATAGCGACGGCGACCTTCGGCATAGAGCGTATCGAAGGCCAGCGACGACTTACCGGAGCCTGAAAGCCCGGTGATGACAACAAATCGGTTGCGGGGTATTTCCACGTCGACATTCTTCAGATTGTTGACACGGGCACCTTTGACTGTTATATTGTTTACTTGCATCTTTCGTCCTTGAATATTCTTACAAAAATACAAAATACGCAGTTGACTAACAAATTTATTTAAGCTAATTAACGTGCGGAAGGCGTATTTCGGACAAAATTCGGGCTGCAAAGGAAGTCAACGGAAGTAAAAGTGCGGTATCGAAAGGAAAGTAAGTAAGCGGCTTCTATATGTAGCAGGAAACGGCACAAATATTAGCTAATCTTTTGCCAACACATTGCCGATTGCGAAATTTTAGTTATTTTTGTGCAATTTTACCCGAAATGCGTAGATAACAGATGAAATATATAGGCGCACATGTAGACGCTACTCCGACTATATGGACGGCTCCCGAGGAGGCTCATGCCTTGGGCGCTGACGCCTTTGCGCTCAATCTGACCGCCCCTCAGCGGTGGAGCACCCCTCGGTACTCCAAGGAAGACGTAGAGCGCTTCCGCAGCCTGTGCAGTACCTACGGCTTCGGGCCGGGCCATATTCTGCCGCACTCGGCATTTGTGGTCAACCTCGGCTCGCCCGACGCTCGTAAGCTGCATCTCTCCCGGGTAACATTCGTCGACGAGCTGCGACGATGCAGCGCCCTCGGCATCGACAGGCTGAACTTCCACCCCGGCTCGCACCTCAGGCAAATCAGCGAAGACGAGAGTCTTGCGCGGGTGGCGGAGTCTATCAATTATGCTCTCGAACGCACCGAGGGTGTGACTGCAGTGATAGAGAACACCGCAGGCCAGGGTTCGGCGCTCGGCTACAGTTTCGAGCATCTTGCCCATATAATCGACCGTGTGGACGACAAAAGCCGCGTTGGCGTGTGCATAGACACCTGCCATGCGTGCGCTGCCGGATATGAGCTTACAGGCGAAGGCTACGAGCGTACGTGGGACGACTTCGACCGCATTGTGGGCTTCGGCTATCTGCGCGGCATGCACATCAACGACGCCATGCGCCCGACAGGCTCACGCATAGACCGTCATGCACCGATAGGGAAAGGAACTCTCGGCTCAGACTTCTTCGGCCGTCTGATGTCGGACAGCCGCTTCGACCGTATACCTCTTATCCTCGAAACACCCGACGCTTCGCTGTGGAAAGCGGAGATAGACTGGCTCCGCGCACACGACTCATCACATGAATAAACTTACATTATATAAATATATCATACTTCATCATACGAAAAAGAAATACCAATGAAAGACCAACGTGATTTAAGTTTCTGGAAACTATGGAACCTAAGCTTCGGTTTCTTCGGCGTGCAGATTGCATACGCTCTACAGAGCTCACAGGTAAGCCGCATCTTTTCGACTATTGGCGCCGACCCTCACGACCTCAGCTACTTCTGGATATTGCCCCCGCTTATGGGACTGATAGTGCAGCCGATAGTAGGCAGCGCGTCGGACCGCACCTGGACGCGTCTTGGCCGCCGTCTGCCCTACCTTCTTATCGGCGCCGCCGTGGCGATAGTGGTGATGTGCTTCCTGCCTAACGCCGGTTCTCTCGGCCTCGGCATCTCGGCAGCCATAATGTTCGGCCTGGTGATGCTGATGCTTCTCGATACTTCTATCAACATGGCCATGCAGCCCTTCAAGATGCTTGTGGGCGATATGGTGAACGAAAAACAGAAGGGCCTGGCCTATTCGATACAGTCGTTCCTGTGCAATGCCGGTTCGGTAGTAGGCTATATCGCACCTTTTGTGCTCGCGCTCTTCCTGAGCAACACGGCTCCTGCCGGCGAGGTTCCGCCTACCGTGACGTGGGCATTCTATATCGGTGCCGCCATTCTTGCGATATGCGTGGCCTATACTTTCGCGAAAGTGAAGGAGATGCCTCCCCACGAATACGCACTGTTCCACGGCATTGACGAGAGCAAGGACGAGAAGGGTGAAAAGGAAAGCATGGTGCGCCTGCTGGTGAAGGCTCCCAAGGTGTTCTGGACTGTGGGCCTTGTGCAGTTCCTCTGCTGGGCCGCATTCCTGTATATGTGGACGTACTCCACCGACGCCGTTGCGCTTCAGGCCTTCGACGCACCTTCGATACAGGAAGTGACGGGCGTGAGCATCGACGGCAAGAGCTATGACGACAAATATATTTTCAACTCGGAGCGTCCTGTAATAGAAAACGGACACCTCGCCATAGCGGGCATAGAAGTGGACGGTGCTTTCACAACTCCGCAGACAGTGGTATTCGACGGCGACACCCTCATTGCCAACGGCAAGATACTCCGCGAAAACGGTGTTGAGAAGATAGACCCTCGCGGCGAAGTCTTCGCACAGGCCGGCTCCGTGCTGTGCATCGACGGCAACAACATCGGCGTGAACAGCTCGGCAAAAGCAGTGTCGGAGCTGTCGCTGGTAGAGGCAGGTACCACCCTCACTCTGGCTCACATAGCCAACATAGACAAGGGTACGGGCAAATATGTTCTTGACCAGACTTCCGCCCTCCCGACAGTGAACAGCGCCGAGGAAATCACCCTCAACTACAAAACGGTGCTCAACCCGGCCACCCCCCAGTACCAGAACGCCGGCGACTGGAACGGCAACCTCTTCGCCATCCAGGCCATAGCCGCCGTGCTGTGGGCCGCCGCACTCGCAGGGTTCCGCCGCCGCAAACTCGCCTACTCGCTCAGCCTTCTTATCGGCGCGGCAGGCTTTATCTCGGTTTACTTTATCAAAGACCAGTATCTGCTCAGCATCAGCTACGCCCTTATGGGCTGCGCCTGGGCCGCAATGCTGGCTATGCCTTTCACCATACTGACCAACGCTCTTTCGGGCGGAAACATCGGCACTTATCTCGGCCTGTTCAACTGCACTATCACCATACCGCAGATTGTGGCAGCGCTTTGCGGCGGCCTTATACTGCACTGCATACCGGCCGCCGAAAACGGCGCGCCCTTTACAGTGGGTATGCTTGTAGTGTCGGGTATTCTGCTGCAGATAGGCTCGGTGGCCGTATGGAACATAAAGGAGACATTCGGCTCACAACTTTCTAAATAACTGATATATATTGGAATCAATCCGCCAACTGTACAAAATAGGCCTCGGCCCCTCGAGTTCGCACACTATGGGGCCCCGCAAGGCCGCAGAGATATTCGGAGAGCGCACCCGCAGCGCAGCCAAGCGCTATGAGGTGTCGCTCTACGGAGCTCTCGCCGCTACCGGCCGCGGTCACCTTACTGACCAGGCAATACTCCAGGTACTCACCCCCATAGCTCCCACCGAGATAGAGTGGAAGCCCGAGACGGTGCTGCCCTTCCATACCAACGGCATGACGTTCAAAGCCTACGACGAAGCAGGCAAAGAACTTGACTCGTGGACTGTGTACTCGGTGGGCGGCGGCGACATTGTGGAGGAAGGCCAGCAACGCAGTTCGGGCCCTTCGATTTATCCCCTCACTAAAATAAAAGACATACTGGCATGGTGCGAGAAAGAGGGCACCAGCTTCTGGGAGTATGTAGGCAAATACGAGGGCAACGAGATTTGGGACTATCTGGCAGAAGTATGGAAAGTGATGCAGGAGGCGGTGCAACGCGGCATAGAGGCTGAGGGCGTGCTGCCCGGCGGCCTTGGCGTGCGCCGCAAGGCCGTAAGCTACTACGTACACGCCGAAGGCTACAACAAGTCGCTGAAGAGCCGCGGTCTGGTGTATGCCTATGCACTGGCGGTATCGGAAGAGAACGCCTCGGGCGGCCGCATCGTAACGGCTCCCACCTGCGGCTCGTGCGGCATTGTTCCGGCTGTGCTCTATCATCTGCACCACTCCAAAGGCTTCTCGGAACAACGTATACTGCGAGCCCTTGCCACGGCCGGTCTCTTCGGGAACGTGGTGAAACACAACGCGTCGGTATCGGGCGCGGAGGTTGGCTGTCAGGGCGAAGTGGGCGTGGCCTGCGCCATGGCTGCCGCAGCGGCTTCGCAACTCTTCGGCGGCACTCCCGCACAAATTGAATACTCGGCTGAAATGGGCCTTGAACATCACCTCGGGCTTACCTGCGACCCTGTGTGCGGCCTTGTACAGATACCGTGCATAGAGCGAAACGCATACGCCGCGGCCCGCGCACTGGATGCCAACCTGTATGCGGCGTTCTCGGACGGCCGTCATTCGGTGGATTTCGACCGTATTGTGGAGGTAATGAAACAAACCGGGCACGACATTCCGTCTTTATATAAAGAGACAGCTCTTGGCGGTCTCGCCGTGATAAAATAAGCAGGGGCTGTTGTGACAATGACAGCGCCGACACAGATATCATCACCCAACGAGCTTGGCAGCCTTCCGATAGGGCGGCTGCTTGTGCAGTACTCGTTGCCGGCCATTATCGCGAGCCTCGCCACATCGCTGTACAACATCATAGACAGCGTCTTTATAGGGCGCGGCGTGGGTGCTATGGCTATCACCGGCCTTGCCATCACCTTTCCGCTGATGAACCTTGTGGTGGCGTTCTGCGTGCTTGTGGCTGTTGGCGGCGCAACGATTTCGTCGATATTCCTGGGGCAAAAAGCCCCTGAAAAGGCGTCGCAGGTCGTAGGCAACGTGACGGTATTCTGCCTTATCCACGCGGTTGTCATCATGAGTGTCGGGCTGCTCTTCCTCGACCCGATACTCTATTTCTTCGGCGCAACGGCGGAGACTATCGGCTACGCCCGCAGCTTTATGCGGATTATACTTTTAGGCACACCGATAAGCTATGTATTTCTTGGGCTGAACAATCTGATGCGCGCCACCGGCTATCCGCGCAAAGCCATGATTTCGGCACTGCTGTCGGTGGCGGTAAACATAGTAGTGGCTCCGCTGCTTATTTTCATAGCCGGATGGGGCATTGCAGGAGCGGCGCTCGCCACTATATGCGGGCAGACGTCGGCATTTATATGGGTGCTCCACCACTTCATATCGCGCAAGAGCTATATCCGCTTTACGCGGCGAGGCTGGCACGTGTCGTGGACGCTTATGCGGAAAATATACGCAATCGGTCTGTCGCCTTTTCTTATGAACTGCTGCGCCTGCCTCGTGGTGGTGTTTATCAACAAAGCACTTCTCGATACGGCCGGCGCCGACGGCAACCTTGCCGTCGGCGCGTACGGGATTATCAACCGTACGACCATGTTCTTCGTGATGATAATATTCGGCATCACGCAGGGCATGCAGCCTATTTTGGGATATAACTTCGGCGCCGCCAACTGGCCACGCGTGAAGGCCACACTGATGAAGGGTATCTGGATTGCCACGGCAGTGTCGACCGTTGGCTGGCTCCTTACAGAGCTTATTCCTGACACAATCAGCCACATGTTCACCACCGACACCGTAATGGTGCAGATAGCTCGCGACGGCTTTAGGATATACTTCATAGTGTACCCCCTTGTGGGCGCACAGATAGTGATACAGAACTACTTTCAATCCATAGGCAAGCCCAAACTCTCGATATTCCTCTCGCTAACCCGTCAGCTCATATTCCTGCTGCCGATGCTGTGGATACTACCTCCACGCTTCGGTGTGGACGGTGTGTGGGCCGCCATGAGCGCAAGCGACTTCATCGCATTCGTACTCGCCCTCCTCACTGCAATAATAATGAACCGGCATATCGCCAAGTACCTGCAACGCCAACAAAATGCTTGAGACTCTAACACTCCGCGTAGACCCTAAGACGGCCGCGACAGACACTATACTGAGGCGCAAATGCACTCAGATGCTCGGAATAGAACCCGCTCGAATAAAACAGGTGGATATTACCCGGCGCTCTATCGACGCACGACAGAAGCGCGTAATGGTAAATCTTACCGTCAATGTACACGTAGACACCGTGCATCCCGAGGCACTGCAGGGACTCCATATTGAATATCCCGACGTGAGCAACGCCCCTCAGGCTATAATCGTGGGCGCCGGGCCTGCCGGCCTCTTCGCAGCCCTCGAGCTTATAGAGCTTGGCATAAAGCCTATAGTGCTCGAACGCGGCAAAGACGTAGATAGCCGACGCGCCGACATGGTGGCCATAAACCGCAACGGCACCGTAAACCCGGATTCGAACTACTGCTTCGGAGAAGGTGGCGCAGGCGCATATTCCGACGGCAAGCTATATACACGCAGCAAGAAACGCGGCCCGGTAGATAAGGTTCTCCATGTTTTCCATAACCACGGCGCCCAGGACAGTATCCTTATAGACGCGCATCCGCATATCGGCACCGACCGCCTTCCGGCAGTAATCAAGGCTATACGTTGCACCATAATAAATTCCGGCGGAGAGGTGCACTTCGGCACCCGAGTGGCCGACATAGTGCTCGACAGCAACCGCCGCGCAACAGGCGTGGCCGACAGCAGCGGCAAAATTTGGGAAGGCCCGGTAATACTCGCTACTGGCCACTCGGCACGCGATGTATATCATCTTCTCCGCGACAAAGGCATAGCCATGCAGCCCAAGGGCATCGCCGTGGGCGTGCGCCTCGAACATCCGCAGGAGCTGATAGACCGCCTCCAGTACCATAGTCCCGAAGGACGAGGCAAATATCTGCCTCCTGCCGAATACTCGATTCTGACACGCGTAGACGACCGCGCGGTGTACTCCTTCTGCATGTGCCCCGGCGGCTATATAATACCGGCAGCAAGCGCTCCGGGCCAGCTGGTGGTAAACGGCATGTCGCCGGCAAACCGTGGCACCAAATGGGCCAATTCAGGCCTTGTGGTGGAGATACTGCCCGAAGATATACCCGACGGCGACGACCCGGTGCTCAAGATGATGCACTACCAGGAAAGCATAGAGCACACGTTCTTCGAAGCGGCCGGGCAAACACAACAGGCACCGGCACAACGCATGACCGACTTTGTCGAGGGACGCCTGTCGGCTACCCTCCCCCGCTCTTCCTACCCTCCGGGGCTGCTCTCGTGCCGCGTAGACAAGCTACTGCCGCCCCCAGTGGCGAAGCGCATGAAGGCCGCATTCAGCATCTTCAACGGCAAACAACGCGGTTTCCTTACCGAGCAGGCGGTATTGATAGGCGACGAGACACGCACGTCGTCGCCAGTACGCATTCCCCGCACCCCCGAAAGCCTCACCCATATCAATATCGACGGCCTCTATCCGTGCGGCGAAGGAGCCGGATATGCCGGTGGCATAGTATCGGCAGCCATCGACGGCATAATGAGCGCTAGAGCGCTCGCGTCTCAACTAACTAAGAACCAACCAACTGCGCCCAGCAAAGAAAAATAATCGCAAAAAAGTTTCAAAAAAATTTGGTCAATCCAAAAATAAGCCATAACTTTGCAACGCAAAAAGGGAAACACCCCACGGTGCAAGACCCATGGTGCCATAGCTCAGTTGGTAGAGCAAAGGACTGAAAATCCTTGTGTCCCCGGTTCGATTCCTGGTGGCACCACCAG
>VSPE01000013.1 GCA_009775225.1 Muribaculaceae bacterium | reverse complement strand
TGCTTATGATTGCTGCTGTCGTCATTACTCTCCGAAAACTCACTTCCGTTAACAATCGTTTTTAAACAACCTCTTAAACCGATTATGGTTAAGAGTGTTGAGATTAAATTGGTTTTGGTTTGCATAAGTTTTGAGAACGTTTTTGTTATGCCGCAAATATAATAAAAAATATTTTTAAATGCAAAATTAATTTTCGATTTGTTAATTTCTTATATTCTTGATGGAGAAGGCCGTAGTAAAAACCATTGAGAAGCCACAGGCGTTATACTCTAAAAACTACTATTGAGATGAACAGAAAAGACTTTGCAGATGCCGTGGCCGGCATGGTGAAAATATATCTTGACAACAGCTATAACTTCGACGAGAACCCGCAGCTGCGTGTCAATCCCGTTACTTTCGACTTCACGATTGTGAACGGCAGTGATATGCTTGCCGAGATTGAAGACAACAACGAGGCCGTCGAAGATGCCGCCGGGGCCGAAGGCGATGCCGACGAAGCCGCCACCGACATGCAGGTGAAGCAAAATCCCGACTTCTACTCTGTCAAGCGTCTTATCCGCTCATCCAATGGGGGCGCCTCGATACCCGACGAGGCTCGCATCAACGCTATCGCGGCCTTGTATTTTGCGTGACATACTCCACGCGACAGAGACAGGAGCGACGACATCATTGTCGTCGTACTCCGCAAGGCGCTTGGTGGACTCTGCCTGTTGCCGAGTATAATTCTTCGGGAGATTTGCGCAGCAAAGATATGTAACTATTTTTAGGTTTCAGAATAAAACGCATGGAAATTTATCGCGATTTTTGTCGGATAAGTAAAAAAAGACAAAAAGCAGCGCCTGGAATGGGCGCTGCTGAAGTTGTGACATAATGCTGTGGCTTATTTGCCGAGCATCGAGCGGATTTGCGATGTTACGTTGTCGACGGTGAAACCGAATTTTTCGTCAAGTACCTGATAGGGGGCAGATGCGCCGAAGTGGTTCAGCCCGAATACCTTGCCACGGCAGCCTACGAGGCCGCGGAGGGTAGAGGGCAGGCCGGCGGTGAGGCCGAAGACGGGCAGGTCGGAGGGGATGACGCTCAGACGGTAGTCCTCGGGCTGCTCTTCGAACAGGCCGATAGAGGGTACCGAAACCACGCGGCATGCTATGCCTTCTGCGTCAAGTACTTCGGCGGCCTCGCATAGTAGCGATACTTCCGAGCCGTTGGCTACGAGTACTACATCGGGATTGGCGGCCGACATTACCGTGTAGCCGCCACGGTGTGCTCCCTGAGCCTCGGCGTAGCGGTCGGCAGCGGGCAGGTCTTTGATGTTCTGGCGGCTGAGGATAAGGGCCGAGGGAGTCTCTTTGTTATCCATTGCCATCTGCCAGCACACGGTGGTCTCTACGGCGTCGGCGGGACGCAGAACGAGCATAGATGGCTTGCCCGAGAGGTTGTGCAGCTCTTCCATGAGGCGTATCTGTGCTTCCTGCTCTACGGGTTCGTGTGTGGGGCCGTCTTCGCCTACGCGGAAGGCGTCGTGTGTCCAGATATACTTCACGGGTAGTTCCATGAGTGCGGCCAGACGTACGGCGGGCTTCATGTAGTCGGAGAAGACGAAGAATGTGCCACAGGCGCAGACAACACCGCCGTGGAGGGCGATACCGTTCATTATCGAAGCCATTGTAAGCTCCGAAACGCCGGCGTGGAGGAAGGCGCCGCTGAAGTCACCGTTGGTGAAGGGATGTGTGTGCTTGAGGAAGGCGTCGGTCTTGTCGGAGTTGGCAAGGTCGGCACTCGACACTATCATGTTCTTTACACTCTGAGCAAGTGTCTCAAGCACTTTGGCCGATGCCGAGCGGGTGGCGTCGTTGGCTTTCTGAACAATTGCAGCATAGTCTATTTCGGGGAGTTCGCCTGCGATGAAGCTGCGGAGTTCTACAGCCTTTTCGGGGTTCTCTTCGGCCCAGCGGCGTTCGGCAGCCTTTCGCTCTGCCACTTCCTTGCGGAGTGCTTCGGCGCGGTCGGCGTAGAGCTTGGCGACCTCGGCGGGAATTACCCATGGGTTCTCGGGGTCAGCGCCGAGTCCGCGTAGAGTGGCGGCATAGTCGGCACCGCTCTTGCTGAGGGGCTGGCCGTGAGTAGAGCACTGGCCTTCGAATGAGCTGCCGTCGGCCTTGACGCAGCCGCGGCCCATTACGGTGTTGCCGATGATGAGAGTGGGACGACGGTTCTCTTTATTGGCGTCTTTGAGAGCGGCAGCCATTGCAAGAGGGTCGGTACCGTCTACCTCGAGCACATTCCAGTGCCATGCGCGGTACTTGGCAGCCACGTCTTCGGTGTCTACGGCATCCACAGCGGTGGAGAGCTGGATTTTATTGCTGTCGTAGAACATTATGAGATTCGACAGGCCGAGGTAGCCGGCGAGGCGGCCTGCACCCTGTGATATTTCTTCCTGAATACCGCCGTCGGAGATGAAGGCATAGGTCTTGTGTGCAACAACGTCGCCGAAACGTGCCTGCAGGAAGCGCTCAGCTATGGCGCAGCCCACAGCCATGGTGTGGCCTTGGCCGAGGGGGCCTGAGGTGTTCTCCACGCCGCGTTCGGGGTGAAGTTCGGGGTGGCCGGGAGTGGGGCTGCCCCATTGGCGCAGCTGCTGAAGCTCCTTGAGGGTGTACTTGCCTGTGAGGGCGAGCACGGAGTAGAGCATGGGGGCCATATGGCCGGGGTCGAGGAAGAAGCGGTCGCGACCGAACCAGGTGGGGTCGTCGGGGTCTTGTATGAGGAACTGTGAGTAGAGCACGTTCACAAAGTCGGCACCGCCCATAGCGCCGCCGGGATGGCCCGACTTGGCCTTTTCGACCATTGCGGCTGCGAGCACGCGTATGGTGTCGGCTGCGCGGTCAAGTATCTTTTTATCCATTGGGTGAATATGTGTTTTAGAGGTTTTAGGGTAGTGGTTGAGAAGGTTTGTCACCAGCGGCATCCGTCGGGTTCCCAACCGTTGAGAATTTCGATGAGGCTGTAGCCGTCGAGTGATGCGAGAACATGGCCGAAAGCGCGTTTGTCGGTCTTTGCTCCGGCACCCTTATTGCCGTATTCGGCATAGAACGCCGTTTTCTCTCGCGACGGATTGCGCCAGTTGTGCCAGCCTGCAGGATTGATGTGGCCGTCTATTTCGCAGCGGATATAGACCGTCTGGCCGTAGTCGCGCCACGGACGCGAGAGGTAGCAGCCGCTTACGCCGTCGTCGGCAGTTAGCTTACATTCGTAGAACACATAGCCGTGGCGGGCACCTTGCGGAGTGGCGGGCGCGGTGATATAGCCTTTGTCGCGCTTGCAGCGTATCTCGCAGCGGTTGAACAGCGCCGTCGAGGGGCCGAAGATGAAGTCGACCGAGCCTTCGATATAGCAATCCTGGAAATAGTGGTATTTGCCCTTGCCGTAGTTGTATAGCGTGTCCTGGAAGCCGAGGAAGCGGCAGTTGCGGAATACGGCTTTGTCGCCGCCCACGAGGCACGCCACTGCCTGCCCGGCGTTCATGCCGGCGGTGTTCTCGAAGCAGATGTTCTCGCATACGAAGTTATCGGGAAGCACAAATACTGTTGCCGAGCCGGTGGTGCCGGTCTCGTTGCCGGCGTAGTTGAGGCGCGAGGCACAGTCGTCCCACGAGAGCACAACGTTGCCTTCGCCGGTCATGGTGAGGTTTCTCTTGCTTTCGGGTATAACGATTTTCTCGTGGTATACGCCTTCGCGCACAAGCATGCTTGTGCGCGGGCCGCTATAGTCGGGGACTGCGTTGACAGCATCCTGAATGGTCATGAAATCGCCGCTGCCGTCCTTTGCGACAACGATGTCGTAGTAGCGGGCATGCGAGCCGAGCTTGGGAAATACCTTGGCAATCTCTTGTGTTGCCATGCGGGCGACAGCGCGGGCGCCGCGGGCGTTGAGGTGAGTGTCGTCGGTCTTTCCTTCGGGGAATTTGATGACAGTTCCCGGCGCTACGTGCATGAAGTATTTCTTGGACTCTTCAGGGCCGAGTTTTCTGAGCCATTCCGAGGTGAGCACGTTGAGGTCGATGCAGGGAACATCGAGCTCGGCGGCCACGTCGCGCAGGGCCTGGGTATAGGCGCCGTGGGTGTCGACAAGAGTGTCGTTCCTGAACTTGCGGCGCGCTATGGGGGTGAACAGCACGGGAATTGCTTTCTTGGCGCGTGCCTCGCGCACGTAAGTGCGGAGGTTCTCGTCGAAGTCTTTGCCTACTTCGGTCGAGCGGCCGGGCTTGCCGGGCTGGTCGTTATGGCCGAACTCGATGAATACGTATTCGCCTTTTTTCAGCACTTCCTTCACTTTCTCCCAGCGCCCTTCGTCGATAAAGCTCTTTGTGGAGCGTCCGTTCTGGGCATGGTTGTCGATGATGACAGTCTCGTCGAAAAACGCAGGAAGCATCATACCCCAGCCGCGTTCGGGATTGCCGCCGTCGAGGTCTTTGTCGGCCATTGTAGAGTCGCCAATCATGCGTATCACGGTCTCGGCCTGCATGAAGGGGGCTGCAAGCAGCGCTGCGACTAACAGAAGGTGTTTGAATTTCATTGTCAGAGTGTTACGCCTGTTTTGAAAATAGCTATTTCCTTGGCGCCTATTTCCTCATGGTGGAGGGGTGCACCTTCGGCTGTTGCGAGTACCTTGGCGGTGAGGGCGTCGAGCACTTCTTCCGTGCTTACTCCTTCGTCGAGGAGTACGCCGGCGTTGAAGTCTATCCAGCCTGTTTTCTTGGCTGCCAGCTGAGAGTTGGTGGAGACTTTCATGGTGGGAACGAAAGTGCCGAAGGGAGTGCCGCGGCCTGTGGTGAAGAGTACCATCTGGCAGCCGGAGAGTGCCAGAGCGGTAGAGGCCACAAGGTCGTTGCCGGGGGCCGTGAGCAGGTTAAGTCCGGGTTTTACGGCGCGCTGTGTGTACATGAGTACATCGGTCACAGCCGAGCTGCCTCCTTTCTGTACGCAGCCGAGCGATTTCTCTTCGAGTGTAGTGATGCCGCCCTCCTTGTTGCCGGGAGATGGGTTCTCGTAGATAGGCTGGCCATAGGAGCGGAAATATGCCTTGAAGTCGTTGATGAGCGACACGGTGCGGTCGAACACGTCGCGGTCGGTGGCGCGGTTCATAAGGATGGTCTCGGCGCCGAACATCTCGGGAACCTCGGTGAGTATTGAAGTGGCTCCCCATGCCGCGAGGCGGTCGGATAGCAGGCCGAGCAGCGGGTTGGCGGTGATGCCGGAGAAGCCGTCGGAGCCGCCGCATTTGAGGCCGATTTTGAGTTTGCTCACAGGCAGTGGCTCGCGGCGGTCGGCGCGCATCTGTTCGAGGAGCTCCTTGCATATTTCCACGCCTGCTTCCACATCGTCTTCCACTTCCTGCGCGGTGAGGAAGCGGATACGCGAGGCGTCGAAATCGCCCAGTTCTTCGCGCAGGCGGCTAATCTGGTTGTTCTCGCATCCGAGGCCGAACACGAGCACACCGCCCGCGTTGGGGTGCTTGATGAGTGCGGCAAGAGCTGCACGTGTGTTGGCATGGTCTTGTCCGAGCTGAGAACAGCCGTAGTTGTGGGTAAAGGCGCGAACGTCGTCGATGCCTGTGAGGTCACACTCGGCTTTAAGGCGTGCCACAATGGCGTTGGCCTGACCGTTGACGCAACCTACGGTAGGTACTATCCAAAGTTCGTTGCGGATACCCATTTCGCCGTTGCTTCGCAGGTAGCCCTGTACGGTGGGAGCTTCAGGTGCTTTGACTTCGGGAATAGCCGTGGGGGTGTAGGTGTACTCGAGGTCGTCGCCAAGGCCTGTCGCAAGGTTGTGGCTGTGTATCCACTCGCCCTCGGCGATGTCGGTAGTGGCTACACCTATGGGGAAGCCGTATTTGATTACGGCTTCGCCCTTGGCGATAGTCTTGAGTGCCACTTTGTGGCCACGGGGTGCCACGCTGTCGCCGTCAACGAGAATGACGGCGACGTTGTCGGCGGGATTGATTTGCAGCAGGCGTTTCATCGGCGTTCGGCAAGGAAATGAGTGAGAGAGGCTTCCATTCCTTCGGTGCGGATTTCTTTGAGATATTCGGCTACCTTGGCGGAGAAGCCCGGAACGAGCTGCTCGAAGTTTTCGATGAAAATGCCGCTTTCTACTATCGCGCGCACTGTGGCGGCATAGTCGGCATCGTTCCAGAGTTTGGTTATGAGGGCGAGGTGCTCTGCGTTGTCCTGAGGCTCGAATGTGGAGCCGGGGCCGTATAGGGCGAGTAGTGCCGCGAAGCTGAAGAGCTCGTATTCGGCAAGTGTACCCTTGGCTGAGTAGAAATCTTTCACCGTGGGGAAGTTGCGTGCTTCCCATTTGGAAAGTGAGTTGAGAGCGATGCTTTTGAGGTAGTGCTTGATGTAGGGGTTGTAGAAGCGTTCGAGGATTCCTTGGCTGAAGCTGCGGAGCTCTTCGGGGTCTTCGTCAATCATAGGCAGAACTTCGGTGTCTACCATAGTGTTGATGAAGGTGTTTACTTTTTCGTTGTTGAACGCGTCCATCACGGTTTCGCAACCGAGCTGCAGTGCCACGGGTACCATGCCGGTGTGCGAGCCGTTGAGGATGCGCACTTTCTTGTCGCGGTATTTCTTGATAGAGGGCATGAAGAGCACGTGGAGACCTGCTTTGTCGAGAGGCAGCTCTTCGGCGAGAGTCTTGTAGCCGTCGCCGCCGATAGCCCACATGTGGTAGAGCTCGCCCTTCACCACAACGTTGTCGTCGTAGCCGAGTTCGGCTTTCACCTGCTCGATAGTGTCGGCGGGGAAGCCGGGTACGATGCGGTCTACGAGAGTGTCTGCGAAGATGCAGGCGTCTTTTACCCATGCGATGAAGTCGTCGCCTAGTTTGGCCTCGGCAGCGTGGCGGAGCACATATTCGCGGAGTGTGGTGCCGTTGTCCTCAATAAGCTCGCAGCATACGAAGATGAGGCCTTTCGACTTGTCTCCGTTGAAGTGGTTGAATCGTTTCCACAGCAGGTTGGTTACTTTTCCGGGGAATGTCACGGGGCAGTCGGCTTTTACGTCGTCTTCTTCATAGCGGATGCCGGCTTCGGTGGTGTTGGATACGATGAAACGAAGCTCGGGCGAGAGTATGTAGCCGAGGTAACGCTCGTAGTCGGCGGCTGGGTTGAAGGCGTCGGTCACACAACTGATGAGGCGGTTCTCGCATTTGGGGGCTGCGTTCTCAATGCCTTCGAGCACTACGTTGTAGAGGCAGTCCTGCTCTTTGAGGATGCTGAGCACGCGGCTTTCCTTGAAGAGGGGCGAGATGAGGGCTACAGAGGTGTCGATTACACCTTTTTCGTTGGCGATGTCGAGCTGCCAGTCTACGAAAGCGCGGAGGAAGTTTCCTTCGCCGAACTGGAGTACGCGTACGGGGCGTTCTTTGCGGCCCTCTACTGTGCTGTTATTTAGTTTCTTGATTTCCATTTCAATCTACTTTGATGATTTTGTATTTGGGCACTAATGCCTTCATGATGAGCCAGCCCACGAGGTAGGCCACGCCGCAGATGCAGAATATGATGAAATAGCCGGAGGCTTTGCCTTCAAAGCCCATGAACTGCATGTTTGTCTCGGCTGCGTAGTCGAAGAGGCGGCCCGAGAAGAAGTTGATAAGGAATGAGCCTATGCCGCCTGCCATGCCGCCGATACCGATAATGGTAGCGATAGTGCTCTTGGGGAACATGTCGCCTACTACCGAGTATATGTTGGCCGACCACGACTGGTGTGCCGCCCCGGCGAGGCCGATGATTATTACGGGCCACCAGTAGGAGTGTTCGCCTAGGGGCTGGGCGAAGAGAGCCAGCAGCGGGAAGAGTGCGAAGATGAACATAGCCTGCATGCGGGCCGAATAGGGGTTCTTGCCTGTGCGCTCCATGATGATTGTGGGGAGCTTGCCGCCGTAGATAGACAGCATGGTGAGCGCGTAGAGCACGAAGATGAGCATCTGTGCGGTGTGAGTGTCGGATGAGAAGCCGTAGACATCGGAGATATATGCAGGTATCCAGAAGAGGAAGAACCACCATACGCCGTCGGTCATGAACTTGCCGAAGAACACGGCCCATGTCTGCGGGTATAGGAAGCACTTGAGGAAGGGAATGGAAGCGCTGTCGCTGTCTTCCTTCTCAGCCTTGTCGCGAGTGGTTTCATCGGGGGTGTGGTTGTCCTGCTCAATATATGCGAGCTCGGCAGCGTTGACGCGAGGGTTCTCGGCAGCGTTGACGCGAGGGTTCTCGGCAGGTTTCTTGTAGTAGAGCATCCAGAAGCCCATCCAGATGAAGCCGAGGCCTCCGATTACGATGAATGCCATTTCCCAGCCGTTGCCCACGCCGAGGTCTTTGAAGAAGCGTGCCAGGGGGGGGATGGAGAGCGGTGCGATAAGTGCGCCCACGGTAGAGCCGGCATTAAAAATAGAGGTTGAGAATGCGCGGTCTTTCTTGGGGAAGTATTCGGCTGTGACCTTAATGGCGGCGGGGAAGTTGCCGGCTTCGCCGATGCCCAGAACGATGCGGGCGGCAATGAAGTAGTATACACTCGTTATTGCTATCGTGGAAGCTACGGCACCTGTTGCCGACACCATCTGTGCGGCGTCGTGGAGGCCGAGGGTGTGCTCGGTGGCCCAGCCGCAGAGGGCATGGAGGCAGGCGCCTGCCGACCAGATGAATATGGCCCACAGGTAGCCTTTCTTGGTGCCCATCCAGTCGATGAAGCGACCTGCGAATAGGTTTGCCACGGCATACACTATAGAGAATATGGCGGTGATATTGGCGTAGTTGGTGTCAGTCCAGTGAAACTCGGGAGCTATGAAGTCTTTCCACGTGAGCGACAGCACCTGGCGGTCCATGTAGTTGACCGTGGTGGCGAAGAAGAGCAGCGCGCAGATAAACCAGCGGAAGTTGGTCGCTTTCGCCTGAGACTGAGCCGCGGGGCTTCCGATTGTTGTTGTGTTTTCCATGGTATAGTGTTAGAACTTGAAGTATTCTTTGGCGTTGCCGTAGCACACTTTGGCTACAATCTCGCGACCGATGAAGTCGATTTCAGAAGCGGGGAGCAGACCTTTTTCGATGTCGGTGCCGAGAAGGTTGCAGAGAGTGCGGCGGAAGTATTCGTGGCGGGGATAGCTCAGGAAGGAGCGTGAGTCGGTGAGCATACCAACAAAGCGGCTGAGGAGGCCGAGGTTGCTGAGGGCTGTCATCTGTTTCTCCATGCCGTCTTTCTGGTCGAGGAACCACCAGCCCGAGCCGAACTGGATTTTACCTGCGCCGTAGCGGCCGTCCTGGAAGTTGCCGAGCATGGTTGCCACAACTTCGTTGTCGCGGGGGTTGAGGTTGTAGATAATGGTTTTGCCGAGTTTGTCGCGTCCTGCGAGCATATCGAGGAACTTCGACATCTTCTTGGCTACGGTGAAGTCGCCGATAGAGTCGAAGCCTGTGTCGGGGCCGAGCTGAGCCATCATGCGGGAGTTGTTGTTGCGGATTGCACCATAGTGGAACTGCTGAGTCCAGCCGGCATCGTGGTCCATGACGGCAAATTCGACCATCATAGCGGTCTTGAATTTCTTGATTTCGTTGTCGGTGAGCTTTTCGCCGCGGGTGTATACCTTCTCGAAAATAGCTTCGATTTCGGCAGGCGTGTATTCTTCGGCGTAAAATTCTTCAATGCCGTGGTCGCTAAGGCGGCAGCCGGCAACGGCGAAGAAGTCGTGGCGAACCTGAAGAGCCTGTATAAGGTCGGCGAAGCGGCTTATCTGCACGCCCGAAACTTCGGCGAGGCGGTCGAGGTATGCCTTGAAGTCGGCGGGTACTTCTACGGCCATAGCTTTGTCGGGGCGCCAAGTGGGCAGCATTTTCACTTCAAAACCGTCGTTTTTCACTTTGAGGTGGTGTTCGAGCGAGTCTACGGGGTCGTCGGTAGTGCATACTGCCTCCACGTTGTAGTGGCGCATGAGGCCGCGGGCTGTGCGCTCGGGAGTCTGTAGCATGGCGGTGCAGTGGTCGTAGATTTCGCGGGCAGTGGCGGGATTAAGGAGTTTTTCTACGCCGAACGCGGTTTTAAGCTCAAGGTGAGTCCAGTGGTAGAGCGGGTTGCGCATTGTGTAGGGCACAGTCTCGGCCCATTTCTCGAACTTCTCCCAGTCGGAAGTGTTGGCACCGGTGCAGAAGCGCTCGTCGACGCCGTTTGTGCGCATGGCGCGCCACTTGTAGTGGTCGCCTTCAAGCCATATTTTCGATAGGTTGGGGAAGCGGTGGTCTGAAGCTACGTATTCGGGTATCAGGTGGCAGTGGTAGTCGATGATAGGCAGGCCCTCTGCGTAGTCGTGGTAGAGCTGCCGGGCGGCAGCGGTGTCAAGAAGGAAGTTTTCGTCGTTAAAGGCTTTCATGGTTCAGAAGCATGATTTTGCTTAGTGCAATGTTTAATAATGCCCAAAATTATCTATATTATATATGTACGGATGTAGAAAATCGTACGAAAATCAGATTTCCGTACGATTTCACACTTATAAGCGAATAATTTTTACCCTTTGGCGTTCTGTTCCTCCTGCTTCTTGTGTCTGTACTCCGAGGGAGTCATGCCGGTCTCTTTTTTGAAGCATTTTGTAAAGTATTTGGGGTCAGAGAAGCCTACGCTGAAGGCAATCTGCGAGAAATTCATCTTGCTTCTGGTTATTAGTTCTTCGGCACGCTGCATGCGCAGGCGTCGGAGGAAGTCGGAGGGCGACATACCAACGATAGCTTTGATTTTGCCGTAGAATACTGTTCGACCCATGCTCATGGCATCGGCCATCTCTTCGATGCGGAGCGTTTCGTCGCCGATGCGTTCTTCGATGAATTTCATGAGTTTTTCCATCATGACCTGGTCGGCCTCGATAATCTGAGGAGCGTCGAGTCGGTATTCCTGTCGTACGGGTGCCTGATTGCCGGCAGCGGGAGCGGCGGTGTTGTCGCCCGTTGTCGGGAGGTCTGCTTTTTGCATTTCGGTTCCTAATTGTTCGAAGTAAGCCTGTTGCAGCAGTCGGCGCTGAGATATGATGTTGGCGATACGCTGGCGTAGGAATGTGGCGCTGAAGGGCTTGGTGATGTAGTCTTCGATGCCAGCCTTGAGGCCTTCCATGCGGTCTTCCATAGATGCCTTTGCCGAGAGTATGATTATAGGTATGTGGCTTAGCTTCTTTCGTTCTTTAATCTGATGTACCATTGCGAGTCCGTCCATTTCGGGCATGGTCACGTCGGTGATAATGAAGTCGGGCTGTTCTTTTTCGGCCTTTTCAAGACCGTCTTTGCCGTTAACAGCCGTTATGATGTTGTACTGCGACGACAGGATGTCGCGCAGGAAGTGTCGCAGGTCGTTGTTGTCCTCTACGATTAATATGGTTATTTCCTTGTCGCGCGGACCTTTGTTGTTTTCGTCGTCGCCGCGCTGTGCTTCCATTGCTTCTTTTGCCGACGACAGTTCAGCTGCCGACAGCCAGGGTATGGAGTCGTCGCTTACCACGTCGGAGTTCTCGAACTCGGTAAGCAGCATCATGTTCACGATGTCGAGCATGGAGTTGGCGCTGCGGCTCACTTTCTCGAGGTGCTGTCGGCCTGTGTCGCTGAGGTCTTCGGTGTTGAGCACCTCCACAACAGGCGAGCCGATGAGTGTAAGAGGAGTGCGCAGTCGGTGGCTTGCGTTGATGAAGAACTCGCGTTCGCGCTTGCGCACCTGCTTCATCATGCGGTTTTTGCGGTTCGCTATGTAGAAGCTCACAAAGAAGTATCCCAGCACAAATACCACTATAATAATTAGGATTTTCGACCAGGGACTTTCCCAGAAAGTGGGATGCACGAGGATGTCGATATAGCGTTCGTTGTCGGCCCAGGTGCCGTCGCTGTTTGTGCTCTTTATATACAGGCGTGTGATGCCGGGCTTGAGGTTTGTGATTTGCAGAGAGTTGTTGTTGCCGAGGTAGTTCCAGTTCTCTTCAGGAGCAAGCCGGTAAGCATATTCGATGTGGCCGTTGCCTGAGTAGTCGAGTGCGGCGAACGATATGGAGAAATCGCGCCGGTCGCTTTCAAGCTCTATATTGGAGGGGTTATGTATGAAGTCTTCGTACTGGTTGCCCTTTACGTGCATACCGGTGAATACGATGTTCGGAGAATAGGGCTGTCTGTTTAGGTCTTCGGGGTTTACTTTCACCACGCCGCCTACCGCTGCGAAGTATATGCAGCCGTCGGGGCCGATTGAGGGCATTGCTTCTGTGAACTCGAATGTGCCACCGAGGTTGTTGGGGCCGAGAACGAGTATCGAGTGGGAGCCGTTGAGGTATGCCACGATGTCGGATTCGCGCACGAAAAATACATTGCCTTTGCTGTCTTCGGTCATCGAGAGCACGTTGGAGCGCGAGAGCACGGCTGCAAGGTCGGGGTCGCTCAGTGAGCTGAAGCGCAGCGGGCCGTCGGTGAGAGAGGTGCTTTCCACGAGCTGGACGTCGCCGCCCTGTGTGGCGATGAGGGTATTGCCGTTTGAGAGTGAGAGAGTCTGCATCACGTTGGCGGTGCGTAGCGAGCTGTCGCTGTTGCTTACGGGTACCGATTCGGTGAATACGATTTCATCGGGGTTGCTGAAATCTCCTTTAAAGGTGATGAGGCCCTCGGTGGTGGATATTAGATAGTCGCCTTCGTTGTTGCGAAGTACGCGCCTTATATATTTATAACGCTCGGTGGGATAGTTTTTTACGCGTCTGAAAGTATATGAGCCATCGGTGCTCGGCTCAGAGATGAACAATCCTGCGCCATAGGTGCCTATACACAGATAGCCCTGTGGGTCGTGGCTTATTGAATATATGGTGTCGCAGTCGAGTCCGCAGTTGCCGGTGCGTCGGCTGTAGTGGGTGATGTTTCCTTCGGTATCGAGCATGTAGAGGCCGTCGCCTTTCGTGCCCATCCACACATTGTTGTCGCGGTCGGCATAGAGCGCGTATACCTTATCGGAAAAGAGAACCGGGGTGGGGGAGAGTGAGAGGCTGGTCTTGTGGGCGTCGCCGATTGGGCGGAAGTATCCGCACAGACGGCCGTCGGAAGTGTATTTTGCCACCATGCCGCTGACCGAGCCGGCTAAGAGGGTGCTGTCGGCAAGGGCTACAACCGAGCGGGTTTCTTCATTAGGCTCGAGAGTCACGTTGCTGTAGTTGTCGTATCCGAAACTGGTGAGCGACAGCCCCTGGGCAGATATTAGCCACAGGTTTCTCTGACGGTCGATAAAGTTCTTTTTTACTGAAGGTATTTTTGCGAAAGCGTCTTTGGTGTCGGTGAATGCGAAAGGCACGATTGCGTCGCGCGCTTCATCGTAGTAACCCAGGGCACCGTCTTCCGTGGCGAGCCATATTGTGCCGTAGTGGTCTTCAAAGAACAGCGGTTCTGTGAATACTGTGCGCAGCTCGCCGGTGGGTTGTACGCGTAGCGATACTGCTTTGCCGTCGGTGTCGGCAAGAATTATCCGTCTTGTAGGAGTGTATACCCATATCCGGCCTTTCGAATCGGTGTAAATGTCTTTTACGCCGTCGGGTATGTTTATGTTTTTCCACTTGTGCTGGAGAATGTCGTAAGCACAATGTGTCGGTCGAGCAGAGTGCTTTCCGCCTGGAATTTCCTCTTGGCGACACCTACCAGGCTGTGGCTATCGCTAATGCCGCCACAATCACCGGCAAGGACGCGCTCGAAAACCTCACTCTCACTCTTGACCCTGTGGGCGCACAGCCTGTATGGATGTCGGGCGTGGAGCGTTTTGCTTCCGATAAGTCGGTGAGCGCACTCACTCTCAACCTCCAACGCGTGGTGGCTCGCGTGGAATTTGCTCCGGTAGAGACCGAAGCCGAGCTGTCTGCCCAGACCTACTTCGATGCAATTAATGTAAATGTGACTTCTGTGGCCGATACATATAATGTAGCTACAGGCACAGCTGCTATAAAGAGCTTCGACTTCACAACCGATGCCTCTAAGGGCTATAAGGTTGGTTTCTACACCTTCAATGCCGCCGCTGCCGAGGAAGACGCTCTCCTCGACCTTGCTTTCTATAAGGGAGGTCAGCAGGTAAACAACACTCCCGGAGCTCTCGAAACCGGCGTGAAGTTCCTGTCGAACAACCGCTATTCTATTACCGTGCCCGTGCTCAGCAACGACTTCGTAGTCGCTCCGTGGTCGACACCCGAAGAGGCTTCCGCACGCTCTGCATCGTTCAACGTATCCGTTTCACCCCTTCAATAATCCACTATGAAATACATCAAGAACTCAGTCCTTGCCCTTGCCATAGTGGCGTCGCTCACGGCATGCGACAAGAATGAAGTATATGAGACTTCGGTGACCCGCAACCTCGAGATGACTCTCGACGGTGAGCCTTACAGCATCTACTACGGCACCGACGTCAACAGCAAGCCCTTATTTATATATAAGGATAACGGCGAGTATTATTCACACATCGGCACATCGTATCGCTTTGCCCTCCCCAATGGCACATACCGTGTGTTTGCCACCAACCAGGCTACGCTTATAAAGGAACCGTCGCTGAACCTCAACGAGCAGCTTATACAACAGGACCCAGAAGCAAAGCAGACTTTCGCTTTCTCTACTCCTGTTTATTATAATGCCGGCTCCAACCTTTCCATGGCACTTGAGACCCGCACAGGCGTTCTCCGCCTCAAGGCTCTCGACGTCAAGGCCGACAAGAGCTACAACAAGCTTCGCGCTACTATTACCACTCCCGTAACCGCCTATCATATCGGCAACGGCGCGCCCGTTATCGGCGAACCTATTGAAATTCTTCTCGAAACAGGAACATCGGGCGGCGGTATCGGCTATACTCAGGATGCCGTGCTCATCGGCTGTGAGAGCGAGAAAGTTAAGGTTGTCCTCGACTATCTGAAGGACGACGCTGTTGTAAAGACCAAAACTTTCGAGCAGGACTTCACCGTACTTCCCAATCAGCTCACACAGGTAGACTTCAACCTCAACAATGCCGAAGAGCAGGTTGTGATAGGCTGCACGGTGAACATCGGTCAGATTAACTGGCGTGAAAACGACGTAGTGGCATCTGTCAAGGTCGACGTGCCCGAAGGATATACCTATGTCGAGCCTTCTGCCAAGTTCGACGATGTATACGCAGCCCTCAACCAGGACGAGAGCGTAGAGGAAATCAAGATATTCCTCAAGGCCGGTTCCACATATACCGCATCGGCCACCACACTGCGCGGCATAACCAAGCCCCTCGTTATCCTCGGTCAGACTCCGGGCTTCGGCCAAAGCAAGTCTACTCTCCGCCTCCAGGGTACACTCGACCTTACCGATGTTGTAGACCATATCCGCTTCGAGAAACTCAATGTAGCACCTGCCACAGCTCAGGTATTCAATATCGCACGTTCGCTCAAGTTCAGCCTCGGCGCTCTCGAATTTGTGGATTGCGACTTCAATGCGTTCAGCGGTAACCTCTGGCTTCAGGCTTCGAGCACGGCCAATACACAGAGTGTAGGTTCTATGCTTGTGGACGGCTGCCGCTTCATAAACTACAGCGCTCCGACCACAGGTCTTATCGCACCCGTTAACAACCGCGACAACGCCATATCGAGCATCACTGTCCGCAACAGCGTCTTCCATGCACGTAACTTCGGCACCGGCACCGTAGTGCTCGGCCGTCTCAACTCCGTTACCTCGGCTCTCGCCGTCGCAATAGAAGGCAACACCTTCGTCGACGCACGCGGCACCGACTGCACATACTTCAACATCGACCCGGCCAAGGCTGCCTCGTTCAAGCTTACCGTTACGGACAACACCGTAGCCGGCGCCAAGTCGGGGGTAGGCACCTGGTTCAAGCTCTCGGCCAAGGCTACCGACGTTACCGCCACCGGTAACATCCGTGCCAAGGGCTACAGCATGAAGGCTTACGGCGTGAGTGAACCCGCCGAAGGCTCTCGCACCTATGAAGAAATTTTAAGCGACCTTAATCTCTAATCTTTAGCAACCATGAATCAGATACATAAGATATTCATGGCACTCTGCCTGCTGTTCGCCTCTGTGGCGGCAGCGGCGCAGACCGCCACAGTCACCGGTATGGTGCAGGATACCGAAGAGCCGCTCATGGGTGCCACCGTGCTCGTGAAAGGCACCAAGAACGCAGTGGCCACCGACCTCGACGGTAACTTTGAGCTCAAGAATGTCGACATCAAAAACGGCGTCCTCGTCGTATCGTATGTCGGCTACAACACAAAAGAAGTGAAAATCGACGGCCGCACCACCGGCATCGAAATCACTCTCGAACCCTCGTCCACTATGATGGAAGAAATGGTGGTAATCGGCTACGGCGTGCAGAAGCGTGGTAACCTTACCGGCGCCATGTCGTCGGTTGAGGCCGCCACCATCGAGCGTCTGCCCGTGGCCAACGCCGGTGAGGCTATCATCGGCCGTATGCCCGGTGTACAGGTTACAACTCCCGACGGCTCGCCCGATGCCGAAGTCACCGTCCGCGTGCGCGGCGGCAGCTCGCTCACACAGTCCAACGACCCCCTCGTGCTTATCGACGGCTTCGAAGGCTCGCTCAACGACGTTCCCGCTACCGATATCGACAACATCCAGGTTCTCAAGGATGCCGCTTCGACCGCTATCTACGGTGCCCGCGGTGCTAACGGTGTTGTGCTCGTAACAACCAAACGCCCCAATGAAGGCAAGGCTCAGATTACTGTCAACGCATACGTGCAGACTAAGGAACTGAGCAACCGTATCGACGTGCTCTCGCCCTACGACTTCGTGCGCAACAACTACGAGCGTATCGCGCCCAAGGGCAGCAGTGCCCGCTCCGGCTTCGCCAATGTGTTCGGCCAGGCTTATGAAACCTATATCTACCAGGGCTACAAAGGCAAAGACTGGCAGGATATAATTTTCGGCGAGAACCCCACTTCGTGGTCGGTCGACGCAGCCATCACCGGCGGTAATGAGACTGTGAAGTACAAACTCAGCTACATGCACCAGGACCAGCCTTCTGTGCTCCCCAACAACGGCCTTGTACAGAATAACCTCAACGGCAACCTCAACCTCAAGCTCTTCAAGTTCCTCTCGGTTGAATACCGCACACGATACCTCAACAAGACTCTCAGCGGCCGAGGTACCGAAGGTGTAGGTCTGCTGACCGCTCTTCAGGAACGCCCCACTAAAGGTCTTCTCGACTTTGCCAAGGTTCCTGACAACGAAGAAATCATCGACCCCGACAACCTCATCGAGTATGTTCACTACGACCCGCTGGAAACAAACGACCTTTATTACCGCCGTCGCGAGTCCGAGCTATTCAATATGGGCGGCGCGTTGAACTGGACTATAATCAAAGGCATGACCATCCGTAACGAGTTCGTGTGGGAGCGCTTCAAGCAGGACGACCGCAACTTCAACGGTGTCACCACCGGCTCGGCATACCGAACCTATGGCGTAAACCTCACAGAAAAGCAGGATACTCGCAACAAATGGCAGCTCACAAATACTTTCAACTATAACTTCTATGTAGCCGACGTACATAACATCCAGGTTATGCTTGGACAGGAAATGAAGCACGAGGACAACCACTCGACCTACGTGCGCATCGGTCACTTCCCCGATAATATTAACGCTGAGAAGGCTTTCGATAATTTCGCTCTCGGTACACCCATCAGCAATACATCGAGCACTCCGTCGCCCATACGCACACTCTCGTTCTTCGGCCGTGCCAACTACAGCTACGACGACCGCTATCTCGCCACCTTCACTCTCCGTACTGACGGTACTTCCAAGTTTGCCCGCGGCCACCGCTGGGGCTACTTCCCTGCTGGCGCTCTTGCATGGCGTATGTCGAACGAAGCGTTCCTTCAGGATGTAAGCTGGCTCTCGAACCTCAAGCTCCGTGTTTCGCTCGGTACTTCGGGTAACGACCGCATCCCCTCCGACCTCTACATGATGATGTACAAGCTCGGCGACATCTCCAAGGCTCCCGGCTTCGGTGACGCAGAGTCTTACTTCTACGACTTCAACAACGCATACCCCGTAAACAAGAACGTGAAGTGGGAGACCACTATCACACGCAACGTCGGTGTGGACTTCGGCTTCTTCAACGACCGCCTCAGCGGTTCGGTGGAAGTGTACTGGAATACCACCAAAGACCTCCTTCTTGCCACTCAAATCCCCGGCGACACAGGCTTCACACAGATGCTTACAAACGTGGGTCAGACCTCGAACCGTGGTGTCGAACTCAACCTCAACGGCTTCATCGTGGAGCGTCGCGACTGGACTCTCGGCGCAAACTTCAACATCGGCTTCAACAAGGGCCGCATCGACAAGCTTGCTGGCAACGAGACTTCGTTCTATCAGGAGGTTTCTAAAATTGATACCAACAACGACGTGTACTGGTACCACGTAGGCCAGACCATGGGCACAATCCTCGGTTATGTAAACGACGGCTTCTACAAAGTTGAAGACTTCAACTATGACCCCGTGGCCAAGACCTATACCCTTAAGCCCGGTATTGTAGACTGCTCGCTTCTGGCCGGCAACCTTGCTCCCGGCTCGCCCAAATTTGCCAAGGTAAACACCAATCCCGACGACCCCGACCGCTATCGCCTCACTGCCGACGACCGCAAGATTATCGGCAAGACCACTCCCGTATGCTCGGGCGGTTTCGGCATCAACGCCACCTGGAAGGGATTCGACCTCAACGCATTCTTCAACTTCATGCTTGACTTCGACGTGCTCAACCTTAATAAAATCAACCTCGGCCTGTCGCCCTCTTCTTCGGGTGACTACCGCAACTACTCGGCAGAGTTCAAGAACATGTGGTGTCGCTACGACGAACTCGGCAACGACCTCATCAACCGCCCCGACGAACTCGCCGCCTACAACGCCGGCGCTACTATCTGGAGCAATGCCAACATGTCTAAGTCGTTCGTATCGACCTACGGTGTGGAAGACGGTTCATTCCTGCGCCTCCAGACCGTAACACTCGGCTACTCGCTGCCCAAGAACTTACTCAAGTATGTGGGTATGACCAAGTGCCGCTTCTATGTCACCGGTTACAACCTCCTTACATGGACGAACTACAGCGGCTATGACCCCGAAGTCAACATCGGTCAGGGTACAACTCCCAATATCGACTACAACCTTTATCCCCGCAGCCGCACATACACCTTCGGTGTTCAGCTCGCTTTCTAAGTACCCTTACACTTAAACAGCAAAATCATGAAATTCCCAATCATATATCGCTTAGCCCTTCCTGTGGTAGCTCTCGCCTCTGCGGCGCTTATGAGCTCCTGCGAAGACTTCCTTGACGTAGAACCGAAGTCATCGTTCACTCCCGGCGAGATTTTCTCTTCTGAGGTCGAGAGCCGCGCAATGATGAACTCTATCTACTCCAAGCTTACCTCCGACCGTCTCTACGGCTACGCATGGCCCTACGAGTTCAACACCAACTCCGATGTAGAGCTTGAGGTGGCAAGCACCCCCAACTCAACCTCGGGTAACGGCGACGACGCCCACTGCTTCGACGTGCGTCCTATCTGGGCATCGCTCCGCAACACCTGGAACAATGCCTACGAGGTGGTAAACTACTGCAACGACTTTATAGCCAACATGGAAGGCTCACCACTGTTCTCCACTAATGTAGGTGCCGGCGGCCCGACAGAAGCACAGCAGATGTACGGCGAGGTGAAGTGTATCCGCGCCCTGGTATTCTTAGACCTCATCCGCACCTGGGGCGACGTGGTATGGCGCGACCGCCCCACCGAGGCTTCTGAAACGCTCTATAGCGAAGGTACTACCGACCGCGATGTAATCTTCGAGCGCCTTATCGCCGACCTCAAGGAGACCGAGCAGTACATGAAGTACGCCTCTCAGATGGACGACGGTGTTAAGCGTGCATCGCGCGAATACTGCCAGGCTCTCATCGGCCAGCTCGCACTCTATCGCGGCGGTTGGTCGCTCCGTCCCGGCGGCGCCAACGGCATCATGGAGCGTGGCGAAAACTATGAAGAATACTACAAGATTGCTGAAGAATATCTCGGCAAGGTTATCTCCGAGGGTCGCCACAGCCTCGACCGCGAGTCGTTCAAATCCATGTGGTATGGCGAGAACAACTGGAGCGTGCTCAAAGACGGCGACGTGATTTTCGAAATCCCCATGCTCAAAGAGCGCTCGAGCTATCTCGGCTACCGTGTAGGTGTTACAATCGGCTACAACGAAGATAATCCCAAGCACAGCTTCGGCTCTGCCCGTAACTACACCAACTTCAGCGGCCTTTATCCCTTTACCTTCGATGTTCGCGACCAGCGTCTCGACGTGACCTGCGTACCTTATAACTACGACGAAGACCTCAACCAGACCCACGCACTCGGCAAAACTGCTGTAGCAGGCTGGAACATCGGCAAGTGGAACAAGCTCGAAATGGGCACTCCCATGGTAGGCACCGGCGGCAATACCGGCATCAATGCTATCCGCATGCGCTATGCCGATGTACTTCTTATGTATGCCGAAGTTGTCAACGAGCTTCACGGCCCCGTGGATGCTGCTAAAAACGCTCTCAAGGATGTGCGCCGCCGTGCGTTCCTTCCCGAAGACCATGCCGAAATGGTCGACGGCTATGTGGCCGCTCTTACATCGCCCGAGGCTTTCTTTGAAGCTGTAGTAAGCGAACGTGCATGGGAGTTTGGCGGCGAAGGCGTCCGCAAGTACGACCTCGCCCGCTGGAACCGCTACAGTACCACCATTATCAATATCTACAACAAGTATATCGACTGGGGCAAGCGCGCCCAGGGTCAGGGTATCGCCGGCGATGTTCGTCCCGAGGTATATATCCGCGAGGTGGAAGACGCTGCAAATCCCGGACGAAAAGTGCTTGAGTTCAAGGGACTCAAGGAATATGGCGATAACCTTGGCGACCATAACGTATCCGACGGCTGGCGTACAGTGATTAAATATGCGTCGAACTGGTGGGACCGCAACAAGGAAACAGATGAATGGGAGTGCTGCGACGACATCAAGTATAGCTTCCGCGGCTTCCTCAACATCAACAACGCCGGTTCCGTGCAGCCTACCGACGCCATCCGCTATCTGATGCCTTACCCCGATGTTGTAATCACTTCGCACCGCGGCTCCATTCAGCAGCAATATGGTTATCAATAATCATTCAATCTGACTCAAAGACATGAAACTCAATATATTCGCTAAATCGCTGGTGGCTGCTGCCGTACTTGCACTTGCAGCCGGATTTACCGCCTGCAAGGAAGATGAGTACACTTCTCGCGGCGACCTCTTCCAGCCTCGCTTTATGACCTCTTTCGACAAAGTGGTGTCGAACCTCAACGATGCAACTATCGGCTGGTATCAAATCAACGACGCCGTGTCGTACACTTTCCAGCTCTTCTCCGACAACTATTTCCAGAACATGATTATGGAACTGGAGACAGAAGAGCCTTATGTGCGCCTCTATGACCTTCCCTACGGTCAGCGTTTCTATGTGCGGGTGCGCTCCAACGCCGTTAATCCGGCTAACAACTCGCATTGGGCTACCGGCAACTTCTCCACCGAGGCTCGTCCGGCCTACGACCACATCGTGCAGGGTGTGTCGAAAACCGAAATTACCGACAATACTGCTATAATCCGCTGGCTTGTATCGCCCGATAATCCTGTGGACTCGTTTGCCGTCGTTCCCGTATCCGACGCAACTCTCCCCACAATCACCGGTTATCTTACCGATGCCCAGAAGACCGATGGTGTAATGGAACTCAAAGACCTGCAGCGCTCCACTCTCTATGCCTGCGACCTCTTCGACACCTCGAAGCCTCGCAGCCAGGATAAGCCCTACAACCAGGTTAAATTCCGTACTACCGGCCCCGCAGCCGCAACTTTCCAGATTGATATTACCGACAACCTCTCGGAAATCCTCAATGCCAACAACATTGACCCCGACGTGCCTGAAGGTGCCGAGTACGAACTGCTCGCCGGCACTACCTACACTATCTCTCCCTTCGCTATCGGCAAAGGCTTCAGCATTGTAGGCCCCGAAGACGGCGACAAGCCCGTGCTTATTATCAACGGCACCTGGCGTTTCGCTGACAATGCGGTCATCACAATGTTCGAGCTTAAGAACGTAGAAGTTCGCAATGCTGCCGAAAACCAGTATTTCATGAACTGCGGCGGTGCGTACTCCGTAGAGAATGTAAGTTTTACAAACGTGACCTTCCGCAATATCTACCGCGGTTTCTGGCGTCATCAGAATGCAAGCACCAAGTATATCGGCGCTCTCGAAATCGACAACTGCTGGTTCGACCAGTGCGGCTGGCAGGGCAGCACATACGGCACTTTCCACTTCGCTTCGGCAGGTAAGGACGAGATTGGCCAGTACGACCAGATTATGGCTATCACAATCCGCAACACCACTTTCAGCCGCGGCGGTTACAAGCAAGACCCCACATGGGGCTGGGGTAACCTCATCAACCACTCTACAACTTCGACCCCGGTTGAGCTTACTGTGGAAAACGTGACTTTCTACGACTTCTGTGTGAACAACCGTCTGATAGACCTCTCCAACACCGAACATTCGTCTATCACTATCCGCAGCACTGTGATTGCCTCGCCTATGGGTGAGCTTATCTCGGCCGGTTCGGGCCCGTCGACCACCTACGACAATAACTACACCACGGCCGACTACCCCAACGGTGGCTCTCGTATTCAGGCTACCGACCTCACCGAACGTGCCGCCGACCTTTTCACCGACCCCGATAACGGCGACCTTTCGCTCAAGAGCTTCAGCTCGCCTATCTACACCAACCGCGCCGGCGACCCCCGTTGGCTCTAACTTAAAACTCACAGATGAGAAAATCGATATCAATTCTGTCGCTCATATTAGGAACATACTCGGCGCTCGCCGCCGGGTATGTTTCCGATGTATGGGTGCCAGACCTCGGCAACGGCAAGTATAAAAACCCCGTAATCAATGCCGATTACTCCGACCCCGACGTTATTGCCGTAGGCGATGACTTCTGGCTCACCGCTTCGAGCTTCTGCAACATGCCCGGTCTGCCTGTACTCCATTCGCGCGACCTCGTGAACTGGGAAATTGTCAACTACGCAGTAGATACACTCGAACCTGTCGAATACTACAACTCGGCCCGTCACGGCGACGGCGTATGGGCTCCGTCCATGCGATACCACGACGGCACATACTATATTTACTGGGGCGACCCCGACCACGGCGTGTATATGGTCAAGACCACCGACCCCCGTGGCAAGTGGGATGCCCCCGTGCTGGTCAAGGAAGCCAAAGGCATCATCGATACATGCCCGCTGTGGGACGAGGACGGCAAGGCATATCTCGTGAACGGCTGGGCAAAGAGCCGCTCGGGCCTCAACGCCCTACTTACCGTGACAGAGATGAGCACCGACGGAACCCGTCTTATCGGAAATCCCGTAGCCGTGTACGACGGTCTCCCCGACGGAAACCACACCATCGAAGGCCCCAAGTTCTACAAGCGCAACGGTTACTACTACATCTTCGCTCCCGCTGGCAGCGTGGCCGCAGGCTGGCAGGTAGTGCTTCGCTCGAAGTCGCCCTACGGCCCCTATGAGGCACGTACCGTCATGGCTCAGGGTAATACCGGCATCAACGGCCCCCACCAGGGCGGATGGGTCGACACTCCCGCCGGAGAATCGTGGTTCATGCATTTCCAGGATAAGGGCGTGATGGGCCGCGTGGTGCACCTCAACCCCATGCAGTGGATTGAAGACTGGCCAGTAATCGGTGTCGACAAGGACGGCGACGGATGCGGCGACCCCGTAAGCACATACCGCAAGCCCAAAGTCAACGAAAAAGTGGAGCGCCACACTCCCGTCGAATCCGACGAGTTCGATAGCGTGGAGCTTGGAAAGCAGTGGCAGTGGTTCGCCAACTATCAGCTGCCCTTCGGCTTCACCTCTCCTAACGGCTACTATCGCCTTTACGGCCACACCGTGTCGCCCGACTTCGTGAACATGCGTGAAGTGCCCAATATCCTTACCCAGAAGTTTCCCAACGACACTTTCACCGCCACTGCCAAGTGCACCGTCTCGGCTACGGTCGACGGACAGCAGTCGGGCCTGATAGTAATGGGCCTTGATTACTGCCGCATAGCAGTGGAGAAGCAGGGACAGGAGTTCGTGATTAAGCAGGTGGAATGTCGCAATTCCAACAAAGGCAAGCCCGAGACTTCTACAGTCATCGCCACAGTGCCCGCTTCGCGAGGGCACGGCGAGGGCAACAGGGCCTCGCTCGACCGCGACATCTGGATTCGGGTGAAGGTAGGCAAGGGCTATGCCTGCACCTTCTCTTACAGCCTCGACGGCAAGAAGTGGAACGCCTGCGGCAAGGAATTCACCGCCCGCGAGGGCCACTGGATTGGCGCCCGCGTAGGTGCATACGCCATCCAGCCCAAAGGCCCCAACCGAGGCTGGATAGACCTCGACTGGTTCCGTATCAGCAAATAGGAAAAAACAAAAGTATTTTTTGACGTCCATATATAACATATTCGCGCGCCTTTGCGGGAGCAATGGTGCGCGAATTATTTTGATGTCAGGTCAGGACTTTCTTATTTCCGGCGTCGTAACATGGGTGCAACGAGTCGAATCGCCTTAAGCGCGAAGTAGCCGTATTCGGCCAGTGTGAGGGCTCCGGTGAGGCGCGAGAACAGAGACTGCGAGCCTCCGAAGAATGGCGTGCGGCTGCGTGCGCTGTCGAGGTGCGCCGACATCTTGAATTTCTCGATTTCCATGCGGGCCTGTACCAGTGCGCGACGCATCTGCATCTCCCGCAGAGTGAGGCCCTTCCAATCGGGCGTAGGGTCGTTAGGATAGGGAGGCAGGTTTATCGTCATTGGTTTTGGGCTTTTGTGGAGCCGGCAGCAACAGGCACGATATAAAGCGTGCAATCGGGTTTACCAGCAGGATGTTGCGGCAGGTGATGAGTAAAATGAGAACTACGATGTAAAATCCGGCGACTATGACGAACGACCATAGCGGAGATATAATCTCGGCGAGCGCGAAGCCGACGGCAATGGAGATGAACACCAAGGCCACCGTACACACTATTGTGAGGAGTGCGCAGAGAGCTATGGCGGACAGCAGGCGCGTAAGCTTTTCGGCCACGTTGAGCCTGGTGTCTTCTATCAGAAGCCTGATGTACTGCATTACAGTCGCCGACAGGCTTTTGATTGTGCTGGCTGTTTCGTCGGTATTTGTCATATAATGTGATGGTATGGCCGCTTATAGGGGCGCGTTATTCCTTGTCTTCTACCTGTGCGGCTATCATCTCTACGAGTTCGTCGATGTCGTCGGCTGCTATGATGCCGCGTTTTTGCAGTATGACTTTGATGCGGGCACGCAGCTCTGGGCCGGTGGTGGGTGTGAGGAGCGCTGCGGCGCCGGCGCCTACGGCGGCGCCAAGGAGGAATGTGAAGAAGCCTTTCATAATGTGTAGTAGTTTTTATGAGCGGCAGTGCGGTAGCAGTGAGCTGCCGCATTGCCGGCTGCGTTATATTGTTATTTTACGTCTTTGATTTCGTCGGCAATCTGGTCGGCGAGGCTTTCAAGCTCCGAAGCCTTGATGCCGGGCACGTGCGAGAGGATGAAGTCTTTGATTGCTTCGCGGGTCTCGCTACCTTTCTGGGGGGCAAGAAGGAGTGCTGCCGCTGCGCCAACGAGTGCGCCGCCGAGAGCTGCTGCTACGAGGGGAAGTGCTTTCATGTCTTGGGGGGTGGTTTAAATGGGTTTATAATTCGATACTGAATTGTAAACACCTGTGCGCTCCTGTTGGTTCGGAGCGTACAGGCGTTTTTTTCGTTTAGTCGTTCAGCGCCACGGCGTAGTATGCCGCTTTGCCGGTGGGATAGATGCCGGAGATAAACATCACTTTGTCGCGGGAGTTGTCGCTCTTGGCAATGGTGTTGTAGAGCGCCTTAATACGGTCGGGCGAACTTATGCGTTCGCCGTTTATACTCAGGATAATGAAGCCCTCGCGTATGCCGGCCTCGGCGAAGCGTCCGTCGGCGCTTACGTCTGTCACCGCCACGCCGTGGCTTATCTCAAGGCATCGGGCCGTGTCGGAGTCGATAGCCGCGAACGATGCTCCGAGCGAGCTTTCGCCGTCGTTGTGCACAAGGCCGGTCTCGCCTCTGTTGTTGCGCAGGGTGGCCGAGGCCTTGTGTTTCTTGCCGTCGCGCCAGTACTCTATTGTCACCTTGTCGCCGGGGCTGAAACTCGTTATGGCCTCCTGCATCTGGGCGGTGTTGAGGGTGTGGCGACCGTTGAGTGCCACCACGACGTCGCCCGGCTCGAGACCGGCCTCGCGGGCTGCCGAGCGGTCGAGAACCTCTGCCACGTAGATGCCGGCAACAGCGCCCTTGATGTTCTCCTTGGCCACGAGGTCGGGCGTAAGCTCGCGGAACGATATGCCGAGGTATGCGCGCTGCACAGTGCCGAAGTCATTGAGGTCTTTCACCACTTTCTGCACTATCGACACGGGAATGGCGAAGGAGCATCCGGCGTATGTGCCCGTCTGCGAATATATGGCGGTGTTGATGCCTACAAGCTCGCCCTTGAGGTTCACGAGAGCGCCGCCGGAGTTGCCGCTGTTGAGGGCGGCGTCGGTCTGTATATAGCTTTCTATGCCTCCCGAGGGGCGGCCGCCAACCGAGCTTGATATGTTGCGGGCCTTGGCGCTTACTATGCCCGATGTCACCGACGATGTGAAGCCGAAGGGGTTGCCCACGGCAAGCACCCATTCGCCTACGCGGAGGTCTTCCGACTTGCCCATAGGTATTACGTGCAGGTCGGCGGGAGCCTCGATTTTGATGAGGGCTATGTCGGTCTGCGGGTCGGTGCCAATTACTTTGGCGTCGAAGTTGCGGTTGTCGTTGAGCGTTACTTCAAGGCGCTCGGCGTCGGCTATTACGTGGTTGTTGGTCACGATATACCCGTCGGCGCTGATAATTACGCCCGAGCCGAGGCCGAGCTGCTGCTGGCTCGGCTTTTCTGGTTCGCGCGGCACCTGACGGCGCTGACGCGGATTGCCGAAAAAGAAATCGAAGATGTCGCCGCCATATATGTCGGCTCCGTTGCCACGGCGAGGCGTGGCATAGCTTTTTACAGACACTACGCCGTTTACTGTTGCTTCGGCGGTGCGAATGAAGTCGTCCTGCGAGATATAGCGGGACGGCGCATTTATCGCGGGAGCATCAGCCGATGCTTCCGAAGTTTCGGGCGCATTGGATGCGTATAGCCTTATGCACCCGAGGATGCCGGCCGAGATGCCTATGGCTGCCGCAACTGTGATAATCGCTTTTTTCATTGCGTTACGTTTTAGATGAATATGTAGATTAGATTGTAGCTGATATGCAAATATAGTGCAAAAATCGGCAATGGCAGTATTAACTTAAATTTTATTTACACAAAAAAGCGCGCTTTTATGATTTATTCAGCATAATGGCATGACAACAGCGAGGCCGACATCGTGGCGCGATGTCAGCCTCGCCGGTATGTGTTTATGGCAGCGGCGGTGAATTAGAGGTTGCTGCGGTCTTTGTTGCTCTTGTGGAAGAAGAGCTTGTGCTCTATGTACTCCTGTGTGGCGATGAGAGTAGGCTTGGGCAGGCGTTCGTAGTAGCGCGAGATTTCAATCTGCTCGCGGTTTTCGCTGATTTCCTCGAGGTTGTCGTTGTAGGGTGCGAATTCCTGGAGTTTCTTTTCAAGGTCCGACTTCATCTGAGCTGCAATCTGATTTGCGCGCTTGGCGATGATGCAGACGGTCTCGTATACATTGCCGGTATCCTGCGAAAGCTCAATCATGTCGCGGGTGACAGTGGTGAGCGGGGTGTTGCTTTTCTTGAAATCTTTCATTATGAATGACTGTGTAGAAGTTTTACGTTCGGATGAGGCGAGAGAACCCTTCGGGCAGAGATGCCGCGGTACCTTATTCTTTGACGTACCGGCGGGCAATCTTGAGTATATTGTCGGCCTCCTGTCGGTTTTTGCTGTCGGGGTAATTGTTTATGAAGGAGTAATATTCGTCGATTACGTCGCGGAAGCGGTCGGCTTTACGCTCCTCTATAGAGTTGTTCGCTTCCTGATAGCGTGCTTTGAGGATAAGCATCTCGAGCTCTTCCTTGTACTTTGAGTAGGGGTAGTCTTTCACGGCGTTTCGTGCCACTATGACTGCGCTCTCGTAGTTGTTGCCCATATAGTTGCCTAAATTGTAGTATAGCTGGGCGTTCTGGAGCTGCTTGAGGGTGAGCTTGTCCTGAAGCTCGAAAATAGCGTTCTGCGCTATCGAAACTTTGTCGCTGCGTGGATAGTAATCGAGAAAAGCCTGGAGCTCCTCGATAGCCTGTATTGTCATGCTTTGGTCGAGCTGCGGGTCGGGCGAGTCGAGGTAATATCCGTATCCGCAGTAGAAGCGTGCGTCTTCGGCAAACTTGCCTTTGGGGTAGCGGGCGTAGTAGTTCTTGAGATATACGCCGGCCGAGGCATAGTCTTTGTTCTCGTAGTGACTCATGCCAAGCAGGTAGAGCGATTCTTCTGCCTTGTCGGAGCCTTTGAACACCGATATGCAGTCTTTGAGAATTGTGGCTGCCTGCACGTAGCGCTTCTCCTCGAATGCTTTCTTGGCGTACTCCAATTTGTAGTTGTAGTCCTCGCTCTTCTGCACGCGCTGGTATTCGCCACAGCTGCCGAGGATAAGGCAGAGCGCGACAGAGACTAATATGTTGTAGAGATTTTTCTGCATGACTAAGCAAGCCCGCGAGGGCCTTTGAGGTGCAAAGGTAATAAAAAATATGTATAGGTGGCCGCTTTATGCTGCTTTTTGGCGTAAATTAACACTTTTACATCACGTTAAGCACCTGCTCTTTGATTTGTTCGAGCAAATCTTTCATCCGCACCACGATAGCCTGCATGTCGGCGTGGTTGCTCTTTGAGCCGAGGGTGTTTATTTCGCGGCCCATTTCCTGAGTGATGAAGCCGAGCTTTTTGCCCTGGCCGGGGCGCGGAGCTGCCATAGTCTCGAGGAAGTATGAGAGGTGGCGGGCCAGGCGCTGTTTCTCTTCGTTTACGTCCAGTTTCTCGATGTAGAAAATCATTTCCTGCTCGAGGCGTCCCTTGTCGTACTCGGCTACGGGTATTTTGGCGAGGCCGTCCTCGATGCGCATGCGTATGCGTGCCACGCGCTCTTTTTCGTACGGCTCAATGCCGGCGAGCAGCTCGCTTATTGCCTCTATGCGCTCGGTAAAGAATTTTTCAAGCGAGAGTCCTTCAGCGCGGCGGTGCGACATGAGTGCTTCGATTGCTGCGGCCACTGCATCGTTGAGAGCCTTGGTATCGGCTTCGTTGGCAGTGTCGGGCGCTTCGGTGTGCATCACGTCGGGAAAACGTAAGAGTACCGAATACCAGTCGGCAGGCTCTGCTATGCCGAGGGCTGCCGAGGCTTCGGCTATGCGTCGACGGTATTCATTCAGTGCCTCCACATTGATTGTGGTGGATACGGTGGTGGAGGTGCCGGGCAGATTTTCGGTGTTGATGACTACGTCGACTTTGCCTCGCTCAAGAGTGCGGCCGATAGCCGAGCGTACGTCCAGCTCATGCTCGCGGAAGGCATAGGGGATGCGTACGTTCAAATCCATCTGTTTGGAATTGAGCGATTTTATTTCGACACTTATTTTTTTTGTAGGCGACTCGGCGATAGCTTTGCCGAAGCCTGTCATTGACATCAACATGGTTCTCTTCTATTTTAGTGAGTGCAAAATTACAAAATATACTTAGGCTGCGCTATGTTTTTATTGCGAAAAATTGTTACCTTTGCCAAAAAGTCACATTTTAGAATATTTTTCTCTGACCGGCTAATGGCTATCATTTTAAATATAGAGACATCGGGCACCACATGCTCGGCCGCGCTTACGGCCGAGGGCATGATACTGGCCCATCGCGAGGATTTCGGCGGCCGCAACCATGCGGTTCTCCTGAGCGGCTTTGTAAAAGACTGTCTTGACCACGCCGCCGAACATTCGCTCAAGCTCGACGCCGTGGCCGTAAGTGTGGGTCCGGGCAGCTATACGGGGCTGCGAATAGGTCTGAGCGAGGCCAAGGGCCTTGCCTATGCCCTCGATATTCCGCTTATCGGAGTGCGCACGCTCGAGCTTCTCACTACGCGCGTAATGTTCTCTGCCGACGCTATCGCCGACGACACCGTGTTTATCCCTATGGTGGATGCCCGCCGTATGGAGGTCTACACCGCGGCATACGATTTTGCTCTCGAACGGCTGTTGGAGCCGCAACCCCTTGTGCTGGACGAGACTTCGTATGCGGAACTCAAGGCGAGCGGTCGTCCCATACTGTACTTCGGCAGCGGCGCCGAAAAGGCTCAGCCGTTCTTTGCCGACTGCCCGCAGGCAAGCTTTGTCGACGGCGTGGAGGCAGTGGCAGTGGATATGATTGCTCTTTCCGAGCGTGCCTGGGTGCAGCGCGATTTTATCGACCTTGCATATTCCACGCCTCTCTACCTTAAGGAATTTCAGGCTACAACCCCGAAAAATAAAGTGCTATGACACCCGAATACGCTGCCGATATCCGTGCCGCCGTGGATGTGTTGCGTCGCGGAGGTGTGATTTTATACCCGACCGATACGGTATGGGGTCTCGGTTGCGATGCCACAAGCCCGGATGCCGTACGTCGTATCTTCGATATAAAGCGCCGGGCCGATGCCAAGGCGCTTATCACGCTTGTAGGCTCGTTCTCACAGCTTGAGCGTACGGTCGACGGTATTCCCGAAGTGGCTTATCAGCTGATAGAGTACAGCGAGCGCCCCGTGACGATTGTTTTCGACCGTCCGCTGCCTTCGGCCCGCATCGCTCCCGAACTCCTTGCTCCCGACGGCACAATAGGTGTGCGCGTGACTTCCGAGGAATTCAGCCGCGGCCTGTGCGATACTTTCAGAAAACCGCTTGTGTCGACATCGGCGAACGTGAGCGGTGAGCCCGCCCCGGCGGTATATACCGATATATCGCCCGAAATCATCGGTGCTGTGGACTATGTGTGCCTGTCTCGTCGCGACGAAGCTGCCGTTCCCGGCAGTAAGCCGTCATCGGTGATACGCCTGAGCGAAGACGGCCTTTTCAAGATATTGCGCCCCTGAGAGATATGCGACAGATTACCCGCGAACGTATCAGATATGCCGTCGCCGACTTCTGTACGGTGGCCGTCGGGTGGTTTGTATTCAATATCATAAGATACTTTACCATACCTTCGGGTATGGCATGGGGTTCGCTGACTTCGTTTCTGTTGGATAAAATGGTGATTATAGGGCAGATAGTGGTGCCTGTGGCAGTGGTGCTCCTCTATGCTGTCGCCGGTTCGTACAATCGCTCGAACACTCTGTACAAGTCGCGACTCGACGAGGTTGTGACCACCTTTGTGGTTTCGGTGGCTGGTATGTTCGGCATATTCTTCATCATGCTTATCGACGACAGTGTTCCCGAACGACTTACCAACTATGAGCTGATGCTCGCACTGCTCCTGTGCTTGTTTGTGCCTACGGCAGTTGTCCGCCTCGTGATTACGACACGCAATGCGAGGCGCATACGTCAGGGGCGGTATGCCATAAGGGCTCTTGTGGTGGGAGCTTCGCCCAAAAACAGCGCCAAGCTGAAGCGCATTATCGACTCGGAAGCTGTGAGCGGCCTAAGGATTGTGGCTTGCCTCGACGTGGATAACAAGTCGCAGGCCGACACCCTGCTCGGGCTGCCTGTCGTGCGCGACGACGACTATGCCGCCCTGTGCGACTCCCTCGGGGTGCATGCCCTGATAATGATGCCCTCGCAGTTCGGCATCGGGCGCTCGTCGGAGATTATGGGCAAGCTTTATGCTCTCGACAAACCTCTGTTTGTCACGCCCGACCTTATGAGCATGATGACCTCGAGGCACCGTGTATCGCAGGTTGCGTCGGAGCCGCTGGTAGATATTACCAATGCCAACATATCGCCCTCGGCGGTGAACCTCAAGCGGCTTGGAGATATAGTCCTGGCATCGGCGGCGCTCCTTGTGCTCGTGCCGGTATATGCGGCTGTGGCGCTTGCCGTGCGCCTCGACTCCCGAGGCCCCGTATTCTATCGTCAGGAGCGCATCGGCTATCACAAAAAGCCTTTCAGGATAATTAAGTTCCGCACCATGTGCACCGATGCCGAGGCTGATGGCCCGGCACTGTCGCGCGACAACGACCCGCGTGTGACACGTGTGGGTGCTTTCCTGCGCAAATACAGGCTCGACGAGCTGCCGCAGTTCTGGAACGTTGTCAAGGGCGAGATGTCGCTTGTAGGCCCGCGACCCGAGCGTTCGTACTACATAGAGAAAATAGCCCGCAGGGTTCCCTCATACAGTCTTATACACCAGGTACGCCCCGGCATCACATCATGGGGTATGGTAAAATATGGCTACGCCGCCGATGTAGACCAGATGATAGAGCGCTTGCCCTATGATTTGCTGTACATAGAGAACGTGTCGTTCGGTGTAGACCTTAAAATTCTGTTTCACACTGTTTCGACCGTTCTGCGTGGCAGAGGCAAGTGATGTGAGACTCCGTTTCAGGTTTTTAGGTATGACAATAGACGCATTGGAAAACAATACAACAGCCCGACGCATCAGAGAGGTTTTCTTTTCCTTTCTGCTGTGGCGCGAGAAGCACATCAGCGAAAAGAACTTCGTGATAGTACTTGCATTTATCGTAGGTATTTTCAGCGGCCTCGCTGCCCTGGTGCTGAAGTTTCTCATCCATTATATCTCCACGGTGCTCACTGCGGGAGTCAATCTCGAGAGCGGAAACTACCTCTACATACTTCTTCCGGCAGTAGGCGTGGTAATCACGGCGCTGTATGTGCGCTATGTGGTGCGCGACGATATAAGCCACGGTGTGACCCGCGTGCTCTATGCCATATCGCAGAATAAGAGCCGCCTCAAGCGTCATAACGTGTACACGTCGGTGCTTGCCTCTTCGGTTACGATAGGTTTTGGCGGTTCGGTCGGAGCCGAAGGCCCGATAGTCTATACGGGAGCCGCCATAGGCTCCAACCTCGGGCGTGTGTTCCGCATGTCGCCGCGTATTCTCATGATTTTGGTGGGATGCGGAGCTGCCGCCGGCATCGCCGGTATTTTCAAGGCGCCTATCGCCGGTATGCTTTTCACGCTTGAGGTGCTTATGTTAGACCTCACCGCCGTGTCGGTGATGCCGCTTCTTATCGCCTCTATTACCAGTACGACAATTGCGTATGTGTACACGGGATATGAATTCGAGTTCTTCTTCGCCCAGACCGAGGATTTCTATACATCGCGCATTCCCTATGTGATTATGCTCGGTGTGGTGAGCGGCCTTATATCGCTCTACTTTACACGTGTGATGAGTATGATGGAAAACTTCTTCGGCCGTTTCCGCAACCGCTGGCTCAAGACTCTCGTGGGCTGTAGCATACTGTCGCTGCTGGTATTCATCTTCCCACCGCTATATGGCGAAGGTTACGGCTCAATCGTGGGCCTGCTCGGCGGCGATACCTCCTCTATTGTCAACGGCTCGATTTTTTACAACGACCGCGGTGAGGTGTGGTTCCTCGCACTCTTTATTGGCTTGATTGTACTCACCAAAGCCTTTGCAACCTCTGCCACCAACGGTGCCGGCGGCGTGGGCGGTACATTCGCACCCTCGCTCTATGTGGGCTGTATGACAGGCTTTCTCTTTGCTTTCGTAGTAAACCACTTCGGCTGGGTGGAGCTTTCCACCAAGAATTTCGCTCTCATAGGCATGGCCGGCGTGATGAGCGGTGTAATGCACGCGCCTCTTATGGCAATCTTCCTTACCGCAGAGCTTACCGGCGGCTACGACCTGTTCCTGCCGCTGCTCATTGTAAGTACTATATCGTACGGCACTATCAAGTTTTTCGAGCCGTACTCCATATACACTATGCGACTTGCCAAACGCGGAGAGCTTCTTACGCACCACAAGGATAAGGCCGTGCTCACACTCCTCAAAATAAACAATGTGATTGAGACCGATTTTCTGCCTGTCTACCCCGATATGACTCTCAAGGATATGGTGGATACCATTGCCAGGAGCAAGCGCAACCTCTTCCCCGTGCTCAATGAGCGCCGCGAGCTGGTGGGCGTGGTGCTTCTCGATGAGATACGAAATATCATGTTCCGCCCCGACCTGTACAGACGTATGCGTGTGAGCACGTTCATGTCTGTTCCTCCCGCCAAGATTGAGGTGGGAGAAAGTATGGATGCCGTGATGAAGACCTTCGACAGCACAGGCGCGTGGAACCTACCCGTGGTAGAGAGAGGGCACTATGTGGGTTTTGTGAGCAAGAGCAAAATCTTCAATTCCTACCGGCGTGTGCTGCGCCACTATTGCGACGACTGACTCCCGTAGAAGCCGCCCTGGCCGTCGATGTGCGCAATGAGCGCATCGAACAGTGGCACCGTGCGCAGAAGCGACGCATCGCCCGTGCATATCATGTACTCGCGTGCGCGGGTGATGGCCACATTTAGTTTGCGGTCTATCACGGCGCCGTCGTCGTCGGTGAACGAGTGCTCGGTGAGAAAGCGCAGTTGCGAGGCGCGCCGTACGGTAAATCCATAAATAATATATTTGCGCTGGCTGCCCTGATAGCGCTCTACTGTGTCGACTGTCACGTCGGCCAGCACCGGTATGCCTTGCAGTTCCAGTTCGCGCCGCACTGCATTTATCTGATTGCGGTAGGGTACTATGATGCCGAGGGTCGAAGCGTCGAAGGCCGGCTCTCGCTGTGCTATGGCTGCGGAGATGCGTGCTATGGCTTCGGCCTCGGCGCTGTTGACCTTGTCGGAAGAATCATTGTTGCGCGCGCTGATGTCGAAGAACATCATGCGGCTGCGGCCGAAGATGTCCTCGCCCCCGGGCAAAGGTTTGGTCTGGTGGGGCAGAGGCACCGGGCGAAGTCTGCCGCCGTAAAATGCCCTTGAGGGAAACTCCGCGATATCGGCGTGCATGCGGCCCTGACGCGTGAGCATATAAACAACGCCGGGGTCGGTGCTGTAGTGCCGCAGCAGGCGCTCGAAGAGCGATATGCGGCAGTCGGTGAGGCCTATGGCGCGGAGGTCGGGCTGCTCTACGGCTGCCTCGCGGGCCGTCTGCTGTACCACGGCCGGCAGCTGTTTGTGGTCGCCAATCATCACGAAGCGGCCTATGGCGGCTTTTCCCTGTTCGTCGGTAGCGCTCAGGATGCCTATAATCTGCGGCTCGGTGATTTGTGAGGCCTCGTCGATTATAGCGAGGCTGAAGTTCTTGAGCCTTACGAGGTTTATGTTTGCGTTGAGAGAAGATGTCGTGGCCACGGTGATACGTGCCTTTTTTATTATGTCGCGCACCTCGGCCACGTTGGAGCAGGCTTTTACGCGTTCCGACAGCAGCCGCCTGTGGTAAGCCTCGTCGCACGACGACGGAGGCCCAATGCGCAGATAGTCGAGCTCTTCTTCTTCAAGCTTGGAGCATATTTCGTCGACAGCTCTGTTGGTGTACGAGAGCAGCAGTACGGAGGTGTCCGGCTCGCTCAGCTCTTCTTTGAGGGCAATGGTGAGTCCGAAAGATGTTTTTCCGGTTCCGGGAGGGCCGATTATGAGGAAGAAGTCGCGTGCCTGCTTCACACGGCGAGCAAGCTCGGTGAAGGCGCCGTGCCCGGAAGATGCAGTGCGCAGGGGGTCAACTTCGGGCGGGCGCCGCATAAGCAGCAGGTCGCGCATACGCAGGGGCATTGATAGGAAGCGGTGCACGGCTGTGTAGAGCGAGCTGAACGATGAGTCGAGCGAGTCGTGCTCTATGGCCCAGTGGGTGTTTGCATCGCTTCTGAAAGGGAGCGCGCTCGACTGCGGAACGCGCAGGCGCAGGTGCAGAGTGTTTTTCCCCGTCTCGACGAGGGTGCAGCGGAAGAACATGGTGCTTCGCACATCGGGTTCATTGCCTGCTGTGTAGTTGTAGAGCAGTACTATGTCGCCGGGTCGGAAATTGGCCAGATTGTTACGGCCGTCGTCGTCGAAGGTTAGGCACAGCTCTTCCACGCGGCCGAGGCTGTCGGTTGCGGGAGCCTGCATACTCATTCCCGCATAGATATTTCCGGCGTCGAGTTTCTCTTCGAGACTGCTGTTCCACAGGGCTGCCAGCCCCGAAGCCTGCTTGCTTTTGTTGCCGGTCTTTGCTATGTAGTGTTCGCGGGCCACGAAACCAAGCATGCGGAAGAAATATTCTACGGCGAGGGTGTCGGCGCTGTGAAGCGGCGCCAGTATGGCGTCAAGCGCAGGCAGGCTGTAGTTTTCCCACAGGCGAGGGTTTACCGGGGCTTGCTTCAGATGTTGCGGAGAAAGCGTGCGCAGGAAGATGTCGTCGCCGTCGGCAAGCTGCCTCTGCCGCCATACAATCTCGTTGCGTACGGCTATGGCCTGTGCAAGCAGTTCGGGTGAGTAGCCCGGTGCCGCCAGTGGCTGCGAGTATCGCGAATAGAGCAGGAAGGCACTCAGCCGCCGTTGGTTGTCGGCGTATCGGCGCGCGAAGTTATAGCGGATTATAGCCATGTACAGGAGTAGCTGCACATAGTGGGAGGTGCGTTGGCGTGGCACGCTGAAATTGTCCTGGGGCCATTCTCCCTTCCCTGCTTTCTGCTCCAGAAGGAAGCGGAAGTCGAGTTGCAGCATATCCATGCGTCCCTGTAGTCCGAGCATTTCGCAGAAGAAAGCCGGCTCTACCATGAGGTTGCCGGGGTCGAAATTCTTTACCGACTGAGGGATGTGTTTCTTTAAGGCGCGTTCGATATTCGCTTGCTGGGAGCGCCCTTCAGCGTGGAAGCCACGGCTTATGTCGCAGCACGAAAGGTTGAGGGCATTGTTGCGGAAGAATGTTGTAACGCTGTCGGCGTAGTCGTGCCCCGGGGTATCGCCGTGAAGCGCGTCGTCGAGGAGCTGAGAGGCGAAATTACCGAGGTTAATAGTCTCGGTGTTAGCCGGCGGGGTCAGTCTTTTGAGCACGGCGATGCGGGCGTCGGTGCCATACGGTTCGAAGCACTGCGCAATCTGGCTTATGTTTATCAGGAAATCAGGCTCGAAGATTATCAGCTCGGCCTTGAATACATTTCCTGTGCAGAACGGCTTTATCAGATTGAGCTGGTGGCCTGCCGAGACGAAAGTCAGTATATGCTTCTGCGACTCGTCGGTGTGTACGCAGATGTCGCGAGGCTCTGCCTCGTCGGTTACACAATGGATTTCGTGGTCTGAGGTTCCGCGCACGATGACGCGGAGATAGTCGCTCGGTGCGCCTGTCGGCGGCGGAGCCGATGCCGGGAGTGGTGTCGCCGCAGTGTGTGCCACGCCTGCAATGAGGTCTACGAAGAGACTGAGAGCCTCGCTGTCGTAGGGAAGCGCCATTTCCATTTCTCCCTTAGAGAGTGAGGCGCGGTTCTTGAAGCGCACGCGTGCCGAGTTCACCGCGCGCATGGCAGCGGCGTCGGCCTCACACTCCCTGAGGAGGTGGTCGGTCTTTGCGAAAGGGCCTGAAAAATTAATCGGCGAGGCTTCGGTAGCCTCGTCGATTAAGTTAAAGAAGCATCTCGCCAAAGCGTTATAGCGTGTTGGGATGTCGGCTCCTGATGCGGAGCGCACCTCGGCAATGGCGAGCCTGTATCGGCTGAAGTCTTTCGCAGTCACCTTACTCTACAGTCCATGTCTCGCCGGCGAGAATCATGTCGCGGAGGCAGGAGAAGCCTTTGCGGGCGCGTATTTCGTCGGTCTGCATGCACACTCCTTCGTCGTAGGTGGGAGCTTCCACGTCGCGGATTACGCCGAGTGCGAGAGGCAGTTCTCCAAGGCCGTCCATCATGGCAAGCTGCTGGTGGAGGAAGTTTGTGGGCGTATGGGCGTCGTGTACGAGTACGTCGTCGATAGTATAGCCGTCTTCTCCCACAGTCACAGCCTTGAGCATGAAGCCATCGCGCACGATACCGCGGTTCATGTCGCGGCCGAAGAGCATCTTCTCGCCGTGGCGGAGAGTAATGGTGCGGTCGGCACGTATCTCACGGTCGGTGATTGCATTGTGGATGCCGTTGTTGAAAATCACGCAGTTCTGGAGAATTTCCACTACGGAAGTGCCTTTGTGGCGTGCGGCGGCAGCAAGTACATCCTGCGATGTGGCAAGTTCTACGTCGATAGAACGGGCGAAGAAGTTGCCGCGGGCACCGAATACAAGCTCAGCGGGTATGAAGGGGTCTTCCACTGTGCCGTAGGGGCTAGATTTGCTTACGAAACCGCGTGCGCTGGTAGGCGAGTACTGGCCTTTGGTGAGGCCGTAGATTTTATTGTTGAAGAGTATGATGTTGATGTCGATGTTGCGGCGCACTGCATGGATGAAGTGGTTGCCGCCGATAGCGAGGCCGTCGCCGTCGCCCGAAATCTGCCATACTGTCATTTCAGGATTTGCCACCTTGAAACCTGTGGCTACCGCTGCGGCACGGCCGTGGATAGTGTGGAAGCCATAGGTGTTCATATAGTAGGGCAGGCGCGAGGAGCAGCCGATGCCCGAGATGACAGCCGTCTTGTGCGGGGCTATGCCCAGAGTGGACATTGCCTTGTGAAGAGTGTTGAGGATGGCGTGGTCGCCGCAGCCGGGGCACCAGCGCACTGCCTGGTCGCTCTTGTAGTCGGCGGGGGTATATGTCTTGTTCTCTTCCATGGCTTAGTCCTCCATTAATTTGGTTGTACGTTCTACCAGTTCGCTTACGCTGAAAGGCTGGCCCTGTGTTTTATTGATGCGCTGAATGTGTACGTCGGGGAAACGGCACTGCAGGAAGTCGGCGAACATGCCGGTATTCAGTTCTGCTACGATGACGCGTTTGTAGCTGCGCAGCACTTCTGCGGTGTTTGCTGGCAGAGGGTTGATGTAGCGGAACTGTGCCATAGCCACGGGTGTGCCTGCCTTGCACAGCTCTTCGGCGGCTGTGCGGATGTGGCCGTAGGTGCCGCCCCAGCCAATAAGAATGGTGTCGGCATCGGGGTTTCCGAGTACTTCGAGTGCCGGGATATCGTCGGCTATGCGGGCTATCTTCTCGGCGCGAAGCTCTACCATCTTTTCATGGTTTACGGCGTCGGTCGAGATAGCGCCTGTGCGCGGGTCTTTTTCAAGGCCGCCAAGGCGGTGCTGCGCTCCTTCGGTGCCGCTTACGGGCCAGTAGCGGCCGAGGTTCTCGCGGCGCAGGTAGGGGCGCCATGTGCCGTCGGCGAGCAGTTCCTGCGGAACGTCGGGCGTTTTGATTGCGGGATATTCGTCGGCGGTGGGTATGCGCCATGCTGATGCGCCGTTGCCTATGAAGGCGTCGCTGAGAAGTATTACAGGGGTGCTGTGCTCCACGGCGATGCGGCATGCCTCGAAGGCCATGTCGAAGCAGTCGGTGGGTGACACGGGTGCAACTACTGCAAGTGGCGACTCGCCGTTGCGGCCATACAGAGCCTGCATGAGGTCGGTCTGCTCGGTCTTGGTGGGTAGGCCGGTCGAGGGGCCGCCGCGCTGCACGTCGATTACCACGAGGGGAAGCTCGGCCATTACGGCGAGACCTATGCCTTCGCTCTTTAGGGCGAGGCCGGGGCCGGAGGTGGATGTCACGGCGAGGTTGCCGGCGAACGATGCGCCTATTGCCGAGCATACGCCTGCTATTTCGTCTTCCATCTGGCAGGCCTTTACGCCGAGGTCTTTGCGCTTGGCCAGCTCATGAAGGATGTCGGTGGCGGGTGTAATGGGATAGGAGCCGAGGAAGAGCGGACGGCCGCATTTCTCCGATGCCATGATAAGGCCCCAGGCAGTGGCGGTGTTGCCGTTTATGTCGGTGTATACGCCGGGGGTGGGGTCGTTTGTTTCCACGCGGTAAGTGCTTACCGATGCGTGGATGTTGTGGCCGTAGTCATAGCCTGCTCTGAGTACCTTGGCGTTAGCCTCGAACACTGCGGGCTTCTTGGCGAATTTGTTTCGCAGAAGGTGTTCTGCGTTTTCGAGCGGGCGGTCGAAGAGCCAGCACACAAGGCCGAGAGCGAAGATGTTGCGGCACTTGAGCACACTCTTGTTGTCGAGACCACTGTCGGCCAGGGCTGCTTTGGTCATGGTGGTTACGGGAACCTCTACAACCTGAGCGTTTATGCCCAGCTCGGCTACGGGATTGTCGGTGGTGTACTGCGCTTTCTTGAGGTCAGCTTCTTTGAAGGAATCGCTGTCCACGATAATCACACCGCCGGGCTTTAGAAAGCGGTGGTTGGTTTTCAGCGCCGCTGCATTCATGGCAATCAGCACATCGGCGGCATCGCCGGGAGTGTGTACGCCTTTGCCTACACTCACTTGGAAGCCCGATACGCCGCTGAGCGAGCCTTGCGGTGCTCGTATTTCTGCGGGATAGTCGGGGAATGTCGATACCTGGTTGCCGAGGCCTGCCGATACATTGGTGAAGATGTTGCCGGCGAGCTGCATTCCGTCGCCCGAGTCACCCGAGAAACGTACTACAACCTTGTCGAGGTTTTTTACATTGGTCTTGTCCAACATTCTTGAAAGTAATAGAAGTTTGCAGTGTGTTTAAGGTATAGCGCCGGGGCGTTGCCGACCCGACGCTGCAAATGTACATAGAATTTTCCAATTAAAGCTGTTTTTAGCCAATTAAGTTTCGGCTTCAAAAGCTTTTATCCGCATTTTGAGGTGCCGCATGATGTGCAGATAAGACATCCCTCCTGATATATAAGGGTTTCCTGTCCGCAGTTGGGGCACTTCTGTCCTGTGGCTGCGGCGCCGTTGGGCAGATATTTCTTTAGTGCGCGCTCCACGCCCATTTTCCATGTGTTGATTGACTGGGAATTGAGCTCAAGGCCTCCTACAAGCTTCAATACCTGGTCGATAGGCATGCCGTAGCGGAGTACGCCGGATATGAGTTTGGCGTAGTTCCAGTATTCTGGGTTGAACTTGTCGGAAAGTCCTTCGATAGTGGTTTTGTGGCCTCGCTTGTTGATGAAGCGGAAGTCGTAGCGCTTGTTGCCGTTTTCGTCGAAGGCTTTTATGATTTGGCCGTGGGTCACGGATTTGGGTATGAAGATACCGTCTTCGTCGTCGGCCAGGCCGGTGAAAATTTCGTAGGGGCGTCCGTCGACAAGTCCGACGAAGGCAATCCACTTCTCTTTATTGTTTTGGAAACGCACCACATCGGCCTCAAGCTCGTTGGGACGTTTTGCAAGAAGGGGCTTTTGTTCGTGCTTGTCCTCTTCTTTTTTCTCGTTCTCCACAGCTACAAGCACGCCTGAGCGCGAGCCGTCGCGGTACACGGTGCATCCTTTGCATCCTTCGTGCCATGCGCGGCGGTAGAGGGTGTCGACGGCTTCTACAGATATGTCGGAAGGCAGGTTTATGGTGACGGATATCGAGTGGTCTACCCACTTCTGTATGCGGCCCTGCATAGTCACTTTCTCTACCCAGTCGATGTCGTTTGCTGTCGCTCCCGCGTAGGGCGAACGTGCCACAATCTCATCCAGCTCGGCCTGTGTGTATTTGCGGTCGGTGGGTATGCCCTCGATTTTCATCCATTCGAGGAACTTGGGGTGGTACACGATGTATTCTTCGAAAGCATCGCCCGAGTCGTCTACGTAGTCCACGCGGGCTGCGGTCTCGGCTGCGTTGATTTTGCGGCGGCGCTTGTACACCGGCATGAATACCGGCTCTATGCCCGAAGAGGTTCGGGTCATGAGGCTGGTGGTGCCTGTCGGCGCTATGGTGAGGCAGGCGATGTTGCGGCGGCCGGTTGTCTTCATGCGCTCGTAGAGTGCGGGGTCGGCCTCTGCCAGACGCTGGATGTAGGGGTTGGAAGCCTCGCGTGTAGTGTCGTATATTTCGAACGCGCCTCGCTGTGCGGCCATTTCCACCGATTCGTTATATGCGGCCAGGGCCACGGCGCGGTGTACTGCTTCGCTGAAGGCTGTGGCTTCGGGGGTGCCGTAGCGCAGCCCCATTGCCGCTATCATGTCGCCTTCGGCTGTGGTACCAAGGCCGGTGCGGCGTCCGCGCAGAGTCTTTTCCTTGATTTTGAGCCAAAGGTTGCGTTCGGGTGCCTTTACTTCTTCCGGCTCGGGGTCGCTCTCTATTTTTTGGAGTATGAGGTCTATTTTCTCCATTTCGAGGTCGATGATGTCGTCCATGATGCGCTGGGCGCGGCGCACGCAGTATGTGAGGTGCTCATAGTCGAATGTGGCCTCGGGAGTGAACGGAGCCTTGACGAAGGAGTAGAGGTTTATGGCCAGCAGGCGGCAGCTGTCGTAGGGGCAGAGGGGAATTTCGCCGCAGGGGTTGGTGGATATGGTCTCGAAGCCGAGGTCGGCATAGCAGTCGGGTACCGATTCGCGACGTATGGTGTCCCAGAAAAGGACGCCGGGTTCGGCCGATTTCCATGCGTTCGTTACTATTTTGTGCCAGAGGGCTGCGGCATCGATTTCTTTTGTCACCAGCGGCTCGTCGGAGTTGACGGGGAACTTCTGTGTGTAAGGCGTTCCGGCTTCGACGGCACGCATGAAGTCGTCGTCGATGCGCACCGACACATTTGCGCCGGTAACTTTGCCGGGAGTCATCTTGGCGTCGATGAAGGCCTCGGAGTCGGGGTGCTTGATTGATACTGTCATCATCAGGGCGCCACGGCGGCCGTCCTGCGCCACCTCGCGGGTGGAGTTGGAGTATCTCTCCATAAAGGGCACCAGGCCCGTGGAGGTGAGAGCTGAGTTCTTTACCGCCATGCCTCGGGGGCGGAGGTGCGAGAGGTCGTGGCCTACACCGCCGCGACGCTTCATGAGCTGAACCTGTTCCTGGTCTATGCGCATGATGCCGCCGTAGGAGTCGGGTTTGCCGTCGATGCCCACCACGAAGCAGTTGGAGAGCGAGCCTACCTGCAGGTTGTTGCCGATGCCAGCCATAGGGCTGCCTTGGGGCACCACATAGCGGAAGTCGCGCAGAAGCTCGAAAATTTCGTCTTCGGCCATGCCTGCGGGGTAGTTGGCTTCTATGCGAGCGAGTTCGCGTGCCAGTCGGCGGTGCATGTCGTCGGGTGTGCGTTCGTAGATGTTTCCGTCGCTGTCTTTGAGGGCATATTTGGTCACCCATACCTGGGCGGCAAGTTCGTCGCCGTCGAAATACTTCAGAGATGCCTCGTAGGCATCTTCATATGTGTATGTCTGCGCTGTGTCCATGATATTTGTGTGTGGTTGCAAAGGTGGCGATTTTTTGCCTATTTTGCAATAGTGCCGCCTGTAAAAGTGCGGCCTGTGTTGATAACTTGTGGTGTGCTATTTTTCGCCGACTGTTGTGGCAAGCTGCATTATCGCCTGAGCCGACGCCCGGTCGATGACAGCCTGTCTGTCGCCTCCGAAATGATAGCGACGTGCGGTAGTCCCGGAGGGTGTAGATACTGCAATCCACACGGTGCCTACGGGCTTGCCGGGAACTGCGCCTCCGGGGCCGGCTATGCCTGAGGTGGCAATGCCGCAGTCGGCTCCGCAGCGAAGGCGTGCGCCTTCGGCCATCTGCCGTACGGTGTCTTCGCTCACAGCGCCGGTATTTTCGATTGTGGCGGGGTTTACCTCGAGTGCCGATACTTTGATGTCGTTACAATACGATACGACTCCTCCGCGGTACACGTCGGAGCATCCTGCCACAGTGGTGATGAGGTGTGCTATGTTGCCGCCGGTACAGCTTTCGGCTGTGGCAAGCGTGTAGCCGAGTCTGCGCAGCTTGTGCAGCAACAGTTCGGCGGGCGCGAGCTTGCCTCGGGCGGCAAGGTTAGTACCTATGGCATCGCACAGACCGTTGCAGAGTTTTTCGAAATGGTCGGGGTCGGCCGCGGTGCCGTAGTCGGCGTCGAGGCGCATTACAATCTCGCCAGGATTTGGCAGGTACGCGAGTTTGACGAACCCCGGAAGGCTGTCTTCGTATTTGGCGAGTCGCTCGGCGAGAGCCGATTCGGAGATGTCCGTCACCGTGAACTCGCGATGGAGTACTGCTCCGCCGGCGCCGAAGCGGGCATCGACCCGCCGTGCCACTTCAGGCAGCATGCCGCGGGTCTCGTAGGGCACGCCTGGCATGGCGATGAGCACTTTTTCTTTGTGCTCGAACCACATCAGAGGAGCGGTGCCCAGGCGGTTCTGTATTACGCGGCATGAGTCCGGCACCATTGCCTGGAGGCGTGTGAGTTCGTTGATTTTCAGATTACGGTCGGCGAAAATGGCGTCGATGTTCTCGCTCACGCTCTTGTTGAAAATGAGTGTACCGCCGAAAATATCGGTCATGACGCCTTTTGTAATGTCGTCGCGGGTAGGACCGAGGCCGCCGGTGGTGACAATGAGGTCGCTTTCGACGAGTGCTGCTTCAATGGCGGCGCGTATGTCGGCGGCGCGGTCGCCTACGGTGCGTATGGTGGCCACCTGCCAGCCTCTTTCGCAGAATGTGCGGGCTATCAGCCCCGAATTTGTGTCGGTGACGCGTCCGAGCAGGATTTCGTCACCTATTATAATTATGGAAAGTTTCATGACATCACACCTCGAGCCTAGCGTATGGAGCTGCGTCGTAAGGGCAGAATTGACTGTCTAGATATTTGAAATAACCGGCAATAGCTACCATGGCAGCGTTGTCGGTAGTGAATACGCGCTCGGGGATGAATGCCTCGAGGCCGTGCCGGCTGCAATAGTCGGCGACGGCGGCACGCACGCCTGAGTTTGCCGATACGCCTCCGCCTATTGCTACGGTGCGTACGCCTGTCTGCTTTACGGCTTTGTCGAGCTTGTCGAGCAGAATTGCTATTATGGTGGCCTGAAGCGAGGCTGCCAGGTCGGTCTTGTTGCGTTCTATGAAGTCGGCGTCAGTCTTGAGTCCGTCGCGCAGTGTGTAGAGGAACGATGTCTTAAGGCCGCTGAAGCTGTAGTCGAGTCCCGGTATGTGCGGCTTTGCGAACGCGAAGCGCTTGTGGTCGCCTTCGGCTGCGAGTCTGTCGATATGCGGGCCGCCGGGGTAGGGCAGTCCCATTACCTTGGCGCATTTGTCGAAGGCTTCGCCTGCGGCGTCGTCGATAGTACGGCCTAGTATTTCCATGTCGTTGTAGCCGCGTACGTGTATCAGTTGCGAGTTGCCGCCGGATATGAGAAGGCAGATGTAGGGGAACTGCGGCACGCGGTCGGCTTCCTCCCTGCGCACGAAGTGCGAGAGTACGTGGCCGTGCAGGTGGTTGACATCGACAATAGGTATGCGCAGCCCGAGCGACAGCCCCTTGGCGAAGCTTGTGCCTACCAGGAGCGAGCCTATAAGACCGGGCCCGCGGGTGAATGCTATGGCCGAAAGGTCTGCTTTTGAGATGCCGGCCCGTCGGATGGCGGCGTCGACCACCGGTACAATGTTTTGCTGATGGGCGCGCGATGCCAGTTCGGGCACCACGCCGCCGTATTCTTCATGCACCTGCTGCGAGGCAATGACGTTGCTCAGCAGTATGCCGTCGCGGACAATTGCTGCTGAGGTGTCGTCGCATGATGATTCGATACCTAAGATAGTGACTGGTTTATCCATAATTAGAACACGTATGCGATACCCGCCGTTACAAATGCCGTGGGGTAATGCTTCATGAGAGTATATCGGGCTTCCAACGACAGCCTGAGCGAGGATGTGCAGTTGAACTCGATGCCTGCGCCGCCGTTTAGACCGAGCGTGTTTGTGTGGCTCGTCACATCTTTGGCGTCTGCTTCGGCAGATGCGTAGTGGCGGCTCCACGAAGTAAAGTTGGCGCCTACAAGCGGATAGAAAGCACCTTTGCCGTTGCCGAAGCCTATGGGGAACTGTATGTTGAGGTCAGCGGTCAGCGCATCGCGGTCTTTGTTGCGGAATATGATGCCCAGCTCGGGTGCGATGCGCACGTGGCGGCTGAAGGCGTATTCGAATACGAGGCCTGCGGTGATCGAGGTGTTGTTGCTTACAAAACCCACCTTCGGGCCAAACGATTTCTGGCCGCGTTCTACCTGAGCGCATGCGTCGGGTGTGGCGGCAAGTGCCGTGACAATGAGAAGGGCAGCCCCAAGGACTATACGTGAAATAGCTTTCATAGTGATGAATGAGATGCGATATGTACGATTAGGCAGAGCCGCCGTAGGTTTGCGGTGCAAAGTTAGCAAGTTTTCGTGGCTCTGCAAACTTTAAACAAGCTACGGGCTTGTGCGGTTCGGCCCATGTGCTGCGTTTTTGATATATCAGATTACCCGAAACAGAGTATTGCCGGGCTTTATGTGCCTTTGAGATGTCATATTGTTAAAGATTTAAAATTATATCTGAGAAAATCATCGCGTTTATTGCTTCTGTCGTTCTGCCTTGCCGTGCCTGAATATGTACGAAAAAATATTTTGCAGAATGAGAAAAAAGTCGTACCTTTGCGGCACCGATTATGTCCAACCCATTAACTGACAGTCGCCCGGCAGGCTTCTGGCCAAGCGTGCCAATCAGCGACGGTCGATTTATGTAACTATTAATCAAGAAATTAGAAAGTGGATACTATTAGCTATCGCACCGATTTCCCCAACGCACAGGAAGTGCAGCATGATTGGGTAGTTATCGATGCAACCGACCAGGTTCTCGGTCGCCTCTGCGCCAAAGTGGCAAAACTTCTTCGCGGCAAATACAAACCCAGCTACTCCCCCAACATGGAGTGCGGCGACAACGTAATCATCATCAACGCCGACAAGATTGTTCTTACAGGCAAAAAGATGACAGACCGCATCTACCTCAACTATACCGGCTATCCCGGCGGTCAGCGCGAGCTTACCCCCGAAGTGCTCATGCAGAAATCGTTCAACAAGCACATCAAGCCCGGCATTCATCCTCTTTTCATGCGTGTTATGAAGGGCATGCTCCCCAAGAACCGTCTTGGCCGCCGTCTCATCGAGAACATGCACGTATATAACGGCCCCAACCACCCCCACGAGGCTCAGAACCCCACCGTAATCGATATTAATAAACTGAAATAATCGCAATGGAAACAGTAAATGCAGTTGGCCGCCGCAAGGCAGCCGTGGCCCGCGTAATTCTCAAAGAAGGCAACGGCACCATCACCATCAACAAGCGCCCCCTCAACGTATACTTCCCCTCGTCGATTCTTCAGTACATCGTAAAGCAGCCCCTCAACACTCTTGAAGTAGCTGACAAGTACGATATCCACGTAAACCTCGACGGAGGTGGCTACAAAGGTCAGGCTGAAGCTCTTCGCCTCGGCATCGCCCGCGCTCTCGTTAAAGTTAATCCCGATGACAAGGCTGTTCTCCGCAAGCACGGCTTCATGACCCGCGACCCCCGTGCCGTTGAACGTAAAAAGCCCGGTCAGCCCAAAGCCCGCAAGCGCTTCCAGTTCTCCAAGCGCTAAGCTTGTCTCTACAATATACGGCCCTGGCCTCTGTGCCTGAGCCGAACAAGTGTTTAGTATCTAAACCGCGTCGATGGAGCTACGTTCCCTACCCCGCGGTTGCATGAAATTTTAAAGAACGTAAACCTAACAACAAAAACTAAAATGGCTAATCCCACATTTGAACAGCTCCTCGAAGCCGGTTGCCACTTCGGTCACCTCAAGCGTAAATGGAATCCCGCAATGGCACCCTACATCTTCATGGAGCGCAACGGTATCCACATAATCGACCTCTATAAGACCGAGGCTAAGCTCGCTGAAGCTGCCAACGTACTCCGCGGCATGGCTAAGCAGGGCAAGAAAGTGCTCTTTGTGGCCACAAAGAAGCAGGCCAAGCAGGTTATCGCCGACCTCGCTTCGTCGGTAGGCATGCCCTACGTAATCGAGCGCTGGCCCGGTGGTATGCTCACCAACTTCCCCACAATCCGCAAGGCTGTGCGTAAGATGACTACCATCGACAAAATGAGCAAAGACGGCACTTTCGACAACCTATCAAAGCGCGAACGCCTCCAGATTACCCGTCAGCGTGCCAAACTCGAGAAGACTCTCGGTTCTATCGCCGACCTCAACCGTCTTCCTTCGGCTCTCTTTGTAGTTGACGTCCTCAAAGAACGTATCGCTGTTGCTGAGGCAAACCGTCTCGGTATCCCCGTATTCGCTATGGTCGACACTAACTCCGACCCCTCTACCGTAGACTATGTTATCCCTGCAAACGACGATGCTTCGAAGTCTATCGAACTCATCGCAGGCACTCTCGTAGCTGCTATGGCTCAGGGTCTCGAAGAGCGCAAGGCAGAAAAGCTCGATAACGAAGCCGCTGAAGCTCAGGCTGAGAAGGGTGAAGCTCCCCGCCGCGAACGTCGTCGCGTACGTCGCAACGATGCTGCAGAAGCTACTGCAGCCGAAGAAGCAGCTCCCGCAGCCGAAGCTCCCGTAGCTGAATAATTAACCGTTTTTACAGAACAAAGCCAAACTAAACATACTATGGCAGTAACAATGGCAGAAATCACCAAGCTCCGCAACCTTACCAGCGCCGGCTTGATGGACTGCAAAAAAGCCCTCGCCGAAACTAACGGCGACATCGACGCAGCTGTCGAAATCCTCCGTCAGAAAGGCAAAGCCGTAGCCGCCAAGCGCGAAGACCGTCAGGCTTCCGAAGGTTGCGTGCTCGCCAAGAACGAAGGCAACTTCGCCGCTATCGTAGCTCTCTGCTGCGAAACCGACTTCGTTGCCAAGAACGCAGGTTTCGTTGAGCTTACGAACCGTCTGCTTGACTTCGCTATCGCCAATCGCATCCAGACTCTCGAAGAGCTTAAGGCTGCTACTATCGATGGCATGACCGTGGCCGACCTCATCACCGATGAGACCGCCAAAACCGGCGAGAAAATCGAACTCGGCCAGTACGAGTGCCTCGAAGCTCCCACCACCACTTCGTACAACCACCTCGGCAACAAACTCTCTACAATCGCAGGTTTCAACCTCGAGGGTGTTGACTTCCAGGTAGGCCGCGACGTGGCTATGCAGATTGCTTCGATGAATCCCATCGCGGTAGACCGCGACAGCGTTGCTGAAGATATCGTAACTTCGGAATACAACGTTGCTGTTGAGAAGACAAAGGAAGAGCAGGTTAAGAAAGCTGTTGAAGCAGCTCTCAAGAAAGCCGGCATTAACCCCAACCTCGTTGACAGCGAAGACCACATCAGCTCCAACATCGCCAAGGGCTGGCTCACGGAAGATGAAGCTGCCAAGGCTCGCACTATCATCGCCGAGACTTCGGCTGCCAAGGCTGCAAACCTCCCCGAACAGATGATTAAGAACATCGCTCAGGGCCGTCTTAACAAGTTCTTCAAGGAATCTTGCCTCATGGAACAGGAATTCGTCAAGGACGGTGAACTCACCATTGGCCAGTACCTCGAAAAGACTACCAAGGGCCTCGTTGTTGTTTCGTTCAAGCGCGTAAACCTCAACCAGGACTAATAATATCAGGCGGAGGAGCATAGCCTCCTCCGGCTTTTGGTTCGGTAGCTCAGTTGGATAGAGCAACAGCCTTCTAAGCTGTGGGTCTTGGGTTCGAATCCCAACCGGATCACAAGAGAGTCTGAACAGGCTCTCTTTTTTTGTATATATGTTGCAACATATCGCCCTATATTGCCACATATTTAATTGATTTTAAGATAGTTATGTCGCACGCTCGATAATAAGACGTGTTGCTGTTGCGTTTGTATGTGTGGGAACGTTAGAGGTGCTTTTGGTACACTTTTGGTACCAAGTGTACCACTTCCGAGAAAATGGTACCACTTTCTCTAACCAACTGACAAACAACTCTAACTTCTTAAAATCATTAGGTATGTACGCAACACCAAAAGTAAAATTCGTTTTCGACCGCCGCAAGAGAGCGTCGAAGACCACCAACGGGGCGATTGAGATTGAGGTCTGCTTCGCCGGACAACGAGTGCGCCTCTCCACAGGCATAGGCGTCCACACAGGAGAATGGAGCGACGGCAAGGTGGTGAAACGCCTCGACGCGCAAATCCTCAACCGTGAACTCAACGAGAAATTCAACGATGTTTACGACACGGTGAAGCAGATGATAGAGGACGAGAACGTATGCCTCGACAAGCTAAAAGAGTACCGCTTCGGCGAGCGCAGAATGGCGCAGAAGCTGAACGCTCTCGACTGGATAGCCGAGCGCATCGAACTGCGCCCCGTCCGTGAGAGCACCCGTAGGCAGCACAATGTGATGCTCCGTGCCCTCCGCGCCTCCAAGCTGTTTTACTCTTTCAAGGACTTCACCCCTGTAAACATCAAATTGTGGGACGATATGCTCCACAAGCAGCTAACCTGCCAATCCTCCGTTCACGGCTACCACAAGCGCCTCAAACCCTACATCGCCGAGGCAATTCAGCTCGGGCTGTTGGATAAGTCGCCCTACGAAGGCTTCCATATCTCCCGTGGCCGCTCCACTACACGCAAATTCATCACAGCCAAGGACAGGGATAAAATCGCGGCACTCGACCTCAAAGGCGGCGAAGCAAAGGCCCGTGACCTTTTCATCTTCGCTTGCTTCACGGGGCTTGCCTATTCCGACATCGTGAAAATCACCAAAGAGGATATCCAACAGGAGGGCGCCGAGTTCTTTCTTCGCGACCACAGGCAGAAGACAGGCAGCGAATACAAGCTGATACTTCTGCCGAAAGCGATAGAAATTCTCTCGCGCTACGACTACAACCTCAACATCATCACCGACCAAAAGGCCAACTACTACCTCAAAATCGTAGCGGCAAAGGTCGGCATCAAAATCCCCCTGACTATGCACGT
>VSPE01000012.1 GCA_009775225.1 Muribaculaceae bacterium | reverse complement strand
TCCCATAATAATGCCTTATATATATGATATGTTAATTATATTGTATGCTGTTGTATAGTCAATGCGCATTATCTTTGCATCAAGTTATAATGGTTAGTAAATAAAAGAAGTTTTTTACAATTTCTAAAAGATTGGTTTTAGGTTGCTATCTGAACATGAACTAATTTCTCAGATACAGCAAGGTGCCCCCTCGTGAGAGACGGCACCTTGTTGAGTTTTTATACAGAACGCAAGCCCCGGCTATCAGTCGGAAAGATTGTCTTCGGGGTTGTGCTGAAGCAGGCTGAGTAAAGCAGCTCTATCTACAATACTCAGCTCACGCGATGTGTAATCGAGCAGATTTCGTTCCTTCATAGACTGTAGGCTTGCATCGAACACTGTGCGGGGCATACCGAAGAGCGAACAGAGGTCGCGTTTGCGGCACGTAAGCACAATATCATAGGCTCCCGGCTGTGTAAGAGCGCCAATCCAATATGCTATACGCTCGTCGATGTCGCCTGTTGTAAGCGACAATATGCCCTGAAGGGCTTTCTGACCATTCGACGAAAGAGTGTTCAGGAAATTGAAGAGAAAGACGGGGTCGCTGTTCAGCATCTTCAGATAATCGGCCTTGGCTATCTTGAGTATCCCCACGGTGTCGATAGCCTCTACCGTGCACGGATAAACTGTATGCTTGCCGAAAAGGAAGTCGGGCATAATCACAGCGGGGGAGGAAAGAGTCTGGCCTATGGAGAAGCGACCGTCGGCGTTGACAATGGTAGCCCTCACCGAGCCGGAAATCACAAAGGCAATATGCCGGCACGGGTCTCCTGCGCGAATAATCGTTTCGCCCTGCGGGTATTTCAAAAAATGAAACTTGATATCACCGACAAGCTGCGACAGCCTCTGTCGCGAAGCTCCGCGAAAAAGAGGTAGCTCCATCAGTTTCTCAAACATACTGGGAGTTTCATCTGTCCTGTTGTCTTTCATTGACGTATATTATTAAATCGTTGAATATTTAACATCAGTGCCCGGCTTATTGTTTGGTCTCGGAGGTGTTTCCGAGGTTCTTCATCCGATAATAAAGCTGTGCGGAGTTGATTGTATTCTGCCATACGATATACGACGCAGGCCCTATCGAGGCAATGGGCTCAAGGTACGTAAGAGCCATCCAAATGGCAAGGACGGTATTCTTCTGGCCGAGACTCTGCGCACCCGACACGGGGTCACCGTATCGCAGTCCGATAATACGCCCGGCACCGAACTGAGCCAGACACACAAACAGCGCCAGCACACTCATGGCAATCATCGACGGTACAGCCTCGCGCGGCTCGGCAAGTACAAAGCTCACAGCCCGTCCCACGACGACAATCAGCGATACCGACCACAGATAGAAAGAGATGCCTTGTATCTTGCCGACTGCGGTATGAACCGGACGACAAAAGAGATAGAGCAAAAAGGCGGCCATAAGCGGGAACACTATCAAGGGCGCAACACGCATCCCTATGGAGACAAACTCCACGCCAAAGCTGATGCCGGAAACTCCCGAACCGAACAGCACAAACAGAAGAGGAGAGACCAAAGCTACCGCGAGATTACAGACTATTGAATAGGATGCAACCTTAGCGATGTCACCGCCAAGCATACCTGTGACAACAGGGGCCGCTGTAGCAGTGGGACAGAGCACGCAGATAAAGACGGACTGAGCTACCGACAGTCCGAACGGACGCAAGACACAGAACAGAGCCACCGAGCCAAGCAGCTGGATAGCGAGCAGGCTCCATATCATGCCCGACAGCCTGAGTTCCGAAGGCCGGATACGGCAGAACGTGATAAACAGCATCATAAAAATAAGGTAAGGCACCACCCACTCCACCGCCGATATGGCGTCATGGAAAAAGGCTCCCACTACCATAGCGAACGGCATCATCCAGGGCTTTACCCGCTGCTGTATTGTTGAAATATTCATCGAAAAATGTTTACAATCCACAAAATTACAAAATTATAAGCACATAACAATACAGGATGTCTTCTCACGAGGACATCCTGCTGCGTTTTAATTGACTTAAAACAATTACATAACTAACATAAAACACATTTTATTTCTCTACAAAAACAGTGGAGAAACAAAACCCGACGCGGTATTGAAAGCTCCACTGATTGTTGCATTAAAAGATTCATTAAGTACTATAAATCTATACTAACCCTAAAACTAAATAATCGTGTATCTTTCGTTGTTTCACATTGCAAAGTTAATACACGCGCAAGCTTTCTGCCAGCCTATATATACACAATATAAATAATTCAAGGGCAGCATAGGCCCCAACACATTGAGACTCAACATATTCTCAACCTCCATACATACACATAATACAACTAAATATCTCAGCCAATATTACCGATATTCATCACATCTTTTTCAAATGTTTCCTTATTCACGGCTCTGGCTTTTAGTCTGTTGCGATAGGAATAGATAGTGTTGAGCGAATAGTTGAGCACCTGCGCGATGCGTGCGCTCTCTTCGATACCGAGACGCATGAATGCAAGAATACGCAAATCGGTATTAAGCAACTCGCCCGGTCGCAACTCGATACGGCAATCCGGCCGGAGCAAGACGTTGACCTGCGCTACAAAATCGGGATATATATGCAGAAAAGCATTGTCGAATACCTCGTAGAACTCCGAGCTCTGCTCCTCGACGAACTTACCGGACTTGGTCATGCGGTACAGTTCATCGCTCTGGCCGGCAGCCAACTTGCGCGATGCTATCTTACAGAACTGGTTGAGCTTATCCATATATATAGAACAAAGCTGCAAAAACTGGCTGATATACACCTCTTTTGCATTATTGGCCGCACGAAGCTTTGTCTGCAGGACGGTCATTTTGTGCATCTGATGACGCAATACGAGCATTGAACCGATGAGGCCGAGCAACATAGCCGATACAGCAAGTAAAATCCAGTTGATAGTACGACGCGATTTGTTGATAAGCTCCATGTGCGCCCGCTCGATGATTGGCAAAGACCTCGACGCATCTATCATACGCAGGGGAGCGCCGCACTCCACAGCGTTTGCAAGCGCATACGACAAATATGAATGAGCTCGCGTAACATCGCCCTTCCCGTAGACTTCTGTACCCAGATCCTGCAGCGACAGCACATCGCGGGTAGCCGACAGCACATCGGCAGTGGCTGAGATAGCCAGATAGTAGGTATAGGAAGCCGCATCGCCCCTTTCACACGCCAGACTGGAAAGATGATGAGCGGCACGTGCCCGCAGATTGGAGTTGGCCGGCTGACTGTCTATAATCTCTTCAAGAAGCACCGTTGCTTTCTCCTTCATTCCTGTCAGAAAATAATACTCCCCAAGATTGAATTTATACTCATCGCTGTCCTGCGACAGTTCCTTGAGCAACATAACCTGATACTCCAACGCTTTCGCTTTAAGAGGACCGGCGATAGCGGGATAATGCGCGAACGACGAGGCGATATAGCTGAACATCTGTCGTCCGGCGTCGTAATACGACTCGCGCATACTGCTTGGGATACTGTCGAAAGGGACAGACTCGTACTCTCGCTGGGCCTGTTCATGCAGGCCGGCAAGCGGCAGCAGCGACGCATATTTCCACCTGAAAGGCAGTTTGGCCTCTCCGTCGGCCAGAAGCGCACCCTGGTGCAGATACACAAGAGCAGAGTCATTGTTAAAGCCTGAGTAGGACTCGGCAATCTGCATCATAAGGTCGGTTGAATTCGGCGTAGCCTCAAGAAGCCTGCAAAGACTGTCGATGCAGTGCTGTCGTCCGGCAATATAGTCCTGACGGAACTCGAGGGCCTTGTCAAGTCGTTTAAGCTCGTTCGTCTCGCGAGAGGCTCCGGCACTGATAGCGGCGCCGTAAAGCCACATAAGTAACACGAGGATGAGAGTGCGTGTCATGGTAGAAGTAAAAAAGGTTAATCAATAATCGAAGTTATAAACAGGTATGGTATTCTATATGAAACCGCATATCATGCAGCAGAAACATTGCGGAGGCCGGCGATGCCTGCGAGCTGTCGAAACAATGCCAACTTTCCGACTTCATAAATCTGACTTTCAAAACCGACCGGCAAGTTCGTCATTGTCAATGATTGTCATAACAGGCAGCCCGTCGGGCGTAAAAGAAGGCTCGGAGCATCGGAACAGGTCGGCCACAATACTCTCCATTTCTGTCTGCGAAAGTGCCTGCGAACTTCCTACTGCGGCGCTGCGCGCCATGGACAGAGCCAGGGGTTCGCACAAGGATTGCTCGTCGAACGAGCGCCCTTGTGACGCTTCTTCAGCTATGCCAAGCACCACTTCCACCGAACTTACTCCTGAGAGCGGAGCCGGCACGGCGTTGATGCTCCAGTTCGTGAGAGCCGTGCGCTTAAGGCCGAAACCATAGGCCGCAAGATGCGGCTGCATAGATTCAAGTACACTGCCGAGGGTAGCCGAGACCTCGAAATCTTCGGCAAAGAGCAATGTCTGCGACGGCACTGAACCGCTGCCGAGGGCGGCAAGATAACGCTCGTACAGTATGCGTATATGCGCACGCCGCTGGAGTATGACTATGATGCCCTTGTGAGAGCTTGTAACGATATAAGCGTTGCCGAGCCGGAAGCAGTTCGAACCGCTGTCGGCCGGAAACGCTTCAGCTTCTTCCAGACCGAGCTGAGCAGGCCTCTCAGGGGCCGACGGAGCGACATCGCCGAAACTATCCGAACCGGGCACGAACGACTCAAGAGCATCTTCGCGCTTGCGGTTAAAATTATCGTAGAGCGCCTCCCAGTCGTTGGGAACTCGACGTGCCGAGCTGTGCCATGAGTTTGCGCCGCCCGAGGAAGCAGTCTCCGCGCGTCCGTTATCGGATGCGGGACGGAACGGGTTGTACGTGCTGTCGAAATCGTCGGTCGGAGCCGTCACATTGGCCGAAGGGTCGAATAGCGGAATTTCCGGAACATCGTCAGGCTCGAAATCGAGTGCTCCGGCAGCCTGGCTTTTTCCGAGAGTCTCGCGGACGGCGGCTTCGAGAATCTGCCAGATAGCCTGCTCGTGCTCGAACTTTATTTCGTGCTTCTGCGGGTGAATATTTACATCTATCGTCGCAGGGTCTACCTCGAAGTTTATGAAGTACGAAGGCTGCGAATCGACGGCTATAAGATGTTCGTAGCATTTAAGAATAGCCTTGTGAAAGAAAGGATGCCGCATATTGCGCCCGTTCACAAACAGGAACTGCTGCGAGCCACGCTTCTTTGCAAAGCGGGGAAGTCCCACAAAACCTTCTATCTTGACAAGCGATGTTTCGGTGCTCACCGTAGCAAGCTGGCTTTCGAGGTTCTTACCAAAAAGCGCACCTATGCGCTGCTTGAGCGTACCGGCTCTGAACTGGTGCAGCGTGACATCGTTGTGGATAAGCGTGAACGCGATGCCCGTGTTGACAAGCGCCAGCCGCTCGAACTCACGAAGAATATGACTCAGCTCGATATTGTCTTTCTTGAGGAACTTGCGGCGGGCAGGCATGTGGAAGAAGAGGTTCTTCACCATAATATTGGTGCCCGGCACACAGGTGGCAGGCTCCTGCCCCTCGTATTTCGACTCGGAGATGAGAAGCCGTGTACCCACATCGTCGCCACGACGCATGGTGCGTAAATCTATCTGCGCCACAGCGGCTATCGAAGGCAGAGCCTCGCCACGGAAGCCCATGGTATGGAGGCTGTAGAGGTCGGCCGCAGCAGAAATCTTGCTCGTGGCATGGCGCTCGAAAGCCATACGGGCATCGGCGGGCGACATACCGTAACCGTTGTCAATCACCTGGATGAGCGTACGCCCGGCATCCTTGAGCACTACAGAGACTTCTGTGGCACCTGCATCCACAGCATTCTCTACGAGTTCCTTTATCACGGAAGCCGGTCGTTGTATCACCTCTCCGGCCGCAATCTGGTTCGCCACCGAATCCGGTAATAGTCTGATTACGTCACTGTTCATAGCACAAATTTACTAAATATTTTTCGTTCGCACGCAGTCAGACAACCAAAAATATGAACAGCTTATATACAGCCTCGGCGCAAATTGTCAGAGCGGCGAAAGCTCGCCTGAAACGCTATCCATGATATAACCCGCTACGCGCACATCCTTGGCCATAAGCGGATGATTTCTGATAAGGTCTACCGTCTCAGTCACAGCCGCACCGGTGTCGTCGAAGCCATGTAGCCAGCTGTCGAGGTCGATGCCGCAATGGCGCATCAGCGATATATGCTCCTCATCGACGCCACGTGCCCGCATAAGCTCTAACATCTCCTGCGCATTCATGCCTTGCACGCCGCATCCTGTGTGACCAATCACCATCACCTCTTCCACTCCAAGCTCGTACACCGCCACAAGGAGCGAGCGCATGGCCGAATCGAATGGATTAGTGATTACACCCCCGGCATTCTTTATAATCTTGACATCACCGTTTCGGATACCGAGTGCCGCAGGCAGCAGCTGGGTGAGGCGCGTATCCATGCACGTCACTATAGCTATCTTCTTGTCGGGGAACTTCGAGGTCTTATAACCCTCGTACTTGCGGTTTGCCACAAACTCACGGTTGTGGCGAAGCATTTCGTCTATCATATTAAAACAGATATAAGAGGCTGCTCAATTTACACAAACCAATAACTAAAAGTATAAAGCAAGAAAAGCACCGGAACGTATCCGGCGCTTTTCTGAGCTATGTAAGAGAATTTATTTCTCGGCTTCGGGAAGTTCGGGAGCTTCTGCTGCGGCCTCTGCCACGGGGTTCTCCACTGCGGGAGCCTCTGCTGCGGCAGCTTTGCTGCTGCGACGGCTGCGGCGGGTCTTGGTCTTGACATCCTTAGTATCCTTGAGCATGGCCTCGTTGTAGTCAACCAGCTCGATGAAGCAAGTCTTGGCGTTGTCGCCCAGACGGTTGCCGGTCTTGAGGATACGAGTGTAGCCGCCGGGGCGGTTGCCAATCTTCTCAGCGATTTCCTGGAAGAGAATCTTTACAGCTTCCTTGTTCTGGAGGTAGCTGAAGACAAGACGGCGGTTTGCCATAGTGTCTTCCTTGGCACGGTTGAGCAGCGGCTCAGCGTACATGCGCAGTGCCTTGGCTTTTGCCAGTGTGGTGTGGATGCGCTTGTGGAAGATGAGCGAGATGGTCATATTGGCAAGCAGCGAGGCGCGGTGTGCCTTCTGGCGGCCAAGGTGATTGAATGATTTATTGTGTCTCATCGTTGATTATTCTTTATCGAGTTTGTACTTTGAGATGTCCATGCCGAAGGAGAGGTTCAGACTCGTAAGGAGGCTTTCGAGTTCGACGAGGGACTTTTTACCGAAGTTGCGGAACTTGAGCAAATCGGTTTTGTTGAATACCACCAGCTCGGCGAGAGTTTCCACCTCGGCGCCCTTTAGGCAATTGAGAGCGCGCACGGAGAGCTGCATATCTACCAGCTTCGACTTGAGGAGCTGGCGCATGTGGAGCACTTCTTCATCGAACTCTTCACCCGGGTCGGGGTCGGAAGTCTCGAGGGTAATCTTTTCGTCGGAGAAAAGCATGAAGTGATATATCAGTATCTTTGCAGCTTCCTTGACAGCGTCTTTAGGCAGAATCGAACCGTTGGTGCTTATCTCGAGGGTAAGTTTGTCGTAGTCGGTTTTCTGGTCTACGCGGTAGTTTTCGACGGTGTATTTGACGTTCTTGATAGGGGTGTAAATCGAGTCAATCGCAATAGTGTTGATGTCGTCCTGAGGGGTGACATTCTCTTCTGCGGGAACCCAACCACGGCCCTTGTTGATTGTCAGTACGATAGTGAAACTTGCGTCGGGATCCAAATGACAGATTACCAAGTCGGGGTTCATGACCTCGAAGCCCGTGAGGGCCTTGGCAATGTCGCCGGCTGTGAACACTTCTTTACCTGAAACGGTGATAGTGGCGCGCTCAGAGTCTGTGTCTTCTACCTTCTGCTTGAGGTCGACCTGCTTAAGGTTAAGGATGATGTTTGTAACATCTTCCTTCACGCCGGGAACGGCATCAAATTCGTTCTTAACGCCGTCGATTTTTATCGACGATATCGCGTAGCCTTCGAGCGACGAAAGCAGCACGCGACGGAGGGCGTTGCCCACGGTGATGCCATAGCCGGGTTCCAAAGGCTTGAACTCGAACTTGCCGTAGAAGTTGCCTGCTTCTACCATTATTACCTCTTCAGGTTTTTGGAATGCTAATATAGCCATGGATCTTTTGGATTTGTGTATTATTACTTAGAGTAGAGCTCGACAATCAGCTGCTCCTTGATGTTCTCGGGGATGTCTTCGCGTGCAGGCACGTGGAGGAATTTGCCGCTCTTGGTGGCTTCGTCCCATTCAATCCAAGGATATTTGCTGTGGTTGAAGCCGGCGAGTGCGTCGGCGATAACCTCGAGCGATTTGCTGCGTTCGCGTACACCTACGACGTCACCGGGCTTTACTGCATACGAAGGAATGTTTACCACGCTGCCGTTTACGGTGATGTGACGGTGGAGAACCAGCTGACGGGCTGCTGCACGGGTGGGTGCGATGCCCAGACGATATACTACGTTGTCGAGACGGCCTTCGAGGAGCTGCAGAAGGATTTCACCGGTGATACCCTTCAGGCTCGATGCCTTCTTGAACAGGTTGCGGAACTGACGTTCGAGCACGCCATAGGTGTATTTGGCTTTCTGCTTCTCGCGGAGCTGTACACCGTATTCCGATGTCTTGCGACGCTTGTTGGCGCCATGCTGGCCCGGGGGGAAGTTGCGTCGTGCGAGTACTTTGTCTTCGCCGAAGATAGGTTCGCCGAATTTACGGGCTATTTTGGTCTTGGGACCTGTGTATCTTGCCATTGTAGTTAAAATCAGTTTATTCGGAAGCCGCAGGCTCGGTACTTTGTGCTCCGGCACATTCTTGTGGCGCAGCCGCGACCATAGAGAGGTGATTGAAAATATGGTCTATTCGCCGGTGGGAATGTAGTCGGTCATCGTCGCCGACTCCGCTCCGGGGCACTGCCCTCACCTTATCGGGCCGCCGCACTGGCTTGCGTGCGGCCGACTGGCTTCCGCGTGTTTGATGTATGTTTGATGTTGCGTACTAAAAGTGAAAGTAGAGTTTGCGGTCGCTGCGGCACGGTATGCCATGCGCCCGCACAACTGATTTTATACTCTTCTTCTCTTGGGAGGACGGCAGCCGTTGTGGGGCAGCGGAGTTACGTCGATGATTTCTGTAACCTTGATACCTGCACCGTCGATGGTGCGGACTGCTGATTCACGGCCGTTACCCGGGCCTTTGAGATATGCCTTCACTTTGCGGAGACCGAGGTCATAAGCGATTTTTGCGCAATCCTGTGCGGCCATCTGGGCTGCATAAGGAGTGTTCTTCTTAGAACCGCGGAAGCCCATCTTACCGGCCGATGACCATGAGATGACTTGACCTTCGCTATTGGCAAGGCAAACGATGATGTTGTTGAAAGATGAATGAACGTGAAGCTGGCCTTCTGCGCCGACTTTGACGTTTCTCTTCTTAGCTGCGACTGTTTTTTTTGCCATGTTATTTATTATTTAGTAGCTTTCTTCTTGTTAGCAACGGTTTTCTTGCGACCCTTACGTGTGCGGGCATTGTTCTTGGTGCTCTGGCCACGCACGGGGAGGCCGTTGCGGTGACGGATACCGCGGTAGCAGCCGATATCCATCAGACGCTTGATGTTGAGCTGGATTTCGCTGCGAAGGTCACCTTCCACCTTGTAGTCGTTGCCGATTACTTCGCGGACTTTGGCTGCCTGGTCGTCGGTCCAATCCTTTACTTTGATGTTAACATCGATGCCGGCCTTGTTAAGGATATTTTTGGCTGCGCTGCGGCCGATGCCGAAGATGTATGTCAAGGCGATTTCACCTCTTTTGTTCTGGGGGAGGTCAACTCCCACTATACGTACTGCCATGTGATTATGTGTCAGCTTATTATTTATTCAAAAATAATAGAATTATCCTTGACGTTGTTTGTACTTGGGGTTCTTTTTGTTGATGACGTACAGACGTCCTTTGCGACGGACAATCTTGCTGTCCGGAGTGCGTTTTTTAACGGATGCTCTTACTTTCATATCTTTTAGTGTTTCGATTATTTATAGCGGAAAGCAATACGTCCTTTAGACAGGTCGTAGGGCGACATCTCAACGCGCACCTTGTCGCCGGGAAGTATCTTGATATAGTGCATACGCATCTTTCCCGAGATATGCGCGGTGATTTCGTGGCCGTTTTCGAGTTCGACGCGGAACATTGCGTTCGACAGCGCCTCGACGATAATCCCGTCCTGTTCGATTGCTGATTGTTTTGCCATAGATGGTATTTTAAATAAATTTATCTGTAATAGCCTGATGGATGTAGTCGAAGGTTGTGAGTACCTCTGTACGGTCGTCCACGATAGCGATTGTGTGCTCATAGTGCGCCGAAGGCTTGCGGTCGCGCGTGCGACATTCCCAGCCGTTCGATTCTATCACTATATTGCGGCTGCCCATGTTAACCATAGGCTCTATGCAGATGCACATTCCGTTCTGCAGACGGGGGCCAATCCCACGGCGACCATAATTCGGCACCTGAGGGTCTTCGTGCATGCTGCGCCCGATACCATGACCGGTCATCTCGCGCACAAGCGAATAGTTCCGCTTCTCGCAATATGTCTGCACGGCATTCGAGATATCCCCGATACGGGCGCCGGGCTTTGCAGCCTCGATACCCACATAGAGAGCCTCGCGAGTGGTGCGGCACAGGGCAAGCTTCTCGGGTGAGATTGTACCTACTGCGAATGTATAGCAGGAATCGCCGCAGAAACCGTCTTTCTCTACCACTGTATCGATGCCGACAATATCGCCATCGACAAGTATACGGTCGGAGGGAAATCCGTGCACTACCATCTCGTTGACTTCTATGCAGAGGGTTCCCGGAAAACCTTCGTAGCCAAGACAGGCAGGCTTGCCACCATTGTCCATGATGAACTCACGGGCAATGGTGTCGAGCTTGCGTGTGCTTACGCCGGGTTCAATCCAGCGGCCTAGTTCGGCAAGTACCTGCGACACGAGGGTGCAGGCTGGCCGCATCTGATTGATTTCTTCCGGTGTCTTGAGATAAATCATTTAACTAATATATCTTGTCGATATGTTTAACCTGACTTAGTAAGCCTGGCCGGTGGTGCGACCCTTGATTTTGCCTTCCTTCATCAGGCCGTCATAGTGGTGCATCATAAGGTGCGACTCAATCTGCTGAAGGGTATCGAGTACCACACCCACCATAATCAGCAGCGATGTGCCGCCGAAGAACTGGGCGAAGTTCTGGCTGATGCCGAAGAAACGGGCAAAAGCCGGAAGAATGGCAACGATGCCGAGGAAAATTGAGCCGGGCAGTGTGATGCGCGACATGATAGTGTCTAGGTATTCGGCGGTCTTCTTGCCGGGCTTCACACCGGGTATGAAACCGTTGTTGCGCTTCATATCTTCTGCCATCTGGGTGGGACGCACCGTAATGGCGGTATAGAAGTATGTGAAGGCCACAATCAGCAAAAAGAATACGAGGTTATACCAAAAGCTATTGATATCGGTGAAAGCGTGCATGAAGCCGCTCTCGCCTCCACGGAAACCGGCAAGAGTCATGGGGATAAACATGATTGCCTGCGCGAAGATGATAGGCATCACACCTGCTGCATTGACCTTAAGAGGGATGTACTGGCGCGCACCACCGTACTGACGGTTGCCTACAATGCGCTTTGCATACTGCACGGGCACTTTGCGAGTACCTTGTACGAGAAGCACGGCACCAACTGTAACGGCGAAAAGCAGTACAATCTCCACGATGAACATTACCAAACCGCCCTGGCTGCCCGAAGCTCCGGGAAGGCGGCTGATAAACTCATAATAGAGCGACCCCGGGAGACGGGCGATGATACCAACCAAGATGATGAATGAGATACCGTTGCCAATACCACGGTCGGTGATGCGCTCGCCGAGCCACATAATGAACATGGAGCCTGCGGCAAGGATTACCGTGAGGTAAGCATAAGTCCAGAAACCGAGCTGGAGAGTGCTTCCGTTGGCAGCGCCGTTTACCTGCACCTGAAGGTTGACAAGGTAAGCGGGAGCCTGAAGACACAGAATGAGAACGGTGAGATAGCGGGTATACTGGTTGAGCTTCTGACGCCCGCTTTCTCCTTCGCGCTGCATCTTCTGGAACGACGGAAGAATCATACCGCAGAGCTGTATCACAATCGACGCGGTGATGTAGGGCATGATACCCAGTGCGAAGATTGAGGCCTGCGAGAATGCACCTCCGGAGAACATATCCAGGAGCTGCATCAGACCGGTCTTGTTGGTAAAGTTGGCAAGAGCGTCGATGTCAGAAGGAGAGATGCCCGGCAGCACCACATAGCACCCCAGTCGGTATATGAATACCAACAGGAGGGTGATAAGGAGGCGCTGGCGGAGCTCCTGGATTGTCCAGATATTTTTAAGGGTTTCTATAAATCTCATAATTAGACAGTTTGAGCAGTTCCGCCGGCAGCTTCAATTGCAGCCTTGGCAGCAGCGGAGAATGCATTGGCTTCAACAGTGAGAGCTTTGGTCACATTACCATTGGCAAGAATCTTCACGAGCTGGCCACGACGGAGGTAGCCTGCTGCGCGGAGTTCTTCGATACCTACCTTATCGAGCTTGCCTGCTTCAGCAAGGCCGGAGATGAGGTCGAGGTTGATGGCTTTGTATTCCACACGGTTGATATTCTTGAAGCCGAATTTGGGAAGACGGCGCTGGAGAGGCATCTGGCCACCTTCGAAACCGATTTTACGAGAGTAGCCCGAGCGCGACTTTGCACCCTTGTGGCCACGTGTCGATGTGCCGCCTTTGCCTGAGCCGGCACCGCGGCCGATGCGAGTGCTGCGTTTAACGGAACCGGGTGCGGGTTGTAAATTGCTTAAGTTCATTGTCGTAATCGTTTTTAAGCGTTGGTCACTTCTACCAAGTGGCGAACTTTGTTAACCATGCCCATCACCGAGGGAGTATCTTCCTTAACCACGGTGTGATACATTTTCTTGAGGCCGAGGGCGTCGAGGGTGCGCTTCTGCACCGCCGGGCAGTTGATGCGGCTCTTTATCTGAGTGATTTTTATCTGTGCCATTGTAAGTGCTTGATTTTAGGGTTAGCCTTTGAACACTTGTTCAACGGAGATACCGCGGTTCTGTGCCACCTGGGCGGGCGAACGCATTTCGTCGAGAGCTGCTATAGTAGCCTTCACGAGGTTGTGGGGGTTCGACGAACCCTTGCTCTTTGCAAGAACGTCGGTGATACCTACACTCTCGAGTACGGCACGCATAGCACCACCGGCCTTAACACCGGTACCGTGCGAAGCGGGCTTGAGGATAATGCGCGAGCCGCCGAACTTGGCAACCTGTTCGTGAGGAATGGTGCCTTTGTGCACGGGTACGCGGATGAGGTTTTTCTTTGCAGCTTCAACGCCCTTGGCGATAGCAGCCTGCACTTCGTTGGCCTTACCGAGGCCCCAGCCGATGATGCCGTCTTCGTTACCGACAACGACAATGGCTGCGAAAGTGAAAGTGCGACCACCCTTGGTTACCTTGGTAACTCGGTTGATGGCCACCAGACGGTCCTTAAGTTCGAGGTCGCCTGTCGATTTTACTCTATTGTTTCTTTTAGCCATAGTTTATCAGAATTTGAGGCCGGCGCTGCGGGCAGCATCAGCAAGGGATTTAACACGACCATGGAAGAGGTAGCCGTTGCGGTCGAAAACCACTTCGGTGATGCCTGCTTCGAGGGCTTTAGCAGCGATAGCGGTGCCTACCATAGCGGCGATTTCGCACTTGGTGGCCTTCTGGTCGATACCTTTCGACGAGGTAGCCACGAGAGTGCGGCCAGCCTGGTCGTCGATAAGCTGTACGTAGATTTGCTTGTTGCTGCGGAAGACGGTCATACGGGGACGCTCGGCGGTGCCGGAGATTTTGCCACGGATGCGCGTCTTGATTTTAGTTCTTCTTTCTATCTTTGAAATCATGACTGTGTGGGCTTAATGGTTATTTGGCACCGGCCTTCTTGCCGGACTTGCGGCGGATAATCTCGCCGACAAATTTGATACCTTTGCCTTTGTAGGGTTCAGGCTTGCGGAAAGAGCGTATCTTGGCGCACACCTGGCCGAGGAGCTGCTTGTCCTGGCTTTCGAGGATGATGAGCGGGTTTTTGTTACGCTCGGTCTTAGCCTCCACAGCCACTTCTGCGGGAAGCTTCAGATATATTGCGTGGGAGTAGCCGAGAGACAGTTCGAGAACTTGTCCGGTGGCAGAGGCGCGGTAACCCACACCTACAAGCTCCATTTCTTTGCGGTAGCGCTGATGCACACCTTCTACCATATTGTGGATGAGTGCGCGGTAGAGGCCATGCTGTGCACGGTGTTCGCGGTCATCGGTAGGACGGGTAATGTGCACCATGTTGTCTTCGACGCTCACGGTGAGGTCGGGGTTTACGGCCTGCTTGAGCTCGCCGTATTTGCCCTTGACAGTAACAACGTTGTTATTATCAACCGTTACAGTCACGCCTGCGGGAATGGCGATGGGAGCTTTACCTATTCTTGACATAGTATTTTTCCTTTCTGGGTTGGTTGATTAATATACGTAGCACAGTACTTCGCCGCCAATCTTGAGGTCGGCAGCTTTCTTGTTGGTCATTACACCTTGCGAGGTCGACAGTATGGCGATGCCGAGTCCGTTGAGGACGCGAGGCATGTCTTTGTAGCCGGTATACTGGCGGAGACCCGGACGGGAAACGCGCTTGAGGCCCTTGATGGCGTTGACACGGTCCTGCGGGTCGTACTTTAGGGCTATCTTGATAGTGCCCTGCTTATTGTCGCCGTCTATAAACTTGTAGTTAAGTATATAGCCTTGTTCAAAGAGAATCTTAGTGATTTCTTTTTTCAAGTTTGAGGCGGGAACTTCCACCACGCGGTGGTTGGCTTTGATAGCGTTCCTCAATCTTGTGAGATAATCTGCTATAGGATCAGTCATTTGATATTGATGTTTAAATTGATTGGGCCGAATTGCCCAACAATATTTAATACTCTCTTTAGTCGATGATGTCCAATGTCGGCCACAGGCGGATTTAGACATCACCGCTTGCCGGGCGGCAAGCCGGGGAGAGTGATTACCAGCTTGCCTTCTTTACGCCGGGGATGAGGCCTGCGGAGGCCATTTCGCGGAACTGAATACGCGAGATGCCGAACTGACGCATATATCCTTTGGGACGGCCGGTGATAGAGCAACGGTTGTGCTTGCGGATATACGAGCTGTTCTTGGGGAGGGTCTGGAGCTCCTGAGCTGCTTCGTAAGCGGCGGCGCGCTTTTCGGGGTCGTCTTCGACACCGGCGTTCACAATCTTCTTGAGCTCGGCGCGACGCTCGGCATATTTCGCTACCAGGCGTGCACGCTTCACCTCGCGGGCTTTCATTGATTCTTTAGCCATAGGGTGATTAGTTATTTTTAGCGTTTTTGAAGGGGAGTCCGAAGTGCTTCAGCAGAGCGTAGCCTTCCTCATCGGTGGCAGCCGAGGTTACGAATGTGATGTTCATACCCATCAGCTTGTTGATGTTGTCGATGTTGATTTCGGGGAAGATAATCTGCTCGGTGATGCCGAGGGTGTAGTTGCCACGGCCGTCGAGCTTGCCCTCGATACCCTTGAAGTCGCGGATACGGGGAAGTGCCACACGGATGAGGCGCTCGAGGAATTCGTACATTTTGTCGCGACGGAGAGTCACGCGCACGCCAACGGGCATTTTCTTGCGGAGCTTGAAGTTGGAGATGTCCTTCTTCGAGAGCGTAGCCACAGCTTTCTGGCCTGTAATGGCGGTGAGCTCTTCGATAGCAGTCTCGATGAGTTTCTTGTCCTGAGTGGCAGCGCCGATACCCTGATTGATAACAATCTTTTCAAGGCGGGGCACCTGCATTACGGTGGTGTAGTTAAACTCACGCTCGAGAGCCGGAACAATGCGCTCCTTGTAGTCTTTTTGCAGTGATGTGCTCATTATTTAATTTCCTGATTGGATTTTTTAGCGATGCGTACTGCCTTGCCGTTCTCGCGCTTGATAGCGATGCGGGTGGGCTTGCCGGTCTTAGGGTCGACCAGGTTGATGTTAGAGATGTGGATGGGAGCTTCCTTCTTGATGAGGCCGCCCTGGGGATATTGTGCGGAGGGCTTTGTTGCCTTGGTGACAATGTTCACGCCTTCAACGATAGCGCGGTTCTTGTCACGGAGCACGGCGAGCACACGTCCGGTCCTGCCTTTGTCTTCGCCGGCGAGGACGTAGACGGTGTCGCCTTTTTTGATTTGTATCTTGCTCATGACGCTTTGTTGTAAATGTTATTTAGAGTACTTCGGGTGCCAGAGACACAATTTTCATGTTCTTGGCGCGGAGCTCGCGGGCCACAGGACCGAAGATACGGGTGCCTCGTAGGTCGCCGTCGTTCTTGAGGAGCACGCAAGCGTTGTCGTCGAAGCGGATGTACGAGCCATCGGGACGGCGCACTTCTTTCTTGGTGCGTACCACTATAGCGCGCGACACGGTGCCTTTCTTGACGTCAGCGCCGGGGAGTGCGTTCTTGACAGTGACCACGATGATGTCACCGACCGAAGCATAGCGACGGCCTGTGCCACCGAGCACGTGGATGCAGAGCACTTCTTTTGCGCCGCTGTTGTCGGCTACGGTAAGGCGTGATTCAGTCTGTATCATTTTTACTTAACTTTTTCGATAATTTCAACTAATCTCCAGCGTTTGGTCTTGGAGAGAGGACGAGTCTCCATCAGACGTACGGTGTCGCCTACCGAGCATTCGTTCTTCTCATCGTGAGCGTGGTATTTCTTGGTCTTGTTGACGAACTTGCCGTAGATGGGGTGTTTTTCCTTCCATTTTACGGTGACGGTAATAGTCTTGTCGCCTTTGTTGCTGGAGACCACGCCGATGCGCTCTTTGCGCAGGTTACGTTTTACTTCCATTTTTGCGTTGCTTATTTATTGTTAAGTTCGCGCTGACGGAGCTCGGTTTTAACACGTGCTATCATGCGGCGGTCGGCGGTGATCTTTGCGGGATTGTCAAGGGGAGTCACTGCGTGGTTCATACGCTGCTGGAGATACTCGGTCTCCATCTGAGCGAGACGCTCACGCAGGTCGGCTGTCGACATTTCGCGGATTTCTTCTTTCTTCATAGCTTATTACACGTTTTGGGTGGGGTCGTAGTCGCGACGCACGATAAATTTAGTTACGACAGGAAGCTTCTGGGCTGCAAGGCGAAGTGCCTCCTTAGCGATGTCGTAGCTTACGCCTTCCACTTCAATGATAACGCGGCCGGGGGTTACAGGCGCCACGAAGCCTTCGGGGTTACCTTTACCTTTACCCATTCGGACGTCGGCAGGCTTTTTGGTGATAGGCTTATCGGGGAAGATGCGAATCCAGATTTGTCCCTGACGCTGCATGTAGCGCGTAACGGCGATACGGGCAGCCTCAATCTGACGACCGGTAATCCACTTTGTCTCGAGGGTCTTGATTCCGAAGGATCCGAAAGCAAGCTGATTGCCACGCTGGGCTACGCCTTTACTGCGACCTTTTTGGGCGCGGCGGAATTTGGTTTTCTTAGGCTGTAACATTGTGTTGTGCTTTCAGAGTTTATTAACGGTTGTTTTTAGAACGGAAGCCTCCGCGACGTTCGCGGCCCTTGCCTGCTGCACCACGACCTTCTTTCTGGTTGTTAGTGAAAGAGGGAGCGAGGTCACGCTTGCCATAAACTTCACCACGGCATATCCACACCTTTACGCCAATGACGCCTACCTTGGTGTGGGCTTCAACGAGAGCGTAGTCGATGTCGGCACGCAGTGTGTGAAGGGGAGTACGGCCTTCCTTGAACATTTCCGAGCGAGCCATTTCAGCACCGTTCAGACGGCCCGAAACCTGAATCTTGACGCCTTCGGCGCCGGCACGCATTGTAGAGGCAACAGCCATCTTGACTGCACGGCGGTAAGCCACCTTGCCTTCAATCTGACGGGCGATAGTCGAAGCCACGATTTCTGCATCGAGCTCGGGGCGCTTAACCTCGTAGATGTTAATCTGTACGTCCTTGTCGGTGATGTTCTTGAGTTCTTCTTTGAGCTTCTCCACTTCCTGACCGCCCTTGCCGATGATTAGGCCGGGGCGCGAAGTGCACACAGTAATTGTGATGAGCTTGAGCGTACGCTCGATAACGATACGCGAGACACTGCACTTGGCCAGGCGTACGTTGAGATATTCGCGGATTTTGTAATCCTCGAGAATGTTGTCGGGGTATTTACCTTTTTCGGACCAGTTGGAGTCCCAGCCGCGGATAACGCCCAGGCGGTTGCTGATAGGATTTACTTTCTGTCCCATGTCTTATGCCTCGGTAGTTTTATTGTTTTGGATAGTGTCAACAATCACGGTAACGTGGTTGGAGCGCTTGCGGATGCGGTAGCCGCGGCCCTGAGGGGCAGTGCGGAGGCGCTTGAGCATGGGAGCGCAGTTGACAAAGATAGTGCTGATGTAGAGCTCGCCGTCTTGGGCTTTGCGCTCGTTCTTCTCTTCCCAGTTGGCAACGGCCGAGCGCACGAGCTTCTCGAGGCGGGCAGCAGCTTCCTTGTTGGAGAATTTAAGTATGCCGAGTGCGCGGAAAACTTCCTTACCGCGAACCATGTCGGCTACCAGACGCATTTTGCGGGGGGAGGTGGGCACATTGAGGAGCTTTGCGAATGCTATGCTCTTGTTTTCCTCCTTGCGTCGGTCGGCTGATAATCTTTTTCTTTCACCCATTGTATTTGTCGTCTGTTTTAATCAGTTGTTAAATGTTATGGGCCCTTATTTTTTCTTGTTGCCGGCGTGGCCGCGGAAAGTGCGCGTGGGAGCGAACTCGCCGAGTTTGTGGCCTACCATGTTCTCGGTAACGTAAACGGGGATGAACTTGTTACCGTTATGAACGGCAAAAGTCATACCCACAAACTCGGGGGCAATCATGGATGCGCGGCTCCAGGTCTTGATGACGTTGCTTTTGCCGGAGGCTGCCATGGCGGCCACTTTCTTCTCGAGCTTTACGCTGATAAAGGGACCTTTTTTTAATGAACGGCTCATATAGTTATGCTATTTCAGATTACTTCTTTTTTCTTCTCTCGATGATATACTTGCTCGACTGCTTCTTGGGCGCACGAGTCTTGAGACCCTTGCTGTAAAGACCCTTGCGAGAGCGGGGATGGCCACCGGATGCGCGACCTTCACCACCACCCATGGGGTGGTCGACAGGGTTCATCACTACGCCGCGGTTGCGGGGGCGACGACCAAGCCAACGAGAGCGGCCAGCTTTGCCGGAGCGTTCGAGTGAGTGCTCGCTGTTGCCGACGGTGCCGACAGTAGCCTTGCACTCGGCGAGTACCTTGCGGGTCTCACCAGAAGGTAATTTGATGATAGCATAGTTTCCTTCGCGGGAAACGAGCTGGGCGAAAGTGCCGGCAGAGCGTGCCATGAAGGCACCTTGGCCGGGACGAAGTTCGATACAGTGAATAACGGTACCGACGGGGATTTTGCTCAGGGGAAGAGCGTTTCCGACTTCGGGAGCTGCGTCGGGACCGCTCATCAGCGTTGTACCCACTTCAAGGCCGTTGGGAGCGATGATGTAGGTCTTTACGCCGTCGGCGTAGCAGAGAAGTGCAATACGGGCCGAACGGTTGGGGTCGTACTCGATTGTCTTTACTACTGCAGGTATTCCGTCGCGATTTCTCTTAAAGTCAATGATACGGTATTTACGCTTGTGCCCACCGCCAAGGTATCGAGCGGTGAGGTGGCCTTCGTTGTTGCGGCCGCCGGAGGCGCGTTTACCGACTGTAAGAGATTTTTCCGGTGTCGTAGCAGTGATGGTACCTTTAAACACACCGATGACTTTGTGACGTTGCCCGGGAGTTGTGGGCTTGAATTTTCTTACTGCCATTTTTATTAGATGTTGCTAAAGAATTCGATGGACTGTCCGTCAGCGACGGTCACGTAAGCTTTCTTCCAACGGCTGGTCTTGCCCTTGAGAAGGCCGCTCTTTGTCCAGCGCGACTTATTTTTGCCGCGCATGATGGCTGTGTTCACACTCTCCACCTTCACGCCGTAGAGCTGCTCGACAAGCTTCTTAATCTGAAACTTGTCGGCGTCGGGCGACACGCGGAAAGTGTAGCAATTGCGCTGTTCCGACAGCTTGGTTGCTCTTTCGGTAATGATGGGTTTAATCGATATTTCCATTGTGTGTTACCTCCGGTGGATTAGAGTTTATTAAGCACGTCAACGCTGCCCTCAGAGAGAATCAGCGCATTGTTGTTGAGCACGGCATACGCATTAATGTCCGATGCAGTCATGATTTTCGCATCGGGCACGTTACGCATCGACAAATATACGTTATTATTTTTTTCCGACAAAACGAGGAGTACCTTTTTGCCTTCTACTTTGAGATTTTTAGCAAAATTTATGTATTCTTTAGTTTTGGGGGCTTCGAACTGTACATTGTCGACTACGATGATTTCGCCGGCGGCAGCCTTAAGGCTGAGAGCCGAGCGGCGGGCGAGCTCTTTGAGTTTGCGGTTGAGCTTGAAGCGATAGTCGCGGGGACGGGGACCGAACACACGGCCACCACCGACGAGGACGGGCGAGTTGATGTCGCCGATACGGCTGCCGCCGCCGCCCTTCTGCTTGTGGAGCTTGCGGGTAGAACCGCTCACTTCGCTGCGCTCTTTAGACTTGTGTGTGCCCTGGCGATGGTTGGCAAGATACTGCTTAACGTCGAGATAAAGGGCGTGCTCGTTGGGCTCGATAGCGAAAACCTCGTCGTTGAGGTTAACGCGGCGGCCGGTATCCTGGCCTTGCTGGTTGTATACTGCGAGTTCCATGTTTATTTCTCAATTAAGACGATCGAACCTTTGCTGCCGGGGATAGAACCCTTAATCATGATAAGGTTGTGCTCGGGAATCACTTTGATTACTTGAAGATTTTGAACGGTCACGCGCTCGTTGCCTGTCTGGCCGGCCATGCGCATGCCCTTGAACACCTTTGCAGGGTAGGAGCAGGCACCGATTGAACCGGGCTTGCGGAGACGGTTGTGCTGGCCGTGTGTGGCCTGGCCTACGCCGCCGAAACCGTGGCGCTTGACAACGCCCTGGAAGCCTTTACCCTTCGATGTGCCGACTACGTCTACGAAGTCAGCCTCGGTAAAGATGTCAACACCGATGGTGTCGCCGAGGGCGTAAGTGTCACCAAATCCTTTGAACTCGGCCAAGTGTCGCTTGGGCGCTACGCCGGCTTTACGGAAGTGACCGAGCTCGGGCTGTGTGAGGTGCTTCTCCTTCTGGTCTTCGAAACCGAGCTGGAGGGCTGCATAGCCGTCGGTAGCTTCTGTCTTAACCTGAGTAACGACGCAGGGACCTACTTCGATAACAGTGCACGGCACGTTGCGACCGTCGGCACTGAAAACGGATGTCATTCCGATTTTTTTTCCAATTAATCCTGGCATTTCTCTGTTAATTTGATATTGTTATATAGTGAGGTGATTGTTCTGTGATTGTATCAGCACTTGATTTCCACTTCTACGCCACTGGGAAGTTCGAGCTTCATGAGGGCATCCACAATCTTGGGAGTAGCGTTGTAGATGTCGATGAGGCGCTTGTAGCAGCTGAGCTCGAATTGCTCGCGGCTCTTCTTGTTTACGAAGGTAGAGCGGTTAACGGTGAAGATACGCTTGTGGGTGGGCAGGGGGATAGGACCACTGATTACCGCGCCGATGGACTTCACTGTCTTTACGATCTTCTCGGCCGACTTGTCGACGAGGCTGTGGTCGTAAGATTTAAGTTTGATACGGATAATGGGGTTCATATATTAGTATGTTTTTATTTTACTTAATGAGGTCGACGCGACCCTGGCATTCAGTGAGAACGTCCTTGGCGATAGAGTTGGAAACTTCAGCGTAGTGCGAGAAGCTCATGGTAGAGGTTGCACGGCCCGAGGTAATAGTACGGAGTGCTGTCACATAGCCGAACATTTCTGCAAGAGGAGCCTTGGCCTTTACAACGCGTGCGCCCGAGCGGCTGTTTTCCATGCCTTCTACCTGGCCGCGACGCTTGTTAAGGTCGGAGATAACGTCACCCATCGATTCCTCGGGAGTAACTACCTCAATCTTCATGATAGGCTCGAGAAGCACGGGGCCTGCCTTTTCGCAAGCCTTCTTGAAGGCCTGGATTGCGCAGAGTTCGAACGAAAGCTGGTCGGAGTCAACGGGGTGGAACGAACCGTCGATTACAGTAACCTTGAGGTGCTCTACGGGGAAGCCGGCAAGTACACCATTCTTCATTGCTGTAGTGAAGCCCTTCTGGATAGAGGGGATGAATTCCTTGGGGATGTTGCCACCCTTGACTTCATCAACAAACTGGAGGTTGCCTTCGAAGCCTTCGTCCTGAGGTTCAACCCGAACAATGATGTCGGCGAACTTACCACGACCACCGGTCTGCTTCTTGAATACTTCGCGGAGTTCGACAGGACGTGTGATTGCTTCCTTGTAAGTAACCTGGGGACGACCCTGGTTGCACTCTACCTTGAACTCACGACGGAGACGGTCGATAATAATATCGAGGTGAAGCTCACCCATACCCGAGATAACGGTCTGACCGGTCTCTTCGTTTGTCTCAACACGGAAGGTGGGGTCTTCTTCAGCAAGTTTCTGCAGGCCGACACCGAGCTTGTCGAGGTCTTTCTGAGTCTTAGGTTCCACTGCGATACCGATAACGGGGTCGGGGAATTCCATAGCTTCGAGTACGATAGGAGCATCTTCAGCGCAGAGTGTATCACCTGTACGGATATCCTTGAAGCCTACTCCGGCACCGATATCACCGCAGCCGATTTTCTCCATAGGATTCTGCTTATTGGAGTGCATCTGGAACAGACGCGAGATACGCTCCTTCTTACCCGAACGGCTGTTTAATACATACGAACCGGCGTTAACGTCGCCTGAGTAAACGCGGAAGAAGCACAGACGGCCTACATAGGGGTCAGTAGCAATCTTGAACGCGAGAGCGCACATGGGAGCCGAGCTCGAGGGCTCGCGAGTGATTACTTCGTCGGCGTTATCAACGGCACGACCTTCAACGGCGCCCGAGTCAACGGGGCTGGGAAGGAAAGCGCACACAGCGTCGAGGAGGCACTGTACACCCTTGTTCTTGAACGAAGAACCGCAAATCATGGGTACGAGGTCCATAGTAAGGGTAGCCTTGCGGAGAGCACGCTTGATTTCGTCGATTGTGATAGTCGAGGGGTCGTCGAAGTATTTTGTCATGAGGTCATCGTCGTATTCGGCGATTTTCTCAAGCATTTTATCGCGCCATTCCTCAGCCTCATCCTGAAGCGAAGCGGGTATTTCTTCAACCGTGTAGTTGGCACCCATAGTCTCGTCATGCCAGAAGATTGCCTTCATCTGAATGAGGTCGACCACGCCCTTGAAAGTTTCTTCAGCGCCGATAGGTATCTGAATGGGGCAAGGATTGGCACCGAGTACATCGTGGAGCTGACGTACTACTTCGAAGAAGTTTGCGCCCGAACGGTCCATCTTGTTCACATAACCGATACGGGGCACATTGTATTTATCGGCCTGACGCCACACAGTTTCAGACTGGGGTTCCACACCACCTACGGCGCAGAATGCGGCAACGGCACCGTCGAGCACACGGAGCGAACGCTCTACCTCGACAGTAAAGTCGACGTGTCCCGGGGTGTCAATCAGGTTGATTTTATATTTGTCGCTGTTATACTTCCAAAAAGTGGTAGTAGCGGCAGAGGTAATTGTGATACCGCGCTCCTGCTCCTGCTCCATCCAGTCCATTGTAGCAGCACCGTCGTGCACTTCACCGATTTTGTGAGTAAGACCGGTGTAGAAAAGGATACGCTCGGAGGTAGTGGTCTTACCGGCATCGATATGAGCCATAATGCCGATATTGCGCGTATATTTAAGTTGTTCGTCGTGATTAGCCATTTCGCTGTTTTCAGGGATTTATATTCAACAAAAAATCGCTTAGAAACGGAAGTGAGCGAATGCGCGGTTGGCCTCGGCCATCTTGTGCATATCTTCTTTGCGTTTGTAGGCGCCGCCCTGGTTGTTGAAGGCATCTACGATTTCAGCGGCGAGCTTGTCGGCCATCGTCTTGCCACCACGTTTACGGGCGTAAGAGATAAGATTTTTCATTGATATAGACTCCTTGCGGTCAGCGCGGATTTCGGTAGGAACCTGGAAGGTCGCACCGCCCACACGGCGGCTCTTTACTTCTACCTGGGGAGTCACGTTCTCGAGAGCTTTCTTCCAGATGTCGAGAGCGGCAAGTTCCTCGTTGGGGAGTTTGCTCTTTACAGTATCAAGAGCGCTATAGAAAATTGTGAAGGCGGTATTTTTCTTACCGTCAAACATGAGGTGGTTGACAAATTTTGTCACACGCACATCGTTGAACACGGGGTCAGGGAGAACCAACCGTTTCTTAGGCTTTGACTTTCTCATTTTGAGTGTCCGGGGAGATTGTGTTTTTGATTGCTTGGTTGCTTGCTTCGTTTATCTTCAGCGGCGGCCTCTGCCGCGCGCTTACTCAACCGTTGTGTTTAGCTGCAAGAAATGCAAAAACGAGTTAAATAGAAAATTTTGTTTTACTCGGGTGCTTTAAGATTGCTTCACCCGCCGAGAACGCCTGCTACAGGCTCTGTCGCGACGAATTACTTCTTGGCAGCACCGGCCTTGGGACGCTTGGCACCGTATTTCGAACGGCGCTGAGTGCGGTCTTTCACACCTGCGGTATCAAGAGTACCACGAACGATGTGATATCGTACACCGGGAAGGTCCTTTACACGACCACCGCGTACAAGCACGATTGAGTGCTCCTGCAGATTGTGACCTTCGCCAGGAATGTAGGAGTTGACTTCCTTACCGTTGGTGAGGCGCACACGGGCAACTTTACGCATTGCCGAGTTAGGCTTCTTGGGGGTGGTAGTGTACACACGCACACACACGCCGCGACGCTGGGGGCAGCTGTCAAGAGCGGGACTCTTACTCTTATCCTCCAATGCCACGCGTCCTTTTCGTACTAATTGCTGAATAGTAGGCATCTTAGTTGATTTGCTTTGTTACTTTAATATCTTTGATGTTTATTTCTCGTTTTTGGCGTAGAACATCCGGCCTAAGCCGCACACCCACAAAACCACTCATTGCCTTAATTCTCAATGAATTAGCAATGAAGCGGCGCTTGAGCACACTGTTCAACGCCGCAAAGTTAGCAATTATTTGTCTAATAACCAAACATTTTGCAAAATTTTTCTCCCGGCAAATTCAAGAACCGAATTACGGGGCTTATCCCGCAATTCCAAACAACAAGCGAAACTTTTCCGACAACGGCACAAGAAAAGAAGCGGCCCGCAGGAGCCGCTTCCTCTATCGAGAATAAATTTTCGTATTTTTACTTGTTCACTATCGAAACCACCGAAGGAATACCTTCAACCCACTGTGTGGCACGCACCTGTGCGGCATCGGCGCACGACACTTCCTGTCCGGGCTTGATTTCGGGCGACGATGCAACAGGCATACTGCCGTCGAGTGTATAGCGGATTACAGAGTTGTCGTACGAGCTGTTGACGGTAAATTTGGCGCCACCGTCGAGAAGCCTGATACCCGGCTGACGCACGTGGAAGGCATAGCCGGCCTTTACCCAGCGGGCAGGCTCGGCCTGCAGCACACGGTTGAACTGAGCGGCAGAGTATGTGCTGTCAGGGTTCCAGGCGCGCTCTGCCAGACCGGTCATCTTGGGCAGAAGCATCACCTCAAGGTTCTGAGGCCCGCGTATAGTCTCGGCCCAGACCTGACCCTGAATACCTGCGATATTCGCTCCCGCCACCGTACACAGACGCGAGGGATAACCGGCAAGAGCCACAAACTCATCGGTGGGAACGCCCCATGTGAGGCCGCGCTCGTCGGGATGCAGGCTGTATATCATGTCGAGATAGAAATGCTCCACATTGCTCAGCACTATCGGATATCCGGCAGCGGCGATTTCATCCACAATGGTCTTATTGCGCCCAAGAGTGCTCCAGCAGTTCACGCTGTAGGTCGAGGGCACGGTAGCCTTGTTATACTCCTCAGAATGTCCGAGCGCTATTTCCTGCCAGCCGGCAATCTTCACACCTTTACTGTCAAACATCTCGCGCAAGCGGTTCACAAAGTAAGCATGGACTTCTTTCTCTTCCTTCATTCCCTCTTTCTCCATGAGAGCCTTCACGGTCGGACTGTTGACAAAAGCTCCATGAGCAACCTCGTCGCCACCGATATGAATTGCCTTGAGAGGCACGCCGGCCTCTTTGTGCATATCAATGAGTGCATCGGCCACAATATCAAAGAGCTTGTAGGGGCCTTCGAGAGTCGGGTTCATCACATTATCGTGGAAATTCTGCGCCGATTCGAACGAAGTATCATCATCGGCGGCACGGAGCAGCCAGCTGTCATCGCCGGTACGACGCGCACGCACAGCCATAGCCTGAATAGACGCACGGGCATGACCGGGAGCCTCGATTTCGGGAATGACTGTGATGCCAAGACTGTCGGCATAGCGTATCATGTCGATATAGTCGGCACGCGTAAAGTAGCCGTTAGCCGTGCCGCTCAAAGTTTCGGGATTACCGTCGCCACTGTAAATCTGAGGCAGATAGTCTACCGTGGCACCTTCGGGAATGTAGCCGCGGCGAGAGCCGACTTCCACAAGCTCGGGAAGCGCATCGATTTGCACACGCCATGCCTCATCATCGACACAATGGAAGTGAAGAGTATTAAGACCATACACGGCCATAAGGTCGAGCACACGACGCATTTCCTCTGGCTTCTGATAGTTGCGGGCAATATCAATCATGATGCCGCGATAAGGCAGCGAAGGCCAGTCAGTGATAACAGCATCTGGGAGTACACGCACCTCTTCGCCATAAAAATGGGAAATACGGCGGCGGAGCTGTTCCCACTGCGCCTCGGGCGCCTCGACTGTCATCTTGCCACCGGCCACAGTTATGCGGTATTCGCCGTCGTGCGACGGATTTTCAAGCACCTTATAGACAGCCTCGGCAGGATTTACACTGCTCTCTCCGCCCGTAAGTTCAACATTCTTGAACGACGGCACAACATCATACACGCCGGCATCGGGAGCCGCGAGAGACTCATTGAAAGCATACACGACATCGCCGTAGGGCATCTTGTCGATGCGGTCGGTTGAATAGCCGTACTTACAACGTGTCATCTCCGAACGTGTAATGTCGACACCTTCCGTACGCCCGTCGGCCAGCACAGTGTGCATGGCATCGGGCGTATAGCTTGTAGCCGTAAGGGCGCTCCGGGTAAGAATTTTGAACACTACAGTATCGCCGTCAGCCGCGGCAATGAGGCGCGGCGAGCCTATCGCGTAGTAGCCCGGCAGCAGCTCTATCAGCGTGTCCACAGGGTCTTCAAGAGTCATAGGACGCGAGAAATGGTTGAAACATAGTCGGTTCACATTGCCAAGCTTACCGGTAAGAGTGAACGTCTGCTCATAAGTCTGTACTTCGGTCGAATCCAAAGGAAGGTTTATAGCCTCCCAGTGCACCTTGACAGGGCTGCCCTCCTCCGCCTTGGAAGAGGTGCATGCCGCCATACCGGCTGCAAGCGCCGGTATGGCAAGCAGCAACAAGTCTTTTTTCATGTGATAATTGGTCTAAGGGGGTTTATAGATATTGCAGTGACAGGAGTCTTATCCTGTATCAGAAATAGCGTGCAAGCTCTTTGGGGAGCTGAGCAGGGTCAACCACACGGGCTCTGAGTTCGCCGCCGCGATTGATGATATAAGTCATGGGCACAGCACCTACGTTGTACGAAGCAAGCGCACCCACGCCGTCGGAGGGCGAGTTCCACACAGCCACCCACGGCAAATTGCGGGCAGCTTCTTTCCAGCTCACCTCACTGGCATCGAAAGCAATCTGGTAGATTTCAAAGCCCTTATCCTTATATAATGTATATAAGTCGTTGAGCATGGCATTATATGCCGGCGACGCTTCGGTGCCATAGTCGGTAAAGCTCAGAAGCACCACTTTGCCCTGCGAGGCGAGCTCGCGCAGCGAGTGCTTCACACCTTTGCTGTCGTAGCGCTCAATCTCGATGAGGCCGGTTTCGGGCACTTCTATCACCTGTTCTTCAACCTTAGGAGCCTTTCCGAGAGCACGGCGACCTTCGAAATAAGCCTGCTTAAGCGACTCGCCATGGGGGTCGAGGGGGCGATAATGAGCGTAGACCTGCGCGGCGGCTCCATATATACGGTTGCCAAGACTTTCATTGGGGTCGTAGACAGGAACGTTTCCCACTGACTTGCCAACTGCGTAATAGGATACAAGTCCGGTTGTGTCCGAAGTGACAAATCCTGCGAGCTTGCGCTGCAACTCGGATACCGACGATGTAGATGCCACGATACTGTCGATAGAGGCGATGGTCTGTGCCATTTCCGAGCCGGCAAGAGCATGGCCCTTACCGAATGTAGCGGCTTCGGCCGTAAGTGTTATGGCATCGCACCCTTCCACCGGGAAGTACACACTTCCCCTACCAGGATAGGTGACACGCAGAATTTCAGCAGAAGGCATAGGCTCGCCCGCACGATAGTCAAACCGACCTTTGGAGTCTATGCCGACCGAATCGAGCACGTACCAGCGACCGGCATTATAAGCTTCAACAGCCAGACGGGCGCCATCTTCGGCACCTTCTACAGTACCCTGCACGCTCCAGCCCGATTTGGCGCACGAGCCAAGCATGAGAGCGGCTGCCGCAATAAATGTTATAGAGGTCTTGTTCATGATTATTCAAAATTTGAGGCTATTGCGGCGGCAATCGCAACCATGCGTTCGGGAGCGACATCCTTCTTGTCCTTGCGGAAGTCCATGTCGCCCTCGGTGTCGATAGGCACAAGGTGTATGTGGGCGTGAGGCACCTCAAGACCAATTACAGCCGTTGCGATACGCTTGCACGGAACACTATTCCGCACAGCGGCAGCCACCCGCTTTGCAAACAGCTGCAGGGCGGCATACTCATCGTCTTCAAGGTCGAAAATGTAGTCGACCTCGCGTTTGGGCACCACGAGAGTGTGACCCTCATGGAGCGGGTTTATATCGAGAAACGCATAGTGCGCTTCATCCTCGGCTACCTTATACGAAGGAATTTCGCCGGCGATAATGCGTGAAAAGATTGAGGCCATGGCTGTACTGGGTTTATCAGAGGCTGATTTCCACAATTTCGAAACGCACCTTGCCTGCGGGGATAGTTATTTCCACAGTCTCACCCTTCTTGTGCCCGAGTAGACCGCGCGCGATAGGAGTGGAGATAGCTATTTTCTTCTCCTTCATATCGGCCTCACTGTCGGCCACAATCGTGTATTCGGCCTCTTTACCGGTATCTACATTGCGGATTCGCACACGGTTGAGCATCTGAACCTCGTCGGTGCCGAGACGGCTCTCGTCGATAATACGAGCGTTTGCCACAAGGTCTTTGAGCTGCGATATTTTCATCTCGAGCATACCCTGCGCTTCCTTGGCGGCATCGTACTCGCTGTTTTCCGAAAGGTCGCCCTTGTCGCGCGCCTCGGCAATTGCGCGGCTTATTTCCGGACGTTTCACTGTCTCGAGGTAGGCTATTTCCTCCATTTTGCGGTCATAGCCTTCTTTGGTCATATAGGTGATTGCCATTGTCTTGTCGTTTTTTAGGTATTAATACAAATATAAAAAAATAAAGAAACCCAATAGCCGGAGAGCGGCAGTCGAGTCCTCATTAAATACTAATAAATCTTGTCGGCAAAGATAGGCACTTTTTCTATATATCTGCCCGACAGACTGCTTAATATTTGTTAATAACATTTTACCCGTCTGCATTGTTCATTATATTTGCAGTATGTATCAGCACCTCGAATGTATAGCCCTGCGCACCGTAAAGGTTTCCGACAGCAAAAGTCTGCTGTCGGCGTGGACACGCCAGCTCGGACGCGTAAGCTTCAGCATCCCCGCAGGCGCCGGACGAGAGGCACGGCGCCGACGCGCGCTGTGCTCGCCGCTCGCCACCTTCTTCGGCGAGTGCGATGTGAAGCCCGGACGCGAAATCCATTCATTACGCGACGTGCGCGCGGGCGCGATGTCTCTCGCCGTGGCCGCTTCGCCGGCAAAAAGCATCATCGCCATATTTCTGTCGGAAGTACTCGACCTGCTGCTGCGCCGCAGCGAGCCCGACGAAGCTCTCTCCGATTTTCTCTTCAGCTCAATCGAAGCCTTCGCTGCCATCACTGACAACTCATGCACGGCATCGTTCCACATAATCTTTCTGTACCACCTCACACACTATGCCGGCATCGGGCCCAACGCCGGCACATATACTCCCGGCTACGTATTCGACCTCCGCGAAGGTCTGTTCCGCACCACAACCCCGCTCCACCCCGACTTTATCGCTGGAGAAGAATGTTCGCACTTCGCCTCGCTTGCCTCGGCCCGCTACGACACGCCACTACACATCCCGGGACCCATAAGGAGACGCCTGCTCGACTTCCTACTCGCATACTACAGCCTCCACCTCATGTCGTTTTCTTCACTGAAGAGCCTCGAAATCCTCCGAGACATGGCATAATTAGAGTACTTTTTCTCCAAAATATTACCCAAAACAACTAAAATGCACTTTTTTGCACATTTTTTTTCAAAAAAATTTGGAGGAACCAAAAAGACAGCGTAACTTTGCATCGCAAAAGCAAAACAGCCGATGCCTCTCCTGCCGAAAGGCAGCCTAAACAGAGCCAAGGTGCGGTAGTTCAGTCGGTTAGAATGCCGGCCTGTCACGCCGGAGGTCGCGGGTTCGAGTCCCGTCCGCACCGCAGAGGAGAGAGGAGAATGAGAAATGTTAATCTTCGGATTTCGTTTCTCATTCTTTTTTACAAGCCCCGGTAGTTCAACGGATAGAATAGAAGTTTCCTAAACTTTTGATAGCAGTTCGATTCTGCTCCGGGGTACTCACAACAGCGGTCCGCATTCAGGCCGCTGTTTTTTGTAGGTCAGGATTAAGCAATAGTGATATGAGGAACGGCGACATCCTTACCCTTGCCACCCCGTAAGCGTTCATGTACGAAAGTAAAGTAATATCATAAATTTCTCGCTGCTGCCTGTAATATTCCGATACACAACGGCGTCTTATAAACATACTTGATAAAAATTCTACATCTATATTCTACATCTATTATGAAAAAAATTATCTTCCCCGCACTCTGCCTTGCCGCCTGCATTGTGGCATCGTCAATCTCAATTATCACATACGCGACATCGCGCACAGAGGATAAGGAACAGTGTACAAACTCTCTGAACAAAGAGATGACTGTTGCCGTAGGCACATTCAACAAAATCGATACTGAAGGTGTGAACATACGCCTTACCATCGGCGAACCGTCTACTTCCGGCACACTGACAGGCAAAGCAGAGAAAATATCAGATGTGGAAATTAAGAATGAAAACGGGACTCTGAAAGTAAGCTACACAGGCCACTCGCACCGGCGCCAAAAAGGAAGCCTGCCCACTCTGACCGTAAGCACTGCATCCATAAAAGACATCGAAGCATCTTTGGCGGCCAAAGTAACGGTCGACGGGGATATTATATCCGATGATAAAGTTGAAGTAAGTACCGAAACTGCCGCAAATGTAAATCTCGGCACGGTAAGCGCGCCGAAACTGTCGCTCGAGACCGAGACCGCTTCGGCAATAAAGGTAGACTGCGTGCGCGCCACAGAACTGAAATGCGAAGCAGAGACAGCCTCCAAGATTTCAGTTGCGGGCACCTGCACTCTTATGAAGCTTTCGGCTGAAACCGCTGCCAAAATTTCGGCGACAGAAATGAAAGCCGACGCTACCCGTGCAGAGGCTTCTACTGCCGGTTCAATATCATGCCCACAGAATAATATCACGTTCAAAAAAGAGACAGGAGGCCGTATCTCGGCTAACTAATTCCCAATCTAAAGACAAATATTTTTCAAAAAGCGCCATCCCTCGGGTGGCGCTTTGCGTTTTTTTATGTAAGTTTGCAAGTTAAAAAATCCGAAGAACGATGTATCTGTCTCCCGTAATTACTCCCCTCGCACTCCGGCTCCTCATCGCATGCTTTATTTGCGTGCTGCTCGTAGCTGCCATCTACTTTTTCAGAGTACGCCGGGTAGTCAGCTACCGCCGCCGCGCCGACCGAGAACGCCCCGACGTGCCAGACTCGGCCCTGCTTCCGGCATCGGTGGTAATATATTCGCAAGGCAACGCCGACGAACTCACACGTATGCTCAAGACCGTTCTTGAGCAGGACTACCCTGCCGCTTTTGAAGTCATTGTGGTGAACGAAGGCGAGTCGGCCGACGTACGCGATGCCGTATCGATGCTGCGCGCCTCACACCCCAACCTATACCTAACCTTCACTCCCGAAGGCGTGGTAAACCTCAGCCGCAAGAAACTCGGCATCACACTCGGCATAAAGGCAGCACGCTACGACATCGCGGTACTCACCACCGCCGCAGCCGAGATAGAGTCGCCTCTGTGGCTGCGCCGCATCATGAGCCGTTTCGACCACGAGGGAAAAATAGAGGTAGTACTCGGATTTGCCTACATCGACCCTGCGGAAGACACCGCCTACGGGCATCGCCGGCGCTCATTCGACTACGTGGCCGACAGCGTGCGCTGGCTGGCTGTGGCAATTGCCGGAAAGCCGTTCAGAGGCACCGAATACAACATCGCATACCGCAAGGAGACTTTCATGCGCAACAAAGGCTTTGCCCGCACCCTCAACCTCCACTACGGAGACGACGACATCTTCGTAAGCGAAATCGCCAACCGCAACAATACAGCAGTCGAGCTTTCCGACGAGTCGATAGTGCGGCTGCGCCACGGAAACCACCCCCGCATATTCAACGAGCGTGTGCTGCGCCGCTCCTTCACCGAGGGCCACATACGTCGCCGCCCGCGCTTCCTCAACAGCCTTTCGGGTTGGCTCCAGACAGGCGCACTCGCCACCGGCACCACAGCCGGAATCATCGGCTATCCCAACATGCAGCCGGCTATTATAGCGGCCACTATAATAGTGGCAATGTTCGTTATCGACATACTCGTGTGGCGAAAAGCCATGAAAGCACTCAAATCGAGGTCGCTCATGCTCACACTCCCATGGCTATCCATAAGCTACCCTCTGCGCAAGGCTTTTCGACATCTGCGCTCCAAACTCGTACATCAGAAAAAGTACACCTGGGACTGAGCCGAACTGTACGCACCCAATTCACATAAGACAACACACGCTGGCCCGAGGGGCCGGCGTGTTCTATATTATTGATATCTGTTATTTCCTGGATTTAAGCCGCAGCAGACGCTGGCGCAGGCGAACCAGTATCGGCGACGAGGCCGAACCGATATCGGAAGACAGCGGGTCGGTGAAGGATGTGAGGACGGGCGCCTCACCGAACTGTTCGGGGTAAATCATCATGATATTGTTGCGCGAGAAATAGCGCTGAAGGAACGACGGCAGCTCGGTCATCTCGGCCCGGTACGAAACCGACTGCGGACGCGCGCCTATCACCACAAAGAGGTCGTCGTCGAGCACACGGTTGCTCATCACAATGAAGTCGTCCCAGCCCTCCGTAGTGCTGAACTCGCACCGTATTCCATAATTCTCGGCATAAATCACACCTCTTATCAGAGGCTGCACCTCTGCCGGAGAACAGAATATAATGCGGCAACCAATCTGACGGGTGAGACGGCTCACGGCACGCACCCAGCGGCTGAAGCCGGTCTCATACTGAGCGCCGGCCGGCACCCACACAACCACACGCGTGATAGTGTTGACGGGGATGTAGCAGCGAGCCATAAGCACCATTTTATTTGTAGAGCGAAGCAACTGCTCAATCTTGCTGCCGAAGAAAGAGTCAATCACCGTGGCCCGCTGGTGCATGCCGAGCATTACCTCGGTGATATCGCGCTCCTCTATCACATTGAGCAGGCCTGTCACGGTGTTAAGGTCGTAGCGGTCGAGGGTCTCGATTGCAACATCGGCCTGCGAGCCCGTTTTCCGTGCAAGGGCCAGCGCGTTCATCGACAAAGCCTTCGATGCTGTGGAGTTGTCGTTGCGCACATGCAGTGCATAGAAGTTGTGGCTTCCGCGCTCATTACGCATCAGAAGGGCCATCTCTACAAGAGCGCCTACCGTCACGGGATTTGCAGCACCGATAATGGTATTGTTCACACGGGTCTTGCGCATCACATCGTCGTTGCCCTCTTCTTCGAGCATCCTCACCTTGAGCTTCGCTGCCGCCCCGGAAGTTATCATGGGGGCAATGGCACACGTGATAAGGATTACGGCAATGGTGCTGTTCAGTATGCGCTCATCGAACATCTGCAGGCGATAGCCCACCGATACAACGGCGAGGGCCACAGCCGTATGAGCGGCGGTGAGTCCGAACATCACACTGCGACTATACACATCGAAACCATATATGCGCTGCGACAGATATGCCGGCAGCCACTTGCTCGCCAGCGCCACCGCTATCATCACGGCGGCAACCCCGAGAGTGTCGGCATCGCCGAACACGCGCAGGTTTATCATCATGCCCACGCTGATGAGGAAGTATGGTATAAATAGTGCATTGCCCACAAACTCTATGGAGCTCATAAGCGCCGAGCCTACGGGCACGTAGCGGTTGAGCAGAAGCCCGGCGAAGAATGCGCCAAGCACGGGTTCGAGGCCGATGAGCTGCGCAGAGCACGCCGCCAGAAACACCAGTACGAGTACAAACACATACTGCGTGACCTTGTCGCTATACTTTTTAAAAAAATAGCGGGTAATGCGCGGATACAGATACAATAGAGCCACAACCCACACCACAAGGCGAGCAGCAAGCAGGCCTATGGCAGAGACATTGAAGTAGCCCTCCTGCCGTATGCTCACGGTGGCGGCAAGCACAAGCAGAGCGCCAATCACAGCGATGATAGTGCCTACGATAGCAATGAGCACCGCCGGAGCCTTGGTGATGCCGAAGCGCGCCGCCACAGGGTACGAAAGTAGCGTGTGCGAGGCATACATGGCACCGAGGAGCATCGACGTAGTCCAGTCGAGCCCGAGCAGATATACACTCGTAAGTATACCGAAAACCAGCGGAATGAGCAGCGTGAGCGCCCCGAAGAGCAGCCCGCGCCGCAGATTGAGTCGCAAGTGATACATATCTATCTCCAGGCCGGCAAGGAACATAAGGTAAAGCAGCCCCACCTGACCGAAGATTGCAAACGACGAGTCGTTGTCGAGCACATTGAAGCCGTACGGGCCAATGACCACACCGGCCGCAATCATGCCTATGATATGCGGTATCTTGAGTTTATTGAGCAGTAGAGGCGCAAAAAGGATAATCACCAGGACGATGAAGAAAATCTGAACCGGAGCGGTGATTAGCGGCGCACCCATTTTATTAAAAATTTCTTATTTTCTATTTTTCAGAATGAACTCGGCAATCTGCACGGCATTGAGAGCTGCGCCCTTTCTAATCTGGTCGGAAACCGTCCAAAACGTTATTCCGCAGGGATTGGCGAGGTCGGCACGGATGCGGCCCACATACACGGGGTCGGTGCCGGCCAGCTCGAGTGGCTGCGGATAGCCGAGAGCTTCGGGACGGTCGACAAGCACCACACCCTCAGCCTTGGCAAAGGCTGCGCGCGCCTCCTGCACGCTCACCGGGGTTTCGGTTTCGACCCATATAGCCTCACTGTGGGCGCGCATCACGGGCACACGCACACAAGTGGCGCTCACTTCAAGCGAGGGGGCGTGCATAATTTTCTTTGTCTCGAGGTGCATCTTCATCTCCTCGCGAGTATAACCGTTGTCGGTGAAGACGTCGATATGCGGGATAAGATTGAATGCGAGCTGGCTTACGAACTTGCCGACCGTGGGCTTCTTGCCCTCGACCAGCTCTTCGGTCTGCTTCTGCAGCTCTTCCATGCCCGACGCGCCGGCACCGCTTGCTGCCTGATAGGTGGCCACGTGCACGCGTTTTACAGGCGAAATGTCGTTGATTGGCTTAAGAGCCACCACCATCTGAATTGTGGTGCAGTTGGGATTGGCGATAATACGGCGGGGAGCATCGAGCGCGTCGGCACCGTTTACCTCTGGTACTACCAAAGGCACATCGTCGTCCATACGAAAGGCGCTCGAGTTGTCAATCATCACTGCACCGCCCGACGTAATCACATCGGCATATCGCTTCGATACATCACCGCCGGCCGAAACAAAGGCGAAGTTAATATCTTCGAAGTCGGCCTTATTGTCGGAAAGCTCACGCACGGGAGCGGTTGGTTGACCGCGAAATGTGAAAACTGCGCCTGCACTACGGCTTGAACCGAACAGGCGGAGCTCGTCGACGGGCATCGACGAAGCCTCAAGTACTCGCAGGAATTCCTGTCCTACGGCGCCCGAAGCGCCCACAATAGCTATTTTCATTTACGAAAAAGATATGTACTAATTGAACGTGTGTGGTTTAACAAGCAAAATTACGCATTTTTTTTGACTTAGGCCGCCTTTGGTGGCAATTTATGGCATGATGAGCCGAATTTCCGTATCGACGTACGTATATGTACCTTTTCAAAACATGGAAAGGACAAGGATAGCAAGACAAGACATGAAAAATTTTTTCCTTTCAATGTCTTTCACTGCTTTCCGTGTTCCAGACTCCGATAATGGGGATTAGTCGAGCACAACAAGGTCTGACGCCTCAAGACGAGGAAGCACGCCGAGATGCAGGCGGTCGACATCAAGATGAGAAGACGCCAGACTCACGCCTGCTTCCTCAAGGGCCGTGCGGATAGTCGAAAGTGCTATCTGCGGTGTATTGTTATCCTGGCTCAGATGGCACAGGAAGATGCGGCGCAGCAGGCCGGCGGGAGCCACTGCCGCGAGATAACGCGCGGTATCGGCATTGTCGAGGTGACCTATGGTAGATGATATGCGCGCTTTGAGATGCTGCGGATAGCGGCCGTTGCGTAGCATCGCGGCATCGTAGTTGGCCTCTATCATAAGATGCCGGGCCAGGCGGATGTAATGGTCGGCACGCGCCGTGACGGTGCCTGTATCGGTAGCCACAACAAACGATGTTCCCTCCGCCTCGATATAGAAGCCGGCATTGTCGGTGCCGTCGTGGCTCGTCTCGAATGGAGTGACGGTAAATATACCGGCCTTGAACGGAAATTCCTTGTATATGGCGGCATGGTAGTCCTTGATGCGTCGGCTCATGCTGTGGCGCCGAAGAAGCCCGGCAAAAGCCTTGGGTGTGGCGAAGAGGCGCATATCTTTGTAGCGGCGCAGTATGGCGTAGGCATAGCGCACATGGTCGCTGTGGTCGTGGGTGAGAAGAATACCCACTATGCTTTCGGGCCTGATGCTGTTGGCGGCCAGTTGCGACAACACGTAATTGTTGTCTACGCCGGCGTCGATAAGCAGGCCGCACGATGGTGTACCGATATACGCGCAGTTACCGCTGCTTCCGCTGCCGAACGACATATAACGCAGCTTCTCGGGCACGGCAAGCTGCTCTTCGGAAAGAGGCAGCAACTCTCCACCGTCGTCTGCGGCGGCAGCGTCGAAGAGTCCGGGCTGAGTGTCCCAATATTGTTGCTGTTTGCGTTTCTGGCGTCGGCGTGTCATGCGTTATTGATAAAGGAGGAAGATAGCCGGGCGCTTGGCATAATCGTACTGCGCGGTTTTCCACCGGCTCAGAGGTCGTGTTACAATAGATTGAGTTGGAGCCGTGATGTCGGCGGCGACACACAGCAGAAGATTGCCGGGCAGCGCGGAGGCAAGTTCAGCCACAAGGCGGTTGTTGCGATAAGGCGTCTCGATGAATATCTGCGTCTGCCGGCGCGTGCGTATGTCGCGCTCCATCTGCTTGAGGGCAGCGGCGCGCTTGGCCGCATCGATAGGGAGATAGCCCAGAAAGGCGAACTGCTGGCCATTGAAGCCCGATGCCATGAGCGACATCAATATGCTCGACGGGCCAACCAGAGGCACCACTTCAAGCCCTTTGCGCTGAGCCGCCGCCACCAGGTCAGCACCGGGGTCGGCCACGGCCGGACATCCGGCCTCGCTGACGACACCGATGTCGTGCCCCTCGAGAGCGGGCGCAAGCATGGCGTCGACTGCCTCGGGAGCGGTGTGCTCGTTCAGCACATCGAAGTGGAGCGAGTCGATGTCGATAGCGCGGTCGCACGCCTTGAGGAAGCGGCGCGCCGTGCGCAGCTCTTCCACCACGAAGTAGCGCACCGACGCTATCAGCCCGATATTATGGGCCGGGAGCACTTCAGCCGGCGCCACCGGCGCCAGCAGGGAAGGAAAAAGGTAGATTTTGCCTCTGTCTGCCATCTCTAATCCTCTTTTTTCTGAGAGTCGTCCTGCGGCACAATCAGGCGGATAAGTTCCAGTCGGCTGGCCGATTTCTTTAAAATATCGAATCGGTAACCGCCAATCTCCACAGTATCGCCGCCGTCGGGGATAGAACCTGTGGTATGCAGTATGTATCCGGCAAGAGTCTGGTAGCTGTCGTCTTCGGGGATTTCGAGGTCGAAGCGCTCGTTGATGTCGGTTATTTCGCATCGAGCCGAGAAATCGTATATGCCCGGCTCAACCTCACGCGAGGTAAGGCGGCTGTTGTCGTGCTCGTCTTCGATATTGCCGCATATTTCTTCCATAAGGTCTTCAAGAGTGAGCATGCCTGCCGTTCCGCCGAACTCGTCTATCACGATAGCAATCGAGCGCTTCTGCGACAGCAGACGGCGCATCATCACATTCGCCATAAGGTTCTCGGGGGCATATAGCACGGGCTTCATGCGCTCTTTCCAGTCGACCGAGGGGTCGAACAGCTCGCTCACGTGTATGTAGCCGAGGATAGTATCAATATCGTCGCGATACACAATCACCTTGGAGCGGCCTGTGCCGGTAAAGGTGTCGACAAGGAGCTCGCGTGTGGCGGTGTCGATATTCACGGCCACAATCTCGTTGCGCGGTATCATGCAGTCGCGTACGTGTGTCGAGGAGAAATCAAGCGCGTTATGGAAGAATTTCACTTCGCTGTCCACTTCCTGCTTTTTCTCCTCCATGTTGTCGATAGTCTCCTCTATATAGTCGTTGAGGTCGCCTATGGATATCAGGCGCAGCTTGCGGTCGGGGTCTTTCACTCCCACCAGCCGCATCAGCACGCGCGAGAGCCACGAAGTGAAGGCCGACACGGGATATAATATAATGTAGAATATGTAGACCGGCAGTGCGAAAATCTTCAGCGAGTTGTTGGGGTTGATGCCGAATACCGTCTTTGGCAGGAACTCTCCCGCAAGAAGTATTACGAGGGTAGATATGAGTGTCTGCGATACGAGTATAAAGGCTTCGTTTGTCGACACCTCGGCAAGCAGCGGCTCTACAAGAGCGGCAAAGCCCATACCGTAAATTACGAGCATCACATTGTTTCCGACCAGAATGGTGGAAATAAACAGTTCGGAATGTGCGTAGAAGCGTCGTATAATAGAGCCGAGAAGGCCGCCGCGGCTGGCATCCAGCTCCACCCGCACTCTGTCGGATGTAACAAAGGCCATCTCGACACCAGAGAAGAGCGCCGAGAAGATGAGCGATATAATGGTGACGGTAATCCAGACTTCCATACTTTACTTTGTTGTGGTTTGTTTCATTGGCATCGCCTTCATGGGCACACGCGAGGGAGCGGTCGCCTTCTTCGGCTCCATTCGTGCCGGAGCATCCGAAGCCGGGGCGACATCTCGCACGGGAACCGCATCAGAAGCTGCCTTTCGCGGTTTTCGGTCGGGAGTAGGCCTGCGGGGCGCCGAGGCGGGGCGAGCGGGCGAGGCGGTGTCGGCGCTCAGACTGTCGGGGCGCTTGCGTGCGCCGGGGCGCATATCGGCGGGCAGAATGGCGGTCGGGCGGTTCACGGAGTAATACTTCATACTCTGGTCGCTCTCGAAACCGTAGCCTTCTATAACGCGGTCGGTGCGCACTATATGTATAAAGGAGTCGGAATATATCTTCCTGGCGTTCTGGTCCCAGAACAATTGCTGGGTGAGAAAGCTGTCGGCATCGGTGTTAACCATTACCACATTGCCGTCGAGCTGCCAGATACGCTTGCGCGAGTAATATATGGCCGAGTCGCACACTACCGTCGACTCGGGGTGCATGTCAAGGTCGTACTGCTCAAGCTCTATGCCCTCGGGAAACTTCCAGAAAGGCTCGTCGGCATCCTCGAACATCTGCCACAGCGGCGTCTCCATGTGATAGCGGGTGTAGCCGGAGTCGCTGATAAGAGTCGACACATGCGTTGTAGCCATTGTAGGTGTTGTGTAGCCGTTTCCGACATTAGGCACATAGCGCTTCACCTCCTCCTTTCCAGGCACGATGAGCCATACCGCCACGCTTGCCACCACGACGGCAGCGGGCAGGAGCCGCATCATACGCTTGTTCTTCGCCTTCCTGAGTCTATCCCCGGACATTTCTGCCTGTTAATAGATTTTACTCTGGCGGAACCACATCTCGTTGAAATTGATGCCGAGAGTGATATTCAGATAGTTTTCCTTGATAAGGGGGTCGGGGTGAGCCTGACGACGCATCCACTCAAAGCCGAGGTTTACAGTGGTCTTGAATGTGGGCACAGGGAAGCCGAAGCCGAGAGTTACGCCGTACTCGCGAAGCTGATTGCCGCCAATCTTGAGATAGTCGTCGGTCATGAAACCGCCGAGGCGATAGTTCACACGCTTCAGATAGCTGCCGCGGAAGTCGGGAGTGTACTGGAAGCCCAGCGCATACTTGGTGCGGTCGGCAAACTCGAAGTTGAGTTCATCGCCGAAGCCGAGATACTTGGCCTTGCTCCAGGGCTGGAATGTATAGTCGAACTCAAGCATAATCCTGCGGCCTATCTGATAGTTGATACCCGCGCCCCACTTCTCGGGCAGCGAATAGTTGCCTTTGAGTGAGTGTTCGTTGCTGAATGTGGGTTCGCCTTCGCCGGGTGCGTATGCCGCCTGGCGCGATGTGCCGAGCAGAGTCTTTTCGGGGCTGTATGTGAGACCGAGTGTAAGACGGTTGTTCTTGTTGAAATCAATCGAATACTGGGCGCCGAACACAAGGTGGAAGTCGCGCACCTCAATCTGGTCCTGGAAGACGCCGTAGCTAGCGGAGCTGAGCTGTGCGTAAGTCTCATTAAGTAGCGTGCCGAAGAGATACGATATGTTTGCGCCTATGGTAAAGCCTTTGAACGGGCGACCGGCGATACCCACATAAAGTTCGCTGAGGTTGCCGGAGCCTTGTCGGGAGTCGATACCGTTGTCAATCTTGCTGCCGAAGGCGTAGCCCACCGAAGAGTAAGGCAACAGACCCACCGAGCCGCCGAGATATTTGCCGAGAGGGAACTGCATGGTGGCATAGTCCAGACCACCGGCCCAGCGCTGTTCGCTGGCACGGTTTCCATCGGCATCGGTCTCGCTGAGCCACATCGAGGTTACGTCAAGACCTATATCGAACAGAAACGTGAGAGAGTCGATAGCGGCATACGAGGCTGGGTTCATGGTGTTGATCTGCCGGCCGGAGTTCATTGCATAACCGATGCCGCCCATAGCACGCTGAGTCGACGTAACACCGTCGCGCAGCATACCGTAGCCGTAGCCCGAGTAAGGAGTGAGTGTTGCGTTCTGCGCCATGGCCACACCGAAGGCGAACATAAGCGCTATAGCTGTGATGAGCCTATTTTTCATTTGTGATAATACTGTAAAGGCCCTTGTGCACGAGACAAGGGTCGTGAATATAGTCGAATGTGATATTATTGGAGTCAATGAGCAGGCGTGCCGAGCCGCCTGTAAGAACAGAGAGCGCATCATCGCCGGCAGCGCGGTGATAATAAGCCAGCTCGGCGGCCACACCGCGCACAGCACCGCTGCGCATGGCTTCGGCCGTTGTCTTACCCCAGCACGGACACGGGCCGCCGTCGGCCGACACCGCCGGAAGGGTATCGGTAAACGCCGCGAGGGCGCGAAGGCGAAGGTCGATGCCCGGAGCTATATTGCCGCCCTCGTATATGCCGCCGGGGGCCACATAGTCGTACGTTACCGCCGTGCCTATATCCGACACCAGCAGCGGGCGCTCAGTACCTACCAGCGATATTGCCCCGAGAGCAGCCGCGATGCGGTCGGCCCCGAGTGTGCCGGGAGTCCTATAGCGTATCTGCAGAGGCATGGGGGTGGAAGCATCAAGGTCTATCAGACGCCCGCACATGCTTCGGAGCGACGCAAGGTCGTCGGCACGGTCGGAAGCTACCACCGAGCAATAAGCTACGGCAGGCGCCGAAACGGCACCTCCGGCTTTGGCGCACAACTCGCGGGCCAGCTCTCCGGCCGGCAAAGAGTCATCGCCTCGCATAGCACATATAATGTTGCCGTCAGCATCCCAGATAGCCCCTTTGAGAGCCGTATTGCCGCGGTCGATAGTGATTTTCACTTCCATATTGCGGCAAAGTTACTAAATAGCTGCCACTTTAGACATATTTTTCGATTTATTAAATGTTAAATCGCAATAAGTGTCGCATGACATTATCTTTTTTGAAAAGTTTACAGCACACTGCCGACAAAGTAATTTAAAAGAATTATTGCTAATAACCCAACTCTTTTTAGAAATCTATTACATATGTTGCAGACACTATTTTGTCACCAGAATTAGAGGCTTTAAGCGCAAAAGGCTCTTGTCCACGACAAACGTATATCCTAACATCACAATCTGCTCGATAGCAAGAGCTTGCATCTGCTGTGATTGATGTTTTAAAACCCTTCTTTAACGGACCGAATGTCTGAGAAAAAGAATTCGAAGCTTCAAACACTTGGCGCCCTTTATCTGTATCTACTGTATATTTAACAGTGTATCCAACATATATCGACTTAACATAGGCTTCATATTTAACATAGTACTCACCTCCAGCCGATGGGTTATCAGGCTCTCCGCTGTCATTGCATCCACTAAAAACAAAGAGCATGGCCACAAAAAAAATTTTTAAACCTTTACACATTGCCAATATCATCTATATTTTTCACAAAGATAGTAAAATTATGACTTAGAATGCGTAGGAGGGAACAGGAATCAAGGCCGGCGCCTTGATTTTTTATTTTGCCGGTGTAAAAATCTCAGATTTTTATCTACATTTGTACTTGTAAATTATGGATACACCGGAAAAGAAAATACACTATACACTCTTTATTGACGAATGTGGCGACCCAAATCTGGAAAAGTTTGACAAAACATTTCCGCTATTCACGTTATGTGGAATACTGGTGCCGGATAAAAAGCTACGGTGGCTCGAAAATGAAGTTAACTCTTTGAAGCGTGAATTGTGGGGCAACGAAGATATAATCTTTCATTCGCACGAGATACGAAATTGCCGTAAGAACTTTGTCAACTTACTTGAAAATGGTGTAAAGAATCGCTTTTATACACGGATAAATGAAATTTTGGGAGCCGATGATGTTTATGTGATTGTCTGCTGCTGTATTCTCAAAGAGCCTTTCGTGGAGCGATTCAATACAGGCGAAGATGTTTATGGATTATCGTTAAAGTATCTTATTGAGCGTGCAATATTTCAAATTGACGATTGCACGGGCGGAAATGCCAAGTTGCGCGTTGTCGTAGAGCGACGCAATCCAGTTCAGAATACGATGCTTCTTAAATATTACAATGGTCTTCGAGTTAAGGGAACGAAGTGGATAAGCCCTGAAAGGCTTATTGACCGAGTGAAAAATTTCAGCTTTGAGGATAAGAAGCAAAATATCATAGGCTTACAGGTAGCAGACTTGATAGCCTATCCGATAAGCAGACACGTTTTGAACCCGGAGCGACCTAACCCCGCCTTTGATGTTGTTGTAAAGAACATATACAGCTATAAAGGGGCGCGATTGGGCTTCAAAATCATACCGCATTAAATTACGCGGATTTCGGCAAACCATAGTACAGAAAAAAGCGTTAATATTTTGTGAAATGGGATTTTATCATTAACTTTGCATTCACAAAGGGTAGTTTCCTCTTTAACGAAATACTTCGAGTGCGAAAGCAACGATTTTAGAAACCGACAGTAGTCGATTGGAAAGAGCGGTACACACCGCTCTTTTTTCGTATATCAATTTATTACTGTCCGCTAAACCATAAAAAGGCGAGAGGGTTGATTGAGGAACTTTTGGATTGAGCCGCAATTGCACAACACTACAACAAAAACAAGCCATTAACAAAATGAAAGTGCGCAACTTCACAGTCACGCACCTCCCTCATAACCAAAATTCAAGTATATTGTAAGTCTAACAAAACGTTGTCGTTGCTTGTTGGAAAAGCAGACTCGGCATGGCCGGTCGAATTTCCACGGTGCAAAGGTAGTAAGTATTTCTGAATATTGCACTTAAAAATGTGTTATTATATCGTAACTTTTGTTAATCACACCTTTCAGGAGCCTTCGGCACCGTTATAAAAAAAATTTGTATCTTTGCACTGCAATGACCTCAATGCTCCTTACCGGCGCCGGCGGCTTTCTTGGCCGCGCCCTTCTGCCCCGCATGCAGGAGCTATACGGTCGTGTAGACACGCTAGGGCGCCGTCCCGAGAGCGACATACGCGTTGACCTCAGCCATGAAGTACCTGCACTTCAGCGGCACTACGACACCGTACTGCACTGCGCCGGTGCCGCTCATTTCATCCCGGCCGACGATGCCGAAGGCGAAATATTCCACCAAGTGAACGACGGTGGCACACGCCGTCTGTGTCAAGCTCTTGATGCCGTAGGCGCGCCCGAGCGCTTCATATTTATAAGCTCGGTGGCCGTGTACGGCTGCGACGAAGGCTCCGACATCGACGAGCAGCACCCCCTCGAAGGCTCAACCCCATACGCTATAAGTAAAATCAACGCGGAGCGCTTCCTTACGGAATGGTGCGCCGCACGCGGCGTGACTCTCACCATACTTCGGTGCCCGCTGATAGTGGCACACGACGCACCGGGCAACCTTGGCTCCATGCAGCGCGCTATTGCCAAAGGGCGATACGTGTATGTGGGCAGCGGCTCCAACCATAAGAGCATAGTCACCCCTGCCGACGTGTGCAAGCTAATAGAGCTGGCAAGCCATGTCGGTGGCATATACAACGCCGCCGACAGCTCGAACCCCACTCTACACGAGCTTGAAGACGCCATTGCCTCGGAGCTCGGCTGCCGCATACACGCCAAGATGCCAATGCCGTTGCTGCGCACGGCAGCATTTATCGGCGACCTGCTCGGCAAGCACAGCCCGCTCACCACATGGCGGCTGCGCAAACTTTCCTCCACTCTCACCTATTCAAACTCCAAGGCCTGCCGCGAATTATGCTGGGAGCCTTCGGACTCGCTATCGAACTATGGCAAAAAAAATGAACTGGGCCACATTGGTAAATGACAAGCGCTTCGGCCTTGAAAACTACCACGACCCCAAAAAGAACCTTACGCGCACCGACTTCCGCCGCGACTATGACCGTCTGGTATTCTCCTCGCCCTTCCGACGACTGCAAAACAAGACTCAGGTGTTTCCGCTGCCGGGCAGCATCTTCGTGCACAACCGACTCACACACAGCATGGAGGTGGCTTGCGTAGGCAAGTCGATGGCCGACAACATAGCGCAGGCCCTCAAGCACAAGCACGCCGACTGGCCGACAGAGCATTTCGACCACCTCGGCGACATCGTGGCGGCGGCCTGCCTGGCCCACGACCTTGGCAACCCGCCCTTCGGACACAGCGGAGAGCGCGCCATAGGCACCTTCTTCAGCGAGGGCGAGGGCATGAAGCTCAAACCCATGTTCACACCGGTGCAATGGGCCGACCTCACGCACTTCGAAGGCAACGCCAATGCCTTCAGGCTGCTCACACACCAGTTCAAAGGCCGACGCAAGGGAGGCTTCGCCATGACCTACTCCACCCTCGCTTCCATTGTCAAATATCCTTTTGAGTCCACCCTCAGCACCAAAGGCAAGTTCGGCTTCTTCAACACCGAGAAAGAGGACTTCAGCAAAGTTGCCGACGAGCTGGGCATGCTGCGCCTCTCCGGCGACGACGAGCCGCTGCGATATGCCCGTCACCCGCTCGTATTCATAGTAGAGGCCGCCGACGACATCTGTTACGAGGTAATGGATATAGAAGACGCACACAAGCTGAAAATACTCTCTTCGGCCGAAGTAATAGAAGCTCTCCTCGGCTTCTTCGACGGCGAGCGGCGCGCCCACATGTGCGAAATCATGAACGCCGTAGACGACCCCAACGAGAAAGTGGCCTACCTGCGCTCCTGCGTGGTCGGCGCTCTTGTGGAGCAATGCGCGCAGACATTCATAGCGCATGAGGACGAAATTCTCGCAGGCACTTTCGAGGGAGCCCTCCTCAAGCACATACGTCCCCTTGAGCGCGAAGGATACGAGCGATGCAACACTCTATCGTGGAACAAGATTTACCGCTCGGGCGAAGTTGTCGACATCGAGCTTGCCGGCAACCGCATCATCACCTTCCTGCTCGAGCGCATGGTCGGCGCAGTGCTCGAGCCAGACCTGAACTACTCACGCCTGCTGCTGTCGAAATTCCCAGACCAGTACGATGTGAACGCTCCCACACAGTTCGGCAAAATACAGGCTGTGCTCGACCACATATCAGCCATGACCGACGTATACGCTCTCGACCTCTACCGCAAACTCAACGGCCTCTCTCTTCCGGCCGTATAGCCCACTACCGACAATGAAAATATACTTCACAGCCCTACTCCTGATATTAAGTGCCGCCATAGGCCACGCCCGCACATATTCTCTCGACGAAATTCCCAACGTGCACCTTGCCGACACCTCACTATATGTGAGCAACCCCGACGGCATCATCTCCCCGCAAGCGGAAGCGCGCATCAACGACCTTATGCGCACCATACGCCGCGGCACCTCGGCAGAGCCTGTCGTGGTGGTAATCGACGACTTCGAAGGCGACGACATCGACATCTTCGCCACTGAACTGTTCGAGAAGTGGGGACTCGGCAAGAGCGACAAAGACAACGGTCTGCTCATACTCGTAGCCAAAGACCGCCGTAAGGCCGTAATACGCCCAGGCTATGGGCTTGAAGGCGTACTGCCCGATATACTTTGCGCCAACATCTTAAAATACAAGATGTTCCCCTCATTCCGCGAAGGCGACTTCAGCGGCGGCATGACAGCGGCCGGCGAGGCTGTGACAAGCATACTCACAGACCCCGACGCTGCGGAAGAAATACGCTCGGCAATGGCCGACGCCGACTTAAGAAACAGAGAAAGCAACGGTGACTTCTTCGGCACCTATCTCACTCTTGCCGGCCTTGGCGCGGCCATTATGCTGATAATACTGATAATGAGGCTGATTGCAGTGCGCGGCAAAGACCGCCATACGCGCTATATGGAGCTTGCCAAGCTCAAGCCCCTCTATCTCGCACTCACCTTCGCCGGGCTATTTATCCCCCTGGTGGCATCAGTACCCCTGCTGATAGTACTCTACCGCCTGCGCAACACTCCGCGCCGCTGCCCGCACTGCGGCACCATGATGCGCAAGGTCGACGAAGTACACGACAACGAATACCTCAACCCGGCTCAAGACCTCGAGGAGCACATAGGATCGGTCGACTACGACGTGTGGCTGTGCCCCTCATGCGGCGAGACTGATATAGAGCAGTATGTGAACCGCGCATCGGGCTATACCGAGTGCGCCTACTGCCACGCCCACGCCTGCAAGCTCGAGCGCAACCGCGTAATCCAGCAGCCCACCACCCGCAGCCGCGGACAGGGACTGCGCGACTACCGCTGCATGCACTGCCATAAAATAACGTCGCTCCCCTACATAATCCCCATGATAGTCACCGCGCCCGTAATAATAAGCGGCGGAGGCAACCGCGGTGGTTTCGGAGGCGGAGGCAGCTTCGGAGGCGGTTTCGGCGGCGGCCACACCGGCGGCGGCGGAGCCTCCGGCGGGTGGTAGACAGCAAAAAAAGTGCGCCGAGTAAGCCCGACGCACCTTCTTCAACAATGTTTTACAGCTGTTACTCTTGGTAAAAACCAGAATACTGCCATCTTTAGACGCTCACAGCTTACGCAATGAACGCCACCTGCTATAAGTTATAACGGTAGTGAGAGATTGTCTAATGCTGAGAGCCGCCTAACAGCCTGTTGCCATACCATATCTCGAAGGTGTACCAATGAGAGCTGTCGAGGTAAGGGTTCACATACACCGAGAAATCACCATAGCCCTGCTGTAAGGATATCGAAAACTCTCTATTCATCATTACATTGCCCGTGCTGTTCTTGATGACCTTGAACCGAATAGTTTTGCTGCCGCTCTCGGAAGCATAATAGTTGCACTTGTAAGTGCGCGACTCGAATGAGAATGATGTTTCGGTGACAACGAAGGGTGCAGCCTGCACGATACCGTCGAGTTTCTCCTGCAAGTCCTGCTTTTGCAGGCGCTCGCTCTCAATCAATGACGAGAGTGCTCCTATACGGCCGTTGAGGCGCGCTATATCTATGCGGTTGCTTTCAATGGTGTCGTTTGCCACTGCGAGGTTATAAGAGGTGAGGCGGAGGTCGCGCTCGGTCTGGTTGAGCGAGTCATAGAGGAAATACAGGCCGCCGCAACAGCACACCAGCACACCGAGGAGAAACATCACCTTGCGGTACTGCTTCTTTTGCTTCTCAAGTGTCGATATGTCTTTATTGAGTTCGGCAATAATCGTATCGCGCTTGTCCAGTTCCTCTCTGAGCGATGCTATAACCCTGTGGGTATGGTTTTTCTCTATACCGTCGGAGTCTTCTATCAACACACGGTTATATTCCTCCGAGAGCTTGAGGATTGACATATCCGGCTCTTTGAAATCCACATAGCCGGTCTTGTCAACACCGTCGTATATGGTATTCAGCTCCTCTATGCCGAATTTGTTCTTGGAGTCCAGCTCTGCATTGATTATCGACTTGAGATAATCATAAGCCATGACGTCGTCGCATAGCTGCGGCTTTAAGAATATGACATCGCCTGAGGCGGCGTACTCCAGAATTTTCCTGTTCTTGAGCGCGTGTGTCTCTATCACGCTCTTCATATAGTCAATCAAATTCCTGGGGTAGCGCGACCTTACCTTATTGAAAATCAAGCATAGGCCGAAATAAATACCGTTACCGAGACTCTCCACAAACACATAGTGCACAAGGTTCATGTGGCGGTATATCATAGCCAGCGAGCCGGTAAGGTCTTCGCAGAGCGGCTTAATCATATCTTCTGTATAGTCCTGAGGGTACTGATTGTAGCGGCCGCCTGAATTGCCGAATATGTAGAAGTTGAAGTTCACTACTGCTGCTCGAATACTATCACACCCTCATCTTCATGGAAGACGTGGCGCGGAAGATTTTGTATGATATTCTGTCCTATCAGCAGCGGAGCGCCCGTGTTGGGCGATACTGCTGCCGCCACATCATGCAGTATAAGATACTGATTGTCGCGGCCCTGGATGAATATCTCCTTTATATTGAACACCAACGATTCGGATGTAGAGCCGTCGGCGATACGCGATACCACAGAACCTTGATAGTCGTCAAGTTCTATCTTGCCCTCTTTGGCAAGCTTCTGTAACTCCAGCGCAGATATACAGGTCATGGAAGCGCCCGTATCCCACCACATATTGAATGGCACGCCATTGAGCGAAATCTGAACTTGCGCAAGGTCGCTGGTGCGTTCGAAAGGCACAATCACATTTTTAGAACTCAGCGACACCGATTTGGAACAGTCTGCATCATCATCCCATATCGGAACTCTCGGAGAGACCTGCGACTTACCGCCACAGGACGTGCATATTGCGATAACAGTCGCTGAAAACAGCGATAATAAAGAACGTTTTTTCATTGGAAATATTTTGATAAGTCGTTATAACTCTGTTTTAGTTCCGCCACATATTGTTTCTGTACCGGAGAGAGTGTTACCAGTTCGCTTGTTTTACCGAGCGCTTTCAACATATCAAGCAACTCGCCCACATATCCGCTGATAGCCGGCCCAATCATAGGCTGTGCATCCAGATTGTTATTCTCGGCAAATGTGATGATTTCAGCTACTTTATCTTGGGTTTTATCCATCAGAGAGTCAATCTTTGCAACGGAACACACCACGTCGTAATGCGGCTGTAACGCCGGCGGAACGGAGCGACCTGCAAGATTTTCAATTCTGAATACCGACACATCTTCCGAAAGCAGGGGCAGAGGCCATACCGAGTAATCCACCTTGGGAGTACGGGCGATGACCGCACCGAGACTATCGACTCTGTTGTCGAGCAATTCAACCAATTCTCTATAGTCGTCGACCTGCGCCGCAAGCGTATCGGCGAGCTCACGAGGCTTATTGATTTCATAGACTACAGAGAAGCGGGCGGCTATTGCCGCGCGGAAGTCATCCTCCGACATTTTACGTTCGACTTCGGTATCCTGCCCTACAACGCTGAAACTGATTGCCGACACACAACACATAAGCGCAGAGGCCTTTATAAAGCTATTCTTCAACAAACTCATATCCCGAAGAAACATTTACAGTTAATTTCATATTATTACCTATTGTAAATACCACCGGGGTATTTTTATGGTCAAGGTCAAGTTTTACGCCACCACTTATGGTAACGCCTCTTCCTCTGTCAAACCGTACTCGCGTGCCATGGTCGGCAGTAACTTCTAAAATAGTTCCTGAACGGAAGTTTCGCGTTGTACTTTGCACCGCACCAATAGTCTCGGAAGACAACACATTACCATGAGTATCGGTATTCACAAGTGTGACTTTAAAGTTCATGTCAGGAACTTCGTCAACAATCACAGTCTGCTGTATGGGGATAGCCTCGATGTACTTTAGCCAATACATCTGCTGTTCGACAGGCAATGTCTTGATAATGCGCATTGCCTCTGAGCGTGCCGCCGAGGTAAGACTGCCGCCCTCGGTAATCTCGCAAAGTCTTTGCCACGAGCGAGCAAACGTGTTTAGCTCGTCCATATCAAAATTCAGTTCCTGCAAGATTCTCCTGTTGGCGGTAGTAAAGGTCAGGCACTTTTCAGATATTAGAGTGTAAGGTCTCGTTTCTACTATAATTTCCCGGAATTTCCGAAATATGGCTTCTTCCACAACCCCGGCTAAGACGTCCTTCATTCCAAACGAGACGGCATAGTCGTAAGCCTCATAGTATTTGCCGTCGGCAAGAAGACGATTGAAGCGGGCTTCTTCAAATGTCCCATCATTAATTTTGTTGCGCACTTCGCGCCCCGGCAACACTCTCTCTTTACACTCCTTTTCAACGTCCGACTCTCCGAAACTCGGGCCAAAAATCAAAAATGCGCTCACAAGCACTATCACGGCAACGATAGCGATTGAGGCATAGGATGTATTGATATTCTCCCAAAGTGAGGTTTTACGCGCTGTCTTGACGCAGTCGTCGCACACATCCACATGGCGAGTAAATGCCGACTCCGACTTTTTTGCATGGCACTTACGGCATATCCGTGTCTTGGTAGGCGCCGACGCATTATCACACTCGGTGCACACATCGGTCTTGTCATCTAAGAAACTGTCGGCCGGCAACATTCGATTGCATTTTACACATTTCCTGAGCGGCGGATGTTCGTCGAAGCCGTCGGAAGACACCGACTCTCCCGATGCCTGCCCTATCTTTTTCAGAAGCGCCGCAATATTGCCTGAAAGGTTGGCATACTTCTCTCTTATCTCGGTGCAGTTCCGCTTCTCCACCTCGTCAGTCACAGCCCTGTGGTATTTCCTTAGCGACTCCATGACATCGGCACACTCCGCCTTGATTGTTCTGAGCAGACCGGTATCTTCTGCCGAGGGATTGACGGCAACGGCAAGAATCTTCTGGTTATATTCGTTGAGTCGTGAAGATAAATCCGCGAAGTTCATCTCCTCCAGCTCCTCCTCGGGCTTGAACCCGGGCGATATGGCCAACCAGTGCGACTTGCGGAAATCGTCGATTATACGGCGTACGGGGGTGTCAATATTGCAGCACACCACTTTGCCGAGATTGCGCGTGGTGTAAGTGGCGTCGTAGGGTACAATAACGATATCCGACGATTTGGTAAATATGTTGGGAAGGTTAGATTTCAACCAGTCAATCTCATCCGGAATATCCGAGAACTTGTCTACCTTATACTGAAGGATGCCGCCATCGTTTACAAAGAACAGACGTCCCCGCTCCACCACCCGGCCGAACAGATAATCGAACCACTCGAAGAGAACCTTAAGGTCGGGACAATACCGATTGTCTTCGAGAGTTACAGTGCATCCGAAGAAAGCGTTAGGGCGCCCTTCCTTCTCCATTAGCCCGTAGCACAAGAAGCTGTACACGGTAGTACCGTTGTCTTTGCGGTTAACCATAAGACGCCGACCTTTACGGGTGGAGATGTAGAAACTCTTGAAATAATCGTTCAGAGACGCTACACTCTCGTAAAAGTTGAAGCCGTGGGGCGAACCGTAGATATACGTTGAAATCATATAGTTATTTTATCACTTTCCAGAGTTCGGAGCAATAGCGGTCGTCTTCGAGCGTCCACACCTCGCGTCCGTTGGTTGTCTTGTTGAAGATACCCGACGAGAAGCATACCGCCTTGAACCTGTACTGCCCGTAGAGCACACTAATCAGACCGGTATTCTTGTATTTGTCGAAGATGCCGGGGTACTGCTGGCTGATGTTGTTGAAGAAAGTCGACATTATTGGCCTGGAGTTGGAATTGTACTGGCTTGCGCGGTGCTTGTCGGCCTTGTTGAAGAGGAACACTACCTTGTCGTTTGGCGATATGAGATTCTGCATACTGCATATCTTCTGAGCATAGAGATTGCGCTCGCCCTGGTTCTCACCCCAGCCCTGCTCCACGAAGAACACCCACACCTTACGGTTGGGAGCCGTGCGGATAGCATTTATGTATGTGGGGAAGGAGAGGTTCGATGAACCGTCGAAATAGTGTTCGCCCGGAGCTTCGAGTATCTGGCATACGGGATGACCGGCACCGTCGAGCACCTTTACAAGCATAAAGCTGATGCACTGGCGTCTTTTAAAATCTGTTAATGCGAAATTATTAAACTCTGTATTCATGTTGGTTACGCGATTTTCAGGC
>VSPE01000011.1 GCA_009775225.1 Muribaculaceae bacterium | reverse complement strand
CTTCTACAAACACTCTGATTGAGGGTTTGTTATGCCACTTAATGTTTAATTTGGTTTAAATTCAAACACTCTCTAAAAGATTTTTTAATTAACATTTATTTATACTTTATAGCTTGACATAAAAAAATTCATCCATAATTTTGAGATGTCGAAAGTAAAAAAACGACATAAAACAAAACGTTCAACAGTATTCAACATCACTATTATGGCATCGACTACTCCCTCTTTTCAGACAAATCTGATGAACATCCAGAGCAACCTGCTCAACTTCGCCTACATGCTAACCTCCAACCGCGACGACGCATACGACCTCCTGCAGGATACAACCCTGAAGGCCCTCGACAATCAGGATAAATATGCCGAAGGCACCAACTTCAAAGGCTGGGTGTTCACTATAATGCGCAACCTCTTTATCAACAACTATCGCCGCGGCGTGCGCACCGCAACAGTAGTCGACACTACCGACAACCTCTACCACCTCAACCTCAGCCAGGACTCCGGTATAGAATCACCCGAAGACAGCTACGGCGCCGGCGAAATCACTGCCGCAATCAATGAGTTCGCCGACGAATACCGCATACCCTTCTCCATGCACGTGGCCGGCTACAAATACCAGGAAATCGCCGAGAAAATGAACCTCCCCCTCGGCACCGTGAAGAGCCGCATCTTCTTTGCACGCCGCAAACTTCAGGAGCGCTTCAGCGACTACCGCTGAACCCGCCTCCGATAATGCCATAATCACAGCGCGCCGGCATCGCCCCTCTATGGAGCGCAGCCGGCGTGCATTTTTTTTTGGAAGTATAATTTTTTTTGTTACTTTTGCCAGAAGAACCTTAAACTATATAAGTTATGGCAAAAGTACATGGAGCAGTCACCATCGATTCGGCCCGCTGCAAAGGTTGCGACCTCTGCGTAGTAGCATGCCCGGCCGATGTGCTCGAGCTGCAGCCCAAAGAAGTAAATGACCGCGGCTATCACTTCGCATATCCGGCTCACGCCGAGGCCTGCATCGGTTGCGCCGCATGTGCCACAGTCTGCCCGGATGCCTGCATCGAGGTATACCGCGTAGTCGACAAAAACAACTAATCACTCAGCCCCGAACAAATATGGAAGAAGAAATCAGACTGATGAAGGGCAATGAAGCCATTGCACACGCAGCAATCCGATATGGTGCCGACGGATATTTCGGCTACCCTATCACCCCCCAATCGGAAGTTCTCGAAACCCTTGCCGAGCTTCGCCCCTGGGAAACCACAGGCATGGTGGTGCTTCAGGCAGAAAGTGAAGTGTCGGCTATAAATATGGTATACGGCGGCGCCGCCACCGGCAAAGCCGTGATGACATCGTCGTCGTCGCCCGGCGTAAGCCTCAAGCAGGAAGGCGTGAGCTATCTCGCCGCCTCCGAGCTTCCGGCACTTATAGTAAACGTGATGCGCGGCGGCCCCGGCCTCGGCACCATACAGCCCTCGCAGGCCGACTACTTCCAGGCCACCAAAGGCGGCGGCCACGGCGACTACCACCTCATAGTACTTGCCCCTGCCACCGTACAGGAAATGGCCGACTTCGTGGGCCTCGGCTTCGACCTCGCGTTCAAATACCGCAACCCCACCCTCATACTCGCCGACGGCATCGTGGGCCAGATGATGGAGAAGGTGGTGCTGCCCCCGCAGCGTCCGAGACGCACCGAAGATGAAATACGCCTCCAGTGCCCCTGGGCCGCCTGCGGACGCCTCGACCGCAACCACCGCAACGTGGTGACTTCGCTCGAACTCGACTCTGCAAAAATGGAAGTCAACAACCACCGCTTCCAGGCCACATACCGCCGCATCGAAGAAAATGAAGTTCGCTTTCAGGAATATTATACCGAAGATGCCGATTACCTCATAGTGGCCTTCGGCTCGGTGGCCCGTATCTGCCTCAAGGCCATAGAAGACGCCCGCGCCGCAGGTGTAAAAATTGGCCTGCTGCGTCCTATCACCCTGTGGCCCTTCCCCTACAAGGAAATAGAGCGCCTCAGCAATCAGGTAAAAGGCATACTAACCGTAGAGCTCAACGCCGGCCAGATGGTAGAAGACGTGCGTCTGGGTGCAAACGGCAAGGTTCCAGTACACCATTTCGGCCGCATGGGCGGCATAGTGCCAAACCCCGGCGAAATAACCGACGCACTCACCTCCCACTTCAGTGTAAACATATAATACGCATCCACTATGAAACCCGAAGATATAATCCGCCCGGAGAACAAGGTGTACAGCCGTCCGCGCCTGCTCACCGACACCTACACTCATTATTGCCCCGGATGCAGCCACGGCGTGGTTCACCGCCTCGTAGCCGAGCTTCTCGACGAAATGGGACTCGCACCCAAAGCTATCGGCATAGCACCTGTAGGATGCGCTGTGTTTGCCTACAACTATATCGACATCGACTGGATTGAGGCAGCCCACGGCCGTGCGCCCGCACTCGCCACTGCCGCCTCGCGCCTGTACCCCGACCGCCTCGTATTCACATATCAGGGCGACGGCGACCTCGCGGCGATAGGCACCGCCGAGACTATCCACGCCGCAAACCGAGGCGAGGATATCACAATCATATTCATAAACAACGGCATCTACGGCATGACCGGCGGACAGATGGCGCCCACTACCCTGCTGGGCATGAAGACCGCCACAACACCCTACGGACGCCGCTCCGACCTCAACGGCTATCCTCTCAACATAACCGACCTGCTCGCCCGCCTCGACGGCACATGCTACGTGACACGCCAGGCCGTGCACACTCCCGCTGCCGTGCGCAAGACCAAGGCCGCTATCAAGAAAGCATTCCAAAATACCTCCGAAAAGCGAGGCACATCCATTGTGGAGATTGTGTCGACCTGCAATTCGGGCTGGAAGCTTACTCCCGCACAGTCCAACGAGTGGATGGTGGAACACATGTTCGAAAAATATCCCCTCGGCGACCTCAAAGACGTAGAACGCAAGGCCTAACCCCTCCTAATACCACCGATTATGAAAGAAGAAATAGTAATAGCCGGCTTCGGCGGACAAGGCGTGCTCTCTATGGGCAAAATTCTCGCCTATGCAGGCCTTATGGATAACCTCGAAGTATCGTGGATGCCATCATACGGCCCCGAGCAGCGCGGCGGCACGGCAAACGTAACCGTTATTCTATCCGACAAACCTATCAGCTCGCCCGTTCTCGACAGCTACGACACTGCGGTAGTTCTCAACCAGCAGAGCCTCGATAAGTTCGAGAGCAAGGTAAAACCCGGAGGAACACTCATATACGACCCCTCGGGTATACACCGCATTCCCGAACGCACCGATATTAAAGTGGTGTCGGTAGACGCCACCGGCGCATCCATTGAGCTGAACAACTCCAAGACTTACAACATGATACTGCTCGGCGCACTTCTCAAACTGCGTCCCATAGTAGGCATCGACGCCGTACTGCGCGGCCTCAAGAAGACTCTGCCAGAGCGTCATCACCACCTTCTTCCCCTGAACGAAACCGCCCTCAACAAGGGTATGACTTTAGCATGAACATCCTACGAATAACAGCAGCGTCGGCAGCTCTTGCCGCCGCTGTTTTATGCAATGCCGCCGACTGGGCACAGTACGGCCGCTACGCCGCCGCAAACGACTCTGTACGCGCCGCCGCAAACGACGGCTCCCGAGTAGTTTTTCTCGGAAACTCAATCACCGACAACTGGGCACGCTACACGCCTTTCTTCGGCGATAACGGATTTATCGGCCGAGGCATATCGGGCCAGACAACATACCAGTTTCTGGCACGCTTCTACCCCGACGTGGTAGAGCTGCAGCCTGCGGTGGTGGTAATCAACGGCGGCACAAACGATGTGGCCGAGAACACCTGCCGCTACAACGAAGACACAACATTCAACAACATTGTGGCTATGGTGAACATAGCACGCCGTCACGGCATACGACCTGTGATGACTGCCGTGCTGCCGGCGGCACAGTTCTCATGGCGAAAGGAGATAAGCGACGCGCCCGAAAAAATCAAGGCGCTCAACAAGCGCCTTAAATCTTATGCCGACGCCGAAGGAATACCCTTCGTCGACTACTATACAATTCTTGTGGATGCCGACGGCCGCACGCTGCCTGAAACCTACAGCTACGACGGCGTACACCCCACTGTAAAGGGTTACTTGGTAATGGAGGCCGCAGTGCTGCCTATCGTGCGGGAACAACTGAAGCCCTGACCGTTTCGAGAATTGCGCGGGGGATATCCACATTGTTGTTATACCCCTTGAAGCGCTCGGCACCCGCACCCACGGCGAAGACCGGCACTGCATTGCCCGAATGGCTTGTGGTGGTGAAGGCCAGGCCGGTGGCATCGTTGAATATGCGGAACACCTCTACGGCGAACTCGTTGAACGAGGCATAGAGCGTCTTCTGGTCGGCACTGTTGCGCATCTCGAAAGTCTTGTCGAAGAGCGCGCGCAAATCAGCCTCCTGCGCTTCGGAAAGGCGTATGTGCGTAAAGAAGCCGAGATTGTCGGCAAGATAGCCGCGCATATCCTCCCAGCTGTACACCATGCGGCTGCGAAGAACGCTCTTGCAGTAATCGCTGAACTCCTCCTTCGACACTTTCTGATAATCGATATTGGCAAGCCCCCCTTTAGCTCCGGAGGGCTTTATCATTGCCATGCCACCGGTGTCGTGGTCAGCAGTAACCACTATGAGAGTCTCGTCGGGATGACGGAGATAGAAGTCGTAGGCGAGTTCGAGCGCGCTGTCGAAGTTCAGTATTTCCTTAAGAGCCGCGCCACCATCGTTGGCATGAAGCGCGTGGTCGATATTACCGCCCTCCACCATCATGAAGAAGCGCTCGGGCGAAGTTCTCTCCAGCTGCGCGATACCCGTCTCCACGATAAGAGGAAGATTGAGCACACCGGCAATAGAGTCGATTGTATAGCCAATATTCCACTCCTTTGTACCCTCGGGGTTGAGCAAAAGCACCTTGTCGGAAGCGATTGTGGCAACAGACTCGGGGCCGCGCACTATCTGCACGCCGTTTTTGACGAAACGGTCGGCGAGGTCTGTCTCGCGCCCGTCGGCCGAAAGTCCGCGCAGACCGGCACCCGCCACAAACTCATAGCCGCTCTCTGCCATCTGCGTTCCTATTTCATAGTACATCTTGCGCGAGGGCACGTGTGCATAGAAGGCTCCCGGGGTAGCATCATCAGGAGCTACCGACGTAACCACGCCCACGCCATAGCCCATGTCCTTCAGCTCGCGGGCTATGGAGTACACCTCCGTAGAGTCGGGCCGCATACCGAGCATACCGTTTGTGGTCTTGTAGCCGGTGGAGAGAGCCGTTCCGGCCGCAGCGGAGTCGGTTACGTCGGACGATGCCGAATAGGTCATACACCAGCCCACCACAGGCATCTGCATCATGGTAAGAGGCTTGTCGCTGCGGAGAATGGTGCGGTTATAGGTCTCGGCGGCAACCACAGGACCCATGCCCATGCCGTCGCCAATATACATGAATATATATTTCGGGTTCTGTGCCTGTGCGGCAAAAAAGAGCACGGAGGCAGCCAAAGCCGCCATAGCACTGCGTAGCTTCATTTTGAATATCTATGGTTTATTTGTTTATCAGTCGCAGAATAGGGTCTATCACACGGCGGTCGTTCGACAGGCGGGGTATTTTCCGCTGGCCGCCCAGACGTCCCGTCGACGCAAGCCAGCGATTGAATGTGCCCTTGGGCGCCTCTGTAAGCTCAAGGCGCGCCAAAAATATATTGCCGGAGCGCTTGGCCTGATAGTCGGAATTGGCAGCCTGAAGTTCGGAGTCGAGAATGTCGGCAAAAGCCTCGTTGCCGCAATGAGGCGCCACAGCCCATTCTATGAGCCACTGGTGATGCCCCTTGGTACCGCAGGCCGAGTACACAGGAGCCGCCGTATAGTTGGCGGCGGCAGCGCCGGTGCGGGCACAGGCTGCCGCGAGCGCCTTGTCGGCATTCCATACCATAAGCTCCTCGCCGAAAGCGTTGATGAAACTGCTGGTGCGGCCCGCTATGGTAATGCGCAGCGGCGAGGTCGACACCACACGCACCGTATCTCCTATTATATATCGCCACAGACCGTTGCACGACGTAATGACCAGGGCATAAGTCCTGCCCGGCTCTACCTGCCACGCTGTAAGGGTGGCAGCATCGGGTTCTCCCAGACGGTTTATCGGAATAAATTCATAGAAAATGCCGGCGTCGAGCAGCAGGCGCATGGCATGCACATCGGGGTCGTCCTGCACGGCGAAGAAGCCCTCCGAGGCATTGTACGTCTCCATAAAGTGCATCTTTGAGGTGTCGCATATAGCCTCGTACTGCGAGCGGTAAGGCCCGAACGCTATGCCACCGTGAAAAAACACCTCGAGATTGGGCCACACCTCGTGTATGGTGGAGGCGCCGGCCATATCCATGATAGTGCGCAGCACAGTCATGAACCACGAAGGCACTCCCGATATGTTTGTCACATCCTCGCGCATGGCAGCCTCGGCCAGCGCAGGCAGCTTGCGGCTCCAGTCGGCCATAAGGGCTATATCCTTTGAAGGCACCCTGAAAAGATTTACAGCCGGGTTGATACGGTCTATCAGCGAAGCCGACAAATCGCCTACATGTACTCCCTGAGGCACATCGGCCAGCTCGGTTGCGAAACTTCCGCCAAGGATGAGGCTCTTGCCTCCGAACAGACGGCTGTGGGACACATGGGGCAGATACGCCGCCACTGTCTCTATGCCGCCGCGGTAGTGATTGCGGCGCAGGCTCGCGTCGGTCACAGGTATATATTTGCTCTTGCCTCCCGACGTGCCCGACGACTGCGCGAAGCGGCGGCAGCGCCCTGGCCACAGCACATCGCGCTCGCCGGCCACCATACGCATCACAAGGGGGCGTATGGCCTCGTACTCGGTAAGCGGAACGGCAGCCGCGAAGTCGCGCTCGCCGGCAAGGGCATCGAAGCGGTGGCTACGACCAAACTCGGTACCACGACCCTGACGCAGCAGCCACGCCAGCACGCCGCGCTGCACGCGCTCGGTGTCAGCGGGGTTGGCTATACGGGCCGTGGCCGCGCCGTAGCGGGCAAACAGAGGACGTGCAAGAGGCGTGAAATTCAGCATATCAGCTTTCTATAACATTATCAAGCTCTTCAAGCACCTTACCCAGCTCTTTTTCAGTACGCGTAAGCTTGTCGCGGCACAATTTCAGCAGTGCTGCGGCCCTGCGTGTGCGCCCGGCAAGCGTGTCTACATCGCAGCTGTCGCCGCGAAGACTTGCAAGAATAGCTTCAAGCTCAGCCAAAGCCTCTGAATACGTGATATTTGTGTCGTTTTTATCTGTCATGAAAGTTCCGCATTATGGAATAAGCTACAAATTTAAACAATTTTTGGCGCAAAAAAGACTACACGGTAATTAATATTCTTTAAAAACAAAGCATGCAGCTCCCGCGGCCCTCCGCACCGACACGGCACCAACGGAAAAAGAGCAAAATATTTAGGATAAAAAAGCACGCCATTAGAGAAATTTTTCGTAAATTTGCAGCGAAAAGCGAATATGGCTTAGAAAACAATTAAAACTCAACATAACAGGTTATTAAATTAACATTATTATGAAAATTCAAAAAATCATCGGTCGCGAAGTACTCGACTCGCGCGGCAACCCCACAGTAGAAGTAGACGTAATCCTCGAATCAGGCGCTTTCGGCCGTGCTTCAGTTCCCTCGGGTGCTTCTACCGGCGTCAACGAAGCCCTCGAGCTCCGCGACGGTGACAAGAACCGCTATATGGGCAAAGGCGTACTCAAAGCAGTAGCCAACGTAAACGGCCCCATCGCTGCCGCTCTCGTAGGCATGAGCGCCCTCGACCAGATTGCTATCGACGAGACAATGCTCGCACTTGACGGCACCGACACCAAGAGCAACCTCGGCGCTAACGCTATCCTCGGCGTATCCCTCGCCGTTGCCAAGGCTGCTGCCAACTACCTCGACCTCCCCCTCTACAAATACATCGGCGGCTGCAACACCTACGTTCTGCCCGTGCCCATGATGAACATCATCAACGGCGGCGCACACTCCGACGCTCCCATCTGCTTCCAGGAATTCATGATTCGCCCCATCGGCGCAAGCTCGTTCCGCGAAGGCATCCGCATGGGCACCGAAGTATTCCACAACCTCAAGAGCGTGCTCAAGGCCCGCGGCCTCAGCACCGCAGTAGGCGACGAAGGCGGTTTCGCTCCCACCCTCGACGGCACTGAAGACGCCCTCAACGTAATCCTCCAGGCTATCGAAAAAGCCGGCTACGTACCCGGAAAAGACATCACTATCGGTCTCGACTGCGCTTCTTCGGAATTCTACAAAGAAGGCGTATACGACTACACCTGGAAGCAGGGCGCAGGCGCTCCCAAGCTCACCAGCAAGGAACAGGCCGAATACCTCAAGAAACTCGTTGAGGAATTCCCCATCGACTCTATCGAAGACGGCATGGCCGAAGGCGACTGGGAAGGCTGGAAAATCCTCACCGACCTTATCGGTGACCGCTGCCAGCTCGTTGGCGACGACCTCTTCGTTACCAACGTGAAGTACCTCGAAAAGGGTATCGAACTCGGCTGCGCTAACTCTATCCTCGTTAAGGTTAACCAGATTGGCTCACTCACCGAAACACTCCGCGCCGTAGAGCTCGCTCAGCGCAACGGCTACACCGCTGTGATTTCGCACCGCTCCGGCGAAACCGAAGACGCTACTATCGCCGACATCGCGGTTGCTACCAACGCCGGCCAAATCAAGACCGGTTCGGCAAGCCGCTCCGACCGTATGGCCAAGTACAACCAGCTCCTCCGCATCGAAGAGGAACTCGGCTCGGCTGCTGTTTACGGCTACGGCAAGAAGACCCGTCGTCCCGAATAATCGACAGCTCCACACATTATATAAAAGGCTCGCATCGGCAGCGATGCGGGCCTTTTAATTCTTTGGAGAGTGTATCTTTTGTGAAATATTGTTAAATATATAACTCAGGAGCCGGAATGTTTTGCAGTGAAATAAAAAATGCGTAAATTTGCACTCGCAAAACAAGCAATGGTCCATTCGTCTATCGGTTAGGACGCAAGATTTTCATTCTTGAAAGAGGAGTTCGATTCTCCTATGGACTACTAATAAAACAAACAAGAACAAACGAATTATCGCATACAATGGCAAACCACGATTCTTCTAAAAAGCGCATCCGCCAGACAGCTACCCGCCGCCTGCGCAATCGCTACTATGCCAAAACTGCACGCAACGCCGTTCGCAACCTTCGCAAGATGACCGACAAAGCCGCTGCCGAAGCACGCTACCCCCAGGTAGTTGCCATGCTCGACCGCCTCGCTTCCAAGAACACCATCTCTAAGAACAAGGCTGCCAACCTCAAGAGCAAGCTTGCAAAGCACATCGCCAAGCTCGCTGCCTAAGGCATAAAAATCTACTTTACGGGCCTTGGCGCCCGTGAGAATGGTCCATTCGTCTATCGGTTAGGACGCAAGATTTTCATTCTTGAAAGAGGAGTTCGATTCTCCTATGGACTACTAAACATCATGGCAGCTCCAATCCTCTGATTGGAGCTGCTTCTTTTCTATCATAACCATGATTAAAAACCTGCTTTTTGACCTCGGAGGCGTAATTATAGACATCGAACGGCAGCGGTGTGTCGACGCATACACGGCTCTCGGTCTCAAAGACGCCGATTCTTATTTCGGCGAATACGCCCAGACCGGCATATTCATGGCCATCGAAGACGGTTCCATGTCGGTCGACGAATTTCACGCCGCCATGCGCGCTCTGCTGCCCGAAGGCGTGACCGACTACCAGATTGACAACGCATTCCAGAAATTTATCGTAGGCATACCCGTGGAGCGACTGAAGGCTCTGCGCGAACTGCGCCGCCGCGGCTACGGCATATACCTCCTCAGCAACACCAACCCCATAATGTGGAGAGGAGTCATCGCCAACGAGTTCGGCAAGGAAGGCCTGCGCCGCGAAGACTACTTCGACGGCATGGTCACATCCTTCGATGCCCGCGCAGCCAAACCCGATGCCCGCATATTCACATACACCGCCGACCAGCTCGGCATAGAACCCGCCGAGACTCTATTCTTCGACGACTCCACCGCAAATGTCGAAGCGGCTCGCCAACTCGGCTTCGAAGCCGTGCACGTAGCTCCCGGCACCGAGTTCACAGACTACATTCCAGAATAATGAAAACAATTGCGCCACGCACCCGCACGATTGCCACAGTGGGCACCTTCGACGGTGTTCACAGGGGTCACGTGTATCTGCTGGAGCAATTGCAAAGCAAGTCCGACCAGCTCGGCCTCTCCACCTGGGTCATGGCCCTGGAACGGCCGGCTGGTGCGCCCAACGCCATGCCCGCGCTCACATCGGCCGACGAAAGGCTCGAACTCCTCCGCCCGCATGCAGACACCGTGAGTCTGCTCGAGCTGGACTCCGACGACTATAGCCTCACCGGCACCGAATTTCTTGCCACACTAAAAGAGCGATACGGCGTAGAAGCCTTCGTCATGGGCTTCAACAATCATATAGGCCGCGACCATGCCGGAGCCGCCGACCTCGCAGGAGCGTGCATGCCCGTATTCGAGGCACAACCTCTCGAGGGCGAAGTAAGCAGCACTGCCGTACGCCGCGCCATTGCGGAGTGTCGCCTCTCCGATGCCGCCGACATGCTCGGACGCCCCTACAGCATCCACGGCACAGTAGGCGGAGGCAGGCAGCTCGGACGCACTATAGGCTTCCCGACGGCAAATATCGAAATAGAAGGGCCGCAGCGCATGCTGCCACCCACAGGAGTATACGCAGCCTCCGTACGCCTCGACGGCGACACGAATACACATCACGCCGTAGTAAACATAGGCTACCGCCCCACCGTTGACGCCGAACACACACGCATGAGCATAGAGGCACACATACTCGACTTCAACTCCGACATATACGGCCGCACGCTCACTGTGGCATTTGCGGCACACCTTCGCTCCGAGCAGCGCTTCGGCTCACTCAAAGAGCTGCGCGCCGCCATAGCCGCCGACTGCGGCCGGGCGCGCGAAATCTTGTCATAGACATCAGTCGTAGCGATATTGGCCCAAAGCCTTCTGAAGACGCCGTCGCGCCTGGAATATACGGCTCTTTACCGTGCCAAGCGGCTCGCCGAGCTGCTCGGCTATTTCAGTATATTTATACCCCGCTAGAAACATCGAGAATGGCTTGCGCAAGTCGGGCGCGATAGCCTCAAGCATGCCGTGTATCTCCTTTACCGAAATAGAGCCTTCAGGCGAATCGATGCCCGAGTCCTGACTCAGATTGAGCATATAGAGGTCGTCGGAACTGTCTAGCAACACCGAAGTGCGCACCGACTTGCGGTAGTTGTTGATAAACAGATTGCGCATTATAGTGAACATCCAGCCCTTGAAGTTCACATTCTCTACATATTTATCCCTGTTGTCGAGAGCCTTGAGAGTGGTATCCTGCAGGAGGTCGTATGCGTCGTCGCGGTTAGCCGTGAGGGTATAGGCGTAGTTGAGAAGATTGCGCTGAATAGAAATCAACTTGCTTTGAAAAGTATCGTATTGCATAGAGAGAGGTTGTTGAGCGTGTTAAATCTGTAACTGAACAACACTCCCGTATCAGTTAATGATTTGCGGATTAGCGTTTTTTGAGGATTTTTGGCCTTGTTCCCACATTTTTTCACATCCCAACCTCAACTATCGGGCCTGTCACGGTGTTTAAGATAGTAAAACTCCAAAACAGCAATTCCGAATACAATATGGAACAGAAAAGCATCAAAGGCACTCAGACCGAGCACAATCTGCTTGCCTCATTCGCCGGCGAAAGCCAGGCTCGTTCAAGATATACCCTCTTTGCTGAAAAAGCCAAGGAAGAAGGCTACGAACAGATTGCAGCCGTATTCCTCGAAACAGCCGAACAGGAGCTGAGCCACGCCCGCATCTTCTTCAATCTCCTCGAAGGCGGCACCGTAGAAATCAAGGCAGGTTACCCCGCAGGCGTAGTGGGCGATACCAAGACCAACCTTGCCGAAGCCGCAGCCGGCGAACGCGAGGAATGGAGCGACCTATACGACACCTTCGCCAAGACTGCACAGGAAGAAGGCTTCCCACAGATAGCAAACATATACAAACTCATCGCAAACGTCGAGAAAATGCACGAGGCCCGCTACATCAAGCTCCTCGAACGCCTCGAAACCGGCACCGAGTTCGAGCAGGCAGAACCTACCGAGTGGTACTGCCGCCGCTGCGGCTTCACCGTAACGGCAAAAGCAGCCCCCAAACGCTGCCCCGTATGCGGCATGGAGCAGGCTTGGTTCCAACGCAAGGCAAATAACTATTAAGTATAGACGATTAAGAATTTCAACAAATTTAGAGATTGTCTAAATTTATATTATACAGATTTTGAGAGGGATTGTCAGATGGACTTTTGTTTGCGATGAAGGAGCGTAGCTGTAGCTACGAGACTGAAGAGCGAACAAAAAGACGCTGACAAGGCCCTCAAAAGCAAAGTAATATAAATTTTAGACAATCTCTTAAACTCCTTTACATAACCGACGAGCCGGCGACGCCACTTCAGCGCCACCGGCTTGTTATATATATAATTTTCAAGCTGAGCTTATGGCACCCTCATACCTTCTCCACAACGCCGAGCAGGGGGTACCACAGGTAGCCGCACACGTTTTCATGGCCGAGAGCCTTGAGCAGATGCAGGTAGTTCTGCACCTGTGCGAAGTGCTTGCGGCGCGTTTCCGACGTGAATTTGTAGTCTACCACAACCGTGGTTCCGTCGGGCCGAACAAGCACACGGTCGGGTCGGAACGTCATATCGGAGTCGGGCACGTATATGGCGCGCTCGGCAAATATTTTTGCCTCGGAGCCGAACCACGAGGCCACGATGTCGCCTCCGGCCGCGATAGCTCTCTCAAGCTCGCTGCGGTACTCGGCCACTTCCTGCTGCGACAGCCCGGCGCGTCGCCCTACCCTGTCGGCTGAAGCCCGGAGCATGTCGAGTGTGCGCGTGCCGGCCAGAATAGAGTGGAGGATATTGCCACGCTCTGCGGCGTCGAGCATCTGTGCCACGCCCGGCGTCGGCTCGTCAACAATCATCGGCTCTTCCTCGCCGCCTATGTCGAGCGAAGTCGAGAAGATGTCGTCGATAGCGGTGAGGCGACGCGTCTTCTCATTGTACACCACAGGGTATTGGCCGGCATGTACGGTGTCTTTCACCTCCTTCTTGCCATCCGCGATAAACATGGTAGGCTCGCCCTGCTCGAATACGCGGTGTCCGCAGCCGTCGTCGACAATATCTCCAAGCGATGCGGCGGCATCGAACACAAGAGCGCCGATGTCGGATGTGCCGCAATGCACACACAGCTCGCGGGCGGCGCGTGTAAAGGCCACGTATGCGGTGTTCAGGTTTTCTATCCGCTCAAGCTCCTCGTCGCGCTCGAATACGGATGCGAAAGGCGATACGGCGGGGTTGCGCAGCACCGAACCCGACGATACGGTGACACGGAGCAGCGGCGGCACAATGTCGGGGTCGAAGCCCTGCAGCCCCTCAAGCGAAATCCACCTCGACTGCGAATTGTGCGAAAGCGACCAGTCGGCAAAGGGGATGTGCACGCAATCGCGCTCGAGGCCCTTCGACTTGTGTACTGTCATGACCTCCACGGCATCAATGTCGTTCGACGCCTTTATGGCCCATCGGTCAAGATTTATGTTGTATGCTTCCACAAAGGCACCCACCGAGGGGTCGGGGCCATCGAGGTGCTTTATGGCAAGGTCTTGGAGGGCGGTTATATAGGCATGCTCGTGAAGGCGCTGCTCGGCACTGAGTTTGTGACTTACCACGGCGTCTATCATCGCCACGAGATTTGCGGGGTTTTCGGCTCTGATTGCACGCAACTCGGCGTCGAGAGTATCGGCACTGCCGTCGCCAAGAGCCATACGAAGCGCGTCAGGATTGTCGAAGCCTTCGGCAATATAGTAGTTGAAGCGCGTAATCATCAGCGCTATATCGGCGTTAGTGGCATATTTGGGAGCATCACCGGAGGGTTTGCAGCCATCGGTGTACGAGTTCTCCACAAGCTTGAGCATGCTCATTATAGAGCGTACTGCGGGCGAAGAGCTGAGCAGCAGTGCCTCCGACGACAGCACTTTTATCTCCGGGTGATTGGTTATGATGTACTCGACCGCAGTGCTCGCTTCCTTGCGTGTACGGGTAAGGATGAGGATGTCGCGCCAGCGGTAGCCTCCTTCTTCGTGCTGCCTGATGATGTCGGCACACATGTCTTCGAGCACCGCAGGAGCGTCGAGCGCATCAATGCCTTCGGCCGGAAACACAAGCTTCACATAGGCCGGGATGTCTGTGAGCGCGGGACTCACTCCCTGCACCACATTGCCGTAGCTTCCCGCTCCAATCATAGGCGCGAGCAGAGCGAAGAGGCTGTTGTTAAACCGTACGATGCCGCCGGCGCTGCGGTGATTGGTATTGTCGGACTCCGAGAAGCCCCTGAGCACATGACTGTCGGGGAAATCGCGCGTCTGCACTATGCTCCCCAGCAATTCGCTGTCGGAGTTACGGAAGCGATATATGGCCTGCTTCTCGTCGCCGATGATGAGATTGTCGTGTCCCTCGGCAAGACTGTTGGCCACCAAAGGCCGCAGATTATGCCACTGAAGGTGCGATGTATCCTGAAACTCGTCAATCAGCAGCGTCTCAAGCTTCATGCCCAGGCGCTCGTATATGAAAGGCATCTCGGCATCGCTTATTATGCGCTTCAGCAGCTCGCCTGTATCAGAGATGAGCACGGTATTGTTCTGACGCAGGAACTCCTCGAGGCTGAGAGTGGCCATGCCGAAGAAATCGAGCGCGCCAACGCTGTCAAGCAGAGCCTGATAAAATTCCTTCATCGGCAGCCCGGTCACGGCAGCGCAGCAGAAGTCGGCAAGCCGATTGTAGTACGGCTCGCAGGTATCCACGCTCACTTTCTGCGCCTTGGCCTTGGAGACCACCACCAGACTCTTGGCGGGTTTAGAGCCGTCGGCCACCTGCTCCATAGTCTTTACGAGCGATATATCCTTGCCCGACGCCATATCGAAAGCTCGCGAGCACACCGAGGCGTTGAAAAGCTCGGAGCTTACTCCGTCGCGCGCCAGGGCACGCCTGAACTCACGCGCGGCATCCACAGCAGGCGCAACGGCATCGTCGACGCGCTTGCGCAGCTCGGCCGCGAAGCGCTCTATCCTCGAAGGGTCGGAGAGGTAGCGGCGGAGCGCGGCGGCATAGTTGCCGTACGTCTCGTCGAGGGCGTCCGACATAGCCCTTGTGAGACTGTTGAGCACCTCGCCGTCGCGGTTGAACAGGTTATAGCCCTTGCCACGGCTTATACTGTCGAAGGTGAAGTGTCGTATCCAATCCACCAGGCGCGATTTCGACTGACGCGGCATGTAGTTTATATCGTCGAGCATGGCCGACACACTCTGCTTCATGAGAGTGCGCGAGTCCAGCTCGAGCTGATAGTCGCCCTGGTGGTCTACCTCGCGCGAGAAGGTGCGCAGCACCGTCTGAAAGAAGGAGTCGATAGTACTCACGTTGAAGCCGCCGTAGTCATACAGCATCTCGCCGAGGGCTTTCTCGGCGGCATCTCTCAGCTCGGCAGGCGTACAGCCGAAGGCATCAGTCAGCCAGCGACCGTAGAGCGAGGCGGCCTCGGCATCGGCAGCAAGCTTCGACAGCTCGCGCACTATGCGCGTCTTCATCTCCTCAGTAGCTGCGTTGGTGAAGGTAATCGCAAGAATTACCCGGTGGCGGTTAGGCCTGCGCCGGCCTCCGGGCACATATTTGTCGGCATTGAGACAGTATCGCCCCGAGGGCTGAAGCTTTATGCCGAGCAAGGTCTTTATATATTCGTATGTGAGGGTAAAAGTCTTGCCCGAGCCGGCCGACGCCTTATATATGGTAAGCATCAGAAAGCATTCTTTTCGCCTTGTACGGCATTGATTACGGTGCGTACCATAATCTTGAGGTCGAGAAGGAACGTCCAGTTCTCGATATACCACACATCATGCTCCACACGGCGCTCCATTTTCCACAGCTCGTCGGTAAGGCCTCGCAGACCGTTGACCTGCGCCCAGCCTGTAATGCCGGGCTTCACGGCATGGCGCACCATATAGCTGTCGACAAGGCGCGTATAGTCCTCGGTATGCTTGAGCATGTGCGGGCGCGGGCCTACTATCGACATATCGCCGCGCCACACATTGATAAACTGCGGCAACTCGTCGATAGACGTGCGCCTGAGGAAATCGCCCACACGTGTCTTTCGGGGGTCGTTCTGGGTAGCCTGGTACTTGTCGCTGTTTGCGTTGACACGCATGGTGCGGAATTTAAGGCACTTGAATGTATCGCCGAGGTAGCCGGTGCGCTCCTGTCTGAAATAGACGGGGCCGGGCGACGACAGCTTGATAGCGATAGCCACAGGTATATACACCAGCGGATAGAAGAGCAGGAACACCGACGACACACAGATGTCGAAGGTGCGTTTCACCGTACGGTTGACAATACTCTGGAGCGGGTTGGGACGTAGCGACAGCACCGGCAGCGCACCTATATTGTGCAGTTGGAAGCGGCGCGGAAGTATTCGCGGTATTTGAGGCACGTAGTAGAAGTCGGCCACATGGTCGTCGGCAATCTTTATCACCTGCGCAAGAGCCTCGTTGTGGCCCGAGAGGGTGAAAAAAATCTGCCTCACGTGCTTCTCTGCCACAAAGCGCTCAAGCTCATCGATAGGCCGTACCGTATCGTATACGAAGCGCTCGTCGGGGTTGTTGTCGAAAACTCCGAGCACGCGGTAGCCGAAGCCGCTCTCCTGCTGCATACTCTCGAAGAGCCTCATGGCCGTGGGGCCGCTGCCTATGATTACGACGCGGGTGTAGTTGAAGCCGCGTCGACGGTAAGCCTTGATAAACACGCCGGCGACAAGGCGGAACAGCGGCTGTACGGCCACCATAAGCCCGTAGTAGAACACGTAGGCACGTCCGGGCATCGACGTGATGCCGAGGAAGGCTATGAGAGAAAGAAAAAACAGCGCGTGGGTAACGACAGCAAAGAATGTGGAACGCACCACATTCTCAATACTTATGGCACGGTATTCGTGCCGCCGGCCTATAGTCCAGGCCATAGCGGGCACGAAGCTGACGCACACCAGCAGCCAGAGTTCGCGCAGCTCGCGAGCCGGCTCCTTAATCTCGGGGAAGACCGTGATTGTGACCCAGAACAGCAGAAGCACAATCACAAAGTCTCCCAAAGAGAGCAGCGGCTCGAGATACTGCCCTCGCCCTAATGGTCGTTGGGTAGTTGTCATCGGCGTGAAAGAAGTCCGGTCAAGCCAGACGTGTATCTATTATCTTGATTTTGTCTTCGAGGTCGGCAATATCGGCTTTCAGACGCTCTATGCGGCGTTCAAGGTCGTGCAGCAACGAGCCGCCCGATTTCGATTTCGCAGAGAGGAAACCGAGATTGTTTTCGTAGGTACGCAGGTCGGCACGACGTCCGTCGAGAGCGTGGAGCAGACGCTCGCGCTCGCGGAAGAGTTTGTTGTCGTCGCCCTCGATGCGTGCCACATTGGCCTCGAAACGCTCGCGGCGGGCGCGTGACTCGGCAATTGCGAAGTGGTCGCGTACGGCATCCACGGCGGCGCGATAAGCGTCGTAGAGCTTGTCTTTGTCGCGGAAGGGCACGTGGCCAATCTCTTTCCAGGTGTCCTGAAGCTTGCGCAGCTCGGCCACAGCGTCGGCCTTGTCGGTTCCGGCCTCCACAAGCGCCTTGAGAGCCGTCACAATCTCGCGCTTGGCCTTGAGGTTGGCGGCTTCGGTCTGGCGCTGACCCGAAGTGGCTTTCTTCTTGTTGTCGAAGAAAGTGTTGCAGGCGGCGGTAAAACGCTTCCACATATCCTCGCTGTGCTTGCGGGGCACAGAGCCTATGGTGCGCCATTCTTTCTGAAGAGCAAGAATTTCGTCGGTGGTCTTGCGCCATTCGGTGCTATCCTTAAGCTCCTCGGCACGTGCTATGAGAGCGCTCTTCCGCGCCATGTTGGCGTTTATTTCCTCGCGTGTGTTGCGATAGAACTCGGCCTTGGCGGCAAAGAACTCATCGCAGGCGCTGCGGAAGCGGGCAAAAAGCTGCCTGTTCACCTTCTTGGAGGCATATCCGAGCTTACGCCACTCTTCCTGTACGGCCTGTATGCGGCGTGTGGCTTCGTCCCAGGAGATAAACGATGTGAGTGTGCTGCGGTCTATTTCCTCCACCTGACGGCACAGAAGAATTTTGGCAGCCTCATTCTCGGCCTCACGAGCCTTGCGGGCCTCGAAGAACGCCTGATAACGCTTGTTCACCTCGGCCGAGGCCTCGCGGAAACGGTTCCAGATATCGTCGCGCAACTCTTTGGCCACCGGGCCAATCTGGCGCCAGCGGTTGTGCAAATCCTGAAGGCGGCGGTAAGCGCCTATTATATCTTCATCGTCTTTGAGTGCGGCAACTTCCACAAGCAGAGCCTCCTTGTCTTCGAGGTTCTTTTTGAAATCGTAGTCGCGCAGCTCCTTATTTATTTTAAGGTTGTCGGAATAGCGCTCGCGTGCTTCCTGGAAGCGCTTCCACACGGAAGTCTCCTCGGTTGCGGGCACTTCGCCGGCAGCGTTGAACTCTTCCTGCAGCTCGCGATAGCGGGGGAAGGTGCGGTTCACGTTGTCGGTATCCTCGGCCAGAGCGATGATTTCGTCGATAATTTCATTCTTACGTTCAAGATTGGCAGCACGGAGAGCCTCCTGCTCGGCGGCCCACTCTGCTTTCTTGGCACGTAGCGCCTCGATGGCCTTTTCGATGTCGGCAGCCATTTTCGCACGTTCTTCATCTACAGGTGCGGCATCCTCGCCTTCAGCGGGGGCGGACTTATGGAGCATGGCGAAATTCTGGCGCAGGCGGCGGATTTCGTCGGCACCTATTTCGGCGCCGTCTTTCCCGAGTAGGGCAAGTGCGTCTGCGAGCAGCGACTCGAGGGTCACTTCGCGCGCAGCTTCTTCGGCAATAGCTTCTTCTTCGCCGTCTGTCATTAATACTTCGGCTGCTGCTTCGGCTTCGGCAGTAGCGGCCGCATTGGTTTCGGTTCCGGCGTCGGCAGCGGTTGCCGACGCTTCGTTGAGGGCGTGACCCATGCTTTCGGGAGCCTGAGCCAGGGTGGAGTCTTGCATGTCCATAAGTGTAGAAAAAAAGGTTAGCGACACCGCTTTTCAGCAATGTCGCCCCAAAAATAGTAAAAAAATCTTTAAGACGCCCGATTTTCCATTATTTTTTTGCAAATAATTCTGAAAAAGCAAAACTCAAAAAAGCACATATTACTTCGCGCCGGCATACCCGAGCACTGTCGGCGACTCCACATCCACACCGAACTCGCGGGCGCGCCGCAATATGGCGCGGGCAAGCTCAGGCTTGAGTTCTTCGGGGCAATAACGGAAATAAGCCTCTGCGGCACGCACGTGTGCGACGTCGGGCATAGGGTACTCGCGACGCTCGGGCAAGCCGAAAACGCTGTCTGGAAGCTCTTTCTTTTCTTCACTGCTTAATCTGTCGTCCATGGCGATATACGTTATAAATGGTATGACTTATAAACAAACGCGCCACCGAGGATTATAGTTCGGCGAAAAATGCTTACCTTTGCAAGTCAAAATCATTGAATTTATGAACACCGACTTCGAAATGGTGGCCAAGACCTTTCAGGGACTGGAAGGCGTGCTGGCCGAAGAACTACGAGCCCTGGGCGCAAAGAATGTGGAGCCCGGCAAACGCATGGTAGCCTTTAGAGGCGACCTCGCAATGCTCTATAAAGCAAACTTCTGCTGCCGTACCGCTCTGCGTATTCTCAAACCTTTCTATACCTTCGACGCCGCCGACCCCGACGAGCTGTACGCCAAGGTAAAAGAATTCGACTGGGGCTCTCTTATGTCGGTGACTCAGACTTTCGCTATCGACACCGTATCGTTCGGCGAAGAGTTCCGCCACTCCCAGTTCGTGACTTACCGCGTGAAAGACGGCATCGTGGACTGGTTCCGCGACCACCTCGGCGACGAGAGCCGACCCCGCGTACGCCTCGACGGCGCCGACATCATGTTCAACGTGCACATTGCGGGCCGCAAAGTCACTCTCTCGCTCGACTCTTCGGGCGAGTCGCTCCACAAACGCGGCTGGCGCCGGAGCCAGACTGAGGCGCCTATCAACGAAGTACTCGCCGCCGGCATAATACTAATGACAGGCTGGCGCGGCGAAACTCCCTTCGTAGACCCCATGTGCGGTTCAGGCACTTTCCTGATTGAGGCCGCCATGATAGCCGCAGGCATTAACCCCGGCCTCTACCGCCGTCATTTCGCGTTCGAGAACTGGCCCGACTTCAACCCCGAGCTCCTCGACGAGATTTACAACGACGACAGCGCCGAGCGCTCTGTGACAGTACCCATTGTCGGTGCCGATATTTCGCCCCGGGCAATTGAAATAGCACGAGAAAACGCCAAGAACGCCGGCGTGGAGCGCTACATAAAATTCGATACAAAACCGATTTCGCAGTGGAACGAAGCGCCTCAGCCCGCAGGCGTGCTCGTAACTAACCCGCCCTACGGCAAGCGCATCGGCTCCGACGACATGAACGCCCTCTACAATTCGATAGGACGCACACTCAAGCACATATTCTCAGGCTACCACTGCTGGATTATAGGCTACGAGGACGTGTACTTCCACGAGATAGGGCTGGCACCCTCGCAGAAGTTCGCCGTGAACAACGGCGGCCTGGACTGCGAGCTGCGCGAGTACGTGATTTTCGACGGCAAGAAAGCCGACTTCCGCGCCCGTGGCGGCGCAATCAAAGACCGCTGCGAGCAGCCTCAGAGAGAACGCGGCGAACGACGTGGCTCCGGCCGTCCCGACAAGCGTTTCACAAAACGCGACGAGCGCCCCCAACGCTCCGAGCGGCCCGGGACACGCTCCGCCAAGCGCGACGACCGCGGAGCCGCCGGACGCTTCGATGACCGCCCCGCACGCAACGACGAGCGCCCCGACTCGCGCCGTCCGCTGCGCCTCGACCGCATGGGCCGACAGCCCTCTATCCCCGCCGACAAAACGGTGGTTTTCAACCGTCCGTCGTGGCGTGTACGCAAGAAAGACCAAGATAACAACAATACCGACGCCCAATGAAGCGCTACAACACACTCCTCCTCGGCAGCGGAGGACGCGAGGCTGCCATAGCATGGAAACTGAGCCAAAGCCCCCTTATGGGCAAGTTTTTCATCGCGCCAGGCAATGCCGGAACCGACATCTTCGGCGCCTCGCTCGCCATTAAGCCCACCGACTTCGAGGCTGTCTACGCAGCCGTATGCGAGCACGACATCGACCTCGTGGTGGCCGGCAACGAAGACCCGCTCGTGCAGGGTCTGCGCGAAGCTCTCACCGCAAAGGCACAGACCGACGGACGCGAACTGCTCATCGTAGGCCCCGGCGCCGACGGCGCTGCCCTCGAAGGCTCGAAAGACTTCGCCAAAGACTTCATGGGACGCCACGGCATACCCACCGCGCGCCACCTCACAGTGACTAAAGACACCGTGGCCGAAGGCGATGCCTTCCTTGCTTCGCTCAAAGCTCCCTACGTGCTCAAGGCCGACGGCCTCGCCGCCGGCAAGGGCGTGCTCATCATCGACGACATAGAACAGGCCCGCCACTCGCTCCGCGAGATGCTTGCAGGCCAGTTCGGCAGCGCTTCGGCAAAAGTGGTAATCGAGGAGTTCCTCAGCGGCATCGAATGTTCGGTATTCGTGCTCACCGACGGCAACGGCGGCTATGTGGTGCTCCCTCCCGCCAAAGACTACAAGCGCGTAGGCGAAGGCGACACCGGCCTCAACACCGGCGGTATGGGTTCGGTATGCCCTCCCCCCGTGGCCGACGACGCTTTCATGTCCAAGGTTGACGAGCGCGTTATCCGTCGCACACTCGACGGTCTGCGCAACGAAGGCATAGACTATCGCGGCTTCATCTTCCTCGGCCTCATCCGCTGCGGCGACGAGCCTTTCGTCATCGAATACAACGTGCGCATGGGCGACCCCGAGACAGAGTCGGTGATGCCACGCATAGCGAGCGACCTGCTCCCCGTACTCGTGGAGGCTGCCGAAGGCAAACTCCGCCACACCGCACTCGACATCGACCCGCGCACAGCCGTGGCCGTAATGGCTGTATCGGGCGGATACCCCGAAGAATACCGCAAAGGAATTGAGATAAGCGGCACCCTCGCGCCCGAAGAGTCGCTGGTATTCCACGCAGGCACCGCCCGCAACGCCCAAGGAAACATCGTCACTGCCGGCGGACGCGTACTCGCAGCAGTATCGTACGGCGACTCCATAGCCGACGCGGCCGAGAAGTCGTACCGCGCGCTCGAAGACATACACTTCGACGGCATGTACTACCGCCGCGACATAGGCCGTGACCTCATAGCCTTCGCCGAAGGCCTGCACAAGGCTTAAGAAGCACCTTCCCCAGCCCCGCCGTGAGCTCCGCAATCTTCACCCGCCTCATGCACTCCCGCGCCTTCGGCACGGGCATAGGCCTGCTGTCGCTCTTAGCCTGCATCTTCTATTTCTTCGGAGGCTACAGCACGCCCCTCGAAGGCGACAAAGGATTAGCGCTCCCCTCGGCCGACCTGTGGATACGCCCCGGCCTCGGCGACTTCTGCGCCGGTATGGCCAGCCTGGGCATCACCACCGCCATAATGGTGATGTTCAACAAGGTATACAACGTACTCCGCAGCATGTCGTGGCTCTACATAGCACTCTTCGGCATGATGATGGCAGCCACGCCAAACCTCGCCACACAGTTCTACACCGGCAGCGTGCTCACCGTAGTAGCCCCTGCGTGCCTCTTCCTGCTGTTCAGCTGTTTCAAGCAACCCGGACAGACACGACACATATTCCTGATATTCCTCATGCTGTCGCTGCTCACGGCCACGCAGTATTGTTTCGCGGTCTACATACCCGTATTCATGACGGGTCTGGCACAGATGCGGGTGTTCAACCTGCGCTCAGTCACGGCCGCGATGCTCGGCATCATCACGCCGTGGTGGCTTCTGCTCGGGTTCGGTATAATCGCCCCGGACAGCATCCGCATGCCTTCGTTCGTAAGCATCTTTTCGGAGATAGAGCTGGACGACACCTATATGCTGCTCATCGCCGTAGGCGTCACAACATTCGCCATGCTCACGTGCTATATCCTCAACCTGCTCAAGACCATAGCGTACAACGCGCAGGCACGAGCATATAACGGAGCCTTCACCCTGCTTGCCCTTGTCACCGCCGTGGCCATGTGCATCGACTACCGCAACATTATATCCTACGTGCCTCTGCTGAACTTCTCCGCAGCAATGGAAATAACGCACTATTTCTCAACCCACCGCGCCGAGAAATCGTTTATAGCCATATACCTACTCATAGCGGTCTACGCCGCACTTTTCGTATGCCAAACCCTGATATAAGACTTATTATAGAGGATAAAATACCCTTTGTAAAAGGGCTGCTCGACGACTATGCCACCGTGCGCTATCTCTCGCCCGAGGATATTACTCCCAAGGCAGTGCGCGACTGCGACGGCATGATGATACGCACGCGCACCGAGTGCAACAGCGAGCTGCTGCACCGCTCCGCCGTAAAACTCATTGCCACTGCCACTATCGGCACCGACCACATAGATGCCGAATACTGCTCCGCGCACTCCATAACGGTGGTAAACGCACCGGGCTGCAATGCTCCCGCAGTGGCGCAGTACGTGTTCGCCACACTCCTCAACGTAATCAACCGTCCGCTACAGAGCTATACGATAGGCATTGTGGGCCTCGGCCACGTAGGCTCTATAGTGGAGCGCTGGGCGCGCGGCTTCGACATGAAAGTGCTGCGCTGCGACCCTCCGCGTCAACGCGCCGAAGGAGGCGACGACTGGGCCGACCTCGACACCATAGCACGCGAAGCCGACATCATCACCTTCCATACGCCTCTGAGCCATGAGGGCGACGACGCCACCTTCCACATTGCCGACGAGACATTCTTCGCCAAACTGCGCCGCATGCCCATAATCATCAACAGCGCCAGAGGCGGCATCATCGACACTGAGGCACTCAAAGCGGCCAAGCTCGCCGGAAAGACAGGCCCGCTGATTATCGACTGCTGGGAAGGCGAGCCTGCAATCGACCGCGAACTCGCCGCCCTATGCCACATAGCCACGCCACACATCGCCGGATACTCACGCGAGGGCAAGGTTCGAGCCTCACAGGAAGCTGTCGACGCGCTCACCACCTTCTTCATGATGCCGCGCGTAACCCTCCCCGAGCCGCTTCCCCCGGCAGCGGCACACTCTGTGAGCAAGCAGGGCGTGCTCGACAGCTACGACCCGCTGCCCGAAAGCAATGCCCTCAAGGCCAATCCCGAGGTTTTCGAGACGCTGCGCAACAACTATAAACTGCGCCACGAAGTACCCGAAGGCTGCGACCCGTACTGACACTCCGACTATCGAAAAATACCGGCAACCCGCAGAATTTTGCAGGCCACCGGTATTTTTTTCCGTGTATCGCGGCCGCCGCACGGAGCAATCTCGCGGAAAACGGTACAACAGGCAAAAAATTCATTACAGATTTTTTTCGTGAATTAGTTGCGGAGTTTGCTAAAACTCATTAAATTTGCACAATGATACACCCTGTGTTCACACGGGGCGTTAGGCACTGCGATAAAACAAACAATTCATAAATCAATCTAACTCAATCATCTTATGTGGTTAACATGCTCATCTATAGGGCGTAAGTTTGTAATGGCCATCACCGGCGCATGCTTAGTCCTATTCGTAACATTTCACGTGTTGATGAACTCGGTGGCACTTCTTTGGCCTGCCGCCTACAACGTAATCTGCGAGTTCCTCGGCGCCAACTGGTATGCACTGGTGGCATCCGCCGGCCTTGCGCTCCTGTTCATCATCCACATCATCTACGCACTGTGGCTCACCCTGCAGAACCGTCGCGCCCGCGGTGCCGACCGCTACGCAGTAAACACTCGTCCCCCGCAGGTAGAGTGGTCATCGAAGAACATGCTCGTTCTCGGTATCGTTGTGGTAGCTTTCCTCGCCGTTCACCTCATCCAGTTCTGGGCCAAGATGCAACTTCAGGAACTCATCAACCATGACATCACCGCCTATCCTCAGGTCAATGAGATACCCGCCGCACCCGAGTTCGGCACACTCTTCCTCCAGGCCGCCTTCGAGTGCTGGTGGACTCCCGTAATCTACATCATCGGTTTCATAGCCCTTTGGTTCCACATGAACCACGGTTTCTGGTCGATGTTCCACACTGTGGGCTGGAACAACAACATCTGGATTAGCCGCCTCAAGACCATCTCCTGCTGGTGGACTACCATTGTAGTGCTCCTCTTCACCGCACAGGCCGTACTCTTCACCGTACAGGCACACAACAAGTTCTTCCTCAACGACGCAACTCTTCAGGAGCAGTACGCCGAATACTGGGCTGAGAAAGCCGACGCCCTCATAGAGGAATTCCAAAGCGAGGCTGCAGCCCTTCAGAACTCTTCCGACAATATGCTCGGCCAGCAGAAGGCTCAGATGAACTTCTTCGTAGAGCGTGGCGACTACTACACCACTCAGGCCAATGCTATCAAGGAATACGCTGCCGCACAGGCTCCCTCGGTAAGCAACCAGAGCCTCCAGCAGATAGGACAGTTCGCAAGCTTCATCACAGCTCAGACCGAACGCGCAAAGCAAATGAACCAAACTCCCGAACCCTCTAAATAATCATACTCAGAGATATGGCACAGAAACTCAACCTTGAGGGCATGATTGACTCTACCCCCATCATGCAGGACTTCGCCGACATCGAGACCGGCAAGATGCCCGAGTACACCATCGACTCCAAGATACCCGAAGGTCCTATCGCTGAGAAATGGACCAACTATAAAGCCCACCAGCACCTTGTAAACCCCGCCAACAAGCGCAACCTCGACATCATCGTCGTGGGCACCGGCCTCGCCGGCGCTTCCGCCGCTTCCACCCTCGGCGAAATGGGTTTCAACGTATATAATTTCTGTATCCAGGACAGCCCCCGCCGCGCTCACTCTATTGCCGCACAGGGCGGTATCAACGCTGCGAAGAACTATCAGAACGACGGTGACTCGGTATACCGCCTGTTCTACGATACTGTAAAAGGCGGTGACTTCCGCTCGCGCGAAGCCAACGTATACCGTCTTGCCGAAGTGTCGAACAACATCATCGACCAATGCGTACAGCAGGGTGTGCCCTTCGCCCGCGAATACGGCGGCCTTCTGGCCAACCGCTCGTTCGGCGGCGCACAGGTAAGCCGTACATTCTACGCCAAAGGCCAGACCGGCCAGCAGCTCCTCCTCGGTGCCTACAGCTCACTCAACCGCCAGATTCAGAAAGGCACCGTACGCTCGTTCAACCGCCGCGAAATGCTCGATGTGGTTATCATTGACGGCCGCGCCCGCGGTATCATCGTACGCAACCTAGTAACCGGCGAAATCGAGCGCTACGCCGCCCACGCCGTAGTACTCGCCACCGGCGGTTATGGCCGTGCATTCTTCCTGAGCACCAACGCCATGGGCTGCAACGGCTCGGCTGCCGTACAGGCATTCAAGAAAGGCGCATACCTCTCCAACCTCGCCTTCACACAGATACACCCCACCTGTATCCCCGTACACGGCGAAGACCAGAGCAAGCTCACCCTCATGAGCGAATCGCTCCGTAACGACGGCCGTATCTGGGTACCCGCCAAGAAAGAAGACGCCGAAGCAATCCGCGCAGGCAAGAAGAAGCCCACCGACATCCCCGATGCCGACCGCGACTTCTACCTCGAACGCCGCTATCCCGCCTTCGGTAACCTCTGCCCCCGCGACATCGCCTCGCGTGCCGCCAAGGAACGCTGCGACGCCGGCTACGGTGTAGGTACCGGCAACGCCGTATACCTCGACTTCAAGTACGCTATCGAGCGCCTTGGCGAAGACGTGGTACGCGACCGCTACGGCAACCTCTTCGACATGTATCAGATGATTTCTGACGACAACCCCTACGAGACTCCCATGATGATATTCCCCGCCAGCCACTACACAATGGGCGGTATCTGGGTGGACTACGAGCTTCAGACATCTATCAAGGGGCTCTTCGCTATCGGCGAATGTAACTTCTCCGACCACGGCGCAAACCGTCTCGGTGCCTCCGCTCTCATGCAGGGTCTCGCCGACGGCTACTTCGTGCTCCCCTACACCATGCAGAACTACCTCAGCGACCAAATCAAGGTGCCCCGCTTCAGCACTTCGGCACCCGAGTTCGACAAAGCCGAAGCCGACGTACGCTCGCGCATACAGAAGCTAATGGATATCAAGGGTACAAAGAGCCCCGACGAAATCCACAAGCGCCTCGGCCACGTAATGTGGAACCTCGTGGGCATGGGCCGCACACTCCAGGGCCTCGTGAAGGCTGTGAGCGAGATTGAAGAGGTACGCAAGGAATTCTACACCGACCTCCGCGTGGTTGGCCGTGCCGACGACCTCAACACCGAGCTTGAAAAGGCACTCCGCCTCGAAGACTTCCTGGTAATCGCACGCATGATGGCTATCGACGCCCTCAACCGAAACGAATCGTGCGGCGCACACTTCCGCGAGGAGTACCAGACTCCCGACGGCGAAGCCGCACGCCGCGACGACGAATACATGTATGTAAGCTGCTGGAAGTACACCGGCGACACCGAGAAGCCTATCCTCATCAAGGAGCCTCTCAAGTACGAAGCCATCAAGGTACAGACCCGCAACTACAAATCCTAATCCCTAACCACGTAAGAAAACAAATCAATGGAACATACAATCAGCGTAAATCTGAAAATTTGGCGTCAACGTGGTCCCAAAGAGAAAGGCCAGTTCGTCAACTACCACCTCGACAATGTGTCGACAGGCAGCTCCTTCCTCGAAATGCTCGACATGCTCAACCAGCGCCTGGTAGAGAAGGGTGAGGAACCTGTAGTATTCGACAGCGACTGCCGCGAAGGTATCTGCGGTATGTGCTCGCTCTACATCAACGGTCACCCCCACGGCCCCGTGCAGGGCATCACCACTTGCCAGCTCCACATGCGCAAGTTCAACGACGGCGACACTATCACAATCGAACCATGGCGTTCGGCCGCATTCCCCGTAATCCGCGACCTTATGGTAGACCGCAACGCCTTCGATAAAATCCAGCAGGCCGGCGGCTACGTGTCGTTCAACTGCGGCGGCGCTCAGGACGCAAACAGCCTCCCTATCAGCAAGGAAGTAGCCGACACCGCTATGGACGCTGCCACCTGCATCGGCTGTGGCGCCTGCGTGGCAGCCTGCAAGAACGGCTCGGCAATGCTTTTCGTATCGGCCAAGGTAAGCCAGTTCGCACTCCTGCCCCAGGGCCAGGTAGAGCGCAAGCGCCGCGCCCGCGCAATGGTACGCAAGATGGATGAGCTCGGCTTCGGCAACTGCACCAACACCGGTGCCTGCGCCGCAGAGTGCCCCAAGAATATCTCGCTGAGCAACATCGCACGCCTCAACCGCGAGTTTATCAACGCCAAGTGCGCTGAATAAACACATCGCCAAAACAACATAAGCCGGAGCACCCGGCCGACATTACGTCGGCCGGGTGCTCTTGTTTTTCAGGCTACCGTAAGCCAATTCCAAACTTACCTATTTTTACCAATAGCAAAATATATAAACTTTGATTTACTGCAATTTACAGTTACAGGCTCTTTACCTTATTTTATTACCGACTTATAATCGCGCGAGAGATAAGCGATAAATTTGCATTGCTAATCCGAACAAATTTCAACCAGTCATACACATGAAAAATACTCTACTTTTTACTGCCGCACTGCTCGCTGCCGGCAACATCTGTGCCCAATCGTATATCACGCCCGCCCCGGAAGGTGGCTTCAACACCGCCACGGGAAAAGACTACGTGGTGCTCTACGCCCCTCAGAACGTCATCGACGCCATGGGCACAAAGGTAATCTCAAACAACAATCTCGACAAAGACGAAGTAAACAACTACCTCGAATACTGGGTCACCGACTGGGATAAGAAAGACCTCACCCTCTACAACGTGCCGCCCAAAGAAGGCGACATCAACTCCTTCGGCGGCGAGGAATTTGTAAACGCCACTCCGCTCTATGCATGGGGCACGGGCGTGTTCATGGCCAAAGCCAAATCCTACGACCTCTCGCAAGTCACCGACAGACACCACATCCACATCGGCCTGCGCGACTTCGGCTCCAGCCCCTCCAAATACCAGTTCGCCATAGGCTCGCAGAAGACCATAAAGAGCAACGGCTTCCAGATTATGGTAGGCGCAGCTGTAGGTCAAGGCTCTGGCGACTATGTAGGCATAGGCTCGCTCCCCAACGGCAACGACGGCAAGTGGTACTACATCGACGTACCCGTGAGCGACCTCGTTGACGAAAACGGCAACTTCGGCTTTGCCTATAACTTCGCACAGCCTATCAGCGACGGCGCTTTCACATTCTCCTTCAATTCTCCTGTATGCTCCACCGCCGACAAGACAGGCCCCGCCCCCGGCGAGGAAGTGTACACCTACACAATCACCAAACTCGGCTCGGCACTCTCTCTCGACCATGTGTTCTTCTACGTTCCAGATGAAAACGGTGTGGAAGGCATCACCGTCGACACTCCCGAAGAAGTACAGGCTATCTACGACATCACCGGTCAGCGCGTATCGAACCCCGGCAAGGGTCTCTATATAATAAAGACAAACCACGGCGCCCGCAAAGTGCTCTTCAAATAAATAAGGTATCCAATGAATAAATATATATTGACAGCACTTTGCGCGGGGCTGTGCCTCAGCGTCTTTGCAGAAGGCACTACCGAAGCGCCCTCGGGATATACCCTCCGCTGGCAGGACGAATTTAACGGCTCTGCCCTCAACGAAGCTGTGTGGAACATCGAAGTAAACGGCAACGGTGGCGGCAACCAGGAGCTGCAGTATTACCGCCGCGAGAACGTGAGCGTGGGCACTGACCCCGCCACCGGCGACAACTGCCTCATCCTCACCGCACGCCGCGAGAACTTTGCCGGCAAGGCCTTCACATCGGGCCGCGTAACCACTCAGAACAAGGCCGCTTTCCGACACGGCATGATACAGGCCCGTATCAAATTCCCGCGCACAGCCAACGGTCTCTGGCCCGCATACTGGATGATGGGCAATGACATGAACAAGTACGGCTGGCCACGCTGCGGCGAAATGGATATCGTGGAGCTGGGCCACTTCAACGGCATCAACGCCGGCACACAAGACCGCTATTTTGGCGGCACTCTCCACTACGGCCCCAATGCCACTGCCGAAGGCCACCAGCAGTACTCGCAGGAATATCTCGCCCCCGAGAACAACCCCATAACAGGCGACTACCACATCATAACAGTGGAATGGGACGATACAAACCTATACATGTACTACGACCTTGAGTCGTATACGGCAGCCGCCAAGCGTCGTGCCCGCTACTTCACCTGCGATGTCACCGCCACTGAAAACGACCTCTCGGTAGGCAAGTACTTCCAGAAGCCCTTCTTCTTCCTCTTCAACCTTGCCGTGGGCGGCTCGTACACCAACATCTACAACGCCGCCGGCATCACGGCGCTCCCCAACGCCGGCGACATGGCTCAGATGTTCGTCGACTGGGTGCGCGTGTATCAGAAGGACGACGACGCCAATGCACAGTACACCTACATCGATGCCGACGGAAACACCGTAAGCAACATCGAGACCGAGCCGGAAAAACCGTCAGAGCCCGACACCAAGACCGAGCTTTCGAGCTTCGCCAGCAAGGCTCTCGACGAAAACGGAGAGTCGACATTCGACTTCGACGGCATCACCGACGCCGTGCTCATCAGCACCAGCGAAGGCGTGACAGGTCATCTCCGCTCGGTCGGCGCAAACGTGACAGACCTCAACGTAAACGACTCCAACCGCAACCTGTGGGTATGGGACAACTCCTACGTGCCGGTCGACCGCAAAGGCGAAAAAAACTCTTTCGGCTGGGAAGAAGGCTACAACAAGTTCACTGTGGCATCAATCGGCTGGTCGGGCCTCGGCTTCAACATCGTCGGCGAAGACCTCTCGATGATAGACAACAGCTACTGGCTGCACTTCGCCATGCGCGCCAACGACGTAGACCTCCACACTTCGCATGAAATGTCGGTAGGCAAAGCCAAATTCATGATAGGCAACAGCAACGGCAAGCTCGCAAGCATAGGCGACTTCCGCCGCGACGGCGAGTGGTACTACTTCGACATTCCCGTGGCAGCCCTCGAGCAGTTCTACGCTCCCGTTATCGGGATGAAGGCCGACTACAACGACAATATCGTCACCTTCTCGTCTGGCAGCATCACCGACGCCGAGCTGTGCATCGACAACATCTTCTTCTACAAATCCACAAAGAAAGAAATACCCATATTTACCGACACCAAGTCCGACACGGGTAAATACGGCTACCGCAGCCTCGACGAAAACGGCGCTCCCGTATTCAGCTTCGACCGCGTGACCGACATCGTGCCTCTGTTCCTCTCGGGCGACACCTGGGAAAGCCTCACAGCCGGCGGCACCTACGGCGACGACTCGCTCATAAAGCAGGAATGGGACAACTCGGAGCAGGGCGGCCGCAACAACTTCTTCGTATGGGGCGACCCCCAGACCATGAAGGTAAGCAACCTCACCGACATGCCCAACTCCTTCGGCCGTACACCCCACGGCGGCTTCCCCGCCTATAGCTCGGAGACCGACGGCATAACCTGGAACGGTGCAGGCTGGGCCTCTATAGCCGGCCAGGGCGTGACTCCGCAGCCCAAAGACCTCTCCATGATTGACGACAGCTGGTATGTGCACTTCTCGCTGCGCTCCGACGCCGCCGTGAGCCATATACCCGTGATGATACGCTTCGGCTCGACCGATGCCGACGCCACCCTCGTTTTCGGCAACTACTCCACCAAGGCCATGTTTGCCGACTTCAACCGCGACGGCGAATGGTACTCCTTCGACATCCCCGTGGCACAGCTCCGCAAGTACGGACAGCTCTGGAGCAACGCTCCGCAGAACGGCGGGCTGAACGCATACACCGACTATGCGCTGTGCATCTACACCGACCAGACTTTCTACAACAACTCCTTCTTCTCGATTGACAACGTATTCTTCTACCGCACCGACGAGACCCCCGAAGTAAACGAACTCGGCGAATACACCACCAAGAGCCTCGACGAGAACGGCGAGAGCTACTTCGACTTCGCCGGCAAGCACTTCATCTCCATTTCGGCCAACGGCTCGGTGACAGCGAAGATGAAGGCAGAGAGCGAGAACGACATTCTCCTTGACCTGCGCGACGGAATAGGCTTCTGCAAATTCTACAACTGGCAGGACGGAAACTCCTACACTCCCACCGAAATGCCTCAGGGCATCACCGACTCATTCGGCGGCGACGAAGGCTGGATTTACTTCACCACCAACGGCGGCTGGACAGGCGCAGGCTTCATCAACGACCGGGGACAAGACTTCAGCGTGCTCGAAGACGGCAACTGGCACCTCCACTTCGCCATGCGCGGCACCGACGACTGCTCACACCAGATAGCGCTCGGACAGGCCAAATTCACGATTGGCTCCACCGCGTTCGCTGCCGGCGTGCCTGTGCTCGGCAACTATGCCCGCACGGGCGAATGGTACTCCTTCGACATCCCCATGGACGAGTTGCGCACCCTCGCCAGCGAAATTTTCCCCGGCGCCAACGGCGGCATAAAAGCCTTCCGCGACAACTACCTGTGGTTCATGTCGGGGGGCGGTGTTGGCCAAGAGCTTCAGCTCGACAACATCTTCCTGTGGCGCGACAAGTCGTCGGTAAACCCGTCGGCAGTCGACAGCGTTATCACCGAAGAAAACGCCCCCATAGAAATCTACACACTCACCGGCCTCCGCATAGGCTCGATGAGCGCCCCCGGCATCTACATTGTACGCAAGGGCAACGACGTTAAGAAAGTATTCGTTCGTTAATACTCTCCTCCTATCCATGCCTTACTTAAGGATTTTAGCTTTGACCACCCTTCTGCTCGGGCTCTCGGCCGCAACATCGGCCAAGAGCCCCAAGCGAGGGGCTTGCTGGGACGAGCGCAACCTCCCGCTCGGCGGGCAACACGCCACCCAGCTTTCGCCCGGCGTAAGCTGGGTGTACAACTGGGGACCCGACGCGGCCAACAGCACTATATTCGACGAAAACTTCCGCTTCGAGCCTATGGCGTGGAACGGAGCCTACAGTGCGGCCCGCATACGCGCATGGCTCGACGCCCACCCCGAGAGCCGCTACCTACTAGGCTTCAACGAACCTAACTTCTACGACCAGGCTCGCATGACTCCCGCCGAGGCCGCCGCTGCATGGCCAGCCCTCGAAAGCATTGCCGCCGAGTACGGCGTGAAGCTTGTGGCTCCGGCGCTCAACTTCTCGGATTCGCAGGTAGGCGGCCGCGTATGGAACCCCTACGAGTGGTACGACGAGTTCTTCCGCCTCTATCCTCAGGCCCGTGTGGACTGTCTGGCACTCCACTGCTACATGAACTGGTACTCGGCCAACACATGGTTCGCCACCGAGTATTTCTACACCGACCTTTACACTCCTGGCAAAGACTGCTACGGCCGCTATCCCAATCTGGTAAAGTTCCTAGACACATTCAAGGAGGCTAACGGCCACTTCCCGCGCATGATGCTCACCGAGTTCTGCTCGTGGGAGAACGACGGCACCATTACGGGTCTCGACTTCCAGCTCGACCAAATGACTCAGAAGGTTCAGAAGCTCGAGCAAAGCGAGCTGGTGGAAGGCTACGCATGGTTCATGGCCAACGACGCCAACGGAGCTGCATTGTACCCCTACATGAGTCTGCTTCAGCGCAACAGCGCCAACAGCCCACTCTCGACTCTCGGCACGGTATATGTGCACATGTCGGACTTCGACACCGACCGCCACTATACGCCCGGCGAGCCAATAGCAGCCAAAGACTATGTGAACGCCACCACCGACGAACGCTGCATAAAGCTTCGCCCGAACACCGACGCAGGCACCGACACACCCCTGCAGCTCGAAATACCGGCAGCGGGATATGCCGAATATCTCATCGACGTACCTGCCGACGGCGAATACGCCTTCACATTCCATGTCCGGGCAGACGCCACAGGCTCGCTCTTGCTCTATATCGACAACAAGAAAAACGCCACCGCCACCATAAGCGCTACAGGCGGCGCCTGGGCCGACATCGCGCTCACCGCCACCCTCAACGCAGGCAAGCACCGAATAATGCCCTACAACGCAGGGCAGACATCCGTGCTGATGAACGTTCTGAGCTTTGCTCCCGCAGGCGAGGCCGGCACTATCACCGTTGCAGACATCAAGGATGCCGAAATCTCCGACATCCACGACCTCTGCGGCCACACTCTGGGCACCAAAGAGCTGACTTCACTCACCACCGGCATCTACATCGTACGACTTGCCGACGGAACAAGTGCCAAAATCAAGATATAATAATAACCTAACACCTTATAATCACTAATGAACCTGAAACATTTCTTACTGGCTACCGCTCTCGTCAGCGCTTCCGCAAGCGCCTCGGCAGCCACTTACGCAATCTGGCCCGCAGCCACCGACGGCGAGACTCAGATACCTGTAGAACTCAACTACTGGTGGAACTTCAAGAGCGAAGAAGTAACTGTAGGAGAACTCAACACCACCAAATGCAGCTCGGCCGACGGCTCCAATGCAGCCTCCGCAGGCTGGCTCACCACCGGGGCTATGGAGTTCGACTTCTCGCAACTCGCAACTCTCGACCTCACTTTCGATGCCAGAATAGACGGTGCAGGCCAGTGGAACGTACGTCTTACAGGCGGCGGAGTAGAATCCGATGTCACCATAGCAGTTCCTGCCGACGGCGAATTTCACAAAGTACGCTATAACATAACCGATAACTGGCCCGGCGTAGCCGCAAAATGGGCTGCCGGCGAAGCCAACGGCAAAGGCACTTTCACTTTCGCTCTCGTGGGCAGCAATCTCAATGCCGAGTCTGCCATATACTTCACCAACGTACGATATAGCGATGCAGTTCCTCAGCCTTCACTTACAGCAGAAGTCACCGACATCACTTCCACCTCGGCCAAGCTGACCTACAGCGCAGTCTTCCCGGAAGGCTACACCAATACTTCGGTGATTGTAAACGGTGTTGCGGCCGACGGCAACGATATTATACTGAGCGGCCTCACTCCCAAGACCCAATATACCTACACCGTAGCCGCATCTGGAGAATACAACGGTGAGACATTCACAGTCGAAAAGGTCGTGAAGTTCACCACCGCCCGCGAAGCCGGCGACATACCCGTATGGTACGGCACTACAGAAATAGAGGGCTTCAGTGCCGAATACAGCATCACATACAATGCCGACGGCACACTTACTGTAGAGGCTACAATTGAAACCGAAAAAGAGACACCAGAAGCCGACCGTAACTTCCACATATTCATCGGCGGCGACGAATGGCTCAAGCTGCGCGACAACGGCAGCGGAGTACTGGCAGGTACAACGACATCGAAATTCGAAGAAGGCGCAAGCATCACCTGGGAATGGTATCTGCCTTACGCAGGAGGCGTATATCAGGAAGCCAACACATACGTTGTCGGCTCCGAAAACGAAGCTCCCCTTGCAATCCGTGTCAAGGCATCGGCACAGAACATCACCTTCGAAAGCGCCGAAATCGCCTATGAAATAAGTTGCCCCGCAGGCAAGAGCTACGAGGTATTCTATATGGCTGCCGGCGGTGAGGCCATAAAAGCCGAAGCAAGCCCCATAGCGCTTACAGGTCTCGCCGAACGTACCGAATATACCTACGAGGTTTATGCAGTGCTCACCGAAGGCGAGCAGACTATCGAAAGCCGCCATGCGACGGTATCGTTCAAGACACCTGCCGCCGACGCTTACGACCACGTGTACTCCGACCTCTTCTCCACCGAGGTAAAGAATGTGTTCTTCCCCGGTGAAGACGAAAGCATGCGGCGCTCTATCTTCGTGACTATTCCCTGGAGCATAATCTACTATGCCGACGGCACCGCAGTGTATTCCGCCGACCTCTCGTCTATCTCCAATATCGTGGGCCTCGTTCCACAAATTTACTGGAACGGCTTCCAGCCGCTCACCCTCAATACCGCCACCGGGCGCCACGAATATCACTTCGGCGCACAGGAACTTGAGGGCGGCACAGCTATCTCGCACTACTTCGCTTACGCAGGCGGTGTTGTAGACTTCCGCACTGCATACACCAACTGGGGTATGGAGAAGGAAGCTCCCGTACTCGGAGAAGCCGAGCGTCTTACTCTCTCAGCCTCCAAGAGCATGGTGCTCGTAGGCGAGAAGGTGCTCCTGTCGGCTGTCGCAACCGATTCCGAAGGCCACTATCTGCCTGCAGGCGATGCCGAATATACTGTAGCAGGCGGCGCTTACACTCTCGAAGGTTCTGCTATAACACTTATCAAAGAAAAGGGTGTACGCACCGTTACCGCCACCGTCGACGGCCTTGAGACATCGATAACAATCACCGCATTTGCCAGCGCCGAAGCCACCAACCTCGCATACGGCCTCACCGGCATTGTCAACCCCGACATGATACAGGCCGGCAGCATCGAGAACGTAACAGACGACAACCGCGAATCGCAGCTCGAATGGGCCTGCGGTGAGACGGAAGAGCATTACTTCATACTCGACCTCTGCAACGGCGACGACACTTCTGACGGTTACTACATCGAAGCTCTCGACGTTTACTTCGAAGGCGCATACGCAAGTGAATTCTCCGTGACCCTCTCGTCGGCAGCTCCCGCCGAACTCGGCACCAATGGCACAAGCTCTTTGTCCGCCGCTACCGAGAACGTAGTATTCACCAACGAAAAAGCCGACACCCAGCACTACTTCGCTCAGGACCCCAAGGGCACACACCGCTACGTGACTCTCCGCACCACCAAGGCTCTCAACACCGGTTGGGGCATCAAGCTCCGCGACCTTAAGGTATACGGCACTTTATCGGAACCCAGCAGCATCACCACAGGTGTAGAAAACGTGACTGTAGAAGACACCGACGGCGCCGTAGAATACTACAACCTCAACGGCGTACGCGTAGAGAACCCCGCAGCCGGCCTCTACATCCGCCGCCAGGGCAACAAGGTCACAAAAGTGCTTGTGAAATAAGAAAGAATAAATAAATTACGTGAGGCTCCGACTCGTATTTGCGAGCCGGAGCCTTTATTTACCATGAGACCTACAAGAACCATTCTAACCGCAGCCTTAATCCTATCGGTTTTACCCCTGCCAGCACAGCACCCCGTGCCATTGGGCAAAGGCTCTGTAGCCTCGGAACCTCCTGCCTATAAGGCCAAGACCACGCCGGGAGGCCCGGGCTTCAACGCCACAGCCATGCTAACACGCACTATCTATGTCGACGAGCAGCCGTCGGCAAGCGACGGGTACTTCACCATCCCCGGGCGTCCAATACCCACCAACGACTGGTGGACAGACATCATCAACTCTCGCTTCAGCGGATCACTGTGGAGCTATCCGGCCATGCTGCGCACATCTGAGGCAGGCATCGAAATCAACTTCCCGACATATTGGGCCGACTACGGCAATGAAATCAAAAGCCGCAGCCATATCACCGCCGGAGGCCGCGACTTCCGCGCCTCGGCCACCATAGCCTGCGACTGGCATGACTGGGACGTACGCTTCCGCATGCCCGCCACACGAGGCACAGGCGAGATTCAGGTTACAGCCGTGCACGGCTCGCCCTTTACATGGGTTGAGTTCGGAGGCGGCATGGAGCCGCGCCTAACACTCAGCGCTCCGGGAGAGCTACTCGCCAAAGGCAAAGGCTACGCCGGCATCAAGATAGACAACGACCTCTACGGCATATACTTCCCCGAGGAAGTGAGCCTCGGCACCGACGGCACCATAATAGATTTGCCAGGGGCAGCCTGGCTCTCCGTGGCGCTCCTGCGCAGCGAGGCCGACCTTGATGTTTTCGCCCCGTACGCGGCGAGCATACCCCGCGACACCCGTGTGGAATGGAGCTACGACGAGGCTCAGGCCCGCGTAGACACGCAGTGGAGCGTACGTGCCGAGAACCTGCGCGACAGCTCGGCTTCCGCCCCCGTCCTTCAGGGCTTCCTGCCCCACGCCTACAAATATGCGCTGGCCGGAGCCGCACTGCCGTTTACCGACAGCGAGGGCTTCGTCACTCCGCGAGGACGCATGCTGCTGGCGGCGTCGGCGAGCGGCACCTTCGGCTACTCCTACCGCTTCTCCGGCATGCCGCCTTACTACGCTGCGCCGAGGCCCGACAACTCGGCCGAGCACCCCTTCCGTGCCGAAGTACTCGACAGGCTCATGGCCGACTATGCCTCCAGAGGCTCCTTCGGCGGCGACACCTACTGGGGCGGCAAGGGGCTCACCCAAATGGCCCTGAACATGACATTCGCACGCCAGAGCGGCAACGAGGCGGTGTACGAAGAGTCGAAACGACGCCTCCGCACGGCTCTCGCCGACTGGCTGAGCTATACCCCGGGCGAAGACACATTCTTCTTCAGCTACTATCCGCGCTGGGGCGCCATGCTCGGCTTCGACGTATCGTATGACTCCGACGCCTTCAACGACCACCACTTCCACTACGGATATTTCACCTACGCAGCCGCCCTGCTGTGCATGGAAGACGCCGCCTTCGCAGCCGAATACGGCGAGGCGCTCACCCTTATCGCCAAAGACTATGCCAACTGGGAGCGTACCGACACACGCTTTCCCTTCATGCGTACTATCGACCCCTGGTGCGGCCATTCGTGGGCCGGCGGCCTCGGCGACCACGGCAACGATAACGGCAACGGCCAGGAATCGTCGTCGGAGGCCATGCAGGGCTGGGCGGGCGTATACCTGCTCGGCGTAGCCCTCGGCGACAAGGAGATGCGCGATGCCGGCATCTGGGGCTGGAGCACCGAGGCCCGCGCCACACGCGAGTACTGGTTCGATGTCGACTCGCCGCGCCCCGCCAACGACGGCGGACGCAAGGCCTGGCCCGGCAAAGGCTCGCGACAAGGCAATTACGACTACTCGGAGTACCCCTACGCCTACAACTCCAACATCACAGGCAAGGGCATAGGCTGGTGGACTTGGTTCGGCGGCGACCCGCTATTCATGCACGGCATACAGTGGATGCCGATGTCGCCCGCCCTCGACTACCTGTCGTGGGACACCGACTTCACCGCGTGGGCCTTCGACGACATGATGCGCGGCGCAAACTCAAGCTACAGCCACAAGTGGTTCGAGAGCACATCAAACAGCGACAACGGTGAGGCCATAGAGCCGCTTGCCGCCAACGACTGGGGCAATGTGGCGCTGAGCTACCTGCAGCGCTCCGACCCCGAAGAGGCGGCACGCATATTCGATGAAGCGCTTGAGCGGAAGATGCACATAGCCACATCGGTGAGCACCGCGCACATATCGTACTTCGTGACGCACAGCCGGCTCACCTACGGCGAGCCCGACTTCGACATGTACGCCGACATTCCCACAACGCAGGTGTGCCGCAAGGACGGTGTCGACACATACATCGTCTACAACCCCGACGCCGAAGACCGCGCAGTGACTTTCTACCATGCAGGCGGCGCCAAGGCACGCACCGTGAAAGCCCCGGCAGGGCGTCTCGCCGCTATCTGCGAGGAAGCATATCCGGCACACATAGAAGCGGCAGCCGACGGCGACATGATAGCACCCGGCGGCAAGGCCTCGCTCAGCGCCCGCATCACCGACCAATACGGCGCGGTGGCCGACAGCTCCCCGGTGTCGTTCGCGCTCTCCGAGGGCGCGCCGGCGAGCATCTGCGGTAATACCGTCACGGTAGACGCCGACGCCGCAATAGGCACCGTATTTGCCGTATACGTCGTATCCGGCGAACTGCGGGAGACTCTTACACTCACAGTAAATTATCCGGCCGAAGCAGTGGCGGCGGAGATACTCGGACTGCCCGAAATATGCGAGCGCGGCGCCAAGCCTACTGTATCGCTCGCCATAACCGACCAGTATGGCCGCGAGAGCCGTCCCGACGACACCACATGGGAGATAAGCCCCGCCGGTGTGGCCGAAGCGGGCGCCGACGGCACCCTTTCGTTCCCGCGTGCGGGCCGCTATACCGTCACGGCACGCTCGGCCCGGCTCAAAGCCGAAGCGTCGGCAGTGATTGTGGTGGCTCCGCAGATGCCCGAGGTGTCGCGCGGCGCCTCCGTAATGGCCTCCAGTGCCGAGAATGCGGGCACCATGCCCGAAGGCGCCTGCGACGGCGACACAGGCACCCGCTGGGGAAGCAGCCACACCGACGGCGAGTGGATTGTGGCAGACCTGGGCGAAGACTTCCTTATTTCCCGCATAAAAATTCTCTGGGAAGCGGCCTACGCCTCGCGCTACGAATTGCAGACGGCACCCGACGGATGCGCCATGCGCAATATCTCGGTGGTATATGCCGGCACCGCTCACACCATATCCGTGCCGGCCGACGACGCATGGATTACGGCGGCTACCGAACAGGCTTCTGGCCCCGGCTACCGCGAGACATCGCTTGCGGCATCGGGGCGCTACGTGCGCATGCGCAGCCTCGAGCGCGGCACAGGCTACGGCGTGTCGCTCTACGAGCTGAGCGTGTATGGCATCCGCGCGGCAATGGCGCCCGACGCCGTGACGGGCATAGAGCTTGACCTGCCCGCGTGCATCGACTCTGGCGAGAGCATAACTCCCGAAGTGAAGGCCTTCATCCGCTCGGGCGAAGCCGTGGATGCCGGAAGCATCTCCTGGATTATCGACAAGGAAGCCCGCGTGGACGGCGCCTCATTCACTCCGCTCGCACACGGCATGTACAATATCACCGCCGTAGCAGCCTCGGGAGAAGGCTCGGCAAGCGTCTACGTAAACGAGAAAGAGCGGCCCGCAGCGGTGCAGCTCCAAGCCGCGCACTATGTGACAGGCGCCGACGACGAGCTGCCAATTCCATTCACCGTAATGAACCAGTTTATGGCGCCCTACGGCGGCAACGCAGGCTCGCTCGCAGTAAGCGTACGCAACGAGGCCGGCGACATCGCCACAGGCGCATGGTACGACAGCGAAAGCATGGTGTTTACGGCCTCTGCCCGAGGTGAATACACCGTAGACTTCGACGGCCTCGCCACATGCACCGTAAGCGTTCTCTCGCCCGAGGACGTGAACCTCGCGCTCGGCAAAGAGGCGTGGGCAAGCTCGCAGGAGGCCGACCGCCTCGGAGCGCGGTACGCCGTCGACGGCGACCTCTCGACACGCTGGGGCAGCCAATTCGCCGACAATCAGTGGATAACGATAGACCTCGGCCACGAATACAACATCGACACCGTACGCATCTTCTGGAACTCACCGGCCTACGCCACCCACTACTCCGTAGAGGTTTCGGGCTCAGGCGATGAAGACGACTTCAGCGTGCTGACCACTCACGAAGGATACGTGCGCACCGACGAGCCTGTCGACATAGCCGCAGGCGGCATAAAGGCCCGCTACATAAAGGTGACCGGGCTGCGCCGCTCTACAATCTACGGCACGAGCATCGACGAGCTTGAGGTGTATGGCCGCAGGCCCACATCGTCGACCGGGCTGCCTCTGCACGACACCGGCTCCGGCGCGGCGTGGTACACGCTCGACGGCCTGCGCGTGGCAGCGCCCTCTGCTCCGGGCATATACATAAGGCGCCAAGGCTCTGCCGCCGAGAAGGTAGTGATACGGTAGAGAACACGTTAAGCAAAAGCGGGATAGCACAGAGCGGCTATCCCGTTTTTTATTTGTCCGGGGAGACAATCCGCCTTGCGTGAACGCCTGCGGCGTACGATGACAGGGATGTCGCCGCACCTTATTGTTGGCATCCTTGATGATGTGAGCGAGCGACTTCATCCTGTTTACGCCATTGTCAATTTTTTTTCGTAATTTTGCAGGTCAAACACCAAGATAACGAACAATACTATATACAATGGCATTACAATGCGGAATAGTTGGGCTTCCCAACGTAGGTAAATCAACACTCTTCAACTGTCTGTCGAACGCCAAGGCTCAGTCGGCAAACTTCCCTTTCTGCACAATCGAACCCAATGTGGGCGTAATCACTGTCCCCGACGACCGCCTCACCCGTCTTGTCGAAATGTGCAACCCGCGCTCTGTGGTACCCGCCACAGTGGAGATTGTAGACATAGCAGGTCTTGTTAAGGGCGCCTCCAAAGGTGAGGGTCTCGGCAACAAGTTCCTCGCCAACATCCGCGAGACCGATGCCATACTGCATGTGCTGCGTTGCTTCGACGACGACAATATTACCCATGTCGACGGCTCGGTAGACCCCGTGCGCGACAAGGAAATCATCGACTTCGAGCTTCAGATTAAAGACCTCGAGACTGTAGACAGCCGCCTGGCCAAGACTTCGAAGCAGGCTGCCACCGGCGACAAGACGGCCCGCATGCAGGCCGATGTTCTCTCTGCCATAAAAAGCGCACTGGAAAAAGGTCTTCCCGCCCGCTCGGTGACTTTCGATACTGTCGACGAGCAGCGCTTCGCCAAAGAGCTGTTCCTGCTCACGTCCAAGCCCGTGCTCTACGTGTGCAACGTAGACGATGCCGCCGCCGTAGAGGGCAACAAATATGTGGATGCCGTGCGCGATGCTATAAAGAACGAAGGCGCCGGTCTGCTGATTGTGGCTGCCCGCACCGAGAGCGAAATCGCCGAACTGGACACATATGAGGAGCGTCAGGAATTCCTTGCCGAAATCGGCCTTGAGGAATCGGGTGTGGCTCGCCTTATTCGTGCGGCCTATGCTCTGCTTGACCTTCAGACTTACTTCACCGCCGGCCCCGACGAGGTTCGCGCATGGACTTTCCGGCGCGGCTCGAAAGCACCGCGCTGCGCCGGTATCATCCACACCGATTTCGAGAAGGGTTTCATCCGCGCCGAAGTCATCAAATACGAGGACTATGTGAACCTCGGTGGCGAAACTGCCGTTAAAGAAGCAGGCAAGATGTCGGTCGAAGGCAAGGAATACGTAGTATGCGACGGCGACATCATGCACTTCCGCTTTAATGTATGAGCCACGGCTCATACAAATTGATTATTAATAATTAAGAATTTACTTAATGGTGTGTGCGGGGCTTGCCCCGCACTTCCGCGCGCTTGAAATTCGACATTCAAAATTCAAAATCACCGCAATACCGCAGATGTACAACTCCCGTCCCTCTTTCTTCAACAACATACCGCCGATAACAAAGAACCTGCTCATCATCAATATACTGATATGGGCTTTCATGGCGCTGCTGCCTGCCGCCGACCGCGTGCTCGACAAATACTTCGCACTGTATTTCTTCTCGTCGCCGGCCTTTCAGCCCTACCAGCTATTTACCTACATGTTCCTGCACGGAGGCTTCATGCACCTGTTCTTCAACATGTTCGCCCTGCTTATGTTCGGCCGCACCATAGAGTACACCATGGGGTCGGGCCGCTTCCTGTTCTACTACATAAGCTGCGGAATATGCGCGGCGCTGGTGCAGATGGGCATTTTCGCCCTTTATATCAATAATCTGCAAGGGCTTATGCTGCCCGAGCAGCTAAGCATAGTTTATGAGCAGGGATATGGCGTGCTTGCCCGCGGGTTCAATTATTCCGACCCCGACATGGCGGCTCTCAATGCCTTTATAAACACTCCTATGGTCGGCGCCTCGGGCGCTATCTACGGTGTGCTGCTGGCCTTCGGCTTCCTGTACCCCAACATGCCCGTGTACCTCTTCTTCATCCCCGTGCCTATCAAGTCGAAATGGCTCATTATCGGCTACTTCGTGCTTGAGCTTCTCTACGGTATATCCGGCTCGGCCGACGGTGTGGCCCACTTCGCACACCTCGGAGGCATGATTTTCGGCTTCCTGATGCTGCTGTACTGGAAGAAGAAAGGCGTGTTCCGCAACCACTGGTTTTTCTAAGAGATTGTCTAAATTTAGATGATACAGATTTTGAGAGGGATTGTCAAGTGGATTTTTGTTTGCGATGAAGGAGCGTAGCTGTAGCTACGTGACTGAATAGCGAACAAAAAGACGCTGACAAGACCCTCAAAAGCAAAGTAATATAAATTTTAGACAATCTCTAAATGGCCGAAAAGACACGCAGCAGCACTATGAGCCGCTTTCTCCGCACCGTCGCGCTGCTGGTCGACCTGGCGGCTGTGTGCGCACTGGTGCTCACAGCATACGCCGGCATGGTGTCGCCGCTGAGCCACAGCGCCTGGTGGGGCGTGCTACCCCTGGGATTTCCCTTCGCATTCTGGGGCGTGACGGCGCTGCTGCTCTTACAGCTTCTGTGGCACCGGCGCGGCGCTGTGGTATGCGCGCTTGGCATGCTGCTCTGCGCCGGGCCTGTACTTGCCTACTTCCCGGTAAACATCGGAGGCAAAAAGGCACCGGAGGGCAAAGAAACGTTCACCATGATGAGCTTCAACGCCCACCAGTTCCTTCCACCGGACTCGGTTCCGTGGGCCTACCCCATACCCAACCCGTCGATAGAGTACGTGTTGCAGGCCGATGTCGACATCGTATGCCTTCAGGAAGCGTCCTACATAATATCACGTACTTCACAGCTTATGTCGGGCGAACAGATAAGGCGCATGCACGAGCAGTATCCCTACATTATCGGCTCGGATGAAATCTGCCTGATGTCGAAATTTCCGACCGAGGCCATACACCTCGACGTGAACGACAAAAGTTTCCCCGGCGGCTGGGCGGCATGCTACCGCGTGACACTTCCCGGCGGACGGAATATTACGATTTTCGACGTGCACCTACACTCGATGCGCCTTAGGTCGGACGACCGCGAGGTGTGGAACAACATCACCGAGCTGAAGCGCGAAGACATAACACAGGTGCGCACTCACCTGCTCGACAAACTCGCAGCGGCGGCCGTCGGACGCGCTAAAGACGTATTGCAGCTCCAACGCTACATACGGCTCTACGGAGGGCCTGACGTGATTGTATGCGGCGATTTCAACGATGTGTCGGGATGCCACGCCATACGCTCGCTCGCCGACTCGGGCTTCAGAAGCGTATGGCCTGAAACCGGCCTAGGGCCACTGATAACATTCAACTCCGACCGTATGTACTTCGGCATCGACCACATCCTGTACCGAGGCGATTTGCATCCGCTGTCGATGCACAGAGGCGGCCTTCGCAGCTCCGACCACTACCCGCTCATAGCCACCTTCTACGTAGACAAGTGAGCCATATTTCCCTCTGAGTTGTTTTAGAGAATATGACCCGAGGGATAAAACACTTCATCGACCGCCGCTACGACGGCATAATACAGGCGTGCTCCGGCACGCTCGCCGTGCTGGTGTACGTGGCAGCGGCGGCAGCGCCCGTGTGTCTGCTCCTTTACTGGGGTTTCGACAGTTCGGCACTCGACAAGCGCCTGCTGATGCGCCTGCTCTACGGGGCGCAGGCAGTGTTCCTCGCCTCAATACTCTGCAATATGCTTTTCCGCTTCCGCGCCTGGTGGCGCGAGAGCCTCTTTGTGAAGCGTATGGCCGACGGCATAATGCTGCTCACACTCATACCGTTGCTGTGGCCATTCCGCTCGTGGCCAGCATGGGAGGCGGCAGCGACCTACAGCCGAGTGCTCCTCTTCTGCGCTCTCGGCATGTATTCGCTCGCAGAGCTGTCGTACGGCATAATGCAGCTCCTCGGACGGCGCACCAATCCCTCGCTGCTCCTCTCGGCAAGCTTTCTGATATTTATAATCATAGGCTCCTTTGTGCTCATGCTGCCACGATGCACCACCGGTTCTATCCGCTATATCGACGCCTTTTTCATGGCATCGAGTGCGGTGAGCATGACGGGCCTGTGCACGGTAGATGTCGCCACCACCTTCACCCCTCTCGGCTGGACGGTGCTTGCCGTGCTTATGCAGATAGGCGCTCTCGGAGTGCTGACATTCACAAGCTTCTTCGCGCTGTTTTTCAGCGGCAGGGCTTCTATCTACAATCAGCTCCTCATGCGCGACTTCATCTACTCCAAGAGCATAGGCTCGCTTATGTCGGTGATACTCTACATACTCGTGTTCACGCTGTGTGTGGAAGCCATAGGGGCGGCGGCCATCTATCTCACACTCCCCGAAGGCTTTGGCGGCGACACGTCACACCGTGTATTCTTCGCAGTCTTCCACTCCATATCAGCGTTCTGCAACGCCGGGTTCACCACCCTGCCCGACGGAATGGCCGACAAGACTCTGCTGGGCGGCAACCAGGCCATATATCCCGTGATGAGCGCCCTCATCCTTGCCGGAGGCATCGGCTTTCCCAACCTTGTGAACTTCAAAGACGTGGCCGCTGAATACGGACGGCGCCTGCGCAGCTTCACCACGGGACAACGGCGCCCGATGCTCACGCACGTATACGACCTCAACACCAAGCTCGTGCTGATGTGGTCGGCCATATTCTTTGCCGCCGGCACTGCCGCCTTCTATGTGCTCGAATACAACCATTCCATGCTGGGGCTTAGCCCGGGCAAGCGCATCATACAGAGTATATTCTGCGCCACCACAGTGCGCACGGCGGGCTTCTCTACCTTCGGGCCGGAGTCGTGGCTCGGCTCCACGCTGCTCATAGCCATGTTCATGATGTGGGTGGGATGCGCGTCGCAGTCAATGGGCGGCGGCATAAAAATCAATGCGTTCGCCGCCGTGATGCTGAACCTGCGCTCCATAGTGTGGGGGCAGAAAGGTGTTACGGCCTTCGGGCGTACGGTGGCGCTGTCGTCGGTACGGCGCGCCAACGCCGTGGTATGCCTGTCGGTGTTCTGCATCCTGCTGTACTCGCTGGCCCTGCTGCTCATGCAGCCCGAGCTTCCTGCGAAAGCGCTGATGTTCGAGGCATTCTCGGCTTTTACAACCATAGGCATGTCGTTCGGCGTGACACCCGAGCTGAGCGACATAGCCAAGGCTACGGTGTGCACGGCAATGTTTTTAGGGCGCGTGGGCGTGATTTCGGTGCTTTGCGGCATATCTGGCAACCGCCCCGACCGCTCAGCGATGCTCCCGACAGAAGACGTAATCATAAACTGAAACACCATATACTATATACTATGCGATTTCTGATAATAGGACTCGGAATATACGGCGAGAACCTCGCCCGCGACCTCACCGACATGGGTCACCAGGTGATAGGCGCCGACCGCTCGCAGAGCCATGTCGATGCGCTCAAAGACTACATATCCACGGTATATCTTATCGACTCGACAGAGCAGGCACAGCTCGAAGTGCTTCCGCTGCGGAATGTCGACCTGGTGATTGTGGCTATCGGCGAAAACTTCGGCGCGAGCATCAAGACAGTGGCTCTGCTCAGGCAGGCCGGAGTGAAACACATCTACGCCCGCGCTATCGACAAGCTCCATGAGGCTATCCTCGCAAGCTTCGAAATAGACCGCATAATTACTCCCGAGCAACGCGCCGCCGCCGACCTCTCGCACGAACTCGAGCTTGGCTCCGCCATGCAGACGCTGCCGGTCGACGGCGACCACGCCGTGGTAAACTTCGCTGCGACGGAGTACTTACTCGGCATCTCGTACCACGACCTCGCGCAGAGGCTTGCCGAGGACTTCGGCATAAGCCTTGTGGCCGCGTGCCGCCTCACCGACCGAACCAATGTGCTGGGTATTACCAGAGCCGAGCCGGCTGTAATCGACCTCGCCAAAAGCGCCTCAACACAGGTGGTGCGAGGCGACCGTCTCACGCTCTTCGGCTCCCGCAAGCAGCTTCGCGACCTTTGCAGGAAGGTGAATTAAAAAAAATTGCGTATATTTGCAGCTATGTATAAATCCATACGCATAGCGCGCATCGTAATATCTCTGATAGCTATGGGAGTCCCCGCGTGGGCTCTTGTGGTCGGCTATGACAGTGTATTCGTGCGTATGCAGATTTTGACGGCACTGCTCACCGGCGTGGCGCTCTGCCTGCTGTTCTGGGCAATAGTGACACTGCTCTATGGCCGCATATACTGCTCTACAGTGTGCCCGCTCGGCACGCTCATGGACTGCGTATCCACCACCTCGCGCCTTGTGCGCAGGCGTCACCGCTCCTACCGCTACACTCCTCCGGCACGCCGGACGCGCATCGTGTTCCTGCTGCTCACGTTCGTGACACTGCTCTCCGGTTCAGCTCTCATACCCACGCTCCTCGACCCCTACAGCGCCTACGCCCGCATGGTAGAGGAGCTGCTTGCCAAGCCGTTCGGGCACGCGTCCGGAGCGGTAAGGTTCTCGGCGGCATCCTTCAGCGTAGCCGTACTCACGGCCGTAACGGTGGTGGCTGTGGCGTGGAAAAACGGGCGCACGCTGTGCAACACAGTATGCCCCGTGGGCACGGTGCTCGGCTACGGCGCACGCCGCTCATACTTCCACATAGAAATCGACCCCGACCGCTGCATCGGATGCGGCGAATGTGAGCGCGTGTGCAAGGCCGGCTGCATAAAGCTGCCCGAAAAGATTGTCGACACATCGCGCTGCGTGGTATGCTTCGACTGCACGTCCGCTTGCCAGAACTCTGCAATAAACTATAAATCGGGACGCTACCGCCTCGGCATGCCTATGATGCAGAGCCTTGAGACTCCCTCCACGGCTTCGCTCGATGCCCCGGTAAACCATTCGCAATCCACTTCCGAAAAATGAAACAATATCTCGACCTACTCCGCCATATACTCGAACACGGCACCGAAAAACACGACCGCACAGGCACGGGCACACGCTCGGTGTTCGGTTATCAGATGCGCTTTGACCTCAGCGAAGGTTTCCCCCTCCTAACCACCAAGAAGCTGCATCTGAAGTCTATAATACACGAACTGCTGTGGTTTCTGCGCGGCGACACCAATGTGGCCTACCTGCAGGAAAACGGCGTGAGAATATGGAACGAATGGGCCGGTCCCGACGGCGACCTCGGCCACATATACGGCTATCAATGGCGCTCATGGCCCGACTATAACGGCGGGAACGTAGACCAGATAGCCCAAGTGCAGAACGACATACGCCACAACCCCGACTCGCGCCGCATAATTGTCAGCGCATGGAACGTGGCAGACCTCCCGAACATGAACCTGCCGCCGTGCCACGCCCTCTTCCAGTTCTACGTAGCCGACGGACGCCTGTCGTGCCAGCTGTACCAGCGAAGCGCCGACTGCTTCCTCGGAGTGCCATTCAATATTGCATCGTATGCCATGCTGACAATGATGATGGCGCAGGCCTGCGGACTCAAGCCAGGCGATTTCGTGCACACTCTCGGCGACGCGCACCTATACCTCAACCATCTCGAGCAGGCCCGCCTGCAGCTCTCCCGCAAGCCACGCACACTGCCCCACATGCTCATCAATCCCGATGTAAAAGATATTTTCGACTTCAAATACGAAGACTTCACCCTCACCGACTACGACCCTCTGCCCCACATCAAGGCCGAAGTGTCGGTATAACTGTACCATGCCATGAACCTTATAGTCGCTATCGACCGCAAAGGCGCAATCGGACGCCGAGGCGAACTCCTCTACCATATCAGCGCCGACCTCAGGCGCTTCAAGGCCCTCACCACAGGCCACACAGTGGTAATGGGGCGCAAGACATTCGAGTCACTCCCCAAGGGGGCCCTCCCCAACCGCCGCAACATTGTAGTGAGTCGGCAGACCGGCTTCTCGGCTCCAGGCATAGAAGTGGCCCACTCTCTTGAGTCAGCACTCGGCATGGCCGACAGCAGCGACATATACATCATAGGCGGCGCCGAGATATACCGACAGGCCCTCCCTATGGCCGACAGGCTCCTGCTCACGGTAATCGATGCCGAGACGCCCGACGCCGACACTTTCTTCCCCGCCATGCCGCTCGACGACTTCACAATAGACTGCATAGAAGCCTGCGAGGGCTACAAATTCATCGACCTGACCAGAAAACAAGCATAAAATGAATAAGATACTCGATTTTGTCAAACGACCGCAGGTGTGGGGATTTTTCGTCTCCATAGCCATAATGGCCATTCTATCCGTATTCTTCTTCTATCCCGACAACTTCGACGGCAACACGCTGCGCCAGCCCGACATGCAGCAGGGCGTGGCTAACGGCCATGAGGCTCAGCTATTCGAAGAAGAAACCGGCGAAAAAGCCCTGTGGACCGACGCCCTCTTCGGCGGCATGCCCACCTTCCAGATTTCACCCTCATATCCGTCGAACGACCTCTTTACCTGGCTCAACAGCGTATACGGCCTCGGGCTGCCCGCGCCGTCGAACCTGCTGTTCATGATGATGTTCGGCTTCCTGATACTGATGTATGCCCTTGGCTCGCGTTGGTACTATGCCCTCATTGGCGCCATAGCATGGGGCTTCTCAAGCTATTTCGTGATAATCATAGGCGCCGGCCATATATGGAAGTTCATGGCTCTCACCTATATACCGCCAACAATCGCCGGCGTGATACTCCTTTACCGCGGCCGCTATTTAGCCGGCGCCGCCATGACGGCAATCTTCGCCATGCTTCAGCTCAGCGCAAACCACCCGCAGATGAGCTACTACTTCGGCCTTGTGATGATTATACTCGCCGTATGCTATCTTATCGAAGCAATACGCGAGAAACGTATGCGCCGCTGGTGCGCCGCTTCGGGCCTCGCACTCGCCGCCGGCGCACTCGCCCTCGGAGCCAACGCCCCCTCGCTCTACAACACCTACGAATACGCCAAGGAGACCAAACGCTCGCAGTCGGAACTCACCCCGCTGCCCTCCGCCTCCGACGCCCCGGCAGAGCGCCCCACAGGCGGTCTCCCCAAAAGCGACATCGTGGGCTGGAGCTACGGCCCATCGGAGATGTTCACCCTCATAGTGCCGAACCTGAAAGGCGGCGCCAGCGCCCGCCCCGAGGCCGGCCAGATGGTACACATGAGCCTCGACCGCCTCGAAGGAGCATCAGCCTACTCCGACTCGCCCCTGCTGCCTTACATGACACAGTATTTCAACGACTCGGAAGGTACCAACGGGCCTGTGTACGTAGGCGTAGTCATTTTCGCGCTCTTCCTTCTCGGCTGCTTCATAGTAAAAGGCCCTCTCAAGTGGGCAATGGTGGCGTCGACCGTCATGGCGGTGCTCCTCTCGCTGGGCTACAATGCCGAGTGGCTCACCGACTGGATGATATACAACTTCCCGATGTATAACAAGTTCCGCGCAGTAGAGAGCATCCTCGTCGTGGCCGAGTTCGCCATGCCGCTGCTGGCAGTCATCGCTCTGGCACAGCTCCTCGAAGCCGGCGCCGACGCATGGCAGCGCTACCGCCGTCCTCTCACGGTAGCCTTCGGCTTCCCCATGCTCGTATCACTCGCCGCAGCCCTGTGGCCCTCGCTCTTCGGCGCGGCAATCACCGACAGCGACCGCTCGAACGCCGAGATGATACAGCAACAGGTAGCCCAATATGCGACACAGGCAGGCTACAGCAAGACCCAGATGCCCGACATAATGTACCAGTACTCGCTGGCCAATCCGACAAACGTAGAAGCCATAACCGAGCTGCGCTACGGCATGGTGCGCGCCGACGGCTGGCGCTCGCTGCTCTTCCTCGCGCTCGCGGCAGGCACCATAGCGATGTACGTAAGCCGCAAAATACGCATGGGCATGGCGGTAGGCGCAATAGGCATATACGTCACCGCCGACCTCTACACCGCAGACAAGCGCTACGTATCTCACAGCTCCTTCGGCGCTCCCGACAGCTCGACGGCCGACATCACATTCACTCCCGACGAGAACGACTCCATGATACTCGCCGACGGCAAAGGCCACTATCGCGTACTCGACATTCCCGGCTTCTACTCACCCGACAGGTCGTACTTCCACAAAACCATAGGAGGCTACCACGCGGCAAAACTCAACCGCTACGAAGACCTGATACAGCGCAAACTGGCCCCCATGCTGCAAATAGGCTGGTTCCCCGACTCGCCAGATCTTGACGAGCCCGAAGTGGCAGAAATAGCATCGCGCCTGCGCTCGGCATACCGCGTGGCCGACATGCTCAACACACAATACGTAATCACCGGCGACCCCTCTGCTCCCGTGATGAGGAACCCCCACGCTCTCGGCAACGCATGGCTCGTCGACTCGATTGTATGGGTAGACAACGCCGACGCCGAGATGAACGCCCTCGATGCCGCAACCCTCGACTTCGACCGTCAGGCTGTGGCAGACCGACGCTTCGCCGACATTCTCACACAGGCACCATCGCTCGCGCCAGGCGACACCATCTACATGACATCGTACACCCCCAACAAGGTTGAGTACATAGCCACCACGGCACACGGCGGCACAGGCGTGTTCTCCGAAATATACTTCCCGTGGGGCTGGAACGCCACTATCGACGGCACACCCGCGCCTATAGCCCGCGTCAACTACCTGCTGCGCGCCGTAAGCATCCCCGCAGGCACACACACCATAGCCATGACATTCAGCCCGGCTTCCCTCAAGACATCCGGCTCGGTGGCCTACGCCTGCGTAACACTCATCTACATGCTGCTTGCCGCGGCGATATTCTTCGAGACACGCAGATGCCGGCTGTTCTAAAGGCGCTGAACCGCATCAGACACAGGCATGGCTTCGGCGTACACTCGCCCTTTGCCTACCGCTTCATCACCGAAGTGCTGTGCCAGCCGCTTCACTACTACGGCTATGCCACCACGGGACGCGACCAGCGCCTGCGCCTGCTGCTGCGCCTTGCCGCCTACTTCGCGCCTGCCCGCGTAGCCGTGTATTCGGCCTCGCCGGATAAGCTTATGAAAGCCGCCTCGTGCGGCAATACGGCAATAGAATACACCGCCGACAGCCCCGACATGATTGTTGTGGACGACCTCGACACGCCGCCCGAGAGCTACCTCCCACACATCATATCCGGCGGCACACACGCACTTATAGTCAACGCCTCGCCGACCCTGCGCAAGCGCCTGGCGGCAGCATTGAGCAAAGGCATGCTCTTCGACAATGGACGCGGAACAATCGTAATAGCAGCATTCCGACACCTCCCGCGACAAGACTTTGACGTAAAATTTTGAAAAAAGCGCCGAGGCTCTTGCACAACTCACAAAAAAGCGCTATCTTTGCACCGCAAAGCCTGGAGAGATGGCAGAGTGGTCGATTGCGGCGGTCTTGAAAACCGTTGAGGGTCACACCTCCGGGGGTTCGAATCCCTCTCTCTCCGCAATAAACGCTGAAAATCAGCAAATTGCAAAGCAAACACCCAAT
>VSPE01000010.1 GCA_009775225.1 Muribaculaceae bacterium | reverse complement strand
GCGAGTGCAAAGTTACAACCCTTTTTGCCCGCCTCCAAATATTTTTCTGATTTTAACATGAATTTAACATTTGGAGATAAACTTTTCGCCCCGGTATTTGTAGTACACACCTTCTGTTCTGCCGCATATTCTATATTTAACTAACTGCAATACTTACATTTACTAAAACAGGGCGCCGACAATGTTGCCGACGCCCTGTTTTATCTATGAATTTCCCGATTATCGAACTACCACTTTTACGGGTGTGCGATGCTGTTCTGTAATTATTACATAAAATCCCGGGGCCATATCAAGGTCGAAGTTCTGCTCTACCCTGTCGACAGTAGCAACCAAACGTCCGGCGGCATCATATATTTGGCAACCTGTCTGGGAAGCCGAGCATATAAAGCGGATAAAGCCGGGGAATGTCTGCACTACGAGCGGCTCTTCAACGGTAACACCCGACACACCTGCATGCTCCACAAATATTACATTAGACATAGGCGAACGGTGATTGAGGCGCACCGACTGCACAGAGTACGATTCCGAATCAGACTTGTCGAACCCTTCGATTTCCACAAATTCGTTTTCCGAAAGTATTTCCTCGGTCACGGGCTGCTGGCCGGTGACATAGCGAGTACGTGTCACTACATAGTAGTCTATAACTTCATCGGAGGGAGCTATCCAGTTTGCGGTGTAGCGGTCAGATTCTATATCGGTAGGCTCGGTAGCGGTGACAGCGGAAAGCTCGGGCATGGGAAGACACTTTCCTGTAATGGCTACACCACGCGAACCAAAATCACCCTGAAGAAGCACACGTGCGGTATGGTCGCCGACTGCCGTGGGCTTATAAGTTATTTCGAGCCAATAGCCGTTTTCCGCGCATGCGAGCGTAGCCGGGATTGACGACTGTGCAAGCTGGAACATATCGGCATTGTCGCGATATACCGATACATCTACCGAACCTTTGAGGTTAGCCGCCTTCACAAAGAGCTGACGCACCACTTGATCGCCGAGGGCAACTTCGCCGAACTGCAGGTCAGCCATCGATACCGGCGGATTAAGCAACTCAGGCGTAGATGTGGGAGGAGTAGGCACCACAATCTCGCCGGGCGAGAACGGCTCGCCTTTTTTCGTACCCCATATATATTCTGCAAGCTCGGGGAGGTCGATAAACGGATTGCGATTGCCCTGAATGGCAAACACCTCTTCGTTGCGGTTAACTTCTTTCTGGCTTACAGGGTCGGCCCGATGCCACTCCAGCAGAAGCTTCACGGCCCAGGGCGAGAGCGTAGGATACAGATTTTGGCTAACCATATAGGTATATTTCCACGAGAGGTTCTGATAGCAGGTTACCATATAGAAATACGTACGGGCAAAATCGCCCTTATACTGGTCGTCCGGCTCAAACACTTTCTGAGCGCCGCCACCCTGACCGTTGACGGGCGGCCCGACAATAGTCACACCATTGTCGAAAGAAGCCACGGCAACCTTGCCGAGAGGAAAATTACTCTTGGCCTGATTGGCACGAGCCTCCGAAGGATAGAGGTGGTTAAGGTCGACATAAGCGCTTACCGAGGTACTGCCGCCCCACCAGCTCTTGGGGAAAGAGTGCTCGCGGTTGAGACCGCCGAAAGAATTAAGCGACAAAGGGATATCGGAATACATATCCCACCAAAGGTTGGTGTTGGGGCGCGCATCCGTACGACGGAAATAATCGGGGAGCGCGCTATACGACGACACCAAGGTGAAGTTACGAACCAATTCACAGGCAGCAGTCTTTAACTCGCCTTCTTTCTTGCCGTTCAGCGACGAATAGTAGCCGGCCGGAGGTGCCGCAAGTGCCGTGCACACACTCAGCGCGCAGACAAGCGACAATAACGAACGAAGCATTTTCATATTCTTAGAAGTTTAAAGTCGTTGATGTGATGAGGATAGCGGGGAGCAAAGTTACAACAAATATCTTCGTATATCCAAAACTAACAACGCTATTACATCCAAAAAGTTCGACTCCGCGTATAAAAAAAACGCACGTATGGCAGAAAGGCTTCCGATTTCTACCGCTCAAACGAAAAAAATGCCTATATTTGTCTTTCGATGAGCACACGATATTCGCGCATATTAGCCATCTCAATCATCTCTCTGACCGGGCTGATGATAACAGGAGTCGCACTGTCGCGGCTTCTGCGGCCCCGCCTCCCGCACATTGAGCTTGACCGCAGCCGCTACCCGGTGGTCGGAGTAGACCTGTCGGCACACAACGGCATCCCGGACTTCGATTCCCTGTCGGCATACGGCATCGACTTCGTCTACCTGAAAGCGAGCGAAGGCGAGGGCTTCCGCGACCCGTCCTTTATCCGCAACTATGCCGCCGCAAAACGCACAGGCATAAATGTGGGAGCATACCACTTCTTCCGCTTCGACTGCGACGGACGCAAGCAGGCCGTCAACCTACTGAGAGCCATTGCAGGCTGCGCGCTCGACCTGCCGGTAGCTATTGACGTCGAAGAATCGGGTAATCCGGCAGAAGCCGCTACAGAACTTATTTCAGCCCGACTCGATGCAATGGTGTCGCACATCCGCAGCTCAGGCCGCAAAGTGATAATATATACCAACAAGAACGGCGACGCACGCTTTGTCCGAGGCCACTTCGACAGCATCGAGGACGACGACCCCGAGCTTTGGATATGCTCATTTACCGACCCGCCGCTCAACCGTCGGCAATGGACTCTCTGGCAACACAGCCACCGCTCGCGCATACCGGGCGTAAAAGGCTTTGTCGACCTTAACACATTCAACGGCGACCGCGCAGCATGGGAACGCTGGCTCAACAACAGCCGAAACAGCGGGTTCCGGCCGGCCGAATAAGAGCGCTAGCCCCGGCAGCCCCGGCCTCTCGCAGCACTTAGCACAATAAAACGAACGTGCGTGCGTTACATAGTAGTATGAACCGACCTATTATCTCCACTTATATATCAATCCTGGCTCTTGCCGTCTGCCTGGCGCTGGGCACATCCCGTGCAGGCGCATTCACTCCCGACACTTATGCAGAAAACTCGCGGCTGTCGCAAGGACGCTGGATGAAAGTAGCCGTCGAAACCGACGGGCTATACATGATTTCGGCCTCCACACTGCGGTCGTGGGGCTTTACGGATATAAACAAAGTACACGTATACGGCTACGGAGGACATCGACTGCCCGATAAGCTGAGCCTCGCCACATACACCGACGATATTCCGCAGGTACAAAGTGTCGTCACCGACCGCGGGCTCATATTCTACGGTGTAGGAGCCGGAGAATGGGCCAACTCTCTCCGAAACCACACTTACTACAAGCAGAACGACTATTCCCTTGCCGGACACTACTTCATAGGCGAAGCCCCGGAAGGTGAAGAGCGCCGCACCCTCAGCAGCACAGGCACCCCGCTCCCCCCCGGCTCGGAAGGAATGGCAACCACATTTACCGAGCGATGCCACCACGAACTTGAAAGAATACCGTCGCCGGGAGAAGCCGGCCCCGACCTGCTCGGCGAGGAGATGCTCTACACTCGCACACGAAACCTAAGCTTCGAAGCCCCTGACGCAACTAAAGAAGACTGCGAAGTAAGCTTTCAGTGCTCTTTTGTGAGCATAATCACAGGGGGAACAGGCCGACTGAGCTTTACTCTGAACAACTCACCGGTGACAAGCACAAGCTCCGACGCTGTGGCCGCCACTCCCGCAACAGGCCACACTTTCGGTAGCGAGACACTCACTGTACACACCCTCCGAACATCACCCTCAAGCAAGGGTACATTCAACCTCGGCATCACCTTCCAAAGCTCAGGAGTATGCACCGGCGCATGGCTGAACCATGTAACACTTACCTACTCCCGCAATCTGGCAATCCCGTCCTCCACAGGACATCTCATATTCACGACAACGTCATCGAAGCTCTCGCTGCAAGGTGCCAAAGAAGCCACGATTTGGGATGTGACAAATCCGCTCGAAATAAAAACAGTAAACACCGACAAAAACGGCGACGCTGTCGGCTGGAGCGCCGACGGAGACTCTCACACCTACGCTGCATGGAACTCTTCCGCCAAACTGCCGACTCCGCGAGCCATAGGCACCGTAGCCAACCAGAACCTGCACGCCGACCGCGACTACGACATGGTGATAGTAGCCCCGTCGCTCTTCACCGAGCAAGCCCTGCGCCTTGCCGCCTTCCACGAAAGCTCCGATGACAATATGCGCGTAAAGGTAGTACAGCCCGAGCTAATCTACAATGAATTTTCGTCTGGCACCTGCGATGCCGGCGCCTTCCGCCGCTACTTCAAGATGCTCTACGACCGCGGAAATGCCAACGACGGACGCCAACTGCGCTATGCCCTCCTAATGGGACGAACAAGCCTCGACAACCGAGGATTGTCGAGCGCAGCCTCATCGTTCCCGACCATTCCCATGTGGATGACCCAAGGCATACGCAACTCGCTATCCGACAACGACGGATATTGCTCCGACGACATCACAGCCATGCTCGATGACAACTCGGGTGCCACCATAGGTCTTGACAAACTCTCGATAGCTATCGGACGAATACCCGTTATTTCGGCCGACGAGGCAAAAAACGTGGTAGACAAAACTATGCAATATGCCGAGGCTGCAAAAAAGACATCATGGAAGCACCGCTTCATGTTCCTTGCCGACGACCAGGATAACGGCATACACCTCCGCCAGACAGAGGAGCTGATATCGCAATTTGTCGACGACAAGAGACAACAGCACCTCCTGCGTAAAGTCTACATGGACGCCTACCCGTTTGTTGGCACAAACTTCCCAGAGGCACGCTCCACAATGTTCCGTTACCTTGACGAAGGCGTGGTATGGTGGAACTTCATAGGCCACGCCAACACCACCGGCTGGACAGGCGAAGGCCAGCTCTCATATACCGACCTCAACAATATGTATCTGCGCCACTGGCCTTTCATCTACGCCGCAACCTGTAATTTCCTCCGCATCGACGGCAACTTCATATCCGGCGGTGAAATCCTGTACAAGGAGCGCTACGGCGGTGCTATAGGCATGATTAGCGCCACTCGCCCTGTCTACATAACCGACAACGGATACCTCAGCAATGCCATAGGGCGAGCATTGGCCCTGCGCGACGAAAAGGGCAGAATTCTCACCCCCGGCGAAATATACCGCCGCGCCAAAAACGACATACGCAACAGCTTGGGCGATGTATCTTCCAACACAAACCGCCTGCGATATGTGTTTATCGGCGACCCCGCGTTGCCTTTGGCCACTCCCTCCAATGTGGTACATATCGACGAGCTCGGAGGCAAACCCTTTGTACCCGAAGACCAACCCACCATGCCGGCTCTCGGCAGAGTGCAGCTGGGAGGATATGTCAGCGACCCCGACGGCAATCTGCTTTCAGACTTCAACGGCGTGCTCCTTATCGAGATTTTTGACGCCGAACGCTCGCGCGTGACACTCGGCCACGGCGAGACCGGCTCCAACGAGACATTCCAGGACTACGGAGAGCGCATATACTGCGGCTCTGCCGAGGTGCACGACGGCCGCTTCTCGCTCACAGTGTCGATGCCGCTCGAGCTGTCGCAGAACTTCACCCCGGCAACCATGTCGCTCTACGCATACTCCACCGAAGACGACACTGAAGCCGTAGGCCTCAACCGCGACTTCTATGTGTACGGATACAACGAAGAGGCCGCGCCCGACGAGAACGCACCGACTATCGACCAGCTCGTTCTCAACCACAGCACTTTCCGAAACGGCGACACCGTAAATTCATCGCCCATGATGATAGCCTCGGTGAGCGACGATGTGGGTATAAACGTGTCGAATGCCGGTGTAGGCAGGCAGATGACAGCCATTCTCGACGACATCAACACCTTTACCGACATTTCGTATTACTTCACTCCGGCCAGCGACGGAAGCCCCGCAGGCACTATCAACTACCCGATGGAGAACATTCAGCCGGGAGCGCACACTCTGGCCCTGCGGGTATGGGATACATCGGGTAACTCCTCCACCTCCACAATAGATTTCTTTGTGCAGGAGAATATAGCGCCACATATATATGAGGTGTACACCGACGCCAATCCAGCATCGACACAGGCCAACTTTTACCTCAGCCACGACCAGCCCGACAACATGGTCACGGTAAACATCACAGTATACAACCTAAACGGTCGCGCCGTGTGGAGCGGCAGCTCAACCGGCCGAAGCGACATGTTCACCACCGTGCCCGTGACGTGGAACCTCAACGATTTCGGCGGCCGCCGCGTAGGCCGCGGCATATATCTGTACCGTGCGTCTATCACCTCCGACGGAACAACCTACGAAACAGCCACCCGCCGCATAGCCGTCACGGCAAGATAAAGCAACACAACTCTCTGCACCCTACACAAAAACCGCCGGGACATTCGCGAATACGCAGATGTCCCGGCGGCCGTATTATGTAATGCAGAATAGCGCTACCCGACTCCGACCGATACCAGACGTGCGGCATTGTCGGCAAAAATATCTATAGCGAGTGTGGGCACTATACGGCGCCCCTGGAAGTGCGACACATCTTCGCCCGCCTGCGACGCCATGTGGCGCATGTGGTCGTAGAAACGGCGCATATCGTCGGAAGAACCGAAGCGAGGAATAAAGTCGTGGGCCGTTGCGATAAACAGACCATAGGTATGAGCCGTAATGTCGGCAAGAGTGGATGCATTCTTACCGTCGGCGCTCTCTATGAGCTGCGCCGCCATAAGACACATGCCCTGCAGAGCCTGCAACCACAGCGATGCGAAAGACTCGGGCGACACACGCGCGCGGAGCACGGTGAGCATTGCCATATTCTGAGTGGCGAAGGCATCGGCACACAAGCCGGCTGCTGCAAGCGCCTGCACATGCGGCCACGCTATCACAAGGAGCTCTGCCGACCGCGAGGTGCGGACGTCGGCCGAAGCGCAGGCAAGGCGGTCGGACGCGGCTGCGAGCTGCTCGCCCGTCCAGCGAAGCGTACCTTCAAGCCCCTCGGCCTTCTGTACTGCCTCAAGACCCTCGTTAAAATCTTCGAGAACATCCATTATTCCACTTCATGCAGGTCGTGGCCCATACGCTCCTTCTTGGTGTGCATATAGCGCAGATTGAACGGGTTCGGCTCAACTTCAATAGGCACGTTTTCCACAACCTCAAGGCCGTAGCCCTCAAGGCCGATACGCTTCACGGGGTTGTTGGTCATAAGCCGCATCTTGTGGATACCGAGCAGGTTGAGTATCTGAGCACCTACGCCATAGTCACGTTCGTCGGCCTCATGGCCAAGATGTATGTTTGCCTCGACGGTATCGAGACCTTCTTCCTGTAGCTTGTATGCCCTGATTTTATCCATAAGACCAATTCCCCGGCCTTCCTGATTGAGATATACCACAGCACCGCGGCCCTCTTTTTCTATCATCTGCATGGCCTTGTGGAGCTGCTCGCCGCAGTCGCAGCGCTTGGATGCGAAGATGTCGCCGGTAGCGCACGACGAATGTACGCGCACCAGCACAGGCTCGCCGTCGGCAATGTCGCCCTTTATTATCGCGATATGCTCGAGGCCGTTGCTCTTCTGGCGGAACGGTATCAGACGGAAATGGCCGTAAGCAGTGGGCATATCCACTTCCACACCCTGCTCTACCAGTTGCTCCGAAGCCAGACGATAGGCTATAAGGTCGCGTATCGACACAAGCTTTAGCCCCCATTCGTCGGCCCGGCGCCTCAGCTCGGGCAGTCGGGCCATAGAACCATCGTCGCTCATAATCTCCATGAGAGCGGCAGCTGGCTGGAGGCCGGCAAGGCGTGCGAGGTCAACGGCAGCCTCGGTATGGCCGCTGCGGCGCAGCACACCCTGGTCTTGGGCATAGAGCGGATTGATATGCCCGGGGCGGCCGAAAGTCTCGGGAGTGCTCTCGGGGTCGGCAAGAGCGCGTATAGTGGCACAGCGGTCTTCGATGCTCACACCCGTGCTGCAACCTTCGAGCTTGTCGACAGTCACGGTAAAGGGAGTTCCGAGCATCGACGTGTTCTGCTCAACCTGATGAGGAAGCTCGAGTTCGCGGCAACGCGATATTGTAAGAGGCACGCAGAGCACGCCACGCGCGTTTTTAAGCATGAAGTTTACCTGCTCTGGAGTGATTTTCTCGGCAGCGACAATGATATCGCCTTCATTCTCGCGGTCTTCGTCATCTACCACTATCACCATCTTGCCCTCGCGGAAGTCGCTGATGGCATCTTCGATATTATCGAGATATATTTTCTGTTCCATATTCATTTTTCGTTTCAGTCCCCGAAATACGGCCTATGAGCGCACGCGTGGTATCGGCAACCACGGCAATATTTCTCATATTAGGTTTAAACGGATATTGGTTGAGTAGGTTTATCGTGTATATGTCGGAAGTGTTCGACAGGTAGTCCACAATGGCATTGAGGCTGTCGCGAAGGTCTTTGTGGCTCAACGAGCCGAAAAGACGCGCCACACGCCCGAGGCGCGAGGCCCGTACTGCATCGGGTTCTACATCGGCGAGGAAAGTCGTCAGAAGCTCCACGGCCTTTTCGGGCACAACCTCTGTCATGCGCACTTCCTTGAGGGTGAGTGTGCGGCCCTGAGTCTTGCCTGCGATGCGGCGGAAGAAGTTGCGGTACGCGTCAATATTGAACACAGCCGAGTCGCGGGCAGCTTTATAGGTAAAAAACACACCGAGCGGGAAGAGCACGAAAGTACTCAGCCACACGCCTTCCCACACGGGCATACGGCCGTCGCGGGCCATTTTCACGCCCATGTTGTCTATCATGAAGTAGACAATGAAGAGCAACACCGAAATCACCATAGGCGTACCAAGCCCGCCCTTCTTGATAATGGCGCCGAGAGGCGCACCGATAAAGAAAAATATCAGGCAGGCCATAGAGAGTGTGAACTTGCGCTGAAGTTCTATATCGTGCAGGCGCATGAGCTTTGCCTGGTCGGAGAGCGCCAAACCGCGGTAGAGGTACTCCTGCTTCTGCCGCTTGGCACGGGCAAGAGCCTGCGACACATAGCTTTTGGCATAACCGGGATTGGGCGCCTGAAAAAGCGAGTCCACATCGAAAGGTGTGTCGAGGCGCACCTCGCGGCGAGGTGCCTCATGCTTCACGCCCTTCTCCCACGTCACTTCTGTGGGCGATAGGCCGAAGTAGGCTACATCCCTTATTTCGGTGGCATAGACATTTCCCACCGAATCGACCTGTCGGCCAATGGAATCGATAGAGTGACGCAGTTCCGTGATATTCTGCCCTACATACTGGCTTCGTATGCCGCTCTCGTCCATACGGTTGAGGTTGGCGTCAAAGGGGAAATACACAGCCTTCTCCGAGAAATGCTCGCGACGGAAAGGCAGATAGCGCGATGACGAGGTTCCCATTGTGTTGTCGCGCATATTCTCGAACATCTCGCCGGAATATAGTTGAAGAAAAAGCCTGGTGCGGTCTTCAGTGAAATTGAAGCGGCCCGAGTCGGCAAGAATTACTCGCGAATTGTCGAGACCGCGCGAGAGGTCGTATATTATCATGCCGTACAGCATACCCGTCTCGGGGTTCTTGCTATCGACATAAAGATTCATGTTAGGTATCTGGTCGTAGAACGAGCGTTCGGGAATTTCTACCTCAGGTGACTTCTGCCTCACTGAAAACAGAAGTGTGTACATCTTTGTCTGAGCCACCGGAAGCACATCATTCTGAAAGAAAAACGCACCTACGGCTATAATCACCATAAGCACCGTGAGCGGCTTCATGATGCGGAACAGCGACACGCCTGAAGCTTTCATAGCCGTAAGCTCGAACTTCTCGCCGAGGTTGCCGAACACCATGAGCGATGCCAGCAATATCGCCAAAGGAAGCGCCAGCGGCACCATCTTCAGCGCCGCATAAAAAAACAGCTCCCCAATCACACTCATAGGCAAGCCCTTGCCCACAAGCTCGTCGATATACTTCCACAGGAACTGCATCAGCACTATGAACAGGCAGATAAAGAATGTCATCACCAGCAGCGGAAGGAAGCGCTGGAGCATATATCTGTAAAGACGCTTTATAATCACCATATAAAATTATAAATCGACTTCTTTCGGGTCTATGAGGCCGTTGAGAATGGCGTAAATTGTAAGTCCGGCAGGCGAATGTATCTCGAGCTTGGCACAGATATTGCGGCGGTGAGTAGTTACCGTGTGCACAGAGATGCAAAGACTGTCGGCAATCTCCTTGTTGCTCATCCCGCGGGCTATACATACAATTATTTCTTTTTCTCTGGAACTGAGCGCCACTTCTGCGTTTTCGCCATAACCCGAAGGGGAACCGATGTCGGCATCCTGAACCTCAGTCTCTATCAGTCGGGTTGCCTCAGCCTTCTTAACAGCCGGCACCAAAATATTGTCTTCTACCTGGCAATGGCTTATAAGATCGGCTTCACAATTAATTATATCAAAAAGCACAGAATTGAGCGTATCGGCGTTCGCCTCAGGGCTATACCGTATAAGCACGTCCTTGAGCAGGCTCAACTTCTCAGAAATGGCATCGTGATGAGATGCGAAAACCTCGATACTGTATTTCCCGTCCACTGCCCTGCTGCCAAGAAGGGCGTCGATATATCCGAAGAGCGTACGGTTCTCATACTCCATGTGACAGCGCACTTCTTCCACATATTCATCGAAGAAACGCAGTATAATCAAAGCCGTATCGTGGCTTCGCGCATAGTCGAGGGCGCTTATCAGCTTGCGTCGGATAGTAGGCAGAAAGAAATCGAGGAAAAATATATGAGCACGCTTAAGATACACCATAAGCGTGGCGAGGTCTACGCTATCCACATCATAGCGGCGGCCGCTCACCATATTCGCCACACAAAGAAATGTGTCGGCATCCACGCCGGTCTCGGCTCCGATTTCTGCAATAGTGCGGTTAGCTAGACGCAAAGGCATACCGAAACGACTTATAGCCATCAACAGGAGACTGTTGTCGGCAATAAGGTCACGCATACGCATATCTGAAGTATATGGCGCTTTTTCCATTTCGAGTGCAAAAATACGAAAAAAAGCGCAAACTGCAAGAACATACACCGCAAAGCAACACCAATCGTCGCCGGCTCGTGAGACCTATGATGCCGGCTCAACCTTTTCCCCGCCGAGCATAAGCTCGTATATCTGGCGGGTGTCGGCGGCTGTGAGTCGGTAGTAGCCTCCTATTTCCTCGCCTTTGTTGGTATGAAGTCGTGCCACCAATGTATCAATGTCGGGGTTTTCGACTCCGAGAGCCTTGAACGTCAGCGGCATACGCAGCACCACGCTAAAAAACGCCCGCAGCGACGCTACAGTCTCTATTGCGGCAGCACGGTCATCGCGCTCATCCACATCGAATATCCGTCGGCCAAGCTGGGCCACCTTCGACGGTTTATGGTGCGCCATAAAGGCCATCCACGCCGGAAAGACAACGGCAAGGCCGGCTCCATGGGCCACTTTCGGGTACAAGGCACTGATTTCATGCTCCATGGCATGAGAAGTCCAGTCCTCTCGCCTGCCACAACCGACAATTCCGTTATGCGCAAGCGTAGCGGCCCACTCCACATTGGCGCGCGCCTGATAGTCGGTAGGGTCGCTGAGAGCCTTCGGAGCTTCCGACATGAGAGCCATGAGCAGCCCCTCGCAAAGGCGGTCGGAGACTTCGACTCGCGTGGTATTGGAAAAATAACGCTCGAGGATATGCGACATCATATCGGTGATACCCACAGCCGTCTGATAAGCCGAAAGCGTGAATGTCATCTCGGGGTTCATTATCGCAAAACGGGGCTTGAGGATACTGTCGGTGCGCAGACTCAGTTTTACAGGCACTCCCTCCTCGCCTATATGCGTAATGACTGAGTTGCCCGAGCCTTCGCTACCAGCACCGGGCACGGTGAGCACAACGCCCACAGGCAACGCGCTCTCCACTATGGCCTTGCCCGTGTAAAAATCCCAGAAATCGCCCTTGTAGCCTACTCCGGCGGCTATAGCCTTTGCGGTATCTATCACAGAGCCGCCGCCCACAGCGAGAAGCCCGTCGACATGAGCGGCACGGGCCTTCTTTATTCCTTCGTACACAAGGGTATCGGTAGGGTTCGCTTCCACCCCGCCAAGCTCTACAAAGTCAATTCCTATAGTTTGTAGTGAGTTTTCGAGGCGCCCCAACAGACCGCTGGTCTTGGCGTATTTCTTGCCATAGACAATCATAACCTTGGTGGCTCCTGTAAGGAAAGTAAGCATTCCGATTTTTTCTTCGGCACCGCGGCCAAACTCGTACAATGTAGGCGAATAGTAAGTGAAGTTTTCCATAATGGATGAATGTATACCAAGATGCAAATTAGTCTTCCAACATAAAATTTTATGAACCAAACAAGCTCGCAGGGACTATTGTTCAGTAATCGAACTCGCCGGCCCCCTGACGCGTGATTTCCGGATTTGCGCTGTCGGTAAGGTCGACAATCGTAGAGGCAGAGGCCCATAGTTCGCCGGCGTCGACAGCGAGCGCTATATCGGCGTTGCCGTCATAGCGGTCGGCCAGCGCGGCGGCGTCGGGGCGCTCGCCGAGTTCTTCATCGAGCGGAACCGACGAAGTGAGCACCGGGTTCCCGAGTCCTTCGGCCAAAGCTCTGGCAAAGTCATTATCGGGGATGCGCACTCCCACACTGCGTCGCTTCTTGAAAGCCTTTGGAAGCGTAGTCGAAGACGGTAGGATAAAGGTGAACGGCCCGGGAAGATGACGCTTGAGATGTGCGAAGGCCCTGTTGTCAATCCGGGCATACTCGGCAGCCTGCGACATATCGGTGCACACCGTGCTGAGCAACTGCTTGTCAGGATTTATGCCCTTGGCGCGACACAGCCGCTCGATAGCACGGCTGTTAAGAGCATCACAGCCGAACGCATAAAGCGTATCGGTGGGATATATCACTATATACCCGTCGCGCAAGGCTTCGAGAGCCTCGTCGAGCACTCGGCAGTCTACCCCGCCACGGTTTTCAAGAATTTTCATCGGCAAGATTATAAAGGCGTGTCTCTATGTTTTTGGCACCGGCATAGTCGGTGAGCAGCCTGCATGCAAGCGCCTCAAGGGCATCGATGCCGTAGGCCGGCTCGTCGCCATAGATGTTTAGCGTGATGAGCAGCCTGCGGGTATCGAAGCTGAGCTTGGTGCGCTCGTTGTCGGAGGTGGGAGTGCCGATGCCGCCCACCGCGTCGCGGTACACGGGCAGCCCGGCTATGTTGAGTTCTCCGCGGCCGATTGCTTCGTAAGGCTCACCCTCGGCGCCTACTCCGAGAGTAAGTGTGGTGCCCACAATTTTCTCCGCATCAAAACCGCCTATGGAGTGCCCCGTAAGCATCGACAACAAATTTATAAGGTCTATCACCGACAGCGTACGGTACAATTCCAGCCCTCTTACGGCTCTACGGCACAGAGCCTCGGCACTCGGCCTGTAGCGGTTAGGGTCTTTGCCGCAAACCTTATATGCCGCGCGAGTGGCATCTATAGCGGGCCGCAGACGCACTTCGGCCATAGGCAGCGTATCGTGAATATGAGCGTAACACTCCTCTATCTCACGCCACAAGGCATCGGAGGTGTCGCAACAAACCACATCGGCCTCTATTTGCAACACCTTGAGCGCCGGAGCGGCGGCACATATATCTTTATCAAATTCCAATTGTATCATCATGCGGCATCAATTCTTTGTCATACAACACCTTAAGCTGAGCAAGAGTTTTTGGTGAAGCATCGGGCGCAAGGCCGGCCATGCGGGCTATAAGCCCCAGCAGCTCTGCGGGAGTGTAGCGCCTGCGCAAATCTTCCATGCTCACACCTTCGTCGCGCTTCGACAATCGCACGCCAGCGCCGTTGCAGACAAGCGGCACATGGGCGAATACCGGCGGCTCGTAGCCCAACAGACGGTAAAGGTATATCTGCTGAGCCGACGAAAGCAGAAGGTCGGAGCCTCGCATCACCTCTGTCACACCCATTAAAGCGTCGTCGACCACCACGGCAAGCTGATAAGCCCATGCCCCGTCGGCTCTGCGGAGCACGAAATCGCCGCAGTGCCTGGCCGGTTCAACACTCTGCGGCCCATAGATTTCGTCGGTGAAGTCTATAGTGCAGTCGGGCACATAGAGCCGCGCGGCCACTCCGCTTTTCACCGACGTACCGAATGGCGGCGCTGCCTGCGGACGGCAGGTGCCGGCATACACTATACGGCCGTCGCTCTGATGCGGTGCCTGCGTAGCCATGATGTCGGCACGCCGACAACGGCAGTTATACACGAGTCCCTGCGCCACAAGACGTTCGAAAGCCGCTTCATAGAGCTGCAGACGACGGCTCTGCGAGTATGGGCCATGCTCTCCGCGGTCGTCGAGACCGCCTTCGTCCCAGTCCAGCCCGAGCCACAGGAGGTCGTCTTCTATCCTGCGGGCGTGCTCGGCCTTGGAGCGCTGCGGGTCGAGGTCTTCTATGCGCAATATCCAGCGGCCGCCGCGCGAACGCACCGACAGCCACGACAATACTGCCGTGAACACATTGCCGAGGTGCATGCGGCCCGACGGCGATGGCGCGAAGCGACCCGTCGGTATAAGACTTTGCTTAAGAGGTTGTTTAACAATCATGCTCATTTCACGATGCAAAAATAGCAATTTTTTTTGCTCTTTTAAGAGTGCGCCCGATATTCTTGGAAGATTTTTGCTAAATTTGTCGCGTCAACGAAAAAGCTATCATTAAATGATTAATAAGGCTAAACTGTGGCGCACTACGCGCGACTATTTTTTCATTACCTTCGGAATGGCGCTCTACGCCTTGGGCTTTTGCGGCTTCATCCTTCCCGAGAAGGTGGTAATAGGCGGACTGGCCGGTATAGGCACCATCGTATACTTCACTACCGGAATTCCCGTGGCTATAACGCAGTATGCACTGAACCTCATACTGCTCGCCATTGCTTATAAGGTCGTGGGCAAACGGTTCGTGCTCGGCACAATCTACGGCGCCACTATGATTTCCGTGTTTGTGGGCATATTCCAGCCGCTATTCTCCGAGGGCTTCACGCAGGAGCCCTTCCTCAACGTGGTGATAGGCGGTATATGCGCAGGCATGGGTGTGGGCATAGCATTCACCCACAACGGCTCCAGCGGCGGCACCGACATTGTGGCCGCAATGGTGTCGAAATACACCAACGTAAGCATCGGCCGCATGATGCTCTACACCGATGTCATTGTAATATCGTCGTCGTTCTTCCTTTTCCACCAAATAGACAAGGTAGTATACGGATACGTGGTGCTTATTTTGGCTTCGTACGTGGCAGATATGGTTATCAACACCAACCGCCAGGCCGTGCAGTTCACCGTATTCTCGCAGAAATGGGAGGAGATTGCAACAGCTATCAACAACGAGGCAAAACGCGGCTGCACCGTATTCACAGGCATGGGCTGGTATTCCAAGCAAGAAGTGAAGATGCTGCTTGTGATGTGCCGGAAAATAGAATCGGTAACTATTTCACGCATCATAAAAAGCATAGACCCCGATGCCTTCACCACTCAATGCAACGTAAACGGCGTATACGGCAAGGGCTTCGACGACCTCAAAGTGAAGATGAAGCCCGCAAACAACAACGCGCCTGTACGCCGTCCGGCTCACTCGTCGGAGACGTCGGCTCACATCCCGCCTAAAATCTGAAATCCCGTCCGCAGATTTGCACAAGCGTCTACATGAAGGCTAAATCTTTTCTTTGCAAGGCCGTAGCCCTGTATACCGACGGCTTCCGCTCCATGACGGTGGGGCGCAAGCTTTGGGCGCTGATAATAATAAAGCTGATAGTGTTCTTCGCAATACTGAAGGTGTTCTTCTTCCCCGACATCCTCTCCTCGGACTACAACACCGACAGCGAACGCGCAAAGGCCGTAAGAGAAGCCCTCACATCACCCTCTCCAAATATTCAACAAAACCTTAACTCCTTAAATATCTGACCAATGAACGAACTCGCGAGCCTTGTCGACTGGTCAAGAGCCCAGTTTGCTCTCACTGCCATGTATCACTGGCTGTTTGTACCGCTGACCATAGGTCTGTCGGTAATAGTCGCCATTATGGAGACTATATATGTACGTACCGGACAGGAACGCTGGAAAGGCATTACCAAATTCTGGATGACCCTCTTCGGAATAAACTTTGCCTGCGGCGTGGCCACTGGTCTGATTCTTGAATTCGAGTTCGGCACCAACTGGTCTAACTACAGCTGGTTTGTCGGCGACATTTTCGGCGCGCCGCTTGCCATAGAGGGCATACTCGCCTTCTTTATGGAAGCCACCTTTATCGCCGTGATGTTCTTCGGCTGGAACAAGGTAAGCCGCGGCTTCCACCTGGCCTCGTCGTGGCTCACGGCCTTGGGCGTTTCGCTGTCGGCGCTATGGATACTCGTGGCAAACTCATGGATGCAGTACCCCGTAGGGTGCGAGTTCGACCCCGCGCAGATGCGAAATGTAATGACCGACTTCTTCGCCGTGGCTCTAAGCCCGGTAGCCGTAAATAAGTTTTTCCATGCCGTATTCAGCGGCTGGTGCCTCGCCGGAGTATTCGTGATTGGCGTAAGCAGCTGGCTTATGTGGCGCAGGCGCAACATCGACGCCGCCAAATCGTCGATGCGCGTAGGCGCGTGGGTAGGCATGGCCGGAATACTCCTCACACTCTGGACCGGCCACGGCTCGGCCGTGCAGGTGGCCCGCGTTCAGCCCATGAAGCTCGCCGCAATGGAAGGCCTCTACCAAGGTTCGGTAGGGCAGTCGCTCGTGGGCGTAGGCATTCTCAAGCCCGAGGCTTCGCGTACGCCCGACTACCCTATGGCGTTCAGCATCGAAATACCAAAAGGCCTCTCGTACCTTATATATTCTGAGGGCAACAAGTTCGTTCCCGGCATCAACGACCTAATCGAAGGCATCACTATCAACGCCGAAGGCGACACCGTACACTCCCTCAGCTACGCCGATAAAATAGCAATCGGCAAAACAGCCCAACAGGCTCTCCGCGAATACTCGGCAGCATACGAGGCCGGCGACAAGTCTGCAATGGATACTGCCGCTGCGATAGTAAAGGAAAACTTCCGCTACTTCGGCTACGGCTACCTTCCCTCCCCTCAGGCGGCAGTGCCGAATGTAGACCTCACCTTCTACTCGTTCCGCATCATGGTTATGGCAGGCGGCTACCTGCTGGCACTCTTCGTGCTCGTGCTCTTCCTCTGCTATCGCCGCACGGAAGTCCTCGAAAAAGCATGGCTGTGCTGGCTCGGCATGATTTCTGTAGCTGTCGTATGGGTGTGCAGCCAGTCGGGCTGGGTCCTCGCCGAAGCCGGACGCCAGCCCTGGGTAATCCAAGACCTCATGCCAGTCACTGCAGGCATATCGGGTATTCCCGCATCGTCGGTACAACTCACATTCTGGATTTTCGCATTTATCTTCACAGCCCTACTCATTGCCGAGATAAGCATTATGCTGCGCTACATATCTTCAGCATCCAAAACAAACATCGAAAAACATAGCCTCTGATATGGAAACACTCTCATTACTGCAAGCCTACTGGTGGCTCATAATAGCCGTACTCGGCGGAATACTTGTGTTTCTGCTCTTTGTGCAAGGCGGACAGTCGATGCTCTACTGCAAGGCTAACGAAAGCGAACGGCAGCTCATGGTGAACTCGCTCGGACGCAAGTGGGAGTTCACCTTCACCACACTCGTCACCTTCGGCGGCGCTTTCTTCGCTTCCTTCCCGCTTTTCTACAGCACAAGCTTCGGAGGCGCATACTGGCTGTGGATGCTTATCCTGCTGAGCTTCGTGGTGCAGGCCGTGAGCTATGAATTCCGCCGCAAGCGCGGCAATCTCTACGGCACCCGCTTCTACGACGGTCTGCTCATGTTCAACGGTCTTTTCGGCTGCGTGCTCCTCGGCGTGGCAGTAGGCACATTCTTCTTCGGTGGCGCCTTCACTATCGCCAAAACAAACATCCTCGACGGCGCAGCTCCCGTAATATCGCAGTGGGCGCCCTCACACGGTCTCGAAGCAATAGCATGTTGGAAAAACCTGCTGCTCGGCGTCGCCGTATTCTTCCTGGCCCGCACAATGGCCTCGCTCTACTTCATCAACAACATAGGCGACAGCGAAAACCTTACAGCACGCATGCGCCGCAAGGCTCTCGTCAACGGACTGCTGTTCGCAGTACTCTTCGTAGCCTTTGTGGTGATGCTTATGCTAAACACGGGCCTGCGCTACGTCGACGGCACCTTCGTGAGCGAGCCATACCTTTACTTCCATAACCTCACATCCATGTGGGTGCTCGCCGTGATTTTCCTGTTCGGCGTAGTGGCCGTGCTCTACGGCATATTACGCAGCGCCTTCGACAGCCGCTGGCGCGCCGGAATATGGTATGCAGGCTTCGGCACATTTGCCGTTGTCGTTGTGCTTTTCCTCATCGCAGGCTATGCCGACACCGCCTATCTGCCCTCGACTCTCGACCCAGCCTCTTCGCTCACCATAGCCAACAGCTCATCATCGCTCTTCACACTCAAGGCAATGTCATGGGTGTCTATCCTGGTGCCATTCGTGCTGGCATACATCTGCTACGTATGGCGCAAGATGAACGCCACCCAGCTCACCGAAAAAGAGCTTAAGGAAGAGAACCACAGCTATTGAACGAATTAAGAATTAAAAATTAAGAGATTGTCTAAATTTATATTATACAGATTTTGAGAGGGATTGTCAGATGGATTTTTGTTTGCGATGAAGGAGCGTAGCTGTAGCTACGAGACTGAAGAGCGAACAAAAAGACGCTGACAAGACCCTCAAAAGCAAAGTAATATAAATTTTAGACAATCTCTAAGAGTTGAGAATTATTATTCTGATTTATCGTTGAAATACAGCACCATAGAATCATCCTCCGAAGCTATCTTCAAGGAGAAAATGAGTAAGTTCCTGGCCTTTGCCCATCCTGTATCGGATGTGGCAGAGGCCAAGAGCGTCATTGCCGACTACCAGAAGCGCTATCACGACGCTCGCCACGTATGCTGGGCTTACATGCTCGGCTCAGCCCGCACCGACTTCCTCTCAAGCGACAACGGCGAGCCGTCGGGCACTGCCGGAAAGCCTATCCTCGGGCAAATAAATTCATTCGGGCTCACCGATGTAGTAATCGTTGTAGTCCGCTATTTCGGCGGCATAAAACTCGGCACCTCCGGCCTCATAGCCGCGTACCGCGAGGCCGCCCGACTGGCACTCACCGAGGCCACAATCGTGGAGCGTCACGACATGGCCGAAGTATCGTTCACCTTCCCCTACCTCGCAATGAACGACGTGATGAAACTCACGAAAAACGGCGACGTAAGCATCTTATCTCAGATTTTCGACAATACCTGCTCCATGACGCTGAGCTGCACCCTCGACGATGCTCCGGCCCTGCGTGCCCGCCTTGCCGACATCGACGGGGTGAGCCTGAAGTGACTCGGACATTGTCTGTAAGATATGCTTTTTGACAACTTTTATGTCATAAAAAGCGTTATCACATTTGATTTATATAAATTTAAGTGTTAATTTTGCACTTCGGAAGAGGGCACTGCCATCCTCTTGCGTCATGTTAGAAATATAATAATCTGAAAAACAAATACATAATGGATGTAACACTTGAAAAGACGAGCGAGCTCGAAGGCTTTATCGTCGTTAAAGTCGCCGAAGCCGACTATGCCGACCGTGTAAAGAAGGAACTCAAAGAAATCGGCGCGACACGCCAGATTCCCGGTTTCCGCAAAGGCCACATCGACATGAACCAGCTCCGCAAACGCTTCGGCAACGAAGTTAAGGCTCACGTCCTCAATGAAGTTTCGGCCGACGCATGCCTCAAATACATCGAAGACAACAAGCTCGACATCCTCGGCCAGCCCATTCCCGCAGAACACGAAGCTATCGACCTCGAAGCCAAAGAATATACCTTCAAATATGAAATCGGGTTCGCTCCCGAGCTAAACCTCGATTTCGCAAACACCACTCTGCCCTTCTACAACATCGCCGTATCCGACGAAATGATTGATGAGCAGGATAAGGCTCTCCGCCAGCAGGCAGGTACTCAGGAACCCGCCCAGGAATACGCTGAGCGCGCGCTCGTGAAAGGCTCTATCATGCAGCTCAACGAAGACGGCTCCGTAAAAGAAGGCGACGACGCTATCCAGGTTACCGACGGTATCGTGGCTCCCTTCCTCTTCAAGAGCGCCGACGAGGCCAAGAAGTTCGAAGGCACTAAGGTGGGCGACAAGGTTGTGTTCGACGCTTTCGCCACCTGCGACGGCAACGAAGCCGAAATAGCATCGATGCTCCACATCGACCGCGACAAAGTGGAATCGGCTCGCGGCAACTTCGAAATGACTATCACCGAATTTGTTGTGAACAAGCCCGCTGAACTCGGCGAAGAATTTTACAACAAAGTATTCGGTGCCGACAAGGTGCACAACGAAGAAGAGTACCGCAAGGCTATCTCTGAAATGATTGCCCGCGCGCTCCAGCCCAACAGCAACCAGCTCTTCACCCGCAACGCCGAAGACTACCTCATGGAAACCTACGGCGCAGGCATGGCTCTGCCCGAAACATTCCTCCGCAAGTTCATGCTCCGCACTAACAGCGAAATCAAGGAAGAAGACATCGACGGCATCGTGAAACGCAACATACCCGCTATCAAGTGGGAAATCCTCGAGAACAAGGCTGCCGAAACTCTCGGCGTGAAAGTCGAGGAAGACGACGTAAAGGCTGCCGCCCGCACATACGGCATGGAGCAGCTCCAGCAGTACGGTATGGCTCACATGGCCGACCAGATGCTCGACTACTTCACCGAGAACATGCTCAAGGATGAGAAACAGCGCCGTCAGCTCGTGCACATGGCATTCAACAACAAACTCTTCGCTGCTATCCACGCTGCCGTGAAACTCGACGAAAAGACTGTGTCGCTCGACGAATTCCGCGCTATCGTAGCCGCTCTCAACAACGCTACCGGCGAACAGGTTGCTGCCGAAGAAACTCCCGCAGAATAAGCAAGCTCAGCTTAATAATACCGAACGCCCGCGCCGACAATTCGGTGCGGGCGTTTTGTTTTTGCGGCTCTTCAGCACGAAAACATCACTTCCCTTCCCATCCCGAAATGCGGGTACTTCCCTTGTTCCGCAACAGTCAATCGCGGTCACAGGCCATTCTCGCGCACTTTCACTTCCTGTATTTTTCCACACCCCCGTGTGCGGGAAAGGAAGGAAGTGCACACACTCGGCAGAAATCAATCAGGCCAAAGCGTATGCGATAAGAGTTTTTTCATTACATTTGCATACCCAAGTACCGACTGCATGAAAAAGCTTACACTCTATATCACCTTTGTGCTGCTAACGACTCTCGCCGCCTCAGCCCAAAGCCCAAAACGCGAGTTCCGCGGCGCATGGCTACACACCGTGTTCCAGACACAATACCTGCGCAACACCACAGCTCAGAACAAGGAGTATATATGCCGGCAGCTCGACAGCCTCGCCGCAATGGGCGTCAACGCCGTAATATTTCAGGTACGCCCGCAGGCCGACGCTTTCTACGCAAGCAGGCTCGAGCCCTGGAGCTGCTATCTTACCGCCGACGGAAAGGCGCCACGCCCGTTCTGGGACCCTCTCGAATTCATAATCGGCGAAGCTCACGCGCGCGGCATGGAACTGCATGCGTGGCTCAACCCCTACCGCGTAACATCGAACACACGCCAGATACAGAAACTGCCGTCGTCACATATTTACCGCAAGCATCCCGAGCGCTTCGTGAACTACGGCGGCAAACTGTACTTCGACCCCGCCTTGCCTGAGAACCGTGAGTTCATAGGAAAGGTGGTGGACGATATCGTGGGGCGCTACGACATAGACGGCATACACTTCGACGACTACTTCTACCCCTACCCTATCGCCGGCAAGGACTTTCCCGACGGCAAGTCGTATGCCCGCTACGGCGCCGGAATGAAACGCGCCGACTGGCGCCGCCACAATGTAGACCTCCTAATCGAAGATATACACCGGCGCATCGCCAAGGCCAAACCATGGGTGCGCTTCGGCATAAGCCCTTTCGGAATATACCGCAACAAATCCACACACCCGGCCGGCAGCGACACCCGAGGACTCGAAAACTACGACGCCCTATACGCCGACGTGCTGCTATGGGCGCAAAAGGGGTGGATAGACTACCTCATGCCGCAGCTCTACTGGGAGACCGACCACAAATCGGCCTCATACCTCGTACTGGTCGACTGGTGGGATAAAGCCACCGACGGCTCTCGCCATATCTACGTAGGGCAAGATGTGGAACGCTCGGTAAAAAAAGCTGAGCTGGGCCGCAAAGTGGCCCTAAGCCGCAAAGCGGAGCGCATACAGGGCAACTGCTGGTGGCCGGGCTACTCGCTCACCCGCAACGTTGGCGGCGTGGCCGACTCTCTCAGCACGGCGCTGCAGCGCACTCCGGCCCTGGTACCGTCCTACCCGTGGATATGCACCGACGCTCCGAAGCCGGTGAGCCGCATAATCCCCTCCGACTCGCGCACCTTCTCGTGGGAAAGCGGCAAGGCTACAGGAGATGTATCCGACATTGTGAAATATGCCGTGTACCGCTTCGAAAGCCGCCGGGACATAGACTGCGAAAAAGCTGAAGCACTCGTGGCCGTGACATACGGCAATACATTCACGGCAAAAGAAGCGGGTATATATGTCGTAACGGCTCTGAACAGAGCAAACATCGAATCGGCGCCCTCGGCTCCAATATATATCAACGAATAACATTGACATGCCCGAAGTAAGCGTAATAGTTCCGGTCTACAATGCCGCCCCTTACCTCGAAGAGTGCATCGAAAGCATCCTCGGACAGGACTTCGCCGACATAGAGCTGATACTTGTGGAGGACGGTTCCACCGATGCCTCACCCGACATCTGCCGCCGCCATACCGCCGCCGACCCGTCGCGGGTGAAGATGACAGCCACCTGCGGCAAAGGACTCTCCGACGCCCGCAACACCGGCACACGCATGGCCTGCGGCACATTTATCACCTTCGTCGACTCCGACGACAAACTGCTCGACGGCGCACTCTCGTATCTTGTGGCACAGGCGCACTCTACAGGTTGCCCTATTGTGTCGGGAGTACTGTCGCGCACCGAAAATATTTCATGCTCCGGAGCACGCTGCGAGTCGGTATCCTGCGACACAGCCATAGCCGCATCGCTATATCAGGAAGGCATATACCACAGCTCGGCCTGCGGCAAGCTATACCGCCGCGAGCTGCTTGCCGACGCCTTCGTATCGGGGCGCTACTACGAAGACCTCCAGTCGTTTGCCGGCATATACACAGCCGCCGGCATGGTGGCGGTATCCTCGCGACCAGTATATTTCTACCGCCCGAACCCGTCCAGCTTCATAAACACCTGGCACAGCAAGCGCACCGATGCCCTATGGGCCGTCGACAGCCTGCGCCGGCAGCTCTCCGGCAAATCGGACGAGCTGCGCAAGGCTGCTCTGGCTCGTAGCTTCAGCGCCTACTACAATATCTTCAACCTCGCCGTGACAAACAAGCGGCCCGAGATAGCCGACCGCTGCCACCGCTTCATCACCAAGCACCGCGCCGCTATCATAGCCGACAGGCGCGTACGCCTGAAGGACAAACTCGGGGCGCTCCTGTCGTACTGCGGTCGACGGGCTATGGAACTGGCTGCACAGACTCTGAACATTTAAGGCCGCTGAGTGTTTAAAAGACATGTGGTATCCAAAAGTTACACACTCTAAAAAAACACTCAATCATGAAACTGTCAACAATCAGCTACTCGTTTTCTGCCGCTGCCCTCATCTTTATCATAGCCGTCACGGCATGCAGCCGTGACGAACACTTTGCAGGCACATGGCAGGGAAACCCTGAAAAGCTAATCGCCGTGAACGGCGCATCCGACGCAAGCACGACCGTAACCCTCGACTTTGTGCCCGACCAGGGCCGCAAAGGCACCGGCACACTTAACATAAGCGCAGTAATCAATGCAGAACAAGCAGTGAAAGGCGCTGTCGATGCCGTTGTAGAGCCTTACGAGGCTTCGGTAGCCGCCACTGCGTCTATCACAGGCCGCTATGCCGTAGAAGACAGAGACGACGATGACCTCGTAGTATCGTTCGACCCGACATCTATGGAAGTGAACATAGACCCATCGGGCGTAACATTCTCTGAAAACGCAATTACAGGCATGCAGCAGCCCACGCTCGACTCTCTGTCGCGCGCCACATCCCAGCACTGGCGTACGGCTCTCACTCCGGCCATTCGCGAAGTATTCAACCGCTACCGCCGCATAGAAGACATCAAGGTACACCACGACAACATAATGTCGTGCGAGATAGCCGACCGCGACTACACCTTCAGGCGCGTTGGCGTTCCCGATTAAATATTATAAAAGTCCGTACTCTCTGCTCCTGAACGCCGAAAGCACAATGGCAGTGGCCGAGCCGACATTGAGGCTCTCCACAGTCTGCGCGTCGGCCGGGTACGGAGGGATATACAGGCGGCGGCCTACGTGAGCTTCCACAGCCTCACCGATGCCGCTGCCTTCATTTCCCATTACCACAACACCGGTGCGGCTCAGCTCCGAGGTGTAGATATTGGTACCGTCGAGAAAGGTGCCGTACACGGGTACTATGTCACCGAGCGATGCCAGCACCTCATCGAGATTGCAGTACACCACCCTCACACGTGCGAGCGCACCCATTGTGGCCTGCACCGTCTTTGGGTTGAACGTATCGACAGTGTCACGCGATGCAAGTATGGTGTGCACGCCCATCCAGTCGCAGGTGCGCATAATGGTGCCAAGGTTTCCGGGGTCCTGCAGGCGGTCGAGCGCCAGCACGAGATTGGCCCGGAAATAATCCTCGCCGGGACACTCCGCAGGCTCGGGCAACTCAAAAAAGGCAATAACCGGCGGCGTGGTGCCAAGGCGGGTAAGCTCTCGCAAAAGCGTACCACCGCACTCCACACACACATCATCAGCGAACACCTCACAGTGCTCCGCAAACCATTCAGGGCGGGCAAAAACATATCGCGGACTGAAGGCCACAGCCAGTTCAAGCACACACTTGGTGCCCTCGGCCACAAAAAGGCCGCTGCGGCGACGTCCCTTTACCTCGTCGAGCGAATCGAACTCCTTGCGGAGACGGTTTGTAAGTTGAAAATCAGAAATCATAACCGGCCTCTGCTACTAAAGCGGCATCTTCTGCGATAGTCGAGCCGATGGTTGTGAGAAGGTCGCCGACAATAGCGCCGTTGACGCCCGAGCGCATGGCTTTAAGCTGAGCATCACGACTCATTCGCGCGCGGCCTCCGGCAAAACGCAACTGCACTGAAGGGTGGGCGAAGCGGAATAGCGCCACAGTAAGCACAATCTCGTCCTCCTCTATAAGAGGTGTTCCCTCGAGCGGCGTGCCCGGAATAGGGCTGAGCACATTGATAGGGATTGACACCGGCTCGATACTGCGTAGCACTATGGCAAGCTCCATGCGCTGACGGCGAGTCTCGCCCATTCCTATTATACCTCCCGAACAAATCTTGAAACCCACCTTTCGTGCCGCAGCTATCGTGGCGAGTTTCTCATCCTGCGAATGTGTGCTGCACAGGGCAGGGAAATACGAGGGCGCAGTCTCAAGATTGCAGTGATAGCGTCGGGCGCCCGTCTCCCACAGCTTGCGCAGCTCATCTTCACCGAGCAAGCCGAGCGAGGCACAGGTCTCGATATTATCCTCCTCGTTAACCTTACGGAGTATGGCACAGATACCGTCGAGAGTCTTGCCGCGCGTAGCCTTTCCGCTGGCCACCATAGAAAAGCGGCCCACACCGCGCTCGGCGTTGTAGCGGGCTACATGGCGGGCCTCATCGCTATCGATAAGGTCGTATACCTCGCACTTTGTGTTGAAATGAGCCGACTGGGCGCACCACTTGCAGTTTTCGGAGCAGCGCCCCGAACGGGCATTCACTATCGAGCAGGAGTCGAACTTGCGAGGGCAGAACTTACGTGTTATCTCGGCAGCCCCCTCTATAAGAGCCTCCTTCCCTTCCGGCGAGTCAATATCGGCAAGGGCATAAAGAGTATCCTCGCCAAGAGGCTCTCCGGCAAGAACCTTGCCGAGAGCCTCGGCTACGAGTGCGGTATCGTGTTGAGATGAATTTACCATTAATTCAAAAGTTTTTGCAAGCACAAAAATACATAAGAAAATTCATCCCGAGAACATTATTGTCATTTTTTTATCTTCAGCTTCATTGCAAAGCCGCCGCTACGGGCCTCAGGTATGTACAGGAGCGATTCGGAGTCTACGGTCTTCTGTTCTATTACCACGGGGGTGGGATTGGACTCCCAGTCGGCGAAGGGGCCGTCGCGGTAAATGGTGGCAGTGTAGGTTCTGCCCGGCTCGAGGAAGTCGAAGCGGAGTGTGGCTACACGGGCATCGTCGCCTGTGGCACCTGCTATATACCAGTCATCGCAGCCTTTTGCCTTGCGTGCCACGGTGATGTACTTGCCAATCTCGGCCTCGGGGTACACGGTGCAATCCCAGTCGGTGGGGCAATCGCTTACAAAGGCGAGCGGGCCGGGGTTTGCCTCGTAGTTTTCTATCATGTCGGAGGCCATCTGCAGCGGCGAATACAGTATCACGAAGAGTGCGAGCTGCTTTGCCAGAGTGGTGCACACTCGTGTGCCGGGCACAACCTTATTCTCAAAGTTGAATGTTACGGGAGTGAAATCCATAGGGCCTGCCAGTCCTCGGGTAAAGGGTATAGTCACGGTATGCGAGGGCGGATTTCCGCCGGTGCGGTTCCATGCGTCCCACTCCTGTCCGCGCACGCCTTCCTGCGTCATAAGGTTGGGGTATGTGCGCTGCAGCCCCGTAGGCATCACCGGCTCGTGATTATCGACGGCTACCTTATTGGCGGCCGCTTCCTCTATTACCTTGCGGAAGTGGCGTACGCCGAACTGGCTGCTGTGGTGCTCCTTTCGGTCGAGCAGCTTATAGTCGCAGTAGCCTGTCTTTACGTAGTGTACACCTTTGTCGCGGAGATACTTCATTGCCTCGGGAAGGTTTTTCTCATAGTTGGATACGCGGCAACCTGTTTCGTGGTGTGCAATGAAACCCACACCCCTCTCGGCTCCGTATGCTACGATGCTGTCGATGTCGAAGTCGTCGTAAGGCTCTGTAAAACTGAATTCGTAGTTTTCCCATCCTTTGTTCCAGCCTTCTACGAGGACGCCCTGGAAGCCGTGGCGCGCGGCAAAGTCGATATAGCGTTTCACATTCGCGGTAGTAGCCCCGTGGCGCTCACCCGAGCGCCATGTGGCTGTGCGCATGTGGTAGCACCACCATACGCCGATGTATCGCTGCGGCACTATCCACGACGTATCTTCGATAGCACATGGCTCGTTGAGATTGAGCATGAGTCGCGACAGCATGAGGGCACCGTCGTCGGGGGCTACGATAAGCGTGCGCCAGGGCGAAGTGCGCACGTCGGTAACAAATACTTTTTCGCCCGTCGACCACGGAGTAAGCTCGACCTTGAGTGTGGACGAGCCGGGGGTGGCCTGAACATTCATTGCGGCATAGTCGGTAAGGGCGGCTTCATGCAGGGCGAGGCTCAGCCCTCCCGTGGTCTTTATTGTTACAGGAGTGCTCGCATATCCGATGCTGTCGAGCGGCAGAGGACGGTATATGGCCTCGTAATAATTATTCTTGTCGCCCGGAATAGACCACGAGCGATGTGCCTCGGGAAAAGCGAAGGTGGTGAGTTCGTCGGCTATTGCGAAGTTGCCCAAAGCCTCGGGGAACTCATAGCGGAAGCCCATGCCGTCGTCGAACACGCGGAAGCGCAGGCCGAGTTTGCGCCCTGTTGACTTCTGGCGCAACGTGAGAGCCAGTTCGTTGTAGTTGTTTCGTATCTTAGATTCTTCGCCCCATACCGGCGTCCAGGTATCGTCGAAGCTCGAACGCTCAGCAGCAGCAACAGTGAAGCCCTTGTCGAGGGCAAGGGCGTCTTTCAGAGTGAGGCCAAGGCGAGAGGCATTGAGCAACGTCTCGCCCTTATGGCTCATGGTGTAGAACACCTCGCCGTCGGATGCGGTATCTACCGTCACTGTGATGTTTCCGTCGGGCGACGACACCGACACCGGCTTTGCAGCCATAAATAGGGCCGGCATAAGCGCGGCACATGCAAATATCAGTCTTTTCATTTCCGGATGATTGTGTATTGTGCAAAGGTACGAAATATTTGCGAAACTATTGCGACACAAAAAAAAGAGGTTGCGCCATATTGATTTATGGTACAACCTCGCGATATTGTCGTTCAGGCGCTTACTTCCTCAGGTATTTGGAACCTTTGGAGATAACTATTCCGCGATAGTTTTCGTCGACGCGGAGGCCGAGAACATTGTAACAGGCATCTTCGTCATTACTGACGGGAGCTGCGGTCACATTCTCCACAGCCGATACAGAGGTCTCGGAGAGTACTATCTCCTGACCGGGTTCGGTGGGAATGTCGTACACATATCCTTCGGGGAGTTTTGTCTCGGGGATTTTGTTCTTGTTCACCACGATGGGGTCGGGCATCACATAGGGCTGTGTGAGGGCGTTGGCGTTGGCACCTTCCGCTACGGCCAGTGTAGAACCGTCGGCCATGTGCAGCGGGGTGTTCGAGCGCAGGCGCAGTGTGCCTCCTACTGTCGATATGATTTTCACGGATTCAACCTTGCCGTTCTTCCAGCTGAGGTGTGTCACCTCGAAACCGCCGCGTGCACGGAGACCGCTCACCACACCTTCGCTCCAACGCGCGGGGAGCGCAGGGAGAAGGTGTACGAAGCCTGCATGCGACTGAAGCAGCATTTCCGCGACACCTGCGGTGCAGCCGAAGTTGCCGTCAATCTGGAAAGGCGCATGGGCGTCGAACATATTTGCGTATGTACCGCCGTCGGGGTCCTGCATGGTGATGTTGGGCGATACAAGGCGGAGCTGGTTCTTGATTATGTTGAGAGCATGGTCGCCGTCGAGCATACGTGCCCACAGACATACCTTCCAGCCCATCGACCAGCCACGGGCAGCGTCGCCGCGGCCTACGAGCGATTTATGTACGCCCTGGAATACGTCGGGGTTTACGAAGGGCGATACCTGATTGCCGGGATAAGCGCCCCACAGGTGCGAGAGGTGACGGTGCGATGTGTTCTCGCGGTCCCAGTCTTCCTGCCATTCCTGAATTTGACCGTATTTACCGATGCGGTAAGGAGTGATACGTGCGCGGAGAGCGTCGAGCGATGCAGCAAATTCTTTGTCGGTACCGAGGATGCCGGCAGCTTCCGATGTGCTTTTGAGGACATCGTATACAAGCTGGTTATCCATAGCCACACCACCGAAGAGTGCCACGTTCATCTTCGAGCCGTCTTCCTTGTTGTACGAGAAGAGTCCGGGGTGGTTTTCGGGAGAGTTCGAGGGGCACACTACCATGTAGCCGTTAGAGGGGTCTTCCACGAGGAAGTCTACGAAGAACTCGGCACAGCCTTTGAGTACGGGATATATCGAGGCGAGGTAATTCTTGTCGCCCGAAAAGAGATATTTCTCCCAAAGGTGCGAGCAGAACCATGCGTTGCAGGTGGGCCAGATACCTACGGGGCCATTGTCTACAGCACCTGTGGTACGCCAGATGTCGGTGTTGTGGTGGAGAACCCAGCCGCGTGCGCCATACATCTCAGAGGCTGTTACGGAACCAGTCTCGGCAACGTCTTTCACCATGTCGATGAAGGGGTCGTGACATTCGGAGAGGTTTGTAACCTCGGCAGGCCAGTAATTCATCTCCACATTGATATTTGTGGTGTACTTGGAGTCCCATGCGGGATACTGGCGAGCGTTGGGGTTCCAGAGACCCTGGAGGTTTGCAGGCTGTGTTCCGGGCTGCGACGAGCTTATGAGCAGGTAGCGGCCGAACTGGAAGTAGGTGGAAACGAGGCCGGGGTCGTTACCGTTGGAGTTGAATTCCTTAATACGACGCTCGGTATCTTTTTTCTCCTGGCTCTGGTTCTCGCCAAGATAGAGGTTTACGCGGCCGAACTGTTCGCCATACTTGGCGCTGTGGTCGGCGAGGGTTGTGGCATAGTCCTTGGTCTTTGCCTCATAGTCGGTGATATATGCGAGAGCCTTTGCATCGGCGTTACCGCTTATATCGTTGTATTTCTCAAAGTTGGTAGCCGAGGAAATTATTATGGTAGCGGCATCGGCACCGGCCACGTTTACAGTAGGCGCAGCAGTATTGCCGGCCACGAGACCATAGTGCATCACATTCTGCTTGGTAACGGTCTTAGTACCGCCTTCGTTTATGATTTTGATATATGTGAAGCAGTTGAGCTTGTTGTCTACGTTCTCGCTCTGAGTTCTTGCAGGCACAAGCGAAGCACGGATAAGGCCGTCGGCAGTGATTTCGTTCACACCGAGTTTTACCATATTGTCTTTTGCGGGCGCGGCATAGCATACGTTGAAGTCGAGTTTGCCGGGTTCGGAAGCTTCCAGGCGGATAACAGTAACATTATCGACAAACGACGAGAATACCTCGCGGGTATAGGTGATACCATCGACCACATACGAAGTTGTAGCTACAGCCTTCGCCAAATCGAGGTCGCGAACATAGGCCTGCGCATCATGAGCATTGTCGGCAGCACCACGCTCTTCGTCGCTGTAGCGGTGGCCGGGGAAGCCGAGCAGGAGGCAGCCGGCAGCCTGATACTGGGCGCCGTGCGAGCCCTGCGACATCCAGTTGGGGATGGCGGTCTTCTGTGCGTCGGTGTAGTTCTTTTTGAAAATAAGGTCGCGCACCGATGAGAGCACCGAGCGGGCTTTGGAGTTGTGGTTGGCATTGGGCGACTGACCCCAGAAGGTGTCTTCGTTGAGCTGAATGGTATCAACAGCCACGCTGCCGCTTACCATTGCACCGAGGCGACCGTTGCCGAGCGGAAGAGCTTCCTCCCAGTATGCAGCGGGGCGGTTGTACCACAGACGGTTCTTGCTGTCGAGCACAGGAGGAGGCAGCGGACGTGTTTCGGCAGTAGTGAAGGTCACGCTATAAGCCATGTCGCTTAAGTTGCCAGCTATGTCGGAGAACATACCAGCGGGAGTTGAGAAGGTGTACGATGTGGAGAGGTCGAGCTCTTCATACACAAACGATACCTTGTCGTTGGTCACAACAGGTGCGACTTTCAAGATCTGGCCCGAAGCATTGTTCTTAAGAATTGCAGTCTTACCGGTAATCGCAGTCACGCTTTCGTTGAAGCGCATAACAATCTTACCGGTTGTGAGTACGCCGGTATCGCCGTCGGCGGGCAGCATGCTCAGTAACTCGGGAGCTGCAAAGTCGTCGGCAAGCACATTGAAATACTTGAGATTGTAGTTGCTGTTCTTTGTCGCAGAGCGGATAAGCATACGCACCACGATATTCTCGCACTTGTCGGCATTGAGTGAGTATACGGCATCATTGTAGGTGTTCCAGTGGCTTGCAGCCTTGTAGTCATCGAGCCTGAGCCAAGAATTTCCGCCGTCGGTCGAGTATACTACGCCGAACACGGTCGACGAACTTGAGCCGTCGCCGATTGCAAAGTTGATTTTCACATTAGTGAGAGACGAAGCCGGTACAGACACTTCGAAGAACTGGTCATGCTTCGAACCGTCGGCATAGTCCTCTACCGCAGTAAACTTATTGGTAGAAGCAGTGTTGAGACGCAGTAGGTAGCTCGGAGTAGAACCGCTGCTCTTCACCTCCCACTTGCCGTCGGAGGTATGTACAGTCACATAACAGGCATCTTGAGGAAGAGCGCTGATGTTCGGACGGAAATAAGGCTGAACAGTGACCCACTTCTGGTTTGCAATTGCAGCCCAGCCCTCGGTGTTGGGTGTGTAGAAGGCTTTGTTGCCGTCTTTTTCCACATCATAGCCCGAGGTAAACTCCCAGTGGGCTACCGTTGTCTGCTCGGAGGCCGAAACTCCAAACACTCCTGCCGCGGCAAGCACTGCAGTCATTAACATCGATTTTGCTTTCATGAATATGATATTTGAGGTTTGAATTGATGTCGGCAAAAGTATGCACGCACTCGCGCATACTTTGTGAAAATCGAGCCAAAAGACTTGAAAAACGGCTCACGCCTGTATTATCCGACTAAAATTGCGTATATTTGTGATAAAATTCTCACCCATGCGCATACTGATTGCCCTCATACTGACTCTTATGCTCCCTGCCTCCGGCTTGGCCGACGATGTTGTGAAGAGCTACGACGAAAGCGACGGTCTATCCAGCCATAGGATAGGCGGAGGCATACAGGACAGCAACGGCCTGCTGTGGTTCGCTACAGCAAACGGACTCAACTGCTACGACGGCTACGAGTTCCACCACATCAAGATACGGCCAGGCGACAAGGCTTCGGTAAACACAAACCATATCCGCGACATATTCCTGACCGGCGACAGCGCCATTGTGTGCCATACCGACGACGATATATACGAGTTCAACCTCAACACTTACCGCTTCTGCGATGTGACGGGGCCGCGCAAAGATTCCCTCATGCGCTTTGCGGCCATACCATGGAACGAGATGACCGACACTCAGGGAAACCGCTGGAGCGCCGACCACAATGGTCTGCACAAGCACATACGACCGCATCACCCGGCCGGACTTCTGCCCGGCTCGGAGAACCGTCACCCGCGCGTGTTCCTTGTCGGCGACGACAGCGTGCTTATTGCAGGCTTCCGCGAGCGCCCCGCCATAGCCACATATTCGCCCGGCGGCAAACAGCTCTCGGAGGAACCTCTGCCGTCGGCGCCTTACGCCATGCTGCGCACCGCCTCAGGCGATATATGGGTAGGATGCAAACCCGCCGGGCTTTACCGCTACGGCAGCCCGACCATTAGCCTCGATGCCGTGTACGACATAAAGGAAGACCGCTTCGGGCACCTGTGGATAGCCACATTCGGCAATGGCATCAAGTGCTGCCCCAACCCTTCCGCCCCTCAGCCGCAACTTACGCAACCGCTCGGCGGCAAAAAGGTGAGGCAACTGCTAATAACCCCCGACGACAGGCTCCTCGCCGCAACTACCGACGGGCTTATCACGGGCCGCATCGACAGCACCGGCACCTCGCTATCCGACCTTACGACCTACCGCCGAGACGGCAATGCGGAAGGCAGCATATCCAGCAACGCCATTATGAGCCTTGCGCAAGACTTACACGGAAATATCTTTATCTGCACGGAGAGCTCGGGCTGCGATGTAACAACCACAGCAGGACTCGACGCGGGAAACACCACTTTCCGCCACTTCAACACCTCCAACTCTTCGCTCGCATCGGATATATGCAGGGCCATGACAATGTCCGATGACTCCACTCTCATTATAATCGGCAACGACAATATGATGCTCTTCAACCCCTTTGCCGACAGTTGCGTAAACTTCAACAAGGAATTCTGGGGCGACTCGTGCCGCTTTACCGAAGCCACGCCGCTACGGCTCGCCGACGGCACACTGCTTCTCGGCGCCGAGCACGGCGCTCTCGCAGCCACCGCGCACAACATATACAGCCGAGGCTATATCCCGCCACTGGTATTCACATCGTGGAGCGTCAACGGCAAAGCCGGAAATTTCGCACCGAGCGCACACCCTCATATAGTGCTCGATGCCGACAACCGCAACATATCGGTGAGCTTCGCGGCAATAGACTACACCGATAACAGCGGCATACTGTACCGCACCAGTCTCGACGGCTCTCCGTACACCAGGGCCGACCGCTCGCGCCGCGCCGACCTGTTCAACCTCTCGCCGGGCAAGCACAGGCTCGAAGTGCAGTCTACCGACCGCTACGGCCGCCTGGTGGAAAACACACGCTACGCCGACATAGAAGTGCAGCCATACTGGCACGAGACACTCTTTGCAAAGATTATATTCGTACTGCTGCTCGTCGCGGCTGTATGGGCGGTAACTTACACCTGCATATACATAAGGAGAGACGACAGAGAGCGCCGCGAGCTTCTCGAAAAATATATGGCGCTGATGCACCACGACGCCGATACATCCCGCGACGAGGTACCGGCCATAGCCTGCAACCATAAACCCGAGGTGACGGCACTCCTCGACCGCGTGCGGCAATACATTGCCGAAAACATCGGAAACGCAGAGGCGTCGGTCGACGGCATGGCAGCGGCAGCGGCCGTAAGCCGCTCAACCCTCAACAGGCATCTGCGCGCGGCTCTTGGAGTATCAGCATCGCAAATGCTCTCCGATGCCCGCATGCAGCACGCCGCCCGCCTGCTGCGCAACCCCGAGAACACCGGCATGCACATTGCAGAAATAGCCGATATGTGCGGCTATGCCGACCACCACTACTTCAGGCGCGTGTTCACCAAGAAACACGGATGCACTCCGGCGGAGTACCGCGAAGGCTAACGAAGCAGCCTCCGGCGTGCATATTGTGTACGAAACTCGACGGACAAGAGATTATGCTCTTTTATTTATCATTGTATATCGCTGAGACTCAATGGCGACATGAAATTGTTATATTTTTTTTCGTACTTTCATGCAAGATTTCGTGGAATAATACATTTCATAATATGAAGCTTCATAAAACACAATGTTGACTTGAATTGAAAATGAAATAAATCTGTTTACATTCAAATACCCACATACTTATAACACAAAAATGACAGAACCAATGAATTGGAAAATATTCTTTATTGCCCTTACAGGAGCTGCATTGCTCACTTCGTGCCAAACTGCACGCCAGGCCACACCGTTGTCGATGATTGAAGGCGAATGGAACATCACAGAAGTCAACGGCTCAGCTATTAAAGCTCAGACAAGTCCGTATATCGGTTTCAACACCCAGGAAAAGCGTGTTTACGGAAACTTCGGCTGCAACAGAATTTCAGGCAGCTTTGATTTCAATGGAAAGAACGAACAAATAGAATTCGGACAGATGCTTTCGACCATGATGGCTTGCCCGGACATGGAGCTGGAACAAAGTATTCTCCAGGAGTTAAATTCGGTAGAGTGCATCAAATTTTCAGACAATGAACATCTGGCACTTTGCGACAAGAACCGGAAACCTCTTATCCAAATGGAGAGACGCTTCCACACAGTCCCTCTTTCGGACATCGATGGCAAATGGCGTATCGTTTCCGTATTTGGCGAAAATATGCCGGTTTCCGACCAGACCCCATACGTAAACTTCGACACGGGAAACAGCTGCATATCTGCTTTTGCAGGATGTAATCATCTTTCAGGAAGTATCAAAAGTGGAGAAAAGAATACTCTTATCATTTCAAATGCAGCCACAACCATGATGGCTTGCCCTGATATGAGCACAGAAGAGAATGTGTTTACGGCATTGGAGCAGGTGTCGGGGTTCGGAATTTCGCCCGATGAAAGCCTGTTGCTTTTTTCTGACGGAGGAAATGAGGTTATGAAATTGAAGCGATAAACGAATAGTTTTTTTAAATGAAGTAAGGTTTTAGAAAATTCCGGATTTCACAATATAGAACAACAACTAAACCTCATAAACAATGAAACGATTCGGATTAGCCACATTTGTGCTTGGCTCTCTAATCTTAAGCTCATTGTCATCATGCACAAGTAATGACGACAATATGGCTCTGATGCAACCAACAGCACTGGTAACGGTACGCCCCACTGACAGCGGTACATTTACTTTGCAGCTGGATAACACAACAACTCTGTATCCGACTAATATGAAAAGCTCACCTTTCGGCAATAAAGAAGTGAGAGCTTTGGTGAATTATACCGACGAAGGGTCGCGCGGAAATACCCGTAACGTGCACATCAACTGGATTGACAGCATACGGACGAAAAATACGGTTCCCGACCTTGGAATAGAAAACGATGCCAAATACGGGAACGACGCTATCGAGATTGTGAACGACTGGGTTACGATAGCAGAAGATGGCTATCTTACATTACGCATCCGAACTCAATGGGGCATCCTGAACAATAAGCATAATATCAATCTCCTGACAGGTGTTAACCCGGATAATCCATACGAAGTTGAACTTCGCCATGATGCAAATGGAGATATAGGCGGCATCATGGGAGATGCGCTAATCGCTTTCAACCTCAACGACCTGCTTCCAAAAGACACGCAGACTGTGAAACTGAAGCTGAACTGGAAATCGTTCAGCGGGCATAAGACCACGGAGTTCGAGCTTTAGAGGACGTTTGATAATCATTGTTAAACAGGCTCTTACATACGACCACAAGTATAAAATGATTAAACTCAAACACTCTCTCAGAGTGTTTGAGTTTGGCTTATGTTAAGAAGCACATAAGGCGGAGCTGTTCTTAACTCCGTGAAATGAGACATTTATAAAGAATGCCGGCGGGATGTAGTCAATGAGTCAAAAGGATATATATAACGAGGAACAGTTGTTCAACCTTGTAAGGAAAGGTGACGAACAAGCTATGCGGATACTGTATTGCCGAAGTGTTCGGTATTTATCGGCCGTATGTTCCCGATATATCTATGAAGAGGAGGATATTAAAGATGTGTTGCAGGATGCTTTCTTAAAGATTTTCGCCTCGATAAAATCATTTGAATACCGAGGAGAAGGCTCATTGAAAGGCTGGATGACAAAAATCACGCTTAACGAAACGCTGACATTCATAAAAAACAACAGCCGCCTGCAATTCGTAGAACTGAAACAAGAGGAAATAGATAAATTTGATGAAGAACCAAATACGGAAGGTATTCCGCCTGCTGTGATACATTCAATGATACGTGAGTTGCCGGATGGCTATCGTACTATCTTCAACTTATACGTCATTGAAGGTAAAAGCCATAAGGAAATAGCGGAATTACTCGGCATCAAGCCGGACTCTTCCGCCTCTCAGCTGCACCGTGCCAAAGCTATGCTGGCTGAGAAAATAAAGAAATACAACACGCTTAATTCTATATCCAAATGCAAGAGGATTGGTTGAAAGATATATACGGCAAGATGTCGGACTTCGAGGCCGACGAACCTCGCGGCCTGTGGGATGATATCTGCAAGGCAAGGCAACAGGATAAGGAGCCAGAACCGACATATCGAAGTAAAGCAGTCGTTTTGTGGTGGACAAAACGGATTGCAGCGGTTGCGGCAACAGTGGTATTCATTTTCTCCGCAGGCTATCTGGCGGAGAATGATAAAGAATTGCCTTCTATCGCTTTGACCACGACAGACATTAAGGCGCCCGGCACTGAAGAGATGGCTTTGGACAGAAGCCTTCACGATGTATCTGAAGGAAAACGGCTTGGCTCGTCATTGTACTCTAATCTTAAGACTGCGGCCAAAATACAATTGGCAAAAACAGTTCCTATCATTATGAAGCCTGATGAAACGATAGCCGATACAGTATCCGCAGCAGAGAAAAACCGTTCAGATGCAGCAGAGGGTACATCTGATGTGCCAGTCGAAACTTTTCTATACAAAGACAAGAGACAAGGGAAGACCAATACTACCAATTATATCGCGTCGGCTAATATCGGCAAGAATAATTCCGGGAAACTTTCTTGTAAAATGTTCATAACGGGAGGTGCCGGTTCGGCTTTCAACAGAAAATCCGCCGGAAGTATCAGCCCTGCCGTAATAGGCCCCGACGGCTCAAGTTGGAAAGACAGCCCTTTACTCGGAATTCTGCTTTACAACGAGGGTAAGGACGTCGAAACCGACATTAAGCACCGTTTGCCTATTCGCGCCGGATTATCGTTCGCCTATGAAATAAACAAACGGTTCAGCCTGGGAAGCGGTGTCTCGTATGCCAATCTCTCTTCCGATATGCGCCAAGGCAGCGACAGCCACTACTTCACCGGCGTACAAACCTTGCATTACGTCGGCATCCCCTTTGATATACGATACAATATTGTGTCGTGGAAAGGTATTGAATTGTACGCTTCCACAGGCGTGCTCGCAGAAAAATGCGTGTCCGGCAAACTTAAGAAAGAATATATTCTGAACAACCGGGCCGAGAAAAAAGAAACACAAAATCTGAACGAAAAACCGCTCCAGTGGTCTGTCAATGCCTCTGCCGGTTTGCAATACAACGTCACACCCTCTATCGGCATTTATGCAGAACCCGGCATCAGTTATTACTTCAACGACGGGACTTCTCTGAAAACCATTTATAAAGACAAACCTTTTAATTTTAATTTAAACCTCGGATTAAGGTTTACTTTTGGCAGGAAGTAATCCGGCCTCAACAATCACAAATATAGAGAATTAGCTCACCGCAGTCAGGTCGCGGAGAGCTAATTCTAATTTATCAGATATTATTGTCAGGCAAACATCTTCAATGCCATGTCGGTGAGCCAGAGCCACAGCGGGCAGGCACCCATGAAGAGCAGCGTGCTCACCGTCAGCGACGAGGTGCCCGTTGCCACATAGGTGTTGTAGCGGCTGGCGATGATGATGCCGGAGAAGGCAGGAGGCAGAGCCGCGCAGGTAACGAGCATCTTGAGATTGAGCGCATCCATGTGGCAGAGAATACCTACCACCAGCACGGCAAGAGGCATTACAATGAGCTTCAGGAAGGTTCCCATGAACACCTGGCCGTTCAGCTCGACTTTGACCGACGACAGTGTTATACCGGCGGCAAAGCAGGCTATCGATGCGTTGGCTCCCGAAATAAGGGTGAAGGAGGGGTCGAGATATGCAGGCCACTTCACACCGAAGAGCACCAAAATAACGGCGAGGATAGGAGCCCATGCCACAGGCTGCTTCAGTGCGTTCCACACGGGCAGCCACGGATTGGGTTTCTTACCCCCGTTGGCAACAGCTGCCGCCTGCTGATTGCCGGCGTTGAGCAGGCACAAGCCTACAGGAATACCAATTGCATTCACTTCTATGGCCACAATGGCAATTACCAGACCCACGGCTGCCGATGTACCGAAGATAGGCTCCAACACCGCGAAGCCTAGGAAGCCGATAGTGGGCGAACCGCTGATAAGGGCCGAAACGGCCGCGTCGCCCTGAGTGTTGGATTTATACATCCTGAATACGAAGTACACCAGGAAGAAGCACGCAAGCAGTACGGCAAACGCAACCACCGTAAGCTTGATGTCGGCCGAGAGCATGGCGCGGTTGGCCTTGACAATCGACACGAACAGAGCGGCGGGCAACGCGTAGTTGAGCACAACCTTGTTGAGGATGCGGGCATCGGCTCCGCTGAACGCGCCCGCTTTGCCCGAGAAGTACCCGAGCGCCATCACCACGAATATGGGCACGATGGCATAAAGAATGATGTGCAGCATAATTATCGTTTGTTATGGGTGAAACGTGGTCAGAGTTTTTTCAGACCGTAATATTCTCGAGTGCAGCCGGATTGAGATAGCCAATGTGCCCTGATTCCTTGCCGGAGTCGGCCCCGAGCTGCACGTCGATGAGTGCAGGAGCCTTCGATGCTATTGCCTCGGTGAGTGCCGCGACAAGAGCCGAGGGTGTAGTTACATAGTAGGTCTTGGCTCCGAAAGCGTCGCCGAGCTTGTCGTAGCGGGCATGCACGTCGAGGGTTGTGGGAGCCGGATCGGATGTTCCGGCCATATTCACTCCTATGCCGTTGTAAATACCGCCGTTGTTGAATATCACTACAGTTACAGGGAGCTTGAAGCGGCATACCGTGGAGAAGTCCATGCCCGAGAAGCCGAACGCACTGTCGCCCTCAATAGCCACTACACTCTTGCCTGTGGCAACTGCCGCGCCTACAGCCGAACCCATACCCATGCCCATAATGGCCCATGTGGCACAGTCGATGCGGTGGCGAGGAAGAATCATGTCGATTGTATCGCGCGTATCATCGAGCGTATTGGCGCCTTCATTCACAAGTATTACATCGGGATTGGCGGCCATTACAGGCTTGATGGCGCCCAAAGCCGTCCAGTGATTCATCGGCTGTGCTGAAGCATTTGCCGTGAGACGTGCGATGAACTTCGCGTTCTTCTCCTTGGTCTGAGCCTGCAGGCCCGGAACCCAAGTGGGGTCTATCGCAGTCTTTTCGGGGAGCGCGGCAAGAATAGCGTCAAGCGAGCTTACAAGGTCGCCCACCACAGGTGCCGCAATAGGACGGTTGATGTCGATTTCCTCGGGGTCGATATCGAGCTGCACAAACTTTGTGTCGGGACTCCACTTGCCGTGGCCGCGCGACAGAAGCCAGTTGAGACGCGCACCCGCAAGAATTACCACATCGGCCTGCTCCATAACGGTAGAGCGGCACGAGAGAGCGCTGAGAGGCCCGTTATCGGGCAGCACGCCCTTTGCCATGGACATCGGCAGATAGGGTATGCCTGTGCGGTCCACAAAATCCTTGAGGAGGTCTTCCACACGGGCATAAGCGGCGCCCTTGCCTATTATTAAGGCGGGGCGGCGAGCCGACGCGATTAAGCTTACGGCACGTTTCACGGCCTCGGGACTCGGCGGCATGGCCGGGCAGATGTCTATGGGTTCATAGAATAGTTTGTCAGCCTCGGCAGAGTCCATGATTGCTCCGAGGCAAGGAGTGGTGACATCAAGATACACACCGCCGGGACGCCCGGAGATTGCAGCTCGGTAGGCTCGCACCACGGCCGTGGGTATGTCCTCGGGCTTGTTGACACGATAGGCGGCCTTTACAAGAGGCTTGGCGATGTTTAGCTGGTCGAGTCCTTCGTAGGTACCCTGAAGCAGGTCGATAGGCTCGCGCACACTCGAACCGCTGATTTGTATCATCGGATAGCAGTTCACGGTGGCGTTTGCCGTCGCGGTAAGACCGTTGAGGAAACCGAGCGACGAAACCGTAAGGAGTACGCCCGGCGTATGGGTGAGGTAGCCGTGGGTAGCGGCGGCCATACCGGCCTGCTGTTCGTGGCGGAAGCCTACAAAACGGATGCCCCGGCCCTGGGCGATATAGGCAAGCTCGGTGACTGGAATACCGACAAGGCCGTACATGGTGTCGATGCCTACCATTTTAAGGGCGCGCACGAGGATATCCATGCCGGTCACCTGTGCGGGATATGCGGGTGCTGCAGGCGCTGCGCCCACAGGAGTGTTTGTTGCTGACATTTCCTTGGTATATTAGGAATTAACAATGAGGAGTTAAGCCTTTGGCAACGGGGCTGTCGTGCCGTTGGCCTTGAACGAGGCTATCTGTTCGGCCGTGTATCCGAGAGCGGCGAGCACCTCATCGGTATTCCCGCCGAGAGTGGGGCACGGGCCATATGTCGGCTGATAGTTCGACATTGTAAAGGGAACGCCCACAGTGACAAACTCGCCGATTTTGCCTCCCTGGTTGATTTTCACCAGAGTGTTGCCGTCGTAGTTGTGGGGGTCGTCCATGATTTCTTTGGTCGAAAGCACAGGGCCTACGGGCACACCGGCCTTTGAGAGAGCCGCGGTTACCTCATACTTGTCTTTATCGATACACCACTGCTGCACGCGGGCGAGTATCTGCTCTTTATGACGGTCGCGGGCGGCGGCAGTGTTGAAATCGGGATTGGTAAGCCAGTCCTCGAAACCGAAAGCCTTGCAGGCAAGCTCAAAATCTTTTGCGCCGCGCTGGAAGATAACATATACATAAGCATTGGGGTCGGTCTCCCAGCCTTTGCACTTATACGTCCAGCCAAGAACTCCCGAGCCTTCGGTGTTGCCCGAACGGGGAACGAAGTCGCCGAACTTCCCGTCGGGATACTGAGGAAATTGTGTAAGATAGCCTATGCGGTCGAGTGTAAGCTGGTCGCGAGTCTTGATACGGCACAGGTTGAGGCAGGCATTGTGCATCGACTGATATACGTACACGCCTTCGCCGGTGTGTTCGCGCTGCATGAGAGCAGCCAGCAGTCCGATAGTCATGTGCATGCCGGTGTTAGAGTCGCCGAGAGCGGCTCCGCTCTGTGTTGGCACGGCATTGTCGCCTTCCCACCAGCCTGTTGTAGAGGCAGCCGCGGCTGTCACCTGGGCAATAGGCTCGTATGCCTTGAGAGAAGCATACTGCGAGGCAACAGGGAAACCCTTAATGGAGCCGTAAATACAGCGTGGGTTGAGCTTGTGAACTTCCTCCCAGCTGAAACCAAGCTTATCCATAGCTCCGGGGTGCAGGTTTTCAATAAATATATCGCAACCCTGTATGAGTTTTGTGAGAATTTCGTGACCGTCGGGAGTGGCGGCGTCGAGAGCGAGAGATTTCTTGTCGGAGTTCAGCTGAAGGAAATAATAACTTGGTTCGTCGGGGTCGAACTGAAGTTCTTTACGGGTAGCGTCGCCTGTGCCTGGACGTTCGATTTTGATTACGTCGGCGCCAAGCCACGCAAGCAGCTGTGTACATGAAGGGCCGGACTGCACGCTCGTGAAGTCCACCACTTTGATACCTTGAAGAGGAGCGTAGTTCATACTGAATATTGGTTAAATATGTATTTTGGTCGTTTAACTTGTATATAAAAACAACCACAACTACGCCCATAATGTTCAGAGATTGTCTAAATTTATATTATACAGATTTTGAGAGGGATTGTCAGATGGATTTTTGTTTGCGATGAAGGAGCGTAGCTGTAGCTACGAGACTGAAGAGCGAACAAAAAGACGCTGACAAGACCCTCAAAAGCAAAGTAATATAAATTTTAGACAATCTCTCAGAGAAAGGGAGCGGAAAGTTCTGTCGCGCGCTGCGCCAGCAAATCGGCAGCCACCTCAGGCCGCAAAGCTTCTTCAAGAGGCATATCTGGCGGTGTCGCCGCACCTGTGGCGGCAAATCCGGCTGAGGCTATAAGCACCTTGTCGGCCACGCTGCCGCCTACAGCCACTACAGGGATATTGTAGCGGCGTGCCGCCTGAAGCACGGCAAACGGGGCCTTGCCATGAAGTGTGGTGGCATCGAGCCGGCCCTCACCCGTTATTATGAGCGACGCATCAAGTATTGCGGCGTCGAAGTCTATGGCTTCGAGAATGGCGTTCGCACCCGCCCTTATCTCTGCCCCGAGAATGGCGGCGAACGAAGCGCCCATACCCCCGGCGGCACCGGCGCCTTCCCCGAGGGATGTGTCGTCGTAACCGCAGAAAGTCATGGCCGCCGCGAAGTTGCGTACTCCCTCTTCCAGTGCAGCGCACACTGCGGACGACGCACCCTTCTGAGGACCAAAAGTATATGCCGCCCCGTCTGTGCCGTACAAGGGATTGTCGACATCGGAGAAGAGCACAAACCGTACTTTGTCCAGCCCCTCGAGGCGGCATGTACTGTCTATGCTCACTATCTGCGAAAGTACTCCCCCGCCCCGACCGACAGGCGTGCCGTGGCTGTCGAGAAAGCGGAAGCCGAGCGCCTGTAGCGCACCGCATCCACAGTCCACACTCGCCGAGCCTCCGAGACCCAGCAGTATTGTCCGGCACCCAATTCCCATGGCTGCCGCTATCATCTGCCCGGTGCCATATGTACTTGTTATCATAGGGTCGCGATGCTCAGGCCCGATAAGAGGCAGTCCCGACGCTGCCGCAGTGTCGATAATGGCCGTACGCCTGTCGGAGCTGACATAGAAGCACGCGTCGACCGGGCGCCCGAGCGGGTCGTCGACACGGATAGTCAGGCGGCGCGCATCGAAAGCCGGGGCCAAAGCTTCGCCTGTGCCCTCTCCGCCGTCGGCCATGCTTGTCTCCACTACCTCGGCATCGGGATAGCGCATACGCAACGCCGCCGCAACGGCGGCATTGGCTTGGGCCGATGAAAGCGAACCTTTGAGAGAGTCGAATACAACTATGATTTTCGCCATGTTACCGGGTGGGGTGCTATAGATTGTTTGATACAGCAGGCGCCGGGGGCTGTCGTCACCCCCGGCGCCCGTTATAGAGTCGCTTTACTGATTGGAGTCTGCCTAAAGGTCGCGGGGGTCAGAAGCCAAAGCATCTTCCTCTACAGGGATGTCGGTATTGACATTGCGGCAGCCAGTAAAAGCATAGTAGAGGAGGTAGGCAAGCATTGCCACAATAAGCCAGTAAGAAGCCATGTAGCCTGCGCTGCGGGCAATGGCGTTCTGGATAAGGGGCATGACGCCACCGCCGACAACCATCATCATGAAGATACCCGAAGCCTGCGCGGTGTACTTGCCGAGGCCTTCGACTGCAAGGTTGAAGATGCCGCCCCACATAACCGAGGTGCAGAGGCCGCATAGCACCAGGAGCATAGCCTTGGCAGGCACCTGTGCCATAGAGAAACCGTCGGCAGCGCTATACGAGGGCATCGATACGCGGATGTCGCCGGGGAGGAAGATTGCACCGCACACAAGCACTATAGCGGTAATGGAAACTACAAGCATCTGCATACGGCTCGATACCTTGCCCGAGATGACACTCGACACAAGACGGCCCACAAGCATGAGCAGCCAGTAGATAGCGACTACTCCGCCGGCCACCGCAGTCGCGTTCTCGGTGATGCCCGAAGCGGCGCTGTCGCTCAGATAAAAGATGAGCATGGCGGGGATACCGACTTCAATACCCACATAGAAGAATATGCCAATCACTCCGAGGGTGGTGTGGCGGAAACTCCAGGGGCTGTACTTCGATTTGGTCTTCACGGCCTTTTCGCCTTTCTTTGCAAGGTGAGGCTCGGGGATAGACACGCAGCTGATAACCAGGAATGCGAGAACAAACACGCCCATGGCAGTATAGAGCAGCGGAGCTACATCACCCATGCTTGTGGCAGGTGTCACCTGACCGATAAGCATACCAACGAAGAGCGGGGTAAGAGTACCTGCGAGCGAGTTTAACGAGCCGCCGGTCTGCACGAGCTGGTTGCCGCGGTTACCGCCGCCGCCGAGCTGGTTGAGCATGGGGTTGACAACGGTGTTGAGCATACATACGCAGAAACCGCAGATAAAAGCGCCGAGGAGATAGATAATAAAGTTGAGGGTAACCATCTGTTCTCCTACGGGGAACACTTCCACGGTTGTGCCAACGATACCTGAGAGCCACTGGAATACAAGGCCGACAAGGCCTACTATTATCGCATAGAGGGCTGTCTTTTTATAACCGATTTTGGTAAGAAGGCTGCCGGCCGGAATACCCATGAAGAGGTAAGCCAGGAAGTTCATCATATTGCCGAGCATGCCCGACCAGTCGTAGTTGTTCTGCCAGATAGTACCGAGCGGTGCGGCAAGATTGGTCACGAACGAAATCATGGCGAAAAGGAAGAACATGGCTATGATAGCCACTACATTACCTTTTGCCGGGGCGCTGTACGCCTTAGGATTAGTTGCCATTTAGATGTTAGGGTTAGTTTATTTTTAGATATTGTTTGATTCAAGGTATCTATACCGTCGTTGCGCCGATAAATCTAAAATCAGCACACTCTGACAATCAGTGCAAAGGTAAACATAAATTTTTTAATATTACACATGCACTTTGAAAAAAAAACGCTAATCAGCCAAAACTATGGCGTAGCACGCCATAGGCTCGCCGGGGCGCGGAGGTACATCTATGGGCAGGCCCGCACGCCTCACGGTGGCGACCACGTCGATGCCGCAGGCCTCGGGCGACGGCAGCACTTCGGCCGGATGAGGGCAGTCGGCAAGCCTGCACTCCTCGCAGCGGGTGCAAGGGCCGGTACCGAAGCCTATGGCGCGATAGTAGCCGCCTTGGCCAAGTGCACGCATCAGCTTGAGCGCAAGCGGAGTTCCGGCCGACATGGAGCGTACGCCGAATATTATGGCGCGCCTGTAAGACTCCAGAATCACTCTGGTTTCCTGCCAGCCCGGAGCAAAAGGCGGACACGAACGGTTATGGCCGTAGCGAGGGCAACCGTAGCGGCATTTCATCACTACCCAGGGCGCCGTCACAATCTCTGACGGGTGCACCTCCACTGCGACAAAAGCGCCGCTATCAAGCACTTGCTGCAAATATTTCTTCATGACGTATATATACAAAAAAAGGGTAAGCTTACTACATCGCACCGCTACGACCCGATACCCTTGCTTCGGTCAAGACCTGGGGGAATTCTCGGGGAGCTGGTCGTGTAGGACTTACCCGACTGCAAAGGTACGCCATTTTTTCGTGTCGGCAATAGCCGTATCTTGGTTTTAACATTTGTTAAGTCATGCATCTCTATTTAGGCGGCTCGCACGCGCACGTATTATGTTAAAGAAACAAAAGACACTGAAATTGCCGTGCTTTTTCTGTAATTTTGAGCGAATTTTTTGAGAATTCCGACATGTACAATACTTTTTTTAATAGTGAAGAAAAGACGAAGCTGCGTGGCATGTACCGCGAGCTGTGCACGACTCTCGACGGCGGCATAGACCTCGCCGAGCGCCGACGCATACGCGCTCTGCTGAGCGAAACGGCAGCGGCCGGAGCGCTCAGCCGCGACCGCTTCGGCTTCCACCCGCTGCTGTCTGCCATGTCGACGGCGCTGGCTCTGTGCAACAGCGTCGATGCCGACCGGAACATGGTGCTGGCCATTCTGCTCACACGCGCAAGTCGCGCAGGGGTGGTTAGCGAGCAACAGCTCTCCGCCGACTGGGGTGCCGACGTAGCACAACTGGTGCGCGGCATCGACAAGGTTTCGGGGCTGTACAGCCGCAACGCCTCGGTAGAAAGCGAGAACTTCCGCAAGCTGCTGCTCACATTCGCCGAAGACATCCGCGTGATTATCATAATGATAGTCGACCGTCTTGCTATTATGCGCGCCATAAACCACCACCCCGCCGGAAATCTGGTGCGCGAAACGGCTTACGAGGTGAACTACCTCTACGCTCCGCTGGCACACCGCCTCGGTCTCTACGCCATAAAAAGCGAGCTGGAAGACCTGTCGCTGAAGTACAGCAACCGCGAGATGTACTCTCGCATAGCTCGCGAACTCAAAGAAACCAAGGCAAAGCGCGACCAGTATATAGCCGAGTTCATAGCTCCCGTAAAAGAGAAGCTCGAAGCAGAAGGTCTCAAATTCGAAATCAAAGGGCGCACAAAGTCTATCTACTCTATCTGGAACAAGATGAAGAAGCAGCACAACACTGTAGACGACATCTTCGACCTTTTCGCAATCCGCATCGTGATAGACTGTCCTCCCGAGCGCGAGAAACCCGAATGTTGGCTCGCATACTCGGTGGTAACCGACATGTACCGCCCCAATCCCGGCCGTCTTAAAGACTGGCTCAGCATACCCAAGAGCAACGGATACGAGAGCCTGCACATCACCGTATACGGCCCCGAAGACCGCTGGGTAGAAGTACAGATACGCACCCGGCGCATGGACGCAATTGCCGAGAAGGGCCTCGCAGCGCACTGGAAATACAAGGGCATCAAGAGTGAGAACAACCTCGATGCCTGGATGGCGAACGTGCGCGACATCCTCGAGGCGGCACACACCGGTCCTATGGAGCTGATGCGGAATTTCAAAATGGATGTGTACGCACACGAAGTGTTCGTGTTCACACCCAAAGGCGACCTCTACAAGCTTCCGCAGGGCGCCACTCTACTCGACTTCGCCTTCCACATACACACAAAGGTGGGCACTCAGTGCGTGGGGGGACGCGTGAACGGGCGCAACCGCAAGCTCAATTACCGCCTTACAAGCGGCGACACCGTAGAAATACTCACATCGGCACAGCAGGAGCCCAGCCGCGACTGGCTGTCAATCGTTGTTACATCGAAAGCCAGAAACAAGATACGCGCCGTGCTGAAAGAAAACGAGAACAGCTCGGCCGACGTCGGAAAAGAACTGCTCCAGCGCCGTTTCAAGAACCGCAAACTCGAGTACGACGAGGCAAACATATCGCGCACCATAACCCGCATGGGCTACAAGGACGCCATTGCATTCTTCAGCGCGCTCGGCTCAGACGAAATCGAGATAAACGACGTTATCGACACCTACCTGGAGTGCCTCGCCAAAGCCAACAATGCCGAAGCCGCAGAGCGCATATCCGCCTCGACATACATGATGCAGCCCTCCGAAGAAGAGGCCGCTGCCGATGCCGGAGCGGCCGACGTTGTAGTGATTGGCGACAACATCAAAGGCATAAACTACAAGCTGGCAAAGTGCTGCAACCCCATATACGGCGACGATGTATTCGGCTTCATATCATCAGAAGGCGTCATCAAAATACACCGTTCCGACTGCCCGAACGCCGCTCACATCAAAGCGCGCTACCCCTATCGCCTCATCCGCACACGCTGGAGCGGCAAGGTCGGCGCGGAGTTCGGTGCAGCACTCCGTGTGGTGGGCAAGGACGACATCGGCATTGTCACCAACATCACTTCGATTATTAATAAAGAAAAATCCGTATCTTTGCGCAGTATATCCATCGAAAGCAACGACGGATTATTCCAGGGCACTCTCGTGGTAGGCATAGCCGACACCGCCGCCCTCAACCAGCTTATCAAGAAAATAGCAACTGTAAAAGGTGTAAAAAATGTTGAACGCAATAAATAAAACCCTCATAGCGTCTGTCGTGGCCGCGGCTTGCAGCCTGGCGGCATGCTCCGACAAAGAGCACGATGGCGCAATGGCACTCTATCAGGCCGCCGAATCCGGCATAGGAGAAGCCCGCTACAGCGAAGCCCTCGCCACTCTCGATACCCTCAACGCACGCTACCCCGAGCAGACTCAGGTGCGTCGCGACGCCCTCAGGCTGCGCGCGCTCGCAATGCAGGGTCTCGCCCTCGACAGCATCTCGGCCGGAAGCGAGGCTCTTGCTGCCGCAACAATCGACCGCGAGGCACGTGACCCCGAGTTCCGGCATGTCGACAGCTCGGTCGGTCTCGAAGGCTACTTTCTGCCAAAGGGTGTCGACGAGAAAGTGATGATGGGCACATGTATCCAGCCACGCGTATCCGACAAAGGCTTCTTCTACATCGTGGCGAACGTGCAGGGTCGCTCCATAGGTCTTCGCGCCATTGAGTTTGTCGACGGAGCCGAGTCTGCATCGTCGGCCGACATCAGCACCGCAAGAATTATCCGGGTGGAAGGCTCGGAAAGCGCAAGCTTCAACCCCGAAGACCTTGAAGGCATAGGAGAATGGCTGCTCGCTCACCCCGGAGCATCCAAGATTGTTTTGAAAGGAAGCAAGAGCAACGCATCGGTGAAACTCGACGCCAAGATGCGCTCGCAGCTCGTGAAGTGCTACGAATACAGCCGTGCTCTTCAGGCCCAGCGACTTGCCAGTCTCAAACGCGAGAAGTACGAGCGTATGCTCGCCACTGCACGCTACCAACTCGCCAACCTTCCGGCCCCCGAACAAAAATAATGGAAAGCGCATACACATATCTGGTGACCGGCGGCGCCGGCTTCATCGGCACAAACTTCATAAAGCTTCTTCGCCGAGAAGAACCCGAAGCACGCATAGTGGTGCTCGACGCCCTCACATACTGCGGCAATATCAAATCGATTGCCGGTGAAATCGAAAGAGGCGAAATCTCCTTTATAAAAGGCGACATCGGCAACAGCGCGCTTGTGAGCGGCATCCTGCACGATTACCGCCCCGACTACATCATAAACTTTGCCGCAGAATCGCATGTAGACCGAAGTCTTACCGATTCGCGCCCCTTCTTCACCACCAACGTCGGAGGCACTCTCAACCTTCTCGACTGCGTGAAAGCTCAGCGGACGACACAACTGGCAGCAGGCGAATCTCCCTCGCTGCGCAAATTCGTGCACATAAGCACCGACGAGGTATACGGCGACCTCGACATCGACATCCCCGAAGGATGCCCGCTCCCCGACGATGTGAACCGCCGTCTTGGCCGAGGCGCCGAGAGTCGGCTCTACGGCTCGGTGTCGTTCTGCGAAAGCTCGCCGCTTCGACCCTCCTCGCCATATTCGGCTGCCAAAGCGTCGGCCGACCTTATGGTACTGGCATATAAACACTCCTTCGGACTGCCGGTGTGCATCACCCGCTGCTCTAACAACTACGGGCCATACCAACACCCCGAGAAGCTTATACCGCTTATGGTCAACAACATCCTCGCGCGCAAGCCCCTGCCCGTCTACGGCCGAGGGCTGAACGTACGCGACTGGATACACGCCGACGACCACGCCCGCGGTATTCTTGCCGTGGCACACGCAGGCCGCGTCGGCGAGGTGTACAACTTCGGCGGCTACAACGAACGCCGGAACATCGACATCGTAAAGCTGCTCATCAGCACAGTCGCCGCGGAAGTCGCCGACAACAATGGCATCGACGAGAGCCTCATCACCTACGTAAACGACCGTCCGGGCCACGACCGCCGCTATGCTATCGACGCGGCCAAAAGCATGGACGAACTCGGATGGACGCCCCTCATACCCTTCGACAAGGGTATCGCCGACACGGTGCGCTGGTATCTCACCAACAGGAAATGGCTCGACGACATTGTAAGCGGCGACTATCGCAACTACTACGATAAAATGTACTCACACCGCTGACCATGAAAGGCATAATACTCGCCGGCGGCTCAGGTTCCCGCCTCTACCCCATTACTCTGGGCATATCCAAGCAGCTCGTACCCGTGTACGACAAGCCTATGATATACTACCCGCTGTCGGTGCTCATGCTGGCCGGAATACGCGACATACTCATAATCTCCACTCCGACAGACCTTCCCGGCTTCGAACGACTACTTGGCAACGGCAACCGCCTCGGCATCAACATAGAATATGCCGAGCAGCCGCGTCCCGAAGGGCTGGCACAGGCCCTCACCATAGGCCGCAACTTTATAGGCGACGAGCCGTGCTGCCTGGTGCTCGGCGACAACATATTCTACGGACAGGGCTTCAGCGGCATGCTCGCACAAGCCGTGGCCGATGCCGAGCGTGGCACAGCCACCGTGTTCGGCTATCCTGTCGACGACCCCTCGCGCTACGGCGTAGTGAGCCTCGACGCCGACGGCTCTCCCCTCCGAATTGTGGAAAAGCCCACGGAACCCGAAAGTGACCTCGCCGTGGTAGGCCTCTACTTCTACCCCTCGGGCTGCTCCGATGTAGCCGCCGCCGTGAAACCATCGGCGCGCGGAGAACTCGAAATAACATCGGTCAACGAAGCATACCTCAGTTCCGGACGCCTCCGGGTGCAGTGCTTCGGCCGGGGCTTCGCGTGGCTCGACACCGGCACTATCGACTCGCTCATGGAGGCTTCGGCCTTCATCGAGGCCATACAGAAGCGGCAGGGTCTGCTCGTGGCCGCAATAGAGGAAATTGCGTTCCGACGCAGCTTTATCGACGCAGACCACCTCGCCGAACTTGCCAAACCTCTTATCACTACCAGATACGGACAGTATCTCGACAGACTCGCCCATGGAAAAACACGTTGAACCACGCATAGTCGACCTACCGCGCATCTACGACCCGCGTGGCAACCTCACTTTCGTGCAGCACGGCGACTCGGCTCTGCCATTCGCCATAGAGCGCGTGTACTGGATATACGACGTGCCAGCCGGAGAGACGCGCGGCGCTCACTCACACCGCAAAGGACAGGAGCTGATTACAGCCACTTCGGGTTGCTTCACCGTAAACCTTTTCGACGGAAAGATATGGCGCCACTACACCATGAACCGCCCCTTTCAGGCACTATACGTGCCGCCGGGCTATTGGCGCACGCTCGACAATTTCTCATCGGGCTCGGTGTGCATGGTATTCAGCTCCACGCCCTACAGCGAGGACGACTACGTGCGCAATTATGAAGAATTTATGGCTTTAAGCAAAGCAAATGAGTGAGTTGAAATATCCTTTTTTGGAACTCGGCACGGTCAATGCGCCATACAAAGAAGCCCTCAAGGCCGCAGCCGCCCGCGTCATCGACTCGGGGCGCTATGTTGGGGGCGCCGAGAACGAAGCCTTCGAGTGTGAGCTTGCAGCACACACAGGCACGCGCTATGCGGTGGGTGTAAGCAACGGCCTCGATGCTTTAAGGCTCATCTTCAAGGCATATATCGGGCTGGGACGCCTCCGAGAAGGCGATGCCGTGATAGTTCCGGCCAATACCTATATAGCATCCGTGCTCGCCGTGACCGACGCCGGGCTAAGGCCGGTATTCGCCGAGCCATGTTCCGCAACGCTCAACCTCGATACATCACGCCTCGAAGAGGTATATACCCCCGATGTAAAAGCGGTGCTCACCGTGCATCTGTATGGACGCGCCTGCTACGACACTGTCCTCGATGATTTCGCACGTCGGCATGAGCTTATCGTAGTGGAAGACAACGCACAGGCCATCGGAGCGGAAGCCTGCGGGTTCGGCCGCACGGGAAGTCTGGGCCACGCGGCGGCTTTCAGCTTCTATCCTACTAAAAATGTGGGAGCTGTGGGCGATGCCGGCGCCGTGACTACCTCCGACAAGGAGCTTGCCGACACTGTGCGCGCGCTCGCCAACTACGGCAGCGACCGCCGCTACCACAACATTTACCAAGGATACAACTGCCGCCTCGACCCTATTCAGGCATCATTCCTACGCATAAAACTCGCATACATCGATGCCGAGACAGCACACCGCCGCAGCATAGCGGCAGTATATAACTCCGAAATCCGCAACAGTGCCATAACACTGCAGCAAACCGACACTCCCGACACGTCGGTTTGGCACCAGTATGTGGTGCGCACAGCCAATCGCGACAGCTTCTGCCGCATGCTTGCCGATAATGGCGTAGGCTACGACATTCACTACGCCGTACCACCACACAGGCAACCTTGCTACGCGCGCTACGCACATCTTTCGCTACCTGTCACCGACATGCTTGCCGCCGAAGTGGTGAGCCTGCCCGTATCGCAATGCACAAGCACCGACGATGCGCGGGAGATTGCCATGATTATCAACCGATTTCAACAATGACATCAAAGCCGAAAGCTCTATATCACACCTTCGGGTGCAAACTCAACTTTGCCGAAACAGCATCGGTGGAAAAGATATTCCGCGAACGCGGGGTAGAGACAGCCACGCCCAAAGAAACACCTGACATTGTGGTGATAAACTCTTGCAGCGTCACTGCCGAGGCCGACCGCAAATGCCGTAGTTTCATCCGTTCGCTCCACCGCCGCTATCCCGAGGCAAGCATCCTCGTCACCGGGTGCTATGCTCAGCTCAAGCCGCAGGAAGTAAGCGAACTGGAAGGAGTGGCTCTTGTCGCCGGCGTGAACAGCAAGCTCATGCTTGCCGACTACCTCGACCGCCGGATGGCCGAAGGCGACTTCCGTCCCGAGGTGCCAGAAGCAAAAGACCTTACCGAGTTTATGCCCTCGTGCTCCCGTGGCGACCGCACTCGCTACTTTCTCAAAGTGCAGGACGGCTGCGATTACTGGTGTACCTACTGCACAATTCCCAAGGCCCGAGGCCGCTCGCGCTCAGGCACTATCGCACAGATAAGGGAACAAGCCGAAAAAGCCGCTGCCGAGGGCGGAAAGGAAATAGTGATAACAGGCGTTAACATCGGCGACTTCGGCCACGGGCGAGAAGACAATTTCCTCGACCTCTGCCGCGAACTAGACCGGGTGGACGGCATCGAACGCTACCGCATTTCTTCGATAGAGCCGAACCTCCTCACCGATGAGCTTATCGACTTCGTAGGAGCCTCGCGCGCCTTCATGCCACACTTCCACATACCCCTGCAGTGCGGCGACGACGAAGTACTCGCTCTCATGAGACGCCGCTACGGCACCGAGCTTTTCCGCAACAAGATAGAACGTGTGCGCCGCGTGCTGCCCGACGCCTTTATAGGCGTTGACCTCATTGTTGGTGCGCGCGGAGAGACCCCCGGGCGCTTCGAATCGTCGCGCGCCTTCGTGGATAGTCTCGACATATCGCATCTGCACGTCTTTCCCTACTCCGAACGTCCCGGCACACGCGCCCTTCAGATAGAGTATGCCGTGAGTCAGGAGGAAAAGCACCGCAGGGTGGGCATCATGACAGCTATGAGCGCCGAAAAACACCGCCGCTTCGCTGAGCGTTTTATCGGCACCGTACGCCCCGTGCTGCTCGAGCACTCAAGGCCCGGGCTGCCTTTAGGTGGCTTCACCGACAATTATCTGAGAGTGGAAACCTCGCTGCCGCAACAGTTCGACAACTCTATCGCCGAGCTTAGCCTCAACAGTCTCAAAAAAGACGGAGAGACCATAATAGCCTCGTGCATATCGCAATGAACGATTTAGGATACAGGATTACTCTTGCTCTGCTTTACGCATTGGCATTGCTGCCGATGCGTGTTCTCTACGTGCTTTCCGACTTTCTCTATCTGATTGTGTACCATGTTGCCCGCTACAGGCGCAAGCTCGTACGCGAGAACCTTGCCGCCTGCTTCCCCGACAAAAACGAGACCGACCGCAGGGATATCGAGAAGAAATTTTACCGCAACTTCACCGATTATATAGTGGAGACCGTCAAGCTTCTGCACATATCCGACGCCGAGATAAAGCGCCGCATGCAGTTCGAGAACATCGAACTGATAGACCGTCTCACCGCCGAAGGCCGCAGCGTGGTAATATATTTTTCTCACTGCGGCAACTGGGAATGGGCGACTTCGATGACTCTTCACGTACGCCACGACGCTGACAGCCACGTAGAGTACTGCCAGGTATACAGACCCCTGCGCAGCGAAATCACCGACAGGCTCATGCTGAGGCTCCGCAGCCGCTTCGGCTCCCTGTCGTTTCCCAAAAGTTCAGTGCTGCGCGACCTTATAAAGCTCCGAAGAAATGGCGTGACAAGCGTAACAGGCTTCATGAGCGACCAGAAACCGAGCCACGGCGACCCCACCGTAGTGACAACACTCCTAAACAGGCCTACGGCCATGATTTCAGGCACCGAAACCCTGGCCCGCAAACTCGACATGGCAGTCATCTACTGGGACATGGAAAAACCCGGCCGCGGACGCTACCGCCTCACCTGCCGACTCATCTGCGAGAACCCGGCAGAAATGCCCGGGCACAGCATAACACTCAGTTATGCGGCAATGCTTCAGGAAACTATCGAACGCAACCCCTCAATCTGGCTATGGACTCACAACCGATGGAAATACCCCGTACAACTCCCCTCATAGCAGTCGTCATACTCAACTGGAACGGCGCGCACCTCCTGCGCGAGTACCTCCCGCAAGTTGTCGCCACAACCGACAGCCGCATCTCGCGTATCATAGTGGCCGACAACGGCAGCACCGACGACTCTCTCAACTATGTACGGCAGACATTCCCCGAAAGAGTGGAAGTAATGGCCCTCGGCAGCAACTACGGCTTTGCCGAAGGCTATAACCGCGCCATCGCGGCTCTCGACAATAGCTACCGATATGCCGTACTCCTGAACTCCGACGCGGCCACCTCGAAAGGCTGGGACTCTACTATGCTGAAATACATGGAGGAGCATCCCGAAGCGGGTGCCTGCCAGCCAAAAATACTGTCGTACCGTCAGCCCGACACCTTCGAATATGCAGGTGCCGCAGGCGGCTACATAGACCGCAACGGCTATCCCTACTGCCGCGGCCGTATCTTCGCCACCTGCGAGAAAGACCGCGGGCAGTACGACAACGAGGCATACATATTCTGGGCCTCGGGGGCCTGCCTGATGATACGCCGTGAGCTATACACGGAGGCCGGCGGACTCGACCCCACATTCTTCGCGCACATGGAAGAAATAGACCTTTGCTGGCGCCTTCAGCTGGCCGGATACCTATGCGCGGCAGTGCCCGGGGCAAAGGTGTACCACCTCGGTGGAGGCTCACTTCCGGCCGAGAACCCACGCAAGACATACCTGAACTTCCGCAACAATCTGCTGATGCTGCACAAAAACCTACCCAAAGACGTGCGGCGCGGCATTCTGCTGCGCCGGCGCCTGCTCGACACCGTAGCATGGGCCAGATACATACTTACACTCGACTTCGCCAACGCCGTAGCAATATGGCGCGCGCACCGCGACTTCGCCGCTATGCGAAAAAACTACGACACCAATCCAGCCCGAAACCTGCTCGGAAGCGCACCGGGAAGCGATATCGACATCCTGAGCAGCTACTATCTCAGGCGAAAACACACCTTCGACACCCTTGACTGACCGCGCGTTTACTCTTATTTTGCACATCTTAGCATACTTTAACCCAAAATAAGACCCAATCAATCAAATATGATTAAGTATGCGGGCAATATGCTAAAAAACAGGCTTAAATATTTTGCAGGTTAAAAACAACTTGCTAATTTTGCGATATCGTTTGCCCGTCACGGGCAGCAATATTCCTTAATTTATACCAAAATCAGACATAAAACATACGCAGATCATACAGTCCCCGTTATAGTTTTAAGACAGTACCCCCTGCAAGTACCCGAAACAAAATATCAATCATAATTAATATTTAATCTATTTTCAGTATTACAAAACAACACTATGGAAGCTCAAAAGCCCAATGCTCAGGCCAAGGCCAGCGCTAAAAAAAGTACTCCCGGCATCAAAAATGCCTCATGGGTAATCGTGATTTGCGCGATTATCGCCGTATGCCTCTTCATCTTCTGGTTCGGTAACGACATGCACTTCGACGAAGACGGCCATCCCCAGAACCTTTGGGGCACCGTATACAAAGGCGGTTTCATCGTACCTGTACTTCAAACCCTCTTCCTCACCGTTATCGTTCTCGCTGTAGAACGCGGCATCGCCCTCTCGGCAGCCAAAGGCAAAGGCAACATCGCCACATTCGTAGCCAACGTTAAGAAATGCCTCGAAAAGAACGACATCGCCGGCGCTCGCGCCCTCTGCGCCAAGCAGAAAGGTTCTGTAGCCGCTGTTGTTGACTCTGCACTCCTCCGCTACGAAGAAATGGACAAGAACACCGTCCTCTCGAAAGAGCAGAAAATCGCTAACCTCCAGAAGCAGGTAGAAGAAGCAACCGCTCTCGAAATGCCTACCCTCCAGCAGAACCTCCCCATCATCGCTACCATGACCACCCTCGGTACTCTCGTGGGTCTTCTCGGTACTGTAATGGGTATGATTAAGTCGTTCCAGGCTCTTTCGCAGTCCGGTGCTCCCGACTCGACCGAACTCTCGACCGGTATCTCCGAGGCTCTTATCAACACCGCCTTCGGTATCGCAACCGGTGCATTCGCTGTAATCTTCTACAACTACTACACCAACAAAATCGATAACCTCACCTACGCTATCGACGAAATCGGTTTCTCTATCGTGCAGACATTTGCAGCTACCCACTAATCCCTGTTTATCCGTTTTTTAATAACACAACTCTCAAAAACAGGTAAATATGGGAAAAGTAAAAATCAAAAAGAAAAGTACACTCATCGACATGACCGCGATGAGCGACGTGACTGTTCTTTTGCTTACTTTCTTCATGTTGACTTCTACCTTCCTGCAGAAAGAGCCCACCATCGTCTACACCCCGTCTTCTGTATCTGAAGCTCTCTCTTATACACAACTTAAGAAGCCGACGATA
>VSPE01000001.1 GCA_009775225.1 Muribaculaceae bacterium | reverse complement strand
GCCATTAAGTCTCGAGTCTCAAAAAATATGGGCCTATTCAGAACGGTGCTTTTTGCACTTCGTTATTGAATCTTCAGCTAATCAAGTCCCTATACCCCGAGATACACGGAAGGAAGCGCTTTGACAGCGCTACAATGAGTGGCATCAGCGCCATTACCACCGCAAACGTGAGGAAGGGTATCACAAACACTTCATCAGCACCGACAAACACAGATGCAAGCAATAAGGACACCACAACTGAGGGCTGTAGATGAGCAACAAGTGCGACGAGCGAGTTGCGGCCCAGCCATGTAAACAAGGGAAGCCGGCCGACAAGACAGCAGAACGACAGCAGCGCCACAATAAAAGCGATTGCGCAGAGATAATACTGCCACATAGAGCCTACAGAAAGCTCGTTGCGATAGCATGAGAAGTCGGGAGCGGCATCAAACAGGCATGCCATCAGCACAAACGCTCCTACAGCGACGGCAAGACCGGCAAGAGCCACGCGTCGAGACGGCGATACACCAGGAGAGAAGCCACAACCGGCAAGGAGCCGCCCGAGGAAGAAGAATGGCAGGCAAGATAGGCTGCTGCCGATATAGAGAAAGTTATTCACTCCGTAACGTGACATAGCAATGCCAACCGACGCAAGCACAAGAACTCCCAGAGCAACCGCAAAAGCATTGCGAAGAATACGGCGCACGGCATAGAAGAGGAGCTGACACCAGAAAAGACTGAGAATAAACCAGGCCGGAAGGTTGAAAATCTCGTTGGTGTGGAAAATCTTGAATATACCGAAGTCGGGCTCCAATTCCATTCCGGCAACAATGCGACCTACAAGATGCACAAGATAGCCAATACAATACCAGCCGACAAACGGAACTGCAAGTGTGTTTACTTTGCGAAGCACAAAGGCTCGCGGACTACCATACTCCTTATAGAGCATGCCCGACACCATAAAGAAGTAGCACACGCTATACAAAGAGAGGTACGACAGCACAGAATACAAGCCGGGCACAAGGTGCAGCAACACTATAAGAAACATGGCAATTCCTTTGCCCGTATCAAGATATGCCACGCGAGAGTTTTCGGTCATACTACAATAATCGCTATTAGAATAAAAAAACAAAAGGCCGCAAGCATTTCTTAGATGCTTGCGGCTTAAAGTGTCCGAGATGAGATTCGAACTCACACAGGCTTTCGCCCACTACCCCCTCAAAGTAGCGTGTCTACCAATTCCACCACCCGGACATGGGGAAGCGCCATAGGCACTGAGGGAAGCTAAAAAGCTTTTGAGCGAAAAACGGGACTCGAACCCGCGACCCCGACCTTGGCAAGGTCGTGCTCTACCAACTGAGCTATTTTCGCAATTTTTCGTAAGCCCCTCCGGGCTTTTGCGGTGCAAAGTTACGTATAAGTTTACATTCCGCCAAATTTTTCAAGCACTTTTTTTGAGAAAAATTACAATAAGCACCAAAAGCAGGCGCTCACTTCCTTGTTTTCAACCAATTAGATACAGATAGAAAATCAGCACGTCCTACCCCGCCCCGAAGTCGCGCCTGATAAATATTTTTCATTTTTATTTCAATGGCGACCGGAGCCAAAATGTACACAAAAAAACGCCGCCACGGGAGCGAACCCGCAGCGGCGACTGATAATGTGACGGCAGATGTGATTAGCCGATGAAATACATGTTGAGGCTGCTTGTAGCAGTAAGCTCGAGGAGGGTGCTGTAGAAGAAGCTTACGATACCAAGGGCGATGATGCCGGCCACTGTAATCCAAAGGCCGAGACGCTCGCTGAAAGCGGAACGGAAGTTTGCAATAACACACTCGTCCTCGCTGATGAACATTGCCTTCACCACAAGGAGGTAGTAGTAGAGAGAGATGATAGTGTTGATGAGGGCGATGAGGACAAGCACGTAGATAGCTACCGAACCCTGATTGATTGCCGAAGTGAAGATGAAGAACTTCGAGAAGAAGCCGGCAAATGGAGGTATACCTGCGAGCGAGAACATGGCAAGCATCATGCAGAAGGAGAGACGCGGGTTGGTGCGGTAGAGGCCACGATAGTCGTTCATCGACACACGTCCTGTCGCATTCTCGATAGCGCCAATCACACCAAAGGCAGCGAGGTTCGAGAAGATGTACACAAGGATGTAGTACATGAGAGCGGCGACACCCATAACGTTGAAGGCGATGACACCGAGCATAATGTAGCCGGCCTGCGAGATAGACGAGAAGGCGAGGAAGCGCTTCATGTTGCGCTGGCGGATAGCAAAGAGGTTGCCAATGGTAATTGTGAGGATGATGAGCGCATAGAGCATCCACTCCCATACCTGGCTATATACAGAGCCGAACACCTGCGCCATGACAACAAGGAAGGCGAAGGCGGCTGCACCCTTGGAGATAACCGAGAGGTAGGATGTTACAGATGTGGGAGCGCCCTGATACACGTCGGCAGTCCAAAGATGGAAGGGCACGAGCGAAAGCTTGAAGCCGATGCCGGAAATCACGAATGCCACAGCGATGATGAGCATGGTGTTGAGGCCGCCGGAGAGAGCGAAGTAGATGTTCTCGAAGTAGAGAGAGCCGGTAAGGCCGTAAATAAACGAGAGTCCCATCATGAAGATAGCCGAAGAGAATACGGCTGTGAGGATGTACTTGACGGCAGCTTCGTGGCTCTCGTAGCGGTTTTTGTCGAGGGCGACCATTGCGGCGAGGGGCAGCGAGGCGCTTTCAAGACCGATAACGAAGAGAAGGAAGTGACGAGCCGAAATCATGAGGTACATGCCGAAGAGAGTGACAAGGAGCAGCTCGTAGAACTCGCCGCGGCGCATGAGCATATTCTCGCTGTTGGCCCAGCGGATGCTCTGGATGAGCACGATAACGACACCTACATTGAGGATGCCTTTGATTGCAGCGATGACGGGCGATGTCTCATACATGCCGGCAAATGCTACAGTGTTCGATGCAGTGCCGAGGCAGTGGCTGCAGAAGCCGGCTGCGGTGGCGAGCAAGGTGATCACTATCGCAAATACGGGGAGCCCTTTCTGAGCGGACTTCGGCATGAAGGTATCGTAGAGGAATACCAGCAGGAAAACCACCAGAATGGCGATTTCTTGCTTCATTGCTAAAAACTGTGAGTAATCCATTGCGTTTATTCCTGATAGGGTTTACATACCGAGCGCCGCGAAAATTTCGGGGCTGAAGGTTGTTTTAATCAAGTTTACAAAGAAGTTGGGGAAGCAACCGATAGCAGCCACGCACACGATGAGGGCTGCTGTGGAGAAGCGTTCCCACCATGTGGCATCGGTAAGAGTGCGGTGGTGGTCGTCGTGCACGGGGCCGAAGAGGAGCTTGCCTACAACACGGAGGATGTAGACCGCTGTGATTACAATCGAGCAGCAGGCTATGATTGTGAACACGAGGCGGAGCGAACCGGCACCCGAGAGGAAGTCGGCCATACCGGCCTTGAACGAGCCGACAAAGATAGTCATCTCAGCCACAAAACCGCTGAGGCCGGGGAGACCGAGCGATGCCATACCGGCAATGACGTAGCATACCGAGAGGTAAGGCATGATTTGCATCATACCACCCATCTGAGTGATTTCGCGGGTGTGTGTACGACCGTAAATCATACCGATGAGGGCGAAGAAGAGGGCTGTCATTAGGCCGTGCGAGAGCATCTGCATGATAGCGCCTGTCATTGCAGTGGTGTTAAGCATGAGGATTGCAAAGAGCACAAGGCCGCAGTGCGACACCGAAGAATAGGCGTTGATGTACTTGAGGTCGGTCTTGACGCATGCGCAGAAGGCACCGTATACAACCGAGACTCCTGTGAGGATAAGGAATATCCATGCGAGTTCGTGAGCAGCCTGAGGCATGAGGTAGATTGCCACACGGAAGCATCCGTAGCCACCGAGCTTCATGAGAACGCCTGCGTGGAGCATCGACACGGCTGTAGGGGCCGAAGCGTGGCCGTCGGGACTCCAGGTGTGGAAGGGGAACATTGCGCCGAGAACGCCGAAGCCTACGAATGTCATGGGGAAGAGGAAGTTCTGCCAGCCGTGAGGTATTGCGTTATGCGAGGCAATCTCGAGGATGTTCCAGGTAAGGGGTTGTCCGGCGGGAGCCGAGTGATAGTAGATGCCGATGAGGCCGAGCATAAGGAATGCGGAACCGCCCATGAGCATAAGGGTAAGTTTCATGGCCGAGTAGTTCTTGCGGCCCGAACCCCATACACCGATGAGGAGGTACATGGGGATAAGCGCAACCTCATAGAACATGAACATAGTGAAGAGGTCGACAGAGATAAAGAAGCCGAACACACCAGTAGAGAGGAGGATGAGCCAGAGGAAGAATTCCTTGGGCTGAGCGATAGTCCATGAGGCAAAAGAGCCGGTGAAAAGGATTACCGACGACAGGAGTATCATGGCAATCGAGATGCCGTCGACACCTACCGCGAGGTTGATGTTGAGGGGTGCGAACCACGACCACGAGTCGCAGAAGAGCATCGGACCGGCTTCACCGGCCTGTCGGAGGTCGAGGTACTGGAGCAGGAGCACTACCGACAGAGCAATGAGCGCAGTAGAACCGACCACAGCGACGGCACGTATCTGACGTACGTTGCGGCACAGCCCCACTCCCGCAAGCATGAGCAGCGGGATGACTACAAAGTATATTAAGATATTTGAAAACATCGTGATTTACTGATTAAGTTGTGTTTTGTACCGGTAGTGTATGATTAAATCAGGCAGAGTACGGTGATAGTGCCGAGGGCGAGAACGCCGATGAGGTAATACCATACATACATCTGAATCTGGCCGGACTGGAGAGGCTTGATTGCGTCGGAAGCCTTGTTTGTGATAGTAGCGAAGGCGTCCATAGTACCGTCGATGATATGACGGTCGAACCAAGCGAGAGGACGGCAGATGCAGCCGAAAATAATCTTATGGGTGATGAAGATGTAGAGTTCGTCCCAGTAGAAGCGGTGGTAGCACCAGTTCCAGAGGGCGGGAACTGCTTTGCGGAACTTCTCGGGGAGAGAGTTTTCCTTGCGGTACATCACGGTTGCGAGGCCGATGCCGGCGAGAGCTACAGCGAGGCTGACAGCCGCTACGCTCCAATCAAAGTGAGCCATGAAGTCGTAGGGGTGACCGTTCCATGTAACGAGGTTACCGAAAGGAATGAAGCCGGCAACGCACGATACTGCCGCGAGGATGACGAGGGGGAGGCTCATAGTCCAGGGCTGGTCGTGGGGAGCGTGGTGACCTTCGGGAGTCTTATGTTCTTTCCACCAGAAGATGAGGTAGTAGAGACGGAACATGTAGAACGCGGTCATACCGGCTACAAGCGACATCCAGAGGTATGCCATCCAGTCATAGCCGAGGCAGCTGCTGAGGATTTCGTCCTTAGAGAAGAAACCCGAGAAGGGAATGATACCTGCAATGGCAAGACAGCCTATAAGGAATGTGATGTGAGTTATAGGCATGTGCTTGCGGAGGCCATGCATGGCAGTGTAGTCGTTCGAGCCGATAGCATGGATGAGAGCACCTGCGCCAAGGAAGAGCAGAGCCTTGAACATGGCGTGTGTGAAGAGGTGGAACATCGAGGCCATGTAGCCGAGTCCGTGGTGGAACTCGGGACGAGCCACACCGAGCGATACCATCATGAAGGCAATCTGCGAGATAGTAGAGAAAGCGAGGACGCGCTTGATGTCGACCTGCACACAGGCTACCATAGCGGCGTAGAAGGCTGTGAGCGCGCCAACCACAGTGATGATGACGAGCGAAGTCTCTTCCATAAGATAGAGGGGGAAGAGGCGAGCCACCAGATATACACCTGCCACAACCATTGTAGCGGCGTGGATGAGGGCAGATACGGGGGTGGGGCCTTCCATTGCGTCGGGGAGCCAGATGTGGAGAGGCATCATGGCCGATTTACCCATGCCGCCCATGAAGATGAGCACGAGAGCCCATGTGAGCACTGAGGCGCCCATGAACATCGGCGCTGCCGAGTTCTGGAAGATACCGAGAACAGACTCCGAGGTAGAGAGGCTTACCTGATAGGTGTCGGCGATGCCTTCAACGGGGATTGACGTAAGCTCAGTGAAGTTGAATGTGCCTGCGTAGAACGAAAGCACGAGGATACCGACGAGGAAGCCGAGGTCGGCGAAGCGGGTTACGATAAATGCCTTCTTCGAAGCAGATACCGCCGAGGGCTTGGTGTAGTAGAAGCCGATGAGCAGGTAGGACGAGGCGCCCACAAGCTCCCAAAAGATATACATCTGGAAGATGTTGGGAGCGACAACGAGGCCGAGCATCGAGAAGCTGAAGAGCGAAAGGAAGGCATAGAAGCGCTGGAAGCCGTGCTCATACACGCCGTGGTGGTCGCGCATATACCCCATGGAATAGAGATGCACCATGAAGGAGATAGTGGTTATGACCACCAGCATCATGGCAGAAATGGGGTCGAGCAGGAAACCGAGCTTAATGACGAGCTTTTCGGTGAACTGGAGCCAGGTCTGGTCGAAAACCATGTACTGGAGGCGTTCGCCGGCAGCATTGACAAATTCGGGAGCACCGCTGAAGAAATATGTAAAAGCGGTGAAATACGACAGCACCAGGACTGTGCCCATGCCGAGGGTGCCGAGAGTACCGGCAAGCTTATGGCTCATCTTCATGCCGCATAGGCCGAGGAAGATGAACATAAACAGCGGAATGGCAAGTATCAGAACAGGAATAGTGATATCCATAGCGCTTAGAATTTCATTTCGTTAAGCGAGCGCACGTCGATGTTCTTGGCGGCTCTGAAGATGTTGATAATGATAGCGATAGCGAGTGCAGTCTCGGCTGCGGCTATGGCTATTGCAAAGAGAGTGAAGAACATACCCTCCATTTGCTCTGGATAGAGGAAGCGGTTGAACACCACAAAGTTGATGTCGACAGCGTTGAGCATAAGCTCGAGCGACACCAGCATCGCAATCATATTCTTGCGGGTGATAAAACCGTAAACACCGCAGCAGAACATAATCAGTGCGGGCACTAAGTAATATATAGCTGTTATTTCCATAGCAATCAACGTTTACGGGCAATTACAACACCACCGATTATACATGCGAGCAACAGTACGCTGACAGCCTCGAAGGGGAGGATGTACTGTCCGGCACCCGAGCCTAACAGGGCTGTACCCACCGACTGCATATCGGGGGCTTCCATGTCGGGTTTAGAGGCGAAAGCCACAGAGCAGCGGCTCACGAGTGCATAGCCTGCTACAACGAGTGTAGCTACAGAGGCAATAGCACCGAGCACGCGCGACTTTGAAGTCAGGCGCTCCGAGTTGTCGCCGGGGCGGCTCGTAAGAAGGATGGCGAATACGAACAGTACCACAATACCGCCTGCATACACCGCAATCTGCACAGCGCCGAGAAACTCATAGTCGAGCATGAAATATACCACGGCAGCGGCAAAGAGGGTGAACAGCAGGTATGTGGCGGCGCGCAGGATTTTGCGGGTCGTTACGGCCATCACAGAGAAGACTATCATCGACAGAGCGACGATAAAATACATGATTAAACTTCCTACTGATTCCATATATTGGTTTATTTATTTTCCTGAGTATCTGCTTTGGGAGCTTCGGGCGCTGCAGCAGCCTTCTTTGCCTCTGCGGCAGCCTTCGCGGCAGCTATCTTGGCCTGCTTTTCGGCTTCGATTGCGGCGAGCTGCTCGGGAGTGGGTTCCGGCTCTTCTTTCTCTGGCAGGTGATTTAGCTTCTTTACGAGCTTGTCTCGGGTAAAGACAGCCTGCTCGAAGTCGTTGTCGAACTCGATGGCGCCGGTGGGGCAACTGGTCACACAGAGCTGGCAGAAAGTGCAGCTTCCGAGGTCATAGAAGTAGTTGACGAGCTTTTTCTTCTTGGTGCCCTGCATGGTGGTTACCATCTTGCTTTCGATAGAGATAGTACCGTTGGGGCAGTTGCGCTCGCAGTTTCCGCACGCTATGCACTTATGGTTTCCGTCGTTGTCGTAGAGGAACTTGAGTTCGGCGCGGAAGCGTGCTGCGGGGTGGTGCGTGAGGCGGTTTTCGGGATAGCACTCCGTGATTTTCGGAGTGATAAATTCCTTACCGGTCACTTTCATGCCTTTCACGAGGCTTGCGATACCGGTGCCTAACGATGAAAAATATTCTTTTACGCTACCCATGAATTTAATTTTCGATTGAGTGATACGATTTTATTGTTTTCTATGCTGCAACGGCGTCAGTCGCGGGCCTGGCCGCCGACAATGTCGAGCAGCTCGGTGGTGATACCCTGCTGGCGCAGTTTGTTATATTCAAGCTGGAGTTGCTCAAGTAGCTTCTGAGCGTTGTCGTTCGCGCTCTGCATAGCCATTACGCGAGCGGCCTGCTCGCTGGCGCGGTTTTCGGCGAAAGCTTCCTGCATCACTGATAAGAGATACATGGGGAGGACGGTGCCGAAAATCGTGGCAGCATCAGGCTCGAAGAGGTAAGGACGCCCTTCGGCTTTCGACGCACCGGCTGTGATGGTGTCGTACGACACAGGGAGGTAGTTGTCGGCTACTATACGCTGTCGACCAGCCGAAACGAAGTGCATGTATTGCAGCACTACCATGTCGAGTTCGCCGGTCAGGAAGCGTGTCTCAAAAGAGCGGGCAAAGGCTTTTACGCTGTCGCCGTCGCTCTTGGAGTCGACCTCAGGCACATCGGCGAGGGTCAGATAGGGGTCGGTTGTAGCGATTTTCTCGACGGCGCGACGCATCTTGCGGCCTACAGGCACGATTTCGACGCGTACTTCAGGGCCGGCCTCCTGCCGCATGCGGGCAAGAGTTTCGAGAAGACCTTTGAAGATGTTGACGTTGTAGGCGCCACAGAGGCCGTCGTCGCTACCAAGTACTATAATGGCGGCTTTGGCGACGACCGGACGCTTCGCCGTCAGCGGAGAGCTGACGGCGGCGTCGGACGATAGCAGGTTGCCAATCACCGTCTCGACACACTTGCGGAAGGGCTGCAAGCGGCGCAGCACGCCTTCGGCCTTGTGCATCTTTGCCGACGAAATCATTTTCATGGCTCCAGTAATCTTCTCGGAAGAGGCTACGGAGCCTATGCGTCCTTTAAGTTCGCGTAATGTTGCCATTTAACGGTGACTGATTGGTTGTTTATTAGGTTCAATAGTTTACTGTTTAGCAAAACGTGCGGCGACGTCGTTTGCAGCGGCAGTGAGCTTGGCTGCGACATCGTCGGTGAGCTGGCCATTGGCGAGAGGAGCAAGCACATCGTCGGCATGCTTGGCCTGAAGGAGCTGGAGGTACTGCTTCTCGAACTCGGCCACATCGGTGAGAGGCACGTTCTCGAGGAGTCCGTTCACACCGCAATAGATAATTGCGATTTCCTCTTCCACAGGCATGGGGTGGTACTGGGGCTGGATAAGGAGGCGCTCGTTCTTCTGCCCCTTGTCAATAACACGCGCTGTCACGGCATCCATATCGCCACCGAACTTGGTGAAAGACTCGAGCTCGCGGAACTGCGCCTGGTCGATTTTGAGGGTACCGGCCACCTTCTTCATGGCCTTCACCTGTGCGTTACCGCCCACACGCGATACCGATATACCCACATTGATAGCAGGACGGATACCGCGGTTGAAGAGCGCAGTCTCGAGGAATATCTGACCGTCGGTAATAGAAATTACGTTGGTGGGGATATACGCCGAAACGTCGCCGGCCTGAGTCTCGATAATAGGAAGCGCGGTGAGCGAACCGCCAGCCTTTACGAGAGGTTTGAGTGCGGCGGGGAGGTCGTTCATCTGCGAAGCCACTTCCTGGTTGTCGATGATTTTGGCAGCACGCTCGAGCAGACGCGAGTGTAGATAGAAAATATCGCCGGGGTATGCCTCACGGCCCGAGGGGCGCTTGAGGATGAGCGACACCTCACGATATGCTACGGCCTGCTTTGAAAGGTCGTCGTATACGATGAGTGCATCGCGGCCGGTGTCGCGGAAGTACTCGCCGATAGCCACGCCGGCAAAGGGAGCGAAGTAGCGCATCGCGGCCGACTCAGATGCAGTAGCAGCCACAACTACGGTGTAGTCGAGGGCGCCGTGCTGGCGGAGTGTCTCCACAATAGCAGCAATCGAGGATGCTTTCTGACCGATAGCCACATAGATGCAGTACACAGGCTTTCCTTCCTCGAAATTCTTGCGCTGGTTGATGATAGTGTCGATGGCGATAGCGGTCTTACCAATCTGGCGGTCGCCGATGATAAGCTCGCGCTGACCACGACCTATAGGCACCATAGAGTCGATAGCCTTCAAACCGGTCTGGAGGGGCTGCTTGACGGGCTGACGGTAAATAACGCCGGGCGCTTTGCGCTCGAGGGGCAGGCGGATAAGGTCGCCGCCAACGGGGCCGCGGCCATCGATAGGCTCGCCCAGAATGTTGATGACGCGTCCGAGCAGCCCTTCGCCAACGGGAATGGAAGCGATTTCGCCGGTTCGGCGTACTGTCATATTCTCGGTGACTTTATCGACGTCGTTGAGGAGGATGACACCGACGTTGCTCTCTTCGAGGTTCATGGCTACGCCTTTGACGCCGTTTTCGAACTCCACGAGTTCGTTGGCACCAACTTTGTCGAGGCCATAGACGTGCGCAACGCCGTCTCCGACTTCGAGTACGGTGCCGACCTCTTCGAATGTCACTTTTGAATTGACATTCTCGAGCTGTTGCTTCAATACTTCTGAAATCTCGCTGGGATTTATCATTTAAGAGGGTGAGCTTTCTGTTTTATTAAAAGGATATAAATGCCGAAAAAAATCAACCAATGAGCTGCAGCCGGAGCTGCTTGAGCTGATTTGCCACAGAGGCATCAAGACGCTCAGAGTTGACGGTTACGGTAAAACCGCCAATAAGGGCGGGATTGATGCGGTAGTCATATTCCATGGAGCCTTTTCCAACGTGGGCGGCAATGATTGCTTCGAGGCGTTTGCGGTCTTTGTCGGAAAGCGGTGCGGCACTCTCCACCATCACACGGTAAATATTGTTTGCCGAGCGATAGAGGTCAATGTAGGCGCGGGCGATATCCCAGGCCATGTCGAGGCGTCGGTTCGTACCGAGTAGCTTCAGGAAATCCTGATATGTTGCATCGGCAGCACCCAGTTTGCCGCCGGCAGCCTGTGTAAGCAGCGCAATTTTGTCGTCGACCTTCACAAAAGGGTTTGCCACTGTTGTGGCAAGAGCAGGTTCGGCGGCGAACGATGCTGCCAGAGACTGCATCAGTGAGTACACTGCCGCATCATCGCGACGCTCAGCGGCCACCTCAAAGAGGGCCTTGGCATATCGGCGGGGAATAAGACCTTTGTCCATAGATTAGTTGTTCTTTTCAATCTCATCGAGCATGGAGTCGACCAGACGGTCTCTGGCGTCGTCCTGCTGCATCTGATTGTGCACGATTTTGCCTGCAATCTGCAAGGCGAAGTCGCTCACTTGGTTGCGGAATTGTTGGCGAGCTTCTTTTTGCTGCTGCTGAATCTGAAGCTTAGCATTATCCATCACCTTCTGAGCTTCGGCCTGGGCAGCCACACGAGCCTGTTCGATGATTTGAGTTTTCATCTTATCGGCTTCGCGGAGCATGTCGGCCTGCTGGCGACGGGCGTCGTTAAGATACGATTCGGCTTCCTGGCGGGCGTTGTCAAGCTGTTCTTTAGCCGCCTGGGCATATTCCACACCCTTGTCGATGAGTTCGGCACGGCTGTCGACACCCTTGATAATCGCAGGCCAGGCGAACTTCCACAGGATGAGGAAGAGGACGCCGAAGGCTACGAACATCCAGAATATCAAGCCGAAATCGGGAGTGAATAGTTCCATTTAATCAGCGCGGAAGAGTCGATTATTAGAGGAAGAGCGAAAGGGCGCAGACAATAACGGCGAAGAGAGCCACACCTTCCACGAGGGCGGCAATCACAATCATGTTGCTTCGGATGTCGCCGGAAGCCTCGGGCTGGCGGGCGATAGCCTCCATAGCGGCTGAACCGATTTTACCGATACCGATGCCGGCACCGATTGCTGCGATGGCTGCGCCAAACGAGGCGCCGAGTCCCAGTACGGGAGCGATTTCTGCTAAAAGTCCTAACATAGTCGTTTGTTTTAGTATTTATTTAATTGTAATTAATATCGGATTATACAAGGGTATCGATGATTTCCTTACCAATATCATGCTTATGCGCATGGTCGTCTTTCTCATGCTCTTCTTCGTGGGCAAGGCCGATGAAGATTGTAGAAAGCATAGTGAAGACATACGCCTGAATGAAGCTCACGAGCACGTCGATGAGCAGCATGAATATCGAGAAAAATAGCGAAACCACTGTGGTTGCGCCACCGGCCACGGGACTCATGGCCGAGAATATGAATATGAGGAGCGTGAGCGTGATTACAATCATGTGGCCACCCATCATATTTGCAAACAGACGCACGGTGAGTGCCGCAGGCTTGGTGAACATGCCGAAAATCTCGATTACGGGCATAATCGGCAGGGGGAACTTGAGCCACATCGGTACATCGGGCCAAAGAATTTCTTTCCAATAATGCTTGTTGGCAAAGAAGTTTGTGGCGATGAATGTGCACACGGCAAGAACCATTGTCACGGCTATGTTGCCTGTAAGATTGGCACCGCCGGGGAATATAACCACCAAACCAAGCAGGTTCATCACAAGAATGAAGAAGAACACCGTGAGCAGGTATGGAGCAAAGCGCTTGGCCTGAGGGCCAAGGATAGGCTTTATAACACCGTCGTAGACAAAGGTGACACAAACTTCCACTGCACCGAGGCCCTTGCGGGGTGCCCTATAGGGATGCTTGCGCAGGAAGGCTGCAAGCCACAGCATAATGCCGCTTACAAGGAGCACCGTGATAAACAATGCGCATACGTTCTTGGTGACAGAGATGTCGAGAGGACGGATTTCCTCCCCCCGGTCAAGCTCCACTACCTTACCCGCAAATTTGCTCTCCGGGCCGGCTATTACGAAAGTCGCGCCACCGTCGGTATAGGTGTGACCGTGGTCAAGATGTGCCGACGAAAAGCAGTGCCAGCCGTCGGAAGCACGCACTATTACGGGCAGCGGTATACGGTGGTGGTGGTCGAAAGGAACCTCCCAGCCGTATCCGTCGAGAAGATGCTCGAAGATAATCTTCTTGGGGTTGATTTTCTTCTCAGCATTGTCGGCGGCAGCCTCAGCGGCAGCGACCTCCGGCGCAGTGGCCGAAGCCATCGACACGGCAAAAGCAAGCAGCAGGCTCGTGAGTATGATTTTAATTCGGGTCATGGCAATAATCAGTATACGCACACAGAAATAACATTACTGTCTACATCGACAATTCCGCCGGAGACGTGTGTCGATTGTTCGGCTCCTCCGGCATCGGTGTACCTCACATTGCCGGCCGAAAGAGTGGCAAGCAGCGATGCGTGGTTGCGCAGCACTGTGAACTCACCTTGTGTGCCCGGTAGTGTGACGGAAGAAACTTCTCCGCTGTAGAGGATTTCCTGTGCCGATATGATGCGTAGTGTCATTATTTTACGGTTTGTGCGATTAGCCTGTTGTCTTTATTTTACTTCGGAGAGGAGCTTCTTGCCCTTCGCGATAGCGTCGTCGATAGTACCGACGTTGAGGAATGCCTGTTCGGGATACTCGTCCATTTCGCCTGAGAGAATCATCTTGAAGCCACGAATAGTCTCACTCAGAGGCACCATTACACCGGGGAGGCCGGTGAACTGCTCGGCCACATTGAAGGGCTGCGATAGGAAGCGCTGCGCACGGCGTGCACGGGCCACCACCAGCTTGTCGGCATCGGAGAGCTCGTCTACACCGAGAATTGCGATAATATCCTGAAGCTCGTTGTACTTCTGCAGAAGCTGCTTCACAGCCTGTGCAGTCTCGTAGTGTTCCTGACCGATGATGTTGGGGTCGAGAATACGAGAGGTAGACTCGAGGGGGTCCACAGCCGGATATATACCAAGCTCCGCAATCTTACGCGAGAGCACCGTTGTGGCATCGAGGAAGCTGAAGGTGGTTGCAGGCGCGGGGTCGGTAAGGTCATCGGCAGGCACATAAATTGCCTGTACAGATGTGATAGAACCGTTCTTGGTAGAGGTAATACGTTCCTGGAGAGCACCCATTTCCGAAGCAAGAGTAGGCTGATAACCTACAGCCGAAGGCATACGGCCAAGAAGAGCCGACACCTCGGAACCTGCCTGAGTGAAGCGGAAGATGTTGTCGATAAAGAGAAGTACGTCCTTACCGCCGGCACCCTGGTCGCGGAACTGCTCGGCTACGGTAAGACCCGAGAGAGCCACACGCAGACGCGCACCCGGCGGCTCGTTCATCTGGCCGAACACGAGCGTTGCCTGCGAGTCCTTGAGCTGGTCAACATCGACGTCGGCAAGGTTCCACTCGCCTTTTTCCATGCCTTCCTTGAATTTCTCGCCATACTTCATAACGCCGCTCTCAATCATTTCGCGGAGGAGGTCGTTACCCTCACGGGTACGCTCGCCCACACCGGTGAACACGGAGAAGCCGTCGTGGCCCTTGGCGATATTGTTGATAAGTTCCATGATAAGCACGGTCTTACCTACACCGGCACCGCCGAAGAGACCGATTTTACCACCCTTGCTATAAGGCTCGAGAAGGTCAATTACCTTGATGCCGGTAGCGAGAATTTCGGTACCGATAGTGAGGTCTTCGAACTCGGGAGCGGGCTGGTGGATTGAGCGGAGGTTCTCACGCTTGAGGGCTGGAAGCTTGTCGATAGCCTCGCCCACAACATTGAGCAGACGGCCCTTAACCTGTTCGCCAGTGGGAACGGCGATAGGACGCTCGAGGTTGGTGACGGGAAGGCCGCGGCGCAAGCCGTCGGTACTCTCCATAGCCACACAGCGCACGGTATCTTCGCCTATGTGCTGCTCTACTTCGAGGATTAGTTCAGTACCGTCTTCACGGTCGATTTTCAACGCGGTATAAATCGGGGGGATGATGTTGTTGCCTTCGCCTTCAAAAGTGACGTCGACAACAGGGCCGATTACCTGTGCGATTTTGCCTTTGATATCGCTCATTGTGGGTGTGGTTATCTTAAGATGAAGTGGTTGCTAATATTAAAAGTGCCAGTTGAAGGTGATGATAAGCACCATCAGCACGAGGTTCACAAGGTTGATGGGGAGGAGATACTTCCATTCGAGCGCCAGAAGCTGGTCGATACGCAGGCGGGGGAATGTCCATTTGAACCATATAATGACGAACGAAAGCACGATAGCCTTACCGATAAACCATACAACAGAGGGGATATAGTCCATGATGTGGTTGAAACCGTCCCAGCCGGGGATATGGAGGGGCATCCAGCCGCCGAAGAACAGAAGGGCGGCAACACCGGATACGATGAAGAGGTTGAGGTACTCGGCGAGGTAGAAGAAGCCGAAGTGCATACCCGAATATTCGGTATGATAACCGGCGGTAAGCTCCGATTCAGCCTCAGGAAGGTCGAACGGGCCGCGGTTGGTCTCGGCAGTACCGGCGATAAGGTAAATAACAAATGCTATGATAGCGGGGACATGTCCTTTGAAAATAAACCAAAGGTCTTGCTGCTCGGCTACGATACCTTCGACCGACATAGTGCCGGCAAGGCAAACCATAGTGATGACCGACAAGCCGATAGAGAGTTCGTAGCTCACCATCTGCGCGCCCGAGCGGAGCGAACCGATGAGAGTGAACTTGTTGTTCGACGACCAGCCTGCAAGCAGGATGCCGAGCACGCCTATCGACGATACGGCAATCAGGAAGAAGATGCCGATATTGAAGTCGATGACCTGAATACCGTTACCCCAGGGAAGGCAGGCAAACGCAAGCATCGAGGCGATGATTACGAGATAGGGAGCCAGCGCGAAGAGGAAGCGGTCGATATGGTTGAGGTGGATAATCTCTTTGATGAGCATCTTGAACATATCGGCAAACGACTGGAGGAGACCCCAGGGGCCTACGCGGTTCGGGCCGAGACGGCACTGGAATGCGGCGCAGAGCTTACGCTCGTAATATATATAGAAAAGAGCGAGCAAGGCGTATACCAGCAGCAGGCCCACGCCGATGAGCAGACATTCGACGGTGACGGTGAGCCATCCGGGCATGAGTGAGCGGAGTGAGTTGTCAATCCACGTGGTGATGAAAGAAAAATCTTGCATGATGCTTTATTGATTTCTGATATGCTGTGACTTAATGCGGAAGATGGCTTAACGGTCGATGTCGGGGACGATATAGTCGAGCGAACCGCCGATAGTGATAAGGTCGGCAATCTTCTGGCCGCGGGTGATGTGGTCGACCACACAAGCCTGGGGAAGACAGGGAGGTGCGACTTTGAGGCGGTAGGGCTTGGCAGAGCCGTCGCTCTCGAGATAAAGACCGAATGCGCCGCGGCAGCCTTCCGTTACCTGGAACCACGAGCCGGCGGGGAGCTTGATGAGCTTGGGCACCTTTACGCAGTATTCGCCGTCGGGAATATTGTCGATGAGCTGGCTGATGATTTTAGCCGATTCCTCGATTTCGCGGAGACGGCACTTGAAGCGTGCCATGGAGTCGCCTTCGGTAGCCACAACTTCCTCGAAGTCGAGCTCGGCATATATGCTGTAGGGCTGAAGCTTACGCATATCGCAGGCCCAGCCGGAAGCGCGACCGGAGGGGCCGGTGATGCCGTATGCGATAGCGTCCTCGCGAGAGAGTACGCCGACACCTTCCATACGGTTGCGTGCTATGACGTTGCCTGTGAATACCTCGTTGTACTCCTTGATGTTTTTGGGAAGAACGGAAAGAAGAGCCTTCACGTCCTCAACAAAATCGGATGCGAGGTCTTGCATAACGCCGCCGATGCAATCGTAGTTGAATGTCATGCGGGCGCCGCAGGTCTTCTCCATGATGTCGAGTATCTGTTCGCGCACACGGAGTGTGTAGAAGAGCATGGTAGTGGCACCGAGGTCCATGCAGTAAGTGCCGATGAAGAGACAGTGCGACGCGATACGCGAAAGCTCGTCCATAAGCACGCGTATTACCTGCGCACGGCGGCTGATTTCTATGCCGGCAGCTTTCTCATAGAGCATGCAGAGTGCATGGTGGTAGTTGTGGGCCGAGAAATAGTCCATACGGTCCATGAAATGGAGAGTCTGCGGATACGAAAGCGACTCGCACAACTTCTCGATGCCGCGGTGAATATAACCGCAATAAACGTCGATTTTCTTGATAGTCTCACCGTCGACAGCGGTGCGGAAACGGAGCACACCGTGTGTTGCGGGGTGCTGCGGGCCGATGTTGACTACAAAGTCTTCTTTCTCGAAGATGCGCTCCTGATGCTTCTCCACCTTGCCGTCAACGAGAGTATACACGTCGGTAAAGTCGGTCTGACGCTCGCTTTCGGTGCTTATAGGGTTAAGCGCGGGATTTTCGTCGTAGTCTTTGCGCAGAGGATAGCCCACCCAGTCGATATTGAGGAAAAGGCGACGCATGTCGGGATTGCCGATAAACACGATGCCGAAGAAGTCGTAGACCTCGCGTTCGTACGTAACGGCAACATTCCACACATCGGCAACTGAAGCGATGTAAGGCATAGCGCGGTCGCCCTGTGCGAGCACCTTCACACCTATTATATTATTATAGGTGGTAGACATGAGGTAATAGATACAGCCGAGGTTCTCGGTCCAGTCCATACCCACGATAGTCACCAGGTAATCCATCTTGAGGTCGGCGTCGTCGCGAAGAGCGAGAGCGAGGTCGTGCCACTGCTCGTTGGAGATGGTCACCACGGGGTTAGTGTCTCCCTCGATGACAGCCTGAGGGAAGAGCTTGCTTATCTTGTCGGTGATATTAGCCATATAGCAGGAAATGTGGGTATAGGTTTAATCTTCAACTCCCTCTACGGGGTGTGCTGCTAAAAATTCCTTTTGTTTCTCCTGGCGGTTTACGCCACCGAAGAAACGCTCTACCTTAATTTTGCGCGAGAGCTGCATGATGCCGTAAATCATAGCCTCAGGACGGGGCGGGCAACCGGGAACAAACACGTCGACAGGCACGATATCCTCGATACCTTTTGCAACGTGATAGCTCTTGCGGAAAGGGCCGCCGGAAATTGCGCACGAACCGCACGCAATGACGTACTTCGGCTCGGCGAGCTGGTCATAGAGGCGGCGGAACACGGGCACCATGCGGTTTACGATAGTACCGGCCACCATCATGAAGTCGGCCTGACGGGGTGACGAGCGGGCCACCTCCCAGCCGAAGCGGGCCATATCAAATCGGGCAGCACCAAGCGACACAAATTCGATACCGCAGCAGCTTGTGGCGAAGGTAAGAGGCCATATAGAATTAGAGCGACCCCAATTGATAAGTTTATCCAACGAACCTACCACTATATTGGTGCCGCTTTCACGAAGCTCGTTTACGAGCTTTTCGATATATTCATTGTCTTTCCACGCCTCGTAGGGCATGCTTTTTGTTGTTACTTCCATTCAAGAGCTCCTTTCCGCCAGGCATAGACAAGACCCAGCACCAAGATACCGAAGAATACGGCAATACATAGCAAACCATCGACGCCGAGCTCGCGCATGCGCACTGCCCAGGGGAAGAGGAATACAGTCTCGACATCGAACATGAGGAACAAAATCGCAAAGAGATAATATCCCACCTTAAACTGCGACATACTTTCGCCGCGTGTGGGGATACCGCACTCGTAAGCCTCACCCTTCTGAGGGTTGAACGACCGTGGCGAAATAAGCTTGGCAATCCAAAGAGCCAAGAACACCAGAGCCGCGCCGGTCAGCAGAGCGGTAATACCCAGCAGACCGTTGTTCTCAATTCCAAAAATGGCTGATGATATCATATTATAGTTTATTATATTTTCATCTGACCTGTAAAACGAACAGCGCGCATGCGCTATCTGTAGAGAGAATGTGCTGACTACAAGAAGCTTAAAAGCTTTCAGCGGATTAGCAACCGAAAAAGCGCACTCACAATCGCGTTGCAAAGGTAGCGATTTTTGGCTGAAAAAGCTAACAATTCATAAAAAAAATCCACCATACAAATCGGAAACGTATCCGTGAAAAGTAATATTCTACAAACTGCAGGCCTATACTGCACTGCCTCCATGTGTTAAAAATTTGTTCGGCTCGATAATATGCACTAATTTTGCGAGCAAATTATGACAATCACGGCAAGACTACACTTGCCCCCCCCAATAGCTTCTTTTAATATAACCAACCATCAATAATAATCTTATGAAATTATTCAAGACAACAGCTTATGCGTTCGCAGCAGCTGTAACAATGTGCGCTTTAAGCGCCTGCGGAGGCGACGACGATGACAACGGCGGCATCACTCCTCCCGACCCAATCCCCTCCCCCGACCCCGTAGAAGGAGTCCTTTCGGCCGAAGATGCCAAAGAATATGTAGAGGACACCGCTATCGATTTTATAGGTCTGTTCGACGCCCGCGACCAAGAAGCTATCGTCAACCTCGCCGACTTTGTAGCTGAGAACTACGGCGACCTCGACTTCCCCGACCTCGGCGACAGCGAAGACTACGCACTCTCGCCCAAGAACTTCACACAGGCTCTCGCCGCTGCCGTGCGCACACACACTTTCAATCCCCTTTCGCGCGCAAGCTACGAATACGACATCAAATTCTCTGACTTCACCGGCGTATACGAACCCGGCCGCTACGCATGGGAAAAAACTTCCGGCAGCAACGACATTATATTCCGCTTCCGCGGCCCCTCAGGCAACTGCGAACTAAAAGTCAGCGCTTCCGGCAACAGCGCCGTAATCGAAGACTACGATGATGAATACGACGAAACTATCCGCGTACACATCCCCCGCAACGTAAACATCACTCTCACTGAAGGCTCGACAGTACACGCCAATATCGCCGTGGTAAACGAACTCAACATGTCGGGCCACTCGTATTTCGTGAGCGTTAACGGCACCGTGGCGAACCTCGGCGTAAAAGCGGAAAGCCGCGGCAGCGACAGCCAGCTATCCGAAAGCCAGGCACTCAGCGTAAACGGCCGCACGATACTGACATCTACCGCCACTATCAACGGCCGCAACATGCTCAACCCCGACGTTATCGACAACCTCGATGAAGATGACTATACGTCACTGTTTACCAACGGTTCCGCTTCGGCCAACATCATGGGCAATATCGAAGTTCGCGCACAGGTAAAGAGCGTAGCCAACATCGTCAAAGTGGGCGAAAACACTTACTTCGACAATTGGGACGAATATAGCCAAAGCGAAGCGCTCAATCTATGCCGCCGCGCCTGCGAGACAATCAACTCGAATATTGTTGCCGATGTATACTTCGGCGGCAACAATTCAGTACAAGCCTCTGTAATATTCCAGCCCGAACTCGACGACTACGCCTCATATTGGTCAGTAGAAGCCGTGCCAGTAATCAAATATGCCGCCGACGGCTCCACCCAGTCGTTCGACGACGCCCTCGATGGCTTCAACCTCGGCAAAATCGAGCGTCAGTGGGAGGCTCTTGTAAACTCTTACCGTCGTCTTTTCCGCTGAAAAAGTCACCGACATATAATAAAATCAAAAACCGAAAGAGGCACATCCTCTTCCGGTTTTTGTTGCTAATCGCATGCTTCGGCTCACACGCCGCCTCTCCCGACTCCGTGCTGCTGCGCGATGTCGAGATTGTGAGCACACGAAAGAGCGCCCGCATGTACCGCGACGGCAGCCTCAACTTCGATGCGGCGAGTCTTACCACCCTGCCACGCACTCTCGGTGAGGCCGACGCGCTCAACTTCATCAAACTGCTGCCTGGCGTCACCACAATGAGCGACTACAGCGCCGGCGTATCTATCGACGGCATGAACTATGCCAACAACCTGTATCTGCTCGGAGGCATCCCCGTGCACTTCCCATACCACTTCGGAGGCTTTTTCTCGACCTTCAACCCTGTGCTCTACCCCGACATCAAGGTACGCAAAAGCATACGCAGAGCCACTTCTCCAACATGTCTCGGCGGCGTAGTGGGAGCTTCCCAACCCAAGAGACCCGACATCACGACACACGCCAACATAAACATAGGCATGGTGGCAAGCAGCATTGCGGCGGAAGTGCCCGTAGCCAAGGGACTTACCATATCGGCAGCCGGACGCATCTGCTATCTGAACCTATTCTACAGAGGTCTGCTGGGAGGCCACAACACAACTATCGACTACGACTTCTACGACACCGACCTTACCGCACACTGGGCCATAGACGGCAAAAACACCCTCCGTGCCACCTTACACCACAACACCGACCGCCTGGGGTACCACCAGACACAGTCCACCCTACTCACCGCCATGAAGTGGCACAACACTCTCGGAGGTGCCGAATGGCAAAGCATACACGACTCCTACACCATGCAGCACCGCCTGTACTACTCCTACTTCGCCAACAGGCTCGGCATGGCTATCACAGAGATTGGCGTTGACGGAAACAACTCGTTCGCGCAGGCCGGACTCGAAGGCAGCTTCCGGCTTTATCCGGCAGAACCGCTACAACTCGACCTCGCATACAGCCTGCATCGCTACAGCTACGTACCCCAGCGCGTAGCCACACACGGCATGGGCGAGGGAAGCAACGACGCCACGACTCGCCAAAAATCACAACTGGGAGAAATAGCCGCCGACCTGAGCTGGCTGCACAGCTCCTTCGAAATAAAAGGCGGCGCCAAATTCATGGCCTACAGCGCAGGCTCATACCACAGCATCAATGCCGACCCCGAACTTACTGCAACCTATACGCGACGCAAGTGGAGCCTCTCACTCCACGCCGGAGCCTCAAGCCAATATGTACATCAGGTAGGCATGTCGGAAATAGGCATGGCCTCCAACTTCAAATTCGGAGCGGGAACAGTAGCTCCGCCCGAACGGTCTTGGAACTTTGTAGCCTCAGGCACCTGCAATCCGCTCAAAAAGCTCAGCCTGGCAGCCGACGTGTACTACAAGATTGTACGCCACCAGCCCGAATACTCGAGCACCATTGTGGAACTTGCAGCACCCGACTACAATGCCTTCGACTATATCAAGACTTACAACGGATACAACATTGGCGGCTCGGCAATGGCTGCTTTCACTACCGAAGCCGTGCAGGCTATGGCATCGTACGGCTACTGCGTGGCGCGGCGACGCATGCCCCAGTCGGGGCGCACATTCACGCCCTCATCGGAAATAAGGCACAGCCTCAAGCTCAACGCACTTTGGAAAATTTCGCGACACTGGGAGGTGAACGGCACCTTCTCGCTCGCATCAGGCCGCCCCTACACTCCTATCATGGCCATGTATATGATTGGCGAACGCGTGATGATAGAGTACGGCGAATACAACTCAGCACGCATGCCAGTGTACCACCGCCTCGACCTGGGCGGCGCATACAGCTTCAACACCAAGGGGCGCCTGCCTCTGCGCCACCGCATAGAGCTTGCCGTACTGAATGTCTACGCAAGCCGCAACGTGGAGCTGTACACCTACACCTACGACATCCGGAAACATATATTCCGCAGGCGCGAACTGGTATCGCTCTACAGCACACTCCCCTCACTCAGTTATACGATAATATTTTGAAAACCTCACTCCCAGCCACAATCATCCTCGGAGCACTCTGCCTGGCAGCCTGCGAGAGCGAGTTCGAACCGCTCCCCTCGCGACTTGTACTCGAAGGCTGCTTCGACAGCATGGGCTACCCCGACATTATTCTCACCCGTTCGATAGTGACCGACGGCACAAACACCGATGTATCGGAGCTGCTGATGCGCTGGGCCACCGTGCGAATAAGCGACGACTCTGGACGCGAAGTGATACTTACAGGCTCGCCGTCGAAACGCCACTTCCCGCCCTACCACTACACCACCACAGAGATGCGTGGCGAGCCCGGACGCACCTATACAGTCACGGCCACCTACCGTGACCTCAGCGTCACCGCGACAGCCCGCATGCCCTACCCCACCCTCATCGACTCGGTCAGCTCTGCCCCGGTAAGCGACAACGACACCCTGCGCGCACTCACCCTGCACTTCACGGCACCCAACGACTGCCCTGCGTACTACCACGTGTCGACAATGCTCCACGGCTGCGACGGACGTTTTCTGCCCGGCACCCTCGGCGTGGTGGAGGCTACTACTCCGGGCGCTGCCATGAGCGTGCCGGTCATGCGCGCCAAGAGCAGTGTGGATACTGCCGACTTTGTGCCGCACATGCCCGCAGGCGCCCTATGCGGCATCAAACTGGAGCGTGTAGAGCCTGAAATCTACGAATTCTGGAAGGTATTCTCCAATCAGGCACTCTTCGGCAGCTCGGAGTTTTTCGACACATCCTTCTCTCTTCCGGGAAATGTAGAGGGAGGCTTCGGCATCTGGTCGCCTCAGGGCGTCGACATAGTGTATATCGAAGTCGAATAAGAGGATATTCCCGATAACCATCAAAACATACAGAGGCGCCGACCAATAATGGGGCGCCTCTGTCAGGTTATGTGAAAGATGTTATTCCTCTATACTTTCCGTATTTTCTGTAAACGCAGCCTCGGCATCATCATCGTCAGAAGCCTCGGCTCCGTCGGCGACAGTCTTGGGCTTGCGGCGACGGCGGCGACGGCGTTTCTTCTGCGCGGCCGCAGCATCGCCATCTGTCGCAACTGCCGTTTCGAGCTGTTCGTCCGCTTCAGCTTCGACAAACGGCTCAGTCTGAGCCAAACCCTCGGGAACTTCGGGAGTCTCTGTCGCTATCGGCTCTGAAAGCTCCGGCTCAGCAGGCTCGACGCCTTTTACTTCGTCGTCGGCAGAAGGGAGCAGCGGAGTAGCCGGAGCAGCCTTTATTTTCTGTTTGGGCTTCGGGGCGGCCTTAGCTTCAGGCTTCGTGGCCGATGCTTCGGAAGCATCGGTGGCAGCCTCGGACTTCACGTCAGGTTTTACCTCGGGCTTTGGTTCATTTTTTGGTTCGGCCTTAGGTTTCGGCTCCGCCTTGGGCTTGGGAGCGGGCTTAGACTTTGCCTCGGACTTCGGGGACTGTTCCTGTTTTGGCTTGGCCTCCTGTTTTGGCTTCTGTTCGGTCTTCGCTTTCGCAGGCTTGGCCTCATTGGCAGGTTCATCGCCACGCTTCTTCTTGTCGGCGGTTTTGCTTGCCGAACTCTGACCGGCGTCTTTCTCGTCGACGATGCTTATCTCCTTGCGGTCTTTATCAACTATGCGGTATTGGAGATAGGCCAATGACTGGTCGGGCAAAATTTTGAAATTACGTCCAAGTGCACGACGCCACTTGCCGTACATCGAAGTGAGCAGACCTTTCTTGATATAGGCATCGACAAAGGGATGCACATACATCACAAAGTCGCGCAACCCCATTGTCTCTACAAGGTATTCGAGCTTTTCGCGCAGCGTGTCGGTAAACAGTATCGACGGCTGCACCTCGCCTTTACCCATACAGGAGGGGCATTTCTCGGTCACATGCACATCAAGCGCGGGGCGCACTCTCTGACGGGTTATCTGCATCAGGCCGAACTTACTGAGCGGCAGTATATTGTGCCTTGCCCTGTCGTTGGCCATGATTTCGCGCATGTGGTCGTAGAGCTGCTGGCGGTGTTCGGCCTTAGCCATGTCGATAAAGTCGACCACGATGATGCCGCCCATGTCGCGGAGGCGCAGCTGGCGCGCAATCTCGTCGGCGGCGCGGAGGTTCACCTCCAGTGCGTTTGTTTCCTGGTCGTTAGTAGCCTTGGAGCGGTTGCCGGAGTTCACGTCTATCACATGAAGAGCCTCGGTGTGCTCGATGATGATATACGCACCCGACTTGAACGACACTGTCTTTCCGAACGAAGACTTAATCTGCCTCGTCACACTGAAGTTGTCGAAAATCGGCATGTCCTTCGAGTACAGCTTGACAATATCGGCGCGCTCGGGGGCAATGAGAGTGACATACTTCACAATCTGTGCGTGAATGTCTGGGTCGTTGACGTAGATATTCTCGAAGGAGGGGCTGAACACATCGCGGAGCATACCCACCACGCGGTTCTCCTCTTCGAAAACAAGAGCCGGAGCCTCGGAGCGCTGTGCCTTTGCACATGCGTCCTCAAAAGCCTGCACGAGAGTTTTAAGCTCATGGTTCAGCTCTGCCACTTTCTTGCCTTCGGCCGAAGTGCGCACAATCACGCCGAAGTTGCGGGGCTTGATACTCTCCACAAGAGAGCGCAGACGCATCTTCTCTTCTGCCGACTTTATTTTCTGCGAAATCGAGATTTTGTCGGCGAAAGGGGTAAGCACCAGGAAGCGGCCTGTAAAAGAAATTTCGGTGGAGAGCCTCGGGCCTTTCGACGATATAGGCTCTTTTACAATCTGCACCAGAAGTTCCTGGCCGGGAGTAAGGGTGTCGGCTACGGAGCCGTGCTTGTCGATATCGGGCAAAATCTTCATCTGCTGTATTTTTGGCAGACGTTTACGGTCGGCAAAAAGTTGCTTCAGGAAAGCCGAGTATGAGGCAAAGTGAGGCCCGAGGTCGAGGTAATGGAGGAACGCATCTTTTTCATAACCCACATTTACGAAGGCGGCATTCAGGCCCGGCATAAGTTTCTTCACCTTGGCCAGATAGATGTCGCCCACCGCATAGGCAATATTTCTCGCTTCCTTCTGTAGCGAGACGAGCCGACCGTCCTCAAGGAGGGCTATCGACACATCGTTTGCCTGAACGTCTACTATAAGTTCACTTTTCATGCAGCGTATGGGTTGATATAAGATGATAATTAAAAAGAACAAAACTTCTGCCTCGCGGCAAATCGCCGCGTGCCGAAGCTTGTTCTATATATTGCGATGTTTAAATACAACGCAATCGGTACATCGGAGAATAACCGAAACGAGTCGGCAAGGCTGGAGCACACTACAGGCAGATTTCACAATCGCCCGGGGAGCACTCCGCGGGCAAAAAGCCCGGGTGCCTTATTTCTTCTTGTGACGGTTCTTTCTCAGACGTTTTTTACGCTTGTGCGTAGCCATCTTGTGGCCTTTTCTTTTCTTACCGTTGGGCATTGCAGTATTGCTTTTGGTTAATTAATATATGTATTGAATTTATTTCTTTACTTCATCCATGAAGACACGAGCAGGCTTGAACGCAGGAATTTTGTGCTCGGGGATGATTATGGTAGTATTCTTGGAGATGTTGCGGGCAGTCTTTTCGCAGCGGGTCTTAACGATAAAGCTGCCGAAGCCACGAAGGTAAACGTTTTCTCCGTTTGCGAGAGATTCCTTGACAACTTCCATGAACTTCTCAAGGGTAGCGAGGACGGCAGTCTTCTCGATGCCGGTGGTTTTAGCGATTTCGTTGACGATTTCGGCTTTAGTCATTGTTAGGTGATTTTATACGATTGGTAATGTTTTAAATCGATGATAAACGGGCAAGAGCCGAAACCCTTACGCGTTTTGCGCTGCAAATATCGTAATTATTTTTGATTCAAGCACAAAAGATAAGCCCAAAATTGCACTTTTTTTTGATTTTCGCTGATTGGCACGGCGAAAAAAGGCAATTTCGGGCCGTTTTACGTGACAAAACGGGCGCTCGCGTCAGTGCGCGGCACTGCTGTCGGAAGCTGCGGACTCGGCAGGCTCCGCACTATCGGCCACTTGCGCGGTATCCGCAGAAACGGAAGCCGGTTCGCCTCGCAGCACGGCGTCGGACGCCGCTTTGGCGCTCTTGAGGGCACGGCGACGCACACTACCGATAGTAAGCCCCTCAAGCATCGACGCCACACCGAACAACATGAAGCCCGAGCCGGTAATAATCAGGTCGGTAATCTCGCCCGCGGAGTCGGGCTTGTGCATGAAGATGAAAATGGCACAGGCCACTGTTACTACCGGCACCAGAAAGTACCACATGGAGAGCCTTACAGGGCGCGACCCTATAAGCAGAATGAACAGCTGCGCGAGCGACGCCAGAAGCAGGAGTATGGCAAACATGAAGCCCACTATCGCCACAAACGCATCGCTGAAGATAAGCATGGCAAGACCGAGCACCACGGCAGCGGCACTCGCTATCCAGCCGAACACTGTGGCAAAAGCGCCTGCATGCGCCCTGCCCTCCTTGTCGCGCGCTCCGAGAAACACAAGCATGTTCAGCAGGCCGGCCAGCACAAAAAGCACGCCGCCGGCTGTGACCACGCCGCCGTCGGCCAACGGCACCCTGAATAAGATGAGCAACAGCCCGACAAGCGCTACCGCAAGACCGGCAAAAAACAGATTACGTCCTCTCATATTTTCTTTTTATTTAATGATTTATAGCATATATACTGAAACGCAGGCGTCAGTACGGCAGACCTCGGCCGTATAGCTATAACAACTCAAAACATATAAAAATTGTGGATATACTTCTTTTTTTGTAATTTTGCTCTCTACTAAAGCACAAGCAATGTCAATCAACACCCCCACCCCGCCACAGCGCCCCATACTGACCCGCGCCGCCGAGAACGGCGTACGCCTGGGCACAGTCATAAGTGTGATGGTTCTCTCCATGGGCCTTGCGACAGTCTTCCAGCCCCTTGTTCTGCTCTTATGGGGCGGCACCATAGCCATGCCGTTCATAACATACAGGATGCTGCGCCGCAGCGCTGTCACCGCCGGAGGCTCGCTCTCCTTTCCCGAAATCTGGGCCGAAGGAATAGCGTCGTTCTTCCTCGCATCGCTCATACCGGCTGCCATAGCCTATATATGCCTGCGATTTGTAGTGCCTACATTCATCGCCGACACCGTAGCCGATTCCATTTCGGCACTTGAGGCGATGGGAAGCCAGGAGTTCGAGAACATCGCTGAAACTCTGAGCCGCGCATCAGCCGCAAAAATGCCCACGGCCACAGATGTAGCGGCAAATCTCATATCGTTCAACATCTTTGCGGGCACTGTGCTGTCGTTTGTAGTGGCGGTACCGGTAGCCCTCACCACACGCCGCCTGTCGGCTAAAAAAGAGTAATAATGGATTTAGACATATCAGTAGTAGTACCTCTATACAACGAGGCGGAGTCGCTGCCAGAGCTTAACGCATGGATAGCCCGGGTCATGCAGCAGAACGCTTTTACCTACGAGGTCATCTACATCAACGACGGCTCGTCGGACAACTCATGGCAGGTCATAAGGCAACTGAGCGAAGCCGACCCCGAACATGTAAAAGGAGCTTCGTTCCGACGCAACTATGGCAAATCACCGGCGCTGAACACCGGCTTCAGACTCGCGAAAGGACGCGTGGTGATAACTATGGACGCCGACCTACAGGACAGCCCAGATGAAATCCCCGAGCTGTTCCGCATGATTACCGCCGACGGATACGACCTCGTGAGCGGATACAAACAGAAGCGCTACGACCCGCTGTCCAAAACCATACCCACAAAGCTGTTCAACGCCACCGCCCGCAAGGTCAGCGGCATCAAGAACCTACACGACTTCAACTGCGGCCTCAAAGCATACCGCCACGACGTGGTGAAGCACATCGAGGTATATGGCGACATGCACCGCTACATACCCTATCTGGCGAAACTCGCCGGCTTCTCTCGCATAGGCGAGAAAGTGGTGCAGCATCAGGCCCGCAAATACGGCAAGACCAAGTTCGGGCTCGACCGTTTTGTCAACGGCTACCTCGACCTCGCCACCCTGTGGTTCACAGGCAAATTCGGCAAGAAACCGATGCACCTCTTCGGCCTGCTCGGAAGCCTCATGTTCTTCCTTGGCTTCATAGCCGTGATTGTGGTGGGCTGTATGAAACTATACCACATGCACTCAGGTCACCCCTATATCCTTGTCACCGACTCACCCTACTTCTTCATTTCGCTGGTGCTCATGCTTCTCGGCTCACAGCTGTTCCTGGCCGGATTTGTAGGCGAGCTGGTAGTGCGTAACTCTCCCAAGCGCAACGAATACGAAATAGAAGAAACTCTCGGAGAAAATATATGAAAGACTTCGAAAACACCATACGCGAGCGCTATTCATGCCGCGCATATACACCCGACGTTCCCTCCGGCGACATTATCGACGCCGTACTCGACGACTGCCGCCTCGCGCCCTCGGCCTGCAACAGGCAGCCCTGGCGCTTTATCGTGGTAAGCGACGAAGAAGGCAAAGCAGCCCTGCGCAATGCCTACAGCCGCCCCTGGTTCGCCTCAGCGCCTATGTATATCGTTGTGTGCGCAGTACCCGGCGAGGCATGGGTACGCCCTGAAGACAGCAAGAACCATGCCGACGTAGACGCCTCTATCGCCACCGAACACCTGTGTCTGTCTGCCACGGCCCACGGCCTCGCCACCTGCTGGGTATGCAACTTCGAGCCGACCCTGCTCCGCGAGGGCCTGTCGATAGACGCCGCACTCGAGCCTATCGCCATAATTCCCATTGGATATGCCGCTCCCGAGGCAAAAGCACCGCAGAAAGTACGTAAGGCTCTTAACGATATAGTCATACGCCGGTGAAAATTCGTATTTACACAGCAGCTCTCGCTTGCGCTCTTGTCGCAGCCTCGTGCAGCACCGACGGCTGTCTCGACAACCAAAGCTCCATACCACTCGCCGGAATATATTCCGCCGAGACAGGCGCGGCCATCTCCATTTCAGGCATACAGATAATGGGAGTGGGTGCGCCCAACGACTCCCTTCTGGTAGCGTCAGGCTCCGTTCAGCAGGTGTATCTGCCCATGCGCTCCACGGCAAACACCACCGAGTGGTGCTTCCACTACACCCAGCCCGGCATCGACGACGAAGCCTTCAACGACTATATACGCTTTACCTACACCTCCGAGCCGTACTTCGCCTCTGAGGAGTGTGGAGCCATGTACCGCTATCACATCACAGAAGTAGAGTACACCACAAATCTGCTGGAATCGGTAGAAATTACCGATTCCCTTATCACCAACACCGATGTTGAACGTATTCGCCTGTATTTCCGCACTGCCACCCCGCCCGACCCGGACGAAGGAGAAGGAGAAGAAGAAACTCCCGACACCGGCACGGAAACACCCGACACTGAGCAGCAATGACACGTAAATCAGCCATAATATTACTGCTGGCCCTTGTGGCGCTTGGAGCCGTACTCCCCGCCTCGGCGCGCCGCCGCATGACTCCCGTCGAAACGCCGGCAACAACCACAGTGCAGGCCGTAAACGAAACAGCGTCGGACACCGCACGCATCAATGCAAAGCGCCGTGCCAACTCTGTAAGCTACGTCGACGACAAGGGTATAACCGTATTTGTCGACACTGTGACAGGCCAGGAATGGCTTATGGACTCCACCGTCATAGGCCGCGTACCCAAAATGGAAGTTCCCCTCTTCCACGCATTAAGCGTAGGTGTGAACATCTGGGACCCGCTGATGCGAGCTTTCGGACAAAAATACGGTGTGGCCGACGCCTGGGTCGAGCTTTCGCTGCACAACCGCTACAAGCCGATTATAGAGGTAGGCCTCGGCACCGCCGACTACAAGCCGGAAGGCATGAACTACACCTACCGCTCGCCTCTGAGCGCATACTTCCGCATAGGCGCGAACTATAACTTCCTCTTCAACTCCAACCCGAATTATTCGCTATTCGCCGGACTGCGCTACGGCTTCTCCAACTTCAGCTACAACATCGACAACGTAACCCTCAACTCATCTTACTGGGGCGAGACAGCAACCTTCAATATTCCCTCGCAGCGAGCTACCGTCGGGTGGGGAGAAATCACAGCCGGCGTGCGCGTAAAACTGGCCGGCCCTGTCTCGGCAGGCTGGACGGTGAAGTATCAGGCACTGCTGCACCAGAGCGATGCCCCCTACGGCAAGCCATGGTACATTCCGGGCTTCGGCTCGCGGGGCAGCAACGTTTCGGGAAGTTTCTCTATCATATACACATTCGGGCTTACTCATCTGAACAAGGCAAAGCCCGACGATGTTATAGAGTCAGAACCCGAAATCCAAGCTGAATGAAAAAAATAATCATCATCGGAGCATCCTCCGGCATGGGCATGCGCGTCGCCACCGACTTCGCTCGCCTTGGCTGGCGTGTAGGCATAGCAGCACGCCGCGAAGCACCTCTCAAAGAAATCAAGGCACTCTACCCCGACAGAGTGGAATATATGACTATCGACGTCACCGCTGACGACGCCGTAGAGCGCTTCTACAAGCTCATCGAGCTTATCGACGGCATGGACTACCTGCTCTATGCCGCCGGATGCGGCTGGCGGAACCCCGAGTTGGACAACGCCCGCGACATGGAGACTCTCGATGTGAACGTAAAAGGCTTCACCCGCATAGTAAATGCAGCCTATAAGTACTTCAAAGACACGGCCAACGTGCACCGCGGTCATATTGCCGCCATCACCTCGGTAGCCGGAACAAAGGGCATAGGCATTTCCGCCACCTACTCGGCTTCTAAACGCTATCAGTGGACGTATCTGCAGGCTCTCGACCAGCTCGCACACCAACAGCGCGTAAATGTGGCTATCACCGACATCCGTCCCGGCTTTGTAGACACTCCCCTGCTCAACGGCAAAAAAGACTACCCCATGGAAATGAGCATCGACTATGTGGCTCCAAGGCTCGAAAAAGCCATGCTCCGCGCACACCGCGTTGCCGTAATCGACTCCCGCTGGGCTGTGGTGACAGCTCTGTGGAAACTCGTACCGGACTGCCTGTGGCGCCGCATCGAGCTTATCGACTGAAAATCTTAAACAAGAGTACAGCATTATTAATAGAAAACGGCAGGCCTGTGCGGGCCCGCCGTTTTATGTTGACAGGCGGAGCGATGACAAGGATGTCATCGCTCCGCCTTCGTTATTTCAGCGGATTTTGATTGGGATACACCACTGTTCCGTTCTCCACTCCGGCGGCATACAAGGCATTGCGCAGGCGCTTGTCGTAGTCGAGACGCCTCAGTGTGAGCAGGCGCTCACGCACCAAAGGTTTTGCAGCTTCATAGGGCATAGGAGAGCCGGCCGGCAAATAATCGTCGATATCAAGAAGATATACAAATCCGCCGCCCGAAATATCGAGACTGTGATGAGAACTCAGTGCCTGCATCTCCCGCTCACCGAAAGCTACAGGAATACGGGTCTCAATCTGCTCAAGGTCAACCCAGCGGTCACGGAAATAATCGTAATGAATGGATGCCTTTGGCGCTTCTTTTTCGAGGCGGTCGGTATCGCCTTCCTTCTCCGACTTATACAGGCGCCTGAGCAGTGCGAGCGATTTGCTGTCGTCCGGCACTTTGAGATACACGCCCTTTACGAGCGGACGCTCAAGCACAAAATCATCTTTATGAGCATCGAAGTACGCACGCACGGAGTCTGGAACGAACATCGCATCCGACTCTTTCTGCGACATCTCGCGGCGGTACTGCGTCATAATAAGCTGACGCCTGTATTCGGCCGTAAGACGGTCTATCTCTTCAAGGTCCACTTCCTGAGCGGCCACGCGGTCTACAAGCTGCTCGTCTATCCACCGGCGTATAAGCACCCTTGCAAGCGATGCGCTGTCGTCGGGCGCAAGAGCCGAGGGCATCATGCGCTTCAGCTCGGCGCGCGTAAGAGTCGCGCCACCCACGCCCACAAGCACATCGGGGCTGTATGCGGCATCGCCGCCGCTGCCACAGGCTGTAAAAAGCCCGGCGGCAACGGCGGCGATGACTGTTCTTAGTCGGTTCATGCCGGCGTATCAGTATTTGGCCTTCAGTTCCTTGAAGACTTTCTTGTTTACTTTTACCTTATACTTCTTGTGGAGCTTGGCCACCCACTTGCGGTCAAGCTCGTTCTGATAGTCGGTGACAGCAGCGCCACGCACATCGGCAGCTTCTTCGGGAGCATCGAGGATGCGGCCCTTGTATGCGCGATAAGCTTTCCAGCGCGACTTGTTCTCTTCAGGACGGGGGCCGTCGAATCCGAGGAAGTCGGTAATAGCATTCTCGCCCTTGGCTGCAATCACGCGCTCGATTTTGATGTCACGGCCAAAGCGTGTGCGCATGGCCTGCACAAAAGCAGTGGGTTCTGCAACATCTACAGAGTCGGCATACACCACAGCCTTGTCTAGCAGAGAGTCGTTCTCGGCAAAGAAGATATAGCTCTTGAACTTGGGCTGCTCCCAACTGTATTTGGCGGCATTCGCTTTGAAATAAGCCTCAAGGCCTTCGCGGTCTTTTGACGCACGCTCCCACACATTGCGGTTTGATATTTCATAGAGCAGAATACCGTCGTGATATTCATTCACAAGATTGCGGTAATCGGGTTCAGTCTTCTGCAAGTTGTCGCGCACGGCCAAACTCACGGCGTCTTCGAGAGCAGCCCGGGCAGCAAGCTCGATAGCATCCACTGCAGTGGCGACGTCGGAGCCTACAGGGGCAAGCACGGCCGGCATGATGTCGGCAAAGCTGATTTTGCCGCCTGAATATGTAGCTACGGGGGTGGAGATAGCCGATACTTCAGCTATTGCCACGGAGTCGAACGAGCCTGCAGCCTCGATTGCCTTGCGTGCCTTGGCTACTGCATCGGTGCTGACAGCGCCCTTGTACTCCTGCAAATAGCGTGCGATACGCGCACGGCGGGGAAGGTCAGCACGCTCGTCGCGGGAGAAGTTGCCGCGAATCTCACCTGCCACATCTTCGAACGCAGGGACACCGCGGTGGCCTGTACGCTTCACGATGTGATAGCCGAAGTTCGTTGCGAAAGGCTCGGATATAGCGCCGTCGGGGAGTGCGAACGAAACACTGTCGAACTCATGCACCATAGTGCCGCGCGAGAACCAACCGAGAGCGCCGCCCATACGGGCCGAGCCGGGGTCTTCGGAATAGCGGCGGGCGAGGTCGGCGAAGTCGGCACCGCCCTTAACAAGAGTATAGATTGAGTCTATGACTCTACGGGCATCTTCGGCCTGCCCGGGAGTACGGCCCTGAGTGAGACGAAGTATGTGCGAAGCCTCAACCTCCCCTTCGGCAGGGGTTTTCTTTTCCACACGGATTATGTGATAGCCCATGCCGGAGTCGGTGACGGGCGAGATTTCGCCGGGAGCGGTGTTATATGCGGCGTCCTCGAAGGCATAAGGGAAACGGTCGGGAATAACCATGCCCATAAGACCACCGCGCGCGCTGCTGCCTCGGTCTATCGAGTTCTTGCGGGCCTCGGCCTCAAAGGTTGTGTTTCCGGCCACAATAGCGGTTCGGATAGAGTCGAGAAGCGCTTTGTTGGCGGGAGTGCGTTCAAGCATGATATGACTTACAAGCACATCGTACTTGCGATGCTCATAGGCTGCACGCACAAGGCTGTCTTCAACAGCGGTATCGCGCATATAAGGCGCTGCCAGCTCGGCACGGTACTTGTTGTACTCACTTACGAACTCAGGGGTATCCTGCAAGCCGGCGTGTTCGGCATCGGCTACCTTGAGCTTGTACTCGATAAACATCTGCAAGTACTCGTCAATAGTCTGAGGCTGAAGCTGCTGGCTCTTGTTCTTATTGTAGAGGTACTCAAATTCGCTCACACGCACGTCATGACCGTCTACAGTCATGAGCACGGGGTCGGCATCCTTGGCAAGTGCCGGCAGAACGGCGGCTGCCGCAATGAAGGCTGCTAAGAGGTGTTTTTTCATTTTATTATTTATGGTCTATATAATCTTGCCCGAAGGCACAAAGATATAACGTAACCTGCGTAATATTATTGTGCTCCTGCGCTGTAGTTAGGCGCTTCGGCGGTGATTGCCACGTCGTGCGGGTGACTCTCGGCCACACCGGCATTTGTGATGCGGGCAAACGACGCATGATGAAGAGCTTCCACATCGGCGGCTCCGCAGTATCCCATACCGGCACGGAGTCCGCCGAGCATCTGGTACACCACTTCGTAGAGCGAGCCTTTGTAGGGCACGCGTGCGGCAATTCCTTCGGGAACGAGCTTCTTCACATCGTTCTCGTTGCCCTGGAAGTAGCGGTCTTTCGAGCCTTTTTCCATAGCTTCGAGCGAGCCCATGCCGCGATAAGCCTTGTACTTGCGTCCATTGAAGATGATAGTGTCGCCGGGCGACTCCTCTACACCTGCGAGCATACCGCCGAGCATCACCGAGTGAGCGCCGGCAGCAAGGGCCTTCACAATATCGCCGCTATAGCGTATGCCGCCGTCGGCAATGAGAGGCACACCAGTGCCTTCGAGAGCGCGGGCCACGTCGTACACGGCCGAGAGCTGGGGCACGCCCACACCGGCAATGATACGGGTGGTGCATATAGAGCCGGGGCCGATGCCTACCTTTACACCGTCGGCGCCGTGCTCCACAAGGAAGCGCGCGGCCTCGCCGGTGGCGATGTTGCCGACAACTACGTCGATTTCGGGATATTTTTTCTTTACGGCCTCGAGCACGGCTACCACACCTTTTGAGTGGCCGTGTGCAGTGTCGATTACAATTGCGTCTACACCGGCAGCGACAAGAGCGTCGACACGCTCCATAGAGTCGGCGGTGACACCTACACCGGCAGCCACACGCAGACGTCCGCGCGAGTCTTTGCAGGCATTGGGCTTGTCTTTCGCTTTTGTTATATCCTTATATGTAACGAGGCCGATAAGCTTGCCGTCGTTATCAACTACGGGGAGCTTCTCGATTTTATATTTCTGAAGGATGTCGGCAGCCTCCTCAAGGTTTGTTCCGGAAGTAGTGGTGACAAGGTTCTCGCTGGTCATCACTTCGTCGATATGGCGAGAGTGGTCGCGCTCGAAGCGGAGGTCGCGGTTTGTGACAATGCCTTTGAGTTTTCCTTCGGCATCCACCACGGGAATACCGCCGATATGGTATTCACTCATCATTGCGAGCGCCTCGTCAACGGTAGAGCCGCAGCGAATAGTCACGGGGTCGTAAATCATGCCGTTCTCGGCCCGCTTCACGGCGTGTACCTGGCGGGCCTGCTCTGCTATAGGCATGTTCTTGTGTATAACGCCCAGACCGCCTTCGCGGGCTATGGCTATTGCCAGTTGCGACTCAGTGACGGTATCCATTGCCGCCGACACAATAGGCACATTAAGAGTTATATTACGGGAAAAACGGCTTTGAAGATTAACTTCACGCGGGAGGACTTGCGAGTACGCCGGAATAAGGAGCACATCGTCGAATGTAAGTCCGTCCATCTTCACTCTGTCTGCAATAAATGAACTCATCTGGAGGTGGTATGGGGTTTATTGCGTGCAAAGATACGATTTTTTTGCGGTATCCACACTGCCTTTCGGGCATTTTTTTGTATTTTTGCCGTCTGAAAATACAAAACAGACTTAATCATGGATTTTTATTCACAAGTCGACGCCGACATCAAGGCCGCCATGCTTGCCAAAGACCGCCTGCGCCTCCAGGCACTCCGCGGCATCAAGAAAGAATTTATCGAAGGAAAGACAGCCCCCGGCTCCAATGGTGAGCTTACCGACGAGGCCGCTATGAAAATTCTGGTGAAAATGGCCAAGCAGCGCCGCGAAAGCGCCCGCATCTATCAGGAGCAGAACCGCCCGGAGTTGGCACAGACCGAACTCGACGAATGTGCCGTGATAGAGGCTTATCTGCCCAAGGCGCTCTCCGATGAAGAGCTTACCGAAGAACTGAAGAAGATTATCGCACAGGTCGGAGCTTCGTCGCCCGCCGACATGGGCAAGGTTATGGGCGTGGCCACAAAAGCCCTCGCAGGCCGAGCCGACGGCCGAGCCATTTCCGCCAAAGTACGCGAGCTCCTCGCCTGATTTTTTACTTCGATTATAATACATCACACCAATGCTTACCATACAACAGATAAAAGCAGACCCCGAAGGCATCGTGGCTCGTCTTGCCGTGAAAGGCTTTAAGGGTGAGAAACCGATAGCCCGAGTGCTCGCTCTCGACGACATCCGCCGAGGCCTCCAGCTCAAGAACGACAACGCCGCAGCCGAGCTAAACCGCATGGCCGCCTCAATCGGCAAGGCCATGAAAGAAGGCCGCAAAGACGACGCCGAGAAAGATAAAGCCGGCGTGGCCGTACTAAAGGAAGAGCAGCGCGCTCTGGCCGAAGAGCTTGCCCGCACCGAGCAGGAAATAACCGAAGAGCTCCTCAACATACCCAACGTGCCCTGCGCAGCAGTGCCCGAAGGCACTTCTGCCGCCGACAATGTGGTAGAACTTACCGGCGGCCCCATGCCCGAGTTAGGCACCGATGCCCTCCCCCACTGGGAACTCGCCAAGAAATACAATCTGATAGACTTCGACCTCGGCGTGAAAATCACCGGCGCCGGCTTCCCCGTCTACCTCGGTAAAGGCGCCAAACTGCAGCGCGCCCTCATACAGTTCTTCCTCGACGAGGCTTCGGCCGCCGGATACCTCGAAGTGCAGCCCCCCTATGTGGTAAACGAGGCTTCGGGCTACGGCACAGGCCAGCTTCCCGACAAGGAGGGCCAGATGTACCTTGCCAACCTCGACAAGCTCTACCTCATACCTACCGCCGAGGTGCCTGTAACAAACCTCTACCGCGACGTAATTATCCCCGCCGACAAGCTCCCAGTGAAGAACTGCGCCTACTCGGCATGCTTCCGCCGCGAAGCCGGCAGCTACGGCAAGGACGTGCGTGGTCTCAACCGCCTGCATCAGTTCGACAAGGTAGAGATAGTACGCATAGAGAAACCCGAAGACTCCTACGCCGCCCTCGAAGAGATGAAGGCACACGTGCAGGGTCTACTCGAAAAGCTCGGTCTGCCCTGGCACATCCTGCGCCTCTGCGGCGGCGACATGAGCTTCACGTCGGCTATCACCTTCGACTTTGAAGTTTACTCCGCAGCCCAGGGCCGCTGGCTTGAGGTATCGTCGGTATCGAACTTCGAGACATACCAGGCCAACCGCCTCAAATGCCGCTACCGCGCCGAAGACAAGAAGACTCGTCTGTGCCACACACTCAACGGCTCGGCTCTCGCGCTTCCTCGCATAATGGCAGCGCTGCTCGAAAACAACCAGACACCCGACGGCATCGTAGTGCCCGAGTGCCTGCGCAAATACACCGGCTTCGACATCATCGACTGATACTGTTTGGCCTCGTAAAACAAGTACTTTCCTTCGGCTTGGGAACCCGAGCCGAAGGAAAGTATCGTATAAAAAAAAGCGGTGTGTGCCGCTCGGATACAACAGGAGGGCGCTCTTCACAGAGAGCGCCCTCCTGCCCTTAGTAATCTATTACTTTATAAATTTTGCCGCGCGACCACCACGGCTGCACCGCTATATGCAGTGCGGAGAGTGCATGTACCGCCGGCTATAGTACCGCGGGCGGCAACACGGGAAGTGACTATAACCGTTCTCTCTCCACTTGCGGAAAAAACTTATAGACCGACTGCCATTTCGGAAAATCCCTGGGAAGCATTAGCCATTGGCAGCCGCTGACCAAAAGATAAAGAATGGCCTCGAATATGGTGCGAAGGGAATATTCGCGGTGTTTGCAAGCATTTTCAAAGAATTCTTTGTTTACTATAAGACCATTGACCCTCGGTCAGATGTGTCTGATAGAAGCTGATTTTATACATATTAATCGTTTTTATTCTACAAACGCTCTGATTGAGCGTTTGTTATGCCTCTTAATGTTTAATGTGATTTAAGAGTAAGCCTACTCTTATGAAAAGCAACATAGAATCATCTTAAAATCATCTTTTCTCCATTGATGATATAAACGCCATGTCTGAGATTCGATTTAGCATCGGCTATATTCCTAAATTCGCCTATCAGTATTCCTTGAAGATTAAAAACCTTTACAGTTTCTTCGACACAAGAAGTCGAGGTAATCGGAATTGACGCATAAGGACTAACCGGAATATGTTGGTTTAACCACTCCATATTACGTCTAAGAGCGTTTTTAATCCTATCTGCTCTAAGTTGTGCGGTTTGGGTAGGGTCATCATTCCATCTCTCGCAGTCATTCTTCCAAGCCTCTCCAAGAAGAGGAACTATGTCATCAATATAATCATATATTTCCGATAGTCGGTTCGGATAAACCTCACGCCAAACATCTTTGACCGCCTGACAAAAACTGTCATATTGGATTATTTCGCCAATCCAATGTGGAGTAAACCCATAATGAACTTTCATCTTAAATGTATAGTCAGTTTTCTCACGGTTATAGCATACCAAATCCCATATCGGACCTGCAATCCATTTGGAACCCTCTCTCAAATCTTTATGGAGATAGAAACTGCCATGAAAACCATCAGGGTTGTCCATAACCTCCTGCAATATAAAGAAACGCGCCATGCTTTCCACATCAATATGCTCCTCCCATGCGGTCGAAGTCTTGTCTTTAGAATATATAGCCGCATTTATAGTCTTAAATTCATTCGTAAGCCATTGCAGTTGCATGTTAGATAAATCTTCCGGTGAGTGATAGCGCAAAGTAAGATTCCAACGATTATTTTCAGGAATGGTAATCTGACATTCATCATGGTAATTATCAACCTCAACAAGCCAGCCCCCACTTATTAAATCGGGATTGGTCTCTTGGTCCTGTTGCTCGTAGATGTTGACACGACTTTCGTCTATGCGGATGGTTTCGGTAAGAAAATATAACCCGATATAGTCACCATTCAATACAACTTCTATAGGACGGAAATTTGGAGTCCAAGACATATCCATAAGTTTGCCCAACTGTAATCCTGCGACAGTGTTTTCAGTTGGTTTCAGCAATGCCCAATGTTTATTTTTAGGCATACCCATAATCGCTGTCTTTTTTCCTAACTTGATTTTGTAAGGTTTTTTCGGACCTTTCCACGAAGAATGCCCTCGGCCTCGTATCTGCATGGGCAATGGTTCCGCCTCTGTGCCAAGAGGTGCAATATCATCTTTGCCCACCGGGTCGAGCCAATAGTTAGCATTGATGTATTCAGTTTTGGAAGTTATCGGCTTTTGATTTTCAGTATTGATGTATAAAACCGGAAGAGTGCCAGAAATATGAGCCACAATTGGTGTTTGCGGTTCATTTGCTTCTATATCATCAACGCAGGACATTAATGTCAATGCGAGAAACATACAACATAATAAACGAGGTAACATATTTTATGCATTAATTTGTTACAAATTCGGAGACAATTCGCCATAAGTTTTCTCATTGTCGTTACTCAATGCCAACACTCTGGCTCTTTAATGTCTGATGGTTATCATGCAGAAACGTGAACCAACTATGCCACGTCTTAACTTGAAGGTCGTAGGAAACCATGAGAGCAAAAATTAGCATAACGCTTCTTATTTTTCCAAAATGTCGTGACGGGACTTCTCCCAATCGGTCACAAAGTTACAACTTTTTATGACTCGCGTCAATAGCTTGTGCACAACTAAGTTTGGTTTGGTTCAGTCTTAGATATATACATCTATACTGAACCAAACTAATAAATATCAAAAGAGAAATGCTCATATAAGTTTTCTTTTCATCAGCAGCCATAAACACCTCCACGCTCACAAACGAAAAGGGAAAATCAAGGCAAAAGAATAGAATTAAAAATAACTATCGCAGGAAAATTAAACTTAAATGATTGCCTTTGAACGCACTCAAACTACTTATTTAGTACATCTCATAACATTATATCACTGATAAATAGCGCATTACATACTACTTATGTAAACAAAATCAGGGCAGACCCGAGAGTCTGCCCTGATGAGAGGTGTCTTAATAATTTTTTATAAAAAGCTCAGAAATATTTTTTTGCTTATCAGCGTACGGCGAACTTGAGCACTGCCGAGCCTGCAGTGTTTGCGGCACGAGCCACATAGACACCTGCGGGCAATGCCTGCACGTCGAGCGACGTGCCGTTTCCGGCAGCCACGATTTTGCCGTCGAGAGCAACTACAACAATTTCGGAGGGCACGCCACACTCAATGTAAGTGCCAGTGTAGCGCAGCGAAGCAGCTTCGCCACCGACAGTCACATTGTCGATACCGGCAGTACCGAGATTGCCGTAGAGACCGATATTGTCGAGGAAGAGACCCTTACCGCCGATAGTCTTTACATGGAAGGCCACGTAAATATCCTTATCGGCATATTTGGCAAGCGATACACCGTGTGTCTTGGCCAAACCGTCCTCGCCATTTACATTGAATACAGGCGAATAGCTCGAGGCAACGTCTTCATGAGTGGACACACATATATCGTAGTCTTCCAATTCGGTATCGCCTAACGAGCTAGCATCCCATATCAGATGAGCGTCGTCGCCCGACACATGAATCTGCGGAAGCACAAACCAACGGTCGGCCTTTGCTGAGGGCTCGGTAAAGGCAGTGCAAACAGCGAGAACCTTGCGGCCGTAGAGGTAGTGGTCTCTTACGGTGAATATGGAAAGATTATCACCATGGAAGTCCTTATCGCCGGGGTTTGAAGTGGCATCGTCTTCGATGCGGAAGGCGCATCCGGCGGGGAATTCTTCGTCTTCCAAGTTCCATATCATTACGGGGTCTTTGTCGAGCACATACACTTCCTTTTCAGCAACGTTGTTCGAAGTCTCGGTCTCGTTGGCACAAACAGCCTCAACCTTGATTGAGTGCGAGCCTTCGGAGAGACCGGCCAACACGTTTTTAAACGTAATCTGACGAGTTTCCATAAGGCGGAAATTCTCTTTGCTTGTAGCGGCAAGTTTGCCATCGACATATACCGAAACATCAACCGAACGGTCAAGCACACTAATATTTCGGATTTCGGCCACCACATCGCGACGGTTGTTTGGACGGATATAGTTGCCGGGCTCCACGATAGCGTTAAGCTGAACGTCGATGAGGCTGGCGTCGGCCTTCACGATGCTGAGGTCATCGATAACAATCCAGTTTTCGTCGGCATCGCTGAATGCGTAGAAGCCTACGAATATTTTTTTGTCGGCGGGAACGGAGAAAAGCGAAATCGATTCCTCATATACAGAATTAGTCATGGGGTTAATCTCGCAGATGGTATTTGTCATAGCCTCTGCGGTAGGCGCGTCACCCCAGCATACGCGCAGGCGTTCCTTGTGGTCTGGAGTAGCCGAATACCAGAAGCGGAGCACATAGTCGCCGGCTTCCACTTCGAGCGGGTCGATAAACACCCAGTCGTCGGCGGCATTGTTGCGGTCATAGTTATAGCAAAGGTAGCCATCGCCTGTGCGCGACAGATAAGACCAGAAGCTATTTACTTCCACACCCCATGTCGAGCCGTCGTTGTTGTTGTTGAGGTAGATGAAGTTGGTGGTGTTGTCGGTAGGCTCGAAACCATTTCGGTAGGGCACTGTGGCAGGCGCGATATGCCTTACAGTCGCCGAGACCGCGTCATTGTATGCAGCTACGTCGTTTGCATGCACTGTATATGCATTGATTTCGAACTGACCGTTAGGCTGCGAACAGTCGGCCTTGGCTGTGAAGGTATACTCTGCCGACTGACCTGCGGCGAGAGTGCCGGGATAGCGCTCGGTGACTGCCGCACCGCCATTTACGGTATAGCATACATCGAAGCCGGAGGCATCTGTAATGCTGAAATTGGTTACACGCACCTTCACGGTTTCCTGTGCGAGGCCTTCGCCCGATACGGGAGTGATTATTTCCGATACGCCCAGGTCGACAGGATTGGATACGGCCACCATTTCTACCGAGTTCAAATTCAGACGGAACTTGTTAGGCTCCGATACGGCATGGAAACCTACATGTACCTTGTCGCCGGCATTGTAGCTGGCGAGGAAATAACCCTGTGTGGAATTGCCTGATATATTAAGGATTTCAGAACCCTTGACAGTCATGCCCTCTACTGTGGGCGCATTACCGTGCCATGCCTCGATAGCCTCGCCATAGGACGACCCGGCACACACATAACGCACAATGTAGGTGCCCGAAGCCGGAATAGTTATTGCGGGCGAGATAAACCAGTCGTCGGCCTTGTTCTGCGAATGGTAGGAGTAGCGAACTCGCGAGGGTGTCCCGTCAGCAACAAACGCCCAGCTCTTTTCGTCGGTATTGGCATCAATAGTTGTCCAGAGGTCAAAAGCCTCCTGTTCGAAGCCTGCATCCGCTGTAAACACAGTAGAGAAAACAGGCTCCGCTGCTCCGGCGCTTCCTGTTGCCAGAAAGCATCCGAGAGCAAGCATGTAAATACTCTTCATAATTATATCTATTGGTTTATTAATAATATGTTCTGTAACCGCTTTTTTGAATTGCAAAGGTATAATATATTTACAATACGCACGTAGCCGACACACATACCGCTGAGTTAAAAATAAATAAAACGGGCCGGTATCATCAAAGACACCAACCCGTCATTACGGTCGCTTACAAGTATCACTTACTTGCTTTCAGATATTCTTTGTGGTATTCATCGAGGATTTCGCGGATTTTCTTGCCAATCACCACGTATGCGTCGCGGTCGAGGTTCGCCTCCGAAGTACGGATTGACCAGTCCGGGCCGTCGAAGCCCGAGCCGTTGAGCACCACGATACCTTTCTCGGCAGCCAGCCGCACGGTCACGTCGAGCGGGTTGTGCGCCTTGGCGAGCCACTTGGCGAAGTCGGCGCCGTAGAACTTGCGCGCCCACACCATCATGTCGATTTCGCTGTAGTAGCCCACTCTGAGCGGGTCGGGAAGAAGGGTGAAACCGGTGTTCTCCCACAATGCGCTGAGGCGGTCGTGTATCATGGCCTGCATCTTGCGCTTGTACACATCGGCGCTGTCTACAAGGCACTTTAGCGCGAAGAGACTCATCATAATCTGCTGCACGGTAGAGAGGCCGGCGGTGTGGTTGAGGGCAACGTCGCGGCTGTCGGCCACCATGCGGTCGATAAACTTCATGTTGTCGACATCGAGCGTGAGGCTGCTGTAGCGGCGGCGCAGCTCTTTCTTGCCCGCTTCGGGGAGGCGGCTCAGACGGCTGTCGTACACATTTTCCTTAGCGGCTGCCACCACGGCCAGACGCCAGCCTGTGGCTCCGAAGTATTTGGAGAATGAGTACACGCACAGAGTGTTGTAGGGCAGCACGTACATAAGCGAGCGGAAATTGGTGGCGAAAGTGCCGTACACATCGTCGGTCACTACCATAAGGTCGGGGTTGTCTTTCCTGACGATATCCACGAATGTGTCGAGGTTATGGTCGGAGAGGCGGTAGCTCGGCGGATTGGAGGGGTTAATCAAGCACACGAGTTTCACCGATGGGTCGCGCAGTTTGTCAAGCTCCGAGTCGGGGTACTGCCAGTAGTGGTATCCGTCGGCCTCGACCTTGTTGGCGCTTACTGTCACGATTTCAAGCCCGAACTGGTCGAGCCGCGGAATTTCGATATATGGGGTGAAAAGCGGCGCCATGAGCGCTATTTTGTCTCCCTTCTTCATGAGGTGATTGGCCTTGAGGGAGTCGAAAATGTAGCACATTGCCGCAGTGCCGCCCTCGGTGGCGAAGAGGTCGTACTCCTCTCCCCCGCCCTTGTCGCGGTCGCCCATCTCCTGAGCGAGATAGAGGCGTATTATTCGCTCGGTATACTCCAGTATGCGCGGAGGCGTGGGATAGTGGTCGCCTATGATGCCGTCGACCCACTCGAACAGAAGGTCGTCGGGGTCGGCTTTCAGCTTCTCCACGGCATACCTGTAAGCCGCGGCCAGCAGGCGCGCTCCCTCTGTGTCGGGCAGTGAGGCAAGGAAGCTGTCGAAACGCGCTGCCACACCGTCGTCCTCGGGGCTGCCGGCCACGCCCGGAGGATAGTCCATGACACGGCGGGCCTCGGTGTCGGCGAACTGCCCGAGGAGGAAGAAAGCGTCGCGTGCGTCCACCGCAATCCAGTTGGGGTTGCCGCGGCCTGCGTTGAGGTAGGAAGCCGACGAGCGACGGCTCTTGCGCTGCGCAAGCTTTATAAGTTCGTTCTTGATTTCAAAGGGACTCATCTGCGAGATTTTCTTCTGATACTCGCTGCTAAGAGGATTGTCTTTTGTTTCCATAATTATAAGTAGTTTTCTATGCGCATATAAGTGTCACGGCCACGCCCATGAGAATGAGCAGCGTGTTGCCGATAGCGTATGTGATAGTATAGCCGAGAGCTGGCACCGACGATTCAAGAGAGTCCTGAATGGCGCCGAGAGCAGCCGTTGTGGTGCGGGAGCCGGCGCAGCATCCGAGGTTGATAGCCGGGTGGAACTTGAAAATTTTGTCGCCGATAATCACGCCTAACAGCAGCGGCACCGTGGTGCAGATTATACCGGCTACAAACAGCATCCAGCCGGCTTCCTTGATGCCGCTCACGAATGTGGGCGCGGCGGTGATGCCGATGACGGCGATAAACATATTGAGGCCGAGGTTGTTCATCAGCCATACCGACGAGTCGGGGATGCCGCCGAAGGTGGGTCGGCGCGAACGCAGCCAGCCGAGCACAAGGCCCGAGATGAGGGCGCCCCCCGAGGTGCTGAGGCTCACGGGTATGCCGCCGAGGTGTATGGTAATGGCACCGATGAGGGCGCCGATGAATATGCCCAGACCCACAAACACCATATCGGTGGCCTTGGAGGGGCGGTCGGCGAAGCCTATGGCCTTGGCGGCAGCATCCACTTCCTGTTTAAGCCCGGCAATGGTGACTACATCGGAGCGGTGCAGCTCGGTATTGGCGAGCACGGGTATGCTCTGGCCGCCACGCGTGATTTTGGCGATAGCCACGCCTGTCATGGCCGGCATGCGGCGAAGGGCATCCACAGTAATTCCGTCGCAGTCTTTGGCGGCAATCATCACGGGTATTTTCTCCACGGCGAACGACAAAAGCTCGGAGTCGGCAATCTCAGGGCCAAGCCACGACTCATCCTGAACGACAAACTCGCGACGACCGCTCACAACTATAGCATCGCTCTTGGCAATTACGAGCGAGTCGGAAGGGCTGTCCACAATTTTGCCGGCTACGCGTGCACGGTCGATAAACAGACGACGACCAAGGCGTGCAGCCTCCTGCTCAATCTCGGCTACGGTGCGGCTCTGACTGAAGAAGTCTCCACCGGCCTCGTAGGCACGGAAGGCCACGGGGCGCAGCGCGTCGATGTATGCGGGGTCGTTGGAAAGAGAGCTTTGGTTGAGTGTGCGCTCAAGCTCGGCAGTCTGCAACTTCACTTTCTTCAGGCCGCCGAGAAGCATGGGGCCTACGTAGGCAAGGATATATGCCGAGCCTATGGTACCGAAGATATATGTCACGGCATAGCACACGGGTACCAAATCTGTCCAGTTCTTCTTGTCGGCAGCTGCGGCCGATAGCGTGCTTATGGTATCGTCGCCCACGCCAATCACGGCAGAAATGGTCTGCGAGCCTGCGAAGAGACCTGCGGCCTCGCCGGGATTGTAACCGAAGAGGAGCGCCACGCCTACAGTGACACCGAAGCACATGGCACACATCACTACGGCGAAAATCACCTGCTTGATGCCTGTGCCTTTCATTGCCTGAAAAAACTGCGGACCTACGCTATATCCGATAGCGAAGAGGAAGAGCAGGAAGAAAACCGATTTTACGGGGCCGGGGATAGGGATGTTCATCTGTCCTACCAATACGCCCACCAGAAGTACCGACGTGACGGTACCTAAAGAGAATGTCTTGTACTTCAGCTTGCCAATCCAGAAGCCTACGCCCAGAGTCAGGAAAATAGGAATTGACGGATTGTTGCGGAAAATCTCGATAATCCAGTCCATAAATAAATTTTAGAGGTGAAACGAAGTATAAAAGCGCAGACATCCCTCCGGGGGATTGCCCACGCTTATACAACACTTGCCGCCGCCTAAAGTTTCACGAAACTTCAGACGGCGGCAAAACAAATATCGTTATGAAATATCAGCTAAGCTGAGCGAGCGCTTTCTTTATGCGGCGGAACGCTTCCTCGAGATTTTCATCGGAAGTGGCGTAGCTCAGTCGTATGTATCCGGGTGCGCAGAATGCTGCACCGTCGACGGTAGCCACATTGGCAACCTCGAGCAAGTACATGGCAAGAGCGGCCGAGTCGGTGATTGTGTATGCTCCGGCCGACTTGCCGAAGTAGGCCGATACCTCGGGGAAGAGATAGAAGGCTCCGTTAGGCTCATTGACCTTGAAGCCGGGGATTTCGCGAGCGAGGCGCACCACCAGATTGCGGCGGCGCTCGAAAGCCTTGCGCATCTCTTCAACACATTCCTGCGAGCCTGTATAGGCGGCCTCGGCAGCCTTCTGCGCAATCGACGAAGCGCCTGAGGTAAACTGGCCCTGAAGCTTGGTCACGGCAGCAGCCACTTCCTTGGGGCATGCGCAGTAACCTATACGCCAGCCTGTCATGGCGTATGCCTTCGACACGCCGTTGATAACCACAGTGCGGTCGGCAATGGCGGGGAAGGATGCCAGCGAGGTGAATTTGAGGTCACCGTAAATGATGTGCTCGTAAATTTCGTCGGCGATTACAAGTACCTGCGGATGACCCTCGAGAACATCGACGATGGCCTTTAGCTCATCGATGCTGTACACACTGCCGGTGGGGTTTGACGGCGAGCACAGTATAATGGCACGGGTGCGGTCGGTAATTGCAGCCTCGAGCTGTGCTGGGGTAATTTTGAAGTCGGTGTCGAGCCCTGCGGGCACAAGCACAGCCTTGCCTTCGGCGAGCTTTACCATTTCGATATAGCTCACCCACGCAGGGGTGGGTATTATCACCTCGTCGCCCGGGTTTACAGTAGCCATAATCACATTGCACAGGGCGTGCTTGGCACCGTTGCCCACCACAATCTGCGAGGGTTCGAAGCTGAGCCCGTTCTCGTGTGAGAGCTTTTCGGCGATAGCCTTGCGCAGACTCATATAGCCCGGTACGGGAGAGTAGAACGAGAAGTTGTCGTCGATAGCACGCACGGCAGCCTCTTTGATGTGCTTGGGCGTGTTGAAGTCGGGCTCGCCCACCGAGAGGTTGATTACATCAATGCCCTGCGCCTTCAGTTCGGCGCTCTTCTGCGACATCGCAAGTGTCTGCGAGGAAGCAAGCGACATCACGCGGTCAGATATTGTCTGCATCTCTTTATTCTGAATTAAAGAATTAAGAATTAATAGTAATTAGCGTCTTTTACCGCCCTTCTGCTGCTGGCGCTGTGCGGCCTGAGCCTGGCGCTGCGCTTCTTCGAGGCGAGCCATCCAGCCACTTTTCTTGCGGGGCTTGCGGGCGTTGGCAAGGAGCTGCTCGCGCACCTTCTTCTCGTCTATCACATGGCGGAACACGTAGGTCTGAATGATAGTGATGAGAAGCGAAAGCAGATAGTAGTAGCTGAGGCCCGAGGCATAGTCGTTGAAGATGAAGAGGAACATCACGGGCATGATGTACTGCATCATCTTCATGCCGGGCATACCTGCACTCTGGGGCTGGCTCTGCATGCTCACACGCATATACAATATGTTGATGACTGTCATGAGCAGACAGAACAGGCTCACATGGTTGCCGTAGAAGGGTATCGAGAAGGGCAGCGTGAAGATTGAGTCGGGGGCGGAAAGGTCGTGCGCCCACAGGAACGACTGGCCACGCAACTCAATGGCCGAGGGGAAGAAGGAGAACATGGCAATGAGCACGGGCATCTGGAGCAGCATGGGCAAGCAGCCCGAGAAGGGACTTGCACCGGCACGGCTATAGAGTGCCATTGTTTCCTGCTGACGCTTGAGTGCATCCTCCTGATTGGGATATTTCTCATTGATTTCCTTGATTTCGGGGGCAAGAACGCGCATCTTGGCCTGGCTCTTGAAGCTCTTGAAGGTGAAGGGGAAGATGATGAGCTTGATGAAGATAGTGAGCAGCAGTATTATGATGCCGTAGTTGCTGATGAACGAGCCGAGGAAAGTAAACACGGGTATCACGATGATAGTGTTTATCCAGCGGAAGAGACCCCAGCCGAGAGGAATGAGGCGTGTGAGCGACAGGCCTTCGTCGTAGCCGAGCTCATCGTCGAGCGAGGAAAGCAGCGGGTAGTCGTTGGGGCCGAAATAGAAGTCGAACGATGCCGCAGTGCCGTCGGCGACGGTATAGGGCAAAGTGGCGTCCATGCTCAAGTCCTTGAGATAGTCGGCGGTCTTTATGTCGAGAGAGTTCAGCTCGGCGGAGGTGAAGCAGTCGCGCGCAATGATTACGCTTGAGAAGAACTGGTTCTTGAAAGCCACCCAGCGCAGACGGCCTGTAAGGCTCTCGCTGTCGTCGCCGTTTGCCGAGAGGTCGTCGACGCTTTCGCCTATATACTTATAATATATGGCACTGTTGCGCTCTTCGAAAGTGCGGCCACGCTCGTTGCGTGCCATTTTCTGATGCCAAGCGAAGTCCATCGACGATGTGTTGCCCGGGAGGACTGCTGCCATTCCCTGCTGCACGACATCCATGCGCACGGTATAGCCGTCGGGAGCGAGAGTGTAGCGGATACCCCACACAGCTCCGGGAGCAGGCTCCATAGTCATGAGAACGGCGCTGTCGCCCTCTGCCACAGCCGAGAAATTGAAGTCGCGGGTATCGATGCGCTGCTCGGCGGTGTTGAAGCGGAAGCCGTAGCCGTCGGCATCGTCGCGGAAAAGGAGAATATTGGAGGGCTCGTCGGTAAGCTCGGTCTTATACTTTTTAAGCTCAACCTGGCCGACACGGGCGCCTCGGGTGTTGAGAGTAACTTTTACGAGGTCGTTTTCGAGCACGTACTCCTTGTTGTCGCCGGAGAGATAGCGGGCAAAACCTTCGTAGCGGAGTGCCTTGTCGACAAGAGAGTGTACGGCTTTGGTCGCACGAGCCGCACCTGCCGAGGCAAGAGTGGCACGGCCTGCAAGGAGGTCGTTGATGTCTACCGTCACGTCGCCGTCGGTATATGTGCCGCTAAGGCCTGAGAGCGAGTCAACGGCAAGCTGCAGTTTGTCGTTGGTGAAGGCCACGCGGCCGGAGGCATCGGGAGTGCCCATAGCCTTTACGGCATTGATGAGCGATATGCTGTCGGCGCTGTCGAAAGCCAATGTGGCGGCAGGCTGCTGAGCCTCTCTAAGCGCCTTCTCGGCCTGCTCCTGCTTTTCACGTTGCGCCTTGATTTCTTCGTCGCTTGGCTTGGTGAACCAAAAGAAACCAAACATTACGGCGGCCATAAGCAGCAGGCCGGTGAGTGTATTTTTATCCATGTTACTTATTTCGTAGCTTTTTCGTCGTGATAGTCAATTGCAGCCTCGATAAACGAAGCGAAGATAGGGCTGGGCGAGAGCACGGTGCTGGAGTACTCGGGGTGGTACTGAGTGCCGATATACCAGCGTTTCGAGGGCATTTCGACAACTTCCACAAGCTGGGCGTCGGGGTTCTCGCCCACGCATGCCATACCGGCGGCCTCGAAGCGGTCGCGGTAGTCGTTGTTGAACTCGAAGCGGTGGCGGTGACGCTCGCGGATAAACTCTTTGCCGTATGCCTCGGCAGCTTTGGAACCGGCACGCAGACGGCAGTCGTAAGCGCCAAGACGCATTGTGCCACCCATGTTGGAGATATTCTTCTGCTCCTCCATAAGGTCTATCACGTTCTCGGGAGTGTGGGGATTCATCTCGGTGGAGTTGGCGTCTTCAAGGCCAAGCACATTGCGTGCGAACTCGATGACCATGCACTGCATGCCGAGGCAGATGCCGAAGGTGGGCACATCGTTTTCGCGGCACCACTTGAGGGCCACGAACTTGCCGTCGATGCCTCGCTGGCCGAAGCCTGGGGCAATGATTACGCCGTCCATGTCGCCGAGCTTCTCGGACACGTTGCCCTCGGTAAGTTTTTCGGAGTGCACATACACCAGCTCGAGCTTGCGGTCGGCATACGTTGCAGCATGGAAAAGGGCTTCATTGATAGACTTATAAGCGTCCTGAAGCTCTACATACTTGCCTACGAGACCGATTTTCACGGTTTTCTCGGCGTGTTCGAGCTTATCGATAAACGCGAGCCAGGGAGCCATCTGCGGTTCGCCCTCCACGGGCATGCAGGTCTTGCGGAGTACAATCTCGTCGAGGTGCTGGGCGTGCATCATCAGAGGCACTTTGTAAATCGAGTTAACGTCGATAGACTGCACTACAGAGTCCTGAGCAACATTACAGAAGAGCGCAATCTTGCGGCGCATCTCGGGCGAAATTTCTTTTTCGGTGCGCAGCACGAGTATGTCGGGCTGGATGCCCACTTCCTGAAGCGCCTTCACGGAGTGCTGGGTGGGCTTCGTCTTGAGCTCTTTGGCAGCCGCGATGTAGGGCACGTAGGTGAGATGCACACACAGGCTGTTCGAGCCAAGCTCCCAACGGAGCTGACGCACAGCCTCAAGGAATGGCAGCGACTCGATGTCGCCCACGGTACCGCCTATTTCGGTGATGATATAGTCGTAGTTGCCGGTATTGCCGAGATATTTCACGCGACGTTTGATTTCGTCGGTGATATGAGGTACTATCTGGACGGTCTTTCCGAGGTAGTCGCCGCGGCGCTCCTTGTCAATCACGCTCTGATAGATACGGCCGGTGGTCACATTGTTTGCACGCGAGGTATGCACATTTGTAAAGCGCTCGTAGTGACCGAGGTCGAGGTCGGCTTCATGGCCGTCTTCGGTCACATAACACTCGCCGTGTTCGTAGGGGTTGAGGGTGCCAGGGTCGATGTTGATATACGGGTCGAATTTCTGGATAGTGACACGTAAACCCCTGGCTTTAAGCAGACAGGCAAGCGACGATGAGATAATTCCTTTTCCAAGTGACGACACTACGCCGCCGGTGACGAATATGTATTTTGTATCCACGATGTTGGGAGTTTATTCAAATTCACGCAAAATTACAAAATCTTTGTCACTTGCACAAATTGTTTTCTCGCCCCGCCAAGTTTATCGTACTTTCGGCACACGCCGAAGTTCATAACAACACCACCCCGATGCGCAGTGTGCGCACCGGGGTGGCCGATTTATTTTATATATTATTTTTTATTTCACAAACACTTTTGTTATGGTGTTGCCCTGGCGACGGATATAGAGACCGTTTGCGGGTTCGGCAACGCGTACGCCCTGGAGGTTGTAGTACTCTACGGGAGCGTCGGCGCCTTCTACGGCAACGGCATCAATAGCGTTGGTCGATTTGCTTACTGTGAGTACGGGAGCCTCGCCATTGAAGTTTACAGCAAAGTCGTAGGTGCCGGCGGGCATTACAAACGACTGGCAAGCGCTTGCATTTACATTGGGCACGTACACGGTGAGGTCGAGTTCTACACTGCTTTCACCTTCGGCAAATACAATGGGAGAGTCGGCTTCGGGAGCGCCATAGCGGTAACCGCTGTTTACAGTATCCCAGTCGGTTGAAGCGGTGCCGCGGAATTCGTTGAACTGTATGTAACCGCTGCCTTCTCCTGCATCGGAAACTTCAACCTGCGAAACGGTAAATACATTGTCGAGCAGAGCCATTTCAACACCGGCTGTCACGTCCCAGGCATTAGCGCCTACATTACCCATAAGGTAGAGTGTTTCGGGCACGTAGATTGAGGGATGGGGGTCGTCGCCGCCGCCCACCTTGGTGATAACGAGGGTCTTGTCAACAAGACTGAGGGTCATGGCATACTTGGCGGGGGCCTCTACCATGAAAGAGAACTCTCCGGCCTGTATGGTGTTGGGTTCGTCGAGCGAGGGGACGGTATTGTCGGCAACCGAGCCATAACGCTGTCCGAGACCACTCCAGTCATCGGCAGTAGCGGAGAGAGAGCTTGCAAACGAGAAGTAGCCGTATTCGGTGCCGAGTTCGGTGCCGATTTCTACTTCTGCCGAATAAACGCCGTCGGAAACTTTGTCGAGAGCCACACCGTTGGTGGGGTCCCAACCGAGACCGTTGACGTTACCGATTACATAAGTTACCTCGGGATATACGGGTTCTACCGAGCCGCCTGCATTTGTAACAGTGAGCACACCGGTGTCAGCGTTCTTAGCGAGCACATAAGTAAAATCATATTCGCCTGAGCCGATATTGAATGCGTTGCCACTCTGAGCTGCGGTATACTGTTCGCCAAGCACAACACTGATATCCTGACCTCCTGTGCCATATACGAGTGTACCGGCCTTCATCTTGAAGTAGTTGGCCGAAGCCGTGAGTTTGTATGTGCCTACCCATGTATCTTCGGTACCTTCTTTAAGAGTAAGAGGATAGGAGGTAATGGTTTCGCTCCAGCCCGAACCGAAATCGCCCACGAGATATACGGCATCATACTCGTTCTCTTCGGAAGCACCGGTAACGGTAAGAGTACGTGCAGCAAGGTCGATAGTGAGAGTAGCATCGCTGATAGTACCGTCGACTACGATATTGCCGCCGTCGGTACCACATTTGTAGACAACTCCCTCAACGAGTTTGCTGCCGTTTGTAGAGAACGAAGTGCTCCAGGTTGTGGATTCCTTGATTTTGAACTCTCCCGAGAGTGTTTCCACATGAAGTGTCTGAATATTGGCATCGGAAGCATCAGGTGTAAATTTATACGCCTCAGCCTGGTTCCAGTTGCCGTAGTTAGCACCAATCAGGTACCAGTCGGCTGCATTTGCTGCCACCGCTACAACGAGCGAAAGCATCAGAAAGTAAAGTTTCCTCATAATGTATTTGATTAAAGGTAGTAAAAGTAATTTCGTATGATATGGATGCAACTATGTTTTGCATCGCAAAAGTACGAAAAAAATATTCAGCTTTCAACAAATTTTAACCATACTTAACAAAACAAACTCCAATGTGCGTCATAACACACATTGGAGCCTGAAATATATGCAGTATCACTATTATTTCACATATACTTTCTCTACTCGCGAACCCTGTCGGCGGATATAAATACCCGACGAAGGATTGTCGACGCGCACACCCTGCAGGTTGTAATACTCTACGGGAGCGTTGGAGTCACCGGCCACTATTGTGCCGATACCGGCAGGCTCGGCGAGGTTTACAGTCTTGGTCTCCGACCATGCGCTGGCTACGAAGTTGGCGTCGTCGACAGGCACTGCCTTTACGCGATAGTCGTACACACCGCCTGCCTTGAGTCCGGTCACGGTGTAGGATGTGCCGGTGATGCCGGTGATTACGCGCCTTGTGTCATCGCCGCTCTCTGTTGCGCGCGAAGAAGCCTTGGCGGCGTCGGAAGCATCGCCGGTATATACTTTTGCAGACTTGAGGTAGAAACGCTTTTTCTTTTCCAAAGTCTCGAAGCTTACTTTGGTTCCGGCCGACGCCTTACCACTGAGAACTACAGTGTAGTCGCCGTAGCTGCTGCCGAGAGCCACCGTCTTGGAAGTGATTTCATAGCCGGTGGCATCGAGCAGGCATACATTTACCGAACTGGCATCTTTGTCATAAGACTTGGCATTGAATTGCACAGTGACGATACCGCTATCATCGGTAGTGAATACAGGCGAGTCGAGCGCGCCATTGTTCTTGTTCGAGCCGAAGCGTGTGGCACCGTTCTCTACAGCAGTATAGCCGGTGCTCTCCCAGCCGTGGTTATCGCTTGAAAAATCGACATCCATAACCAGACTATATATAATATCGCGATGCTCCGAAACCTCGAGCGTGTATGTCACGCCTGCGGAGGCACTTGCCTGCCATGTTGCGGTAAACGAAGTCTCGTCAGGCACAATATGGTCGTCAAGAACAGGGCTGTCTACCGAAGGTAGAGCGGCCTTCATGCACCAGAACGAAATTGTGCCGTCGGCGTTGCGGGTCATCTCGGTAAGAGGCTTGCCGAGATAGGAGCCGGTATTCACTTTAGCTGCGGGAACAGAGGTATCGGTGAGTTCGGTGGCACTGCCGTAAGGCCAGAGGTCGCCGAGCGCATCTTTTTCGTCAATCACATAATATATCTCGCCGTCATAATTTATACTATTGAGTTTAAGGTAATTGTCGGCAGGAACCGGAGTCATACGCTGCATGTCGGAGTCGTTGACATAGTTACCGTTCCAGGCTGCCGCGCTGTAGGTTGCATGGTATATCAGCAGGCCGTCGGTGGGGATATAGGCATCCCAGCCCTGACGCGCGCGGTTCTCTACTATATAGTACTCGTTCTTGTCGGCAGCGTTAGTAAGACGCACAGCCTTGTCAGTAGACACATTTTTCTGATTTAATACGGGGAGGCTATAGAGGGTATTTTCCTTGCCTTCTTCGATAGAAATCCAGCCCATGAACTCTTTCTCGTAAGCACTGTAGCCGATAGGAGTAAAACCGTCGTTATTGTACGAGCCGCTGTCCATCAGCGACCAGTAGCCCATGCCATAATGACCGTTATATTTCGTGTCGTAGAAGTCGGGCAGGCCGAGGCAGTGAGAGAACTCGTGGCAGAAAGTGCCGATACCGTCGATTTTTGAGAGGTTGGCGCCGTATAACTCATTGAATACTGCGAACTTGTCGACCTTGATACCATCGAGATTTAGAACCCGGCCGAAGTCCGACGACGAAAGTTCCCACTGACACGGCCATACAGAGTTTTTTGCATCATCGTCGTACGACGAAGCCTCGCCGTCGCCGGCATAGAGCACAATGACAACGTCGCATTCTCCGTCGCCGTCATTGTCGTAGAGGCTGAAGTCAATCGACGAGTCGAGACCCTGGCATGCCTGGCCTACCATTTTGCCGACGCCGATATCGTTGCCCCATAAATCGTTGCCGCCGTAGGTGGCGCGTTTGCCCGATAGAGTTACAGGGCCGTAAATGTCGAACTGAGGAGTATATTTACCATTTGACTGGTCTACAAAATACTGGTATGCGCTGGTATCACCCTCGCGGAAAAACTTATTGAAAGTGGCCTTGGGGTCGGCATCCTTGAATTTGTAGTCGCTGTACTGAACCAGCAGCACGGGCACGCGGGGCGAGCCTGTGTTGGGTACCTGAGATGCCTTGCGGGGCGAGGAGAATGCACGGCGTGCCTTGCGGGCGCCTTCAGAGGCATTGGCGAGAGCCTTTACCGACATGTCGGCCGAACGTGCGGCAAGAAAAGCTTTCTCGACAGCATCGCGCTGCTCCACGTCGTGAGCTTTTACAGATGTCACTCCCTCGGCATCGCGATAGTAGAAGAAGCCGTCGGCCTGACGCTGCACAGCGATACCGTCGGCAGTAATCTGTGTATGAAACGATTCATCGCCGACAAGGCGCACTGTTACAGTGGTGCCGTCGGGCTGGGTAAATGTGCGTAAGCCCGGCTTCGCAGGGACGGCAGACGCGTTTAAGCACAACATTCCACCAAGGAATATCAATGCCGGTTGTTTAAGATTCATGTTTAATATAATTATTAATAATGTAATGTCATGTGATAATGCGCTGCAAAAATATGTACAAATTTATTCACAGCCAAATTTCGAATTCCATTTCCCGGCATAAAGTAATAAAAAACATTAACATCAAGCTCGATTAACAAAAAATGGCTAACTTTGCGCAAAATATACCCTTCACAGTGCTTTCAATGAAAAAAAGACACATATTAGCAGCCGCCGCGGCAGTACTCGCCGCAAGCGTCTTTGCCGCAAGCGACGGCAACGTTATCGAAGAAGTGGCCTGGATGATTGGCGACCAGCCAATCTATAAATCGGAAATCGAGGAAGCCTATCAGGAGATGCAAAGCGACCGCTTCGGCATTCCCGGAGACCCTTATTGCTTTATACCCGAACAGATTGCCATAGAGCGCCTGTTTCTGCATCAGGCCGACATAGACACTGTGGAGGTACAGGAATCGATGGTACAGATGCAGGTCGACCAGCAGATGAACTATCTCATAGGCAACCTCGGCTCTCGCGAAAAGGTGGAACAATACTTCCGCAAGCCTTTCGCCGAAATACGCGAATACTATGTGGAAAACATGCGCAACCGCACCCGCGTGCAGCAGGTACGCCAGTCGCTCACAAAAGACATAAAGGTGACTCCAGCCGACGTGCGCCGCTACTTCTCGCAGCTTCCCGCCGACAGTATCCCCTTCATACCGCTGCAGGTAGAGGTTCAGCTTCTGACTCTGAACCCCGTAATTCCGCGTCAGGAAATCGACGACGTTAAGGCACGTCTGCGCGACTACTCCGACCGCATAACACGTGGCGAGAGTGAATTTTCCACTATGGCTATCCTCTACTCCGAAGACCCCGGCTCGAGTGTGCGCGGCGGCGAGCTCGGCTTCATGGGCCGCGGACAGCTCGTGCCCGAATATGCGGCAGTGGCCTTCAACCTCAATGACCCCAAGAAGGTGTCGAAAATCGTAGAGACCGAATACGGCTTCCACATAATACAGCTTATCGAGAAGCGCGGCGACCGCATCAACACGCGCCACATACTCCTGCGCCCCAAGGTTGCCGAGAAAGACCTCATGGATGCTATCACACGCCTCGACAGCGTGCGCGCCGACATCGTGGACAAGAAAGCGCTGTCGTTCGAAGACGCCGTGCGCCTTATCTCGCAGGATAAAGACACACGCCTGAGCAACGGCGTAATGGTGAACAACGGCGAAAACTCCAACTACGGCACTACCCGCTTCGAGATGTCGCAACTTCCGCAGGAAGTGGCAAGGGAAGTGGGCAAGCTCGCACCCGGAGAAATTTCGCAGCCTTTCATAATGAAAGACTCCAAGCGCAACAGCGAGGTTGTGGCTATCGTGCGCCTCTCCAAGCGCATCGACGCCCATACCGCAAACCTTGGCGACGACTTCCAGACTATCAAGAGCATGTATGAGAACGCAGAGCGCCAGGCGGTAATCAACCGCTGGCTCGCAAACAAAATCAAGGAGACTTACGTGCGCATCGAAGACGGCTGGCGAGGATGTGACTTCCAGCACGAAGGCTGGCTCAAGAATACTAAATAACGAGTTTAGGAGTTTAGAAGTTTGATTAGTTTATTTAGAGTTTGAGGATGCGCCGACGCTCAATGATAATACTGCTTGCCATGCTTATGCTGCCAGCCTTGGTGGCGTGGGCGGCATCGTTGCGCAGCGATACTCCGCGCATAGCTCCTGCCATTCCCACTGCCGACCGCTCGGCCGGAAACAGGGTGTTCCTCGAGCGCGCCGAACGCCTGCTGAAGCATCCGCAGGACTCATTCATGATTTTGGTGGGCGACGTGGTGTTTACCAAAGGCCCCATGATTATGAAGTGCGACAGCTGCCACTACTACTCGGAAAGCGAATCGCTGGACGCCTTCGGCAACGTGAGCATGGAGCAGGGCGACACCCTCTTTGTATATGCCGACGAGCTGCAGTTCGACGGCCAAAGCGAGATTGCCACACTATACGCCGACTTCGGAAAAAAGGTGCGCCTCATAAACCGCGACGTGCAGCTCGAAACCGACATCTTTGTCTACGACCTGGGCATAGACCTGGGCTACTACGAGGTGGGTGGTCGCCTTACCGACCCGTCGAACGAGCTTACTTCGCTCTACGGCGAGTACGCCCCCTCAAGCAAGGAAGCGAACTTCTACACCGGCGTGCACCTCAACTCGCGCAACAGCTCCGACACACTCGACATCTATTCCGACACCTTATACTATAACACTGCCACTCATATAGCCGAACTGCACTCGCCGTCGAGCGTGGTAAACGCACGCGGCACAGTGTACACCAGCCTGGGCGTATACGACACCGACAGCAACCGCACCACACTCTTCGACCGCTCTACCGTAGTGACGTCGCAGGGCCAGACCCTTACCGCCGACACTATTTACTACGACCACTCTTCGGGCTTTGGCGAAGCCTTCGGCTCAATGGTGCTCACCGACTCGGCTCACAAAGTGGAGGTACGCGGCAATTACGGCTACTACGACGAGCTGCTCGACTCGGCTTTCATCACCGGGCGCGCTATTCTCAAGCAATATTCCGACTCCGACACCCTGTGGCTCCACGGTCGCTATATCGAGGCGTTCAGAGTAATATCCACCACAGAGATGCTGCCGGAAGCCGAGACCACCGACTCGATAATAACAATCGCACGCATCGACAGTATACGCACCGATACAACCCACGTGGCCGTAGTATATCCGCGCGTACGCTTCTTCCGCTCCGACCTTCAGGGCGTGTGCGATTCCATGCGCTACACACAGGCCGACTCGATGCTGCGTATGTTTATCAACCCTGTGGTATGGAACGAAGAGCAGCAGATATTCGGCAACGTGATAGAACTGCACCTCAACGACTCCACCATAGAGGAGGCTATACTGCCCGACCAGGGCTTCGCCGCACAGCTCATAGAGCACCCGCACTACAACCAGATTAGCGGCAAAGAGATGAAGGCCTTCTTCAACAACAGCGAACTGAGGCGCCTCGACATCAACGGCAACGTAGAGCTGATAATGTACCCCGAAGAGTCCGACTCTACCATAAATAAACTCGTAACCGCCCAAAGCAGTTTTCTCACCGCCACATTCCGCGGACGCACAACCGAGTACATAAAGATGTGGCCCGAGACTACCGGGCAGGCCATTCCGCTGTTCATAGCCAAGAAAAGTTCATATTTTCTACCAAAATTCAAATGGTTCGGCGATATGCGCCCAACATCGCCGGAGGATATTTTCACAGTACCCGAGGCAATGGAGCAGGTAATGCTCGAGGCAGGCCGTCCGGCACCGACAAAAACATTTGCTCCACGAGCCACATTGCACCAGCGGCCATCAGCCGAAGTGCCGCAACCTCTGCCCGACATAATACCGCCTGAGATATCCGCGCAAAGCGCTGCGAACCAACAATAAGCATCACATCTTTGTTTGACATTCGTGTTTACATCAATGCAAAAAGTCATGACCGAAACATCTCTACATAAACACAGCTTCGACGACATCCGCCCATACGACGACGACCAGTTCCACCGGAAAATAGCAGATTTGGTACGCGAGCCGGGCTTTGAGCATGCAGTACGCTATGTGATGCCCGATGTAGACTATCCGGCATTTGTAGAGCGTCTGCTCACCGTAAAGTCGCAGATGGATTTCCAGCATAAAATTATGGGACCCTTCCTCGAAATGCTTGTGGCAAAGACCACCGACGGTCTTTCGGTGAGCGGTCTCGAAAACTATATACCCGGCACATCGCATGTGTTCATCACCAATCACCGCGACATCGTGCTCGACGCCTCTTTCCTCAACCTCTGCTTCATACGCGAGAACCTGCCAATCACACAGGTGGCCATTGGAAACAACCTGCTTATATTCGACTGGATTACCGACCTGGTAAAACTGAACCGCAGCTTTATAGTGAAGCGCGACACCGGCGTACGCGAGGCCCTCGAAGCCGCACGGCACCTGTCGGCATACATCCACCATGTAATTATCGGAATGAATGAGTCGGTATGGATTGCGCAACGCGAAGGCCGCGCAAAAGACTCCAACGACCGCACACAGGAAAGCGTGGTGAAGATGCTGTCGCTCGGCGGGCCGGCCGACAGCAAGACCAACCTCATGGAGCTGAACATAATGCCTGTGTCGATTTCGTATGAGTACGACCCCAACGACTACCTCAAGGTGCGAGAGTTCCTGCTGCGCCGCCGCAACCCCGACTTCAAGAAGAGCCAGCGCGACGACCTCTTCAGCATGGAGACCGGCATACTCCGCCACAAAGGACGCGTGCACTTCCACATTGGATGCTGCATAAACAATGCCCTCGCACACCTGGAGAGCACAGACCGCACCGAAGCCGTTCACACAGCATGCGAGGCAATCGATAACTCGATACACTGCGGATACCGCATATTCCCCTGCAATTATATCGCATACGACGCCATAAACGGCACCGACCGATATGCCGGACAGTACTCAGCCGAGGATGTGGCCACTTTCAACGCCTACATCGACGGCCAGCTCGCCAAAGTGGATGAGCCGGACATCACGCCCGACGAACGCAAGTTCATGCGCGACATGATGCTCACCATGTATGCCAATCCGCTCAAAAATCAGCTTTCGGCACACGACTGTCACAAAACCTGAACCATACTGCCATGCGCCTGCCTCTGCTCCTCATACTGCCGATACTAATCCTCGACATCTTAGCCGACTGGTATATATGCCGTGCCGTATGGCGTCGCTGCACCCGCGGCGCACGCTTCTGGCGACCCGTATCGCTGTGGTCTTCCATCGTTCTTGGCGTCGGGCTGCTCGCCGCGATAGCATGGCCCAAGAAATCGGCCTCCGACTACGACCTCACAGGGCTGATGTGGTTTCTCTACTGCTACTTCAGCATCTATGTGCCGAAATATCTCTTTATCATCATCGACCTGCTCGGCAAAGTTCCGCAGCTATGGCACCGCAGGCGCATCAAAGGCTTCGCACACGCCGGCATCACAGTGGCTGTGCTCACCTTCGGCCTCATATGGTGGGGGGCGCTTGTCAACAGGTACCGCATAGAAGTAAAAGAGATTGAGTTCGCCGACCCCTCGCTGCCCTCCTCTTTCGAAGGCCTGACAATAGCGCAGATTTCCGACCTGCACACGGGCAGCTACGGCTCCGACACGACATACGTGGCTAAAGTGGTGGAGACTGTCAATGCACTGCATCCCGACATCATTGTATTTACGGGCGACATCGTGAACCGCCGCAGCAAGGAGCTTAAACCGTTTGTGTCGACACTGAGCCGACTGAACGCACCATTAGGCGTTTACTCGGTTCTCGGCAACCACGACTACGGCGACTACTACGCGTGGGACAGCGCGGCCGACAAAGAGGCCAATATGCAGGAGCTGTACCGCATGCAGCACGACATGGGCTGGACTCTGATGAACAACAGCGCCCACACTTTCCATGCAGGTCCCGACTCTCTCGTACTCATCGGCGTAGAGAATATCGGCGACCCGCCATTCCCCATATACGGCGACCTCGACAAAGCATATCCCGGCGACCTTGCCGATTCAGCTTTCAAAATCCTGCTCAGCCACAACCCGGCCCACTGGGTCGACGACATCGCCGGCAGTCCAGATAAAAACATAGCCCTTACCCTCTCGGGGCACACCCATGCCATGCAGATGGAGCTATTCGGTCTTTCTCCGGCCACTTTCCGCTACGACACCTGGGGAGGCATGTATGCCGACATTGACTCAACCCGGCGCCTATATGTAAATATAGGCATAGGCGAGGTCGGTGTTCCGGCCCGAATAGGCGCGACTCCCGAAATCACCCTATTCACATTGAGGCGATGAAAGAAGCAAGCAAACCGATATAAGCGAAAGAAAGCCACGAAGCGGCGATTGACAGCCTTTCTTGACAATGAACAGAGCCACCTTATGTCTTGGAGCCAACGGGCCGGATGCCGACGCGCAGATAGCGCGCGCCGCCAGTCTGCTGTATGCTATGGGGATAGCCGCGGCTTCTACCATGCCCTACCTCACCGAGCCTGAGTTTGCAGGCGATGTGGCCCCATATCTCAACATGATTATCGAACTCGACACCGAACTCGAATATGAAGAGCTGCTCCTGAACACTAAACATTATCAGGACGAGACGCGGCGAGCAGCTGCATGCGCCCCATTCGTGGCAATCGACATTGATTTGGTGGAATGGAACGGCACGGTGATGCGTCCGACCGACGCCACCTCACGATACTTCCGAAAAGGCCTGGAACTGCTTAAAGAACAGGTGACAGAAAATTCCTGAACTCTTCCCTGATTTTATCTTTGCCGAACTCTTCCATTACTCTTACTGCGGCAGCCTCTCCAAGCGCCCGAGCCTTGGCGCGGTCTGTAAGCAAAGCCGCCGTTGCGTCGACCCACTTCCCGGCATACGGCCCGACAACAGTGAGCACATCGTCCAGCCTCTCAATGCCTTCAAAGCCTTTGGGCGAGGTAAGCACACAACATCCATGCGCAAGCGCCTCCAAAATCTTATTCTGTATACCCGACCCCGAAAGCATTGGTGCCACCACCACTGCCGCATCGGCATAGTACGGGTGCACCGACGGCACAAAACCGGTAACTTCCACGCCTTCTATTCCGGCAAGAGTCTTTATTTCAGGCAAGGGGTTGGAGCCGACGATATAAAAACGGCTCTGAGGTACAATGTCGCGCACTTGCGGAAACACTTCCGTGGCAAAAAACACTGCCGCGCGCACATTCGGCTCATAGTTCATCTTGCCGACAAAAACGATATTGAACGAAGTCGGCGTATAGCGGCAGCAGTCAGCGCTGTCAACAGCAGCCACAGCATTGCCTACCACACACTTGCTACCGCCCGGAAGATAGTCCATGTCAAGCTCCGATATATAAGCCACATTGTCGAACTCTCCGGCGCATCGGGCCTCATACCGACGCATACGCCGTGACTCAGACTCATACCACAGCCGTCCCAACCCGCGGGCAACAAGTGCGGCCTGACAGTAGTTCATGGTCATAGAGTCTGTCATATCGAGGACCTTACCCTTGAATTTCGCTTTAAAGGCATATTGCGCCATAACAGGCGACGCACAGAAAACGAAATCGTAATCATCGGCGACACTCTCCACAAAACATCTGAGCCGCCTGTCAAGGAAATGATTGACCACTTCAGGCCGTCGGTTGAAAACGGTGCGGAGCGCTCTGCCGTACCGGCGTGCCCGCGAAGCATAGAAGCAATACTCTTTGCCGATATTGTGAACATAAGGCTTCAGAGACCACTCCTTGCGGTCATGGCTGATAAAAGCTACATCCACGTGGCACAGTTCAGCAAGCAAACGCAGACTCTGTGCTATCCTCAGCCGGTCGCCGCCTACTTCCGGAAAAGGCGGGACATGCGACAAAAATAAAGCTTTCCTCATACAGGCTCCTATTTTTAGCTATTGTCTTCCGCAAAGATATGAATAAAAATTCGTAACTTTGGCCTTCGATTGGCCCTAAATACGGCCATCTCCGATTATCTCTCTGAAAACTATATCGATATGTCGCAATTCGTCCACCTTCATGTACATACCTCATATTCGCTGCTCGACGGTCTTTCGTCGGTCTCCGGCCTCATAAAGAAAGCCGTGGCCGACGGTATGCCTGCACTTGCCATGACTGACCACGGCAATATGTTCGGCATAAAGGCTTTCTTCAACGATGTAAAAAAGCACAACAAGAAGGTAAAAGAGGCTGTAGGCAAAGCCAGGGACGAGCTTGCCAAAGCAGAGGAAGGCGGCGACGCCGAAGCAATCGATGCGGCCCGCGCAGCCCTCGAAAAAGAGAAGAGCAAACACCTCAAGCCAATTATTGGCTGCGAGATGTATGTGGCTCAGAAAGACCTTCACGAACGCGTGGATAAAAACGACCGCGGACGCCACCTGGTGGTGCTCGCCAAAAACGAGCGCGGCTACAAGAACCTCATCAAGCTCGTGTCGCAGGCATGGACTGATGGCTTCTACATGCACCCCCGCACCGACAAGCAGCAGCTTGCCGCGCACCGCGAAGGACTTATTATCTGCTCGGCATGCCTCGGCGGCGAGGTGCCCAAACTGCTGCTTGCCGGCGACTTCGACGGTGCCGACAAGGCCGTGGCCTGGTGGAAGGAAACCTTCGGCGACGACTACTACATAGAGCTGCAGCGACACAAGGCGACGCAGCCGCGAGCCAATCACGAGACATTCAGGCTACAGAAATCTATCGAAGGGCAGCTCATAGAGCTGGCCGCCAAACACGGCGTAAAGGTCATTGCCACAAACGACGTGCACTTCGTAAACGAGGCCGACGCCGAGGCTCACGACCGCCTTATCTGCCTCGCCACAAACCACTACGTCAACGACGAGAACCGCATGCTCTACTCCAAGCAGGAGTGGTTCAAGACATCGGCCGAAATGGAGCAGATGTTCTACGACATGCCAGAAGTGCTGGCCAACACACTCGAAATCGCCGCCAAGGTAGAAGAGTACGACATCGACCATGCGCCTATCATGCCCAACTTCGCCATACCGGCCGACTTCGGCACCGAAGAAGAGTACCGCAGCCGCATCACCGAGAAAGAGCTCTTCGACGAGTTCACCCGCGATGAAAACGGCGAAGTGGTGGTATCGGAAGAAGAAGCGCACAATAAAATAGCGCGACTGGGCGGCTACGAAAAACTGTACCGAATAAAGTTCGAGGCCGACTACCTGCGCAAGCTCGCCTACGAAGGCGCGGCCGAGCGCTATGGCACTCCGCTTGACAAGGAGGTCGACGACCGCATACGCTTCGAGCTGCACATCATGAAGACCATGGGCTTCCCGGGCTACTTCCTCATCGTGCAGGACTTTATCCGCGAAGGCCGCAAGCTCGGCGTAAGCATAGGCCCGGGGCGTGGCTCCGCTGCCGGCTCGGTTGTGGCATACTGCCTCGGCATCACTCAAATCGACCCGCTCAAGTACGACCTCCTGTTCGAACGCTTCCTCAACCCCGACCGTATATCCCTCCCCGATATCGATGTGGACTTCGATGACGACGGACGCGAGACCGTGCTAAACTATGTGACCGAGCGCTACGGCGCCGCCAATGTGGCACACATCATCACCTACGGCACTATGGCCTGTAAGTCGGCCATAAAAGACGTGGCTCGAGTGATGAACTATCCCGTGGCTACATCGAACATTCTCACCAAGATGGTGCCTCGCCACATGCCGCCCGACCCCAAGAACCCTGAGAAGGAACTTAAGGAGACCGTGGCGAACTGCATAAACTACGTGCCGGAGTTCAAGACCGAAATGGAACGCGACCCGGGCGTGGCAGAAATCATGAACTTCGCCGACAAGCTTGAAGGTACTATCCGAAACGTGGGCGTACACGCGTGTGGCGTCATAATATGCCGCGACGACGTTACCGACTGGGTACCCGTAAGTACAGCCGCCGACAAAAACGGCGACCGTATTCTCGTAACCCAGTACGAGGGCCGCGTGATTGAAGACACAGGACTCATAAAAATGGACTTCCTGGGTCTGAAGACCCTATCCATAATACGCGACGCCGTAGCAAACATAAAGCAAAGCCACGGCATCGACGTCGACATCGACAATATCCCTATCGACGACCCCAAGACCTACGAGCTTTACAGCCGCGGCGCTACCGTGGGCACGTTCCAGTTCGAGTCGCCGGGCATGCAGCGCTATCTGCGCGAGCTGCAACCCAGCGTATTCGAAGACCTCATAGCCATGAACGCCCTCTACCGCCCGGGGCCTATGGAAAAAATTCCCGACTTCATCGCGCGCAAACACGGCCGCGAGCCTATCGTGTACGACATCCCCGAAATGGAAGTCTACCTCAAGGATACCTACGGCATCACTGTGTATCAGGAACAGGTTATGCTCCTGTCGCGCCAGCTGGCCGGGTTTACACGCGGCCAGAGCGACACTCTTCGCAAAGCCATGGGTAAGAAGCTAATCGAGAAGATGAACGAGCTTAAAGGCAAGTTCCTCGACGGCGGCCAGAAAAAAGGGCACAAGAAAGAGGTACTCGAAAAAATATGGGGCGAATGGGAGAAATTCGCATCCTACGCGTTCAACAAGAGTCACGCCACCTGCTATAGCTGGGTGGCCTTCCAGACCGGCTATCTAAAAGCCAACTATCCGGCCGAATTCATGGCCGCCGTGCTGAGCCGAAACCTCAACGACATCAACAAGCTCTCGTTCTACATGGACGAGTGCAAGGCTATGGGCCTGGAGGTGAAGGGTCCCGACATCAACGAATCGTTCTCCACCTTCTCGGTAAGCTCGCCAGGCGTGATACGCTTCGGCCTCTCGGCCATAAAAGGCATAGGCTCCGACGTTGTGCGCTCTATCGTGGAAACCCGCGAGAAAGGCGGCAAATTCAAGGATGTATACGACTTCGTGGAGCGCGTGCCCTCGCAGTCGGTGAACCGCCGCGTATTCGACAACCTCGTGCTCGCCGGCGCGTTCGACTGCTTCGCCGGCATCAAGCGCGAAGACCTCTCGGCTGAAGTCGGCAAGAAAGGCGAGACCGTAGCCGAGCAATTGCTGCGCTACGGAGCACAACGGCAGAGCGAGACCAAGCTGGCCGCCACATCGCTATTCGGCTTCGACGACGAGGAAATCATGGCGGAAAGCCGCCCGAAAATACCGTCAGCACCAAACTGGGACGCACTCGTAAGGCTCAACAAGGAGCGCGACCTGGTGGGCATGTACCTCTCCGCACACCCCCTCGACCCCTACTGGCTCGAAGTGACTCTCGGTGTGGAAACAACCGCCGTTGAGAAAAACGACATAAGCCGCCCCACTCCGGCCCCGATAGTATTCGCCGGCATGGTGGTGGGCCTTGAGGAACGCAAGACCTTCAGCGGCTCGATGACCATAGTCAAGGTCGAAGACTACTCCGGCACCACCGACTTCGCGCTCTTCGAGAAACAGAAAGCCGAGTTCGGGCATCTATGCGTACCCGGTACTGCCGTGTGCGTGATAGGCACATTCAAACAGTCGGTAAACCGCAGTACCGGCATAAGCAATCTCCGCTTCAATCTCGACCGCATAATGTCGCTCGACGGACTCAAAGGCTCGCTCGTAGAAGAGCTTACACTGAAAATCAAACCGAGTCAGGTGGGGCAGATTATGGAGCTGCTCGACGACCCCGCCAACACCGGCGAGCACGAAGGCACAGACCCTCACCGCGTGCCGGTATCAATGATGATTTACACGCCCGACATCGGCCGCACGCTCACATTCTCTACGGCAGTCAGAACACGTCTTTCCAAAGACTTCATAAAGACTCTCGAAGACCTCAACATAGATTATAAAGTACGGCGACGCTCGCTCGTGGCCGGATAATCCCCCCAACATACAATTTTTTTTCATTATGGCATTTACATTTACCGACGCTAACGTCAAAGAAACTATCGCGACAGGACAACCCGTAGTAATCGATTTCTGGGCCACATGGTGCGGCCCCTGCATGGCAATGGCTCCTGTAATCGACGAGCTTGCCAAGGAATACGAAGGCCGCGCGATAGTAGGCAAATACAACGTGGACGAGGAAAACGACTTCTGCACCGAGAACGGCGTGCGCAGCCTCCCCACCCTCCTCTTCTTCAAAGATGGCCAAAAGACCGCTCTGCGCCTCGTAGGCGGACAGAAAGCCGATGCTATCCGTGCCAAAATCGACGAACTCATCGCCCTCTGAAAACGTTTTCTTAAACGTCAACGCGTAACCCGACTGAACTGAAATGAAGAATATCTACACCCCGGCCGATATAGAGCGTATTACCGACGCCACAATCGGACGTCTTGACGACATCGCACAACTCGACAGCCAACGGCAGGAACTATGGATGCGGCGCCGCGCCGCTTTCGTGGCTGCCGTTGGCGAACAGGTTGCAGCCGAGATACTGGCACTGCGCGATGCCGCCAAGGCCAAGGTGCTGGTATTCGCCGGCGACGGCATCTGCGGCGCATACGCCCTCGCCACCGCCACCTTACTCCACCGCAACGGCTGTCAGGCTCGCGTGGTGCTCTTCAATATCGGAGGCGACATGCTGTCGCCCGACACCGTGAGCGCCCGCGACAACTTCATTGCCGAAGGAGGCGAAGCCTTCCTTCAGGAAGTTGTCAACCCCGGCCCCGGCTTCACCATGCCCGACATGAACCGCCGCACCATAGTGGTCGACGGCATTTTCGGCAGCGAGTACAAAAAACCGCTGCGCGGCGGCTATCAGGCAGTGGCAAGGCACATCAACGAGCAAGGAGCCAGAGTAGTGTCTATCGACCTGCCTTCGGGCATGATTACCGACCTGGGCGTAGGCATGATAAACCGCAACATCGTGCATGCCTCGCTCACACTCACACTCGTAGGCCCCACCCTCGCATTCTTCATGCCTGAAAACGCCGAACTTATAGGCCGATGGAAGACCCTCGACGTACCTATGGACGAAGAGGCAATGAACTCCACCCGCTGCACGTCACGCATCATCGACGCCAAAGCTGTGCGCACAGTACTTCCCGTGCGGCAACCGACAGCATCGAAAGCCGACCTCGGCGACGCGCTCATCTTCGCAGGCAGCTACGGCATGCTCGGCGCCGCAGTCCTCGCCACTCGCGCGGCCACCCGCTCGGGTTGCGGACGCGTGACGTGCCACGGACCGCGCTGCGCGTTCTACGTGATGCAAAGTTCCGTACCCTCGGCCATGTTCGAGACCGACGGAGGCGACGTCGACATCAAGGTATTCGACAATCCCCGCCAGTGCACAGGCGTGGCCATAGGCCCAGGCATAGGACGCTCCGACGACACCCTCGACGGCCTCGAAGTATTCCTGAAAGCCTGCTTCGCAGCCGAGAAGCCACTCATACTCGATGCCGACGCGCTGAACTGCATGTCGATGAAACCTTCGATGATAGACTTCATCCCGGCACGCTCAGTGCTTACCCCGCACGCCGGCGAATTCGACCGCATCTTCGGCGCACAGAGTTCGCACGCCTCGCGCGTACTCAAAGCGCTCGAAATGGCCTCCCGGCACAAGATAGTGATAGTGCTCAAAGGGCATTACACCCTCACCGTGTGGCCCGACGGCTCTATCGTGGTGAACACCTCGGGCACAGAGGCGCTTGCCACTGCCGGCAGCGGCGACGTCCTCACCGGCCTCATGGCAGGCTTTGTGGCACAGAAAATGGCACCCGAAGTGGCAGCTGTGGCGGCTGTGTACGTGCACGGCATAGCGGGCCGAATGGCCGCCGCCCTCAACGGTATTGCCGGCACCACAGCCGAAGACATTGCCGACGCCATAGGCCCGGCTATCGACTCTATTGTCAACCCGCGCTCAAACGGCGCACCAACAATCTCCCAACAATGAAAAAGACTGTTCTTGCACTCATTCTCACTGCCGCCCTTACACCCACCTCCGGAGCTTCGGCACAGACGTCTCAGAAGGTAAGTGCAGGCAAAGCCAACGAATACGGACTGGTGTACACCCTCCCCAGCACAGCTTTCGACATCTACCTCGAAGCCGAGCTTACCGAAGAGCACCCGGGCGAGTTCTACAACTACGCCCGCCGGCACCTTGGCATAAACGATGCCATTACCGCCGACACCCGCTCGGCACGCTTCCTAAGCGCCACCATAGTGCCGCGCGGCGTGGCCGACAACAACGAAAGGTGGCTGGCACAGTTCAAGAACGGCACTTCGGCATACATCACTCTCACTCCCGACAATATCCCTCTAGGCATCAACGCCGAAGGGAGTGCCGATGCAAACGCTGTAGGCATACCCGCGCCCCGCAATGCCGCGCCCTCTCCGCTTGAGACTCCCGCGGCACGCCAGGCCGTGACTCAGGATATGGCACGCAGCGCATCGGCGTCGAAACGCGCCGAGCTTGCAGCTCAGCGCATATTCGAGCTAAGAGAGACGCGTTCCGACATTCTCTCCGGCCAGGCCGACAACCCGCCGGCCGACGGCAATGCCATGAAGCTCGTCCTCGATAATCTCGCGGCCCAGGAAGCCGCCCTCACGGCCATGTTTGCCGGAGTAACCACAACCCGAACCGTTGTGGAAAAAGTAAGCTTTGCACCCGACTCCACCGATGCCACAGGCATAGTGATAGCTCGCCTGTCGGCAGTCGACGGCATAATCGGCTCCGATAATCTTGCTGGCGCCCCCGTGACGCTCGACTTCACTGTTGTGGAGGAAGGACGCCTGCCGCTTACCGAAAAAGGCGAGGAAAAGACCTTCCCCAAAGGAGGAGTGGCATACCGCATCCCCGGCCGCGCCCGTGTAGCCGTGAGCTATGCAGGCAAGACTGTTGTCGAAGGCGAATACCAGGTGGCTCAGCTCGGCGAAGTATTCGGCCTCAACCCCGCACTCTTCACCGACAAGAAAGAGCCTTATACCGTGACTTTCGACACCTCCACAGGTGCTATTGTCGAACTCGCACCCATGCAGCAGTAAGCCACGCAGGCCACACTCAGGGATTCAGCAAATCCTTGTTAAAAAAACTCATGACCGAGCGTGCCTGCTCGAGAGCCACGGCAGCCTCAGAAGCGACATCAATATCCACCGCCCGCTCATAGAAAGTGATAGCGGCGCCTTTGTCGCCTCGCTTCCATGCTATGCGCCCGAGCATATACAGCGCCCAGGCGTCGCGGCCTTCAGCGGCATCAAGTATCGCAACAGCCTCGTCGAGGCGGTTGGCATCAAACAGTTCCTTTATAAAATTCTTATTCATACTGCATTATGATAATCAATGTCGAGAGTCTGACATATCCGGGTCTTGAGGTTTTCGGTTCGCTAACCGAGGCACAGCTGCGCAACAGGCTTGAGCCGGACAAAGGCCTGTTCATCGCCGAGAGCCCCAAAGTGATAAGGGTGGCGCTCGACTCAGGCTACACTCCCACCGCCATGCTTTGCGAGGGACGCCACATAGAGGGCGATGCCGCCGACATCATAGCACGTTGCCCCGACATGACCGTGTACACAGGCTCGCGCGAGTTGCTGGCATCGCTCACGGGATACAAACTCACCCGCGGCGTGCTGTGCGCCATGCGCCGCCCGGCACCACGTCCTGTGGCAGAAGTGCTCGCCTACGCACGCCGCGTGGCTGTGATTGACGGAGTGGTCGACACAACCAATATCGGTGCGATATTCCGCTCGGCAGCCGCATTGGGCATCGATGCCGTGCTGCTCACACCTACATCGTGCGACCCGCTCAACCGCCGTGCCGTGCGGGTATCGATGGGCTCAGTGTTCCTCGTACCCTGGACATGGCTCGAAGGAGGCTACAGCGAGTTGCACAGCTACGGGTTCAAGACCGTGGCAATGGCGCTTCGCCACGACTCCGTGGCTATCGACGACTCGATACTCTCCACCGAAGACAGGCTTGCCATTGTACTCGGCACCGAAGGCGACGGTCTTGCCGACGGAGCCATAAAGGGAGCCGACTATGTAGTCCGCATCCCCATGCACAACAACGTGGACTCACTGAATGTGGCGGCAGCCTCCGCTATCGCTTTCTGGGAGCTTCGCTGTCGTTGATATCGAAGTCGTATTCACGCTTCGGATTGCGCGGGAACCAGCCTTTGCGCACTCGCTCGCGCTGCTCGAACACTTCCTTTATGCTCCAAAAGCTCGAGAAAGCCACCACGCCGGCAAGGATAGAGAGCACCGTATTGCTTACATACAGCGACACACCGCACATGACAATACCGGCAAGCAGAAAAGCCCACCAGCAGCGCACGCCGAAATAATATTCGCCCTTGATGACAAGGGGATGAAAAACACCAATGATAAGAAATGTGGCAAGGCCAATGAGCAGGCCCTCGAAATGCCACTGCGTCAATAATTCTGCAATCATGCTACAAAGATACGAATTGCAAGAGCGATAATTTGTTAACGCGTGTTAACTCAACTTCCCCAAGTGCCGAAAGTTGGAAAGATTTGTTAACACCACGTCACTTTTTAAGGCCGAATTGTTAATACTCAAATGCAAAGGCCGTACCTTTGCAGCTGTTAACCACGTAGAAACGCTCAAGATGCCAAATACACTCACCAATCTGGTAAGCCTTCAAGAGAAAGCCTACGGCGCCGAGCGCGAAGCCTTCTGCCGCATCGACACCGAAGCCGGAAAGCTCATACCCACCACCTGGGGCGAGTTCCGACACGATGTAGACCGCATGGCCTGCGCTCTCGAAATTCTGGGAATAGAGCCTGCCGACATCGTCGCGATTATCGCCAACAACTGCCCCGAATTTCTCATCACCGACTTCGCTTGCTACCGCAACAGGGCCGTGCCGGTGTCGATTTACGCCACCTCAAGCCCCGAGCAGATTGAATACATTATAAAAGATGCTGAAGCCCGCATACTTGTAGTCGGCTCAGCCGCCCACTACCGCGCGGCCCGTTCCATTGCCGCAAACTGTCCCTCTCTGCAGAAGATAATAGTGATAGACAGCGATGTTGTTCTTGACGACAACGACCATAATTCGCTACACTTCAGCGATATTCTCGAACTGGGAACAGTAGCCTCGCCGGCTTGCCGCGCCGCTGTAGACCTTCGCACTGCCGAGGCTACTCCCGACGACATCGCCACCCTCATATACACATCCGGCACCACCGGCGAGCCCAAAGGCGCCGTGCTGCCGCACAGCTGCTTCAACTCAGCACTCCAGACACACCACGAAGTGCTCACCATGCTCTCCGACAACGACACTTCGGTGTGCTTCCTTCCGCTGAGCCACATCTTCGAAAAGGCTTGGACATACTTCTGCCTCTCTATGGGCATGAAAGTGGCTATCAACCGCGACCCCAAGGAAATACAAAAGGCCATACCCATTGCAAGCCCTACCTCCATGTGCAGCGTACCTCGCTTCTGGGAGAAGGTCTACGCGGCCGTGCAGGAGAAAATAGGCCGCATGAAGGGCGTGCAGAAGCTGCTTGTGCAGCGCGCGCTCAAAGTGGGCTACAAACGCAACCTCGAATACGCACGCCTCGGCCTGCAGGCACCCTGGTGGCTTGAGAAACAGTATCAGTTCTTCGACAAGAACGTATTCGCCAAAGTACGCGAAGTGATAGGCATACCCAGGGGACGCTTCTTCCCCACAGCCGGCGCCCCGCTGTCGAACAACATCACCGAATTTCTGCACGCCATAGGCATCAACATCGTGATAGGCTACGGCCTGTCGGAGACAACAGCCACCGTAAGCTGCTATCCTGCCGTAGACTATGTAATAGGCACCATAGGCACCCCTCTGCCAAACGTGCAGGTTAAGATAGGCCCCGACAACGAAATTCTCGTGAAAGGCCCCTCGGTGATGCGTGGCTACTACAAACGCCCCGAGGAAAACGCCAAGGCATTTACGGAAGACGGCTGGTTCCGCACCGGCGATGCCGGCCTGTTCGACCAAAGCGGCGCACTCGTGCTCACAGAGCGTATCAAAGACCTGTTCAAGACTTCGAACGGAAAGTATATCGCTCCGCAGGCCATAGAGAGCCGATTGGGCGAAGACAAGTACATAGAGCAGGTGGCCGTGATAGGCGACCAACGCAAATATGTGACCGCCATAATCATACCGGCCTTCGAGGCTCTGAAGGAATACGCAAGCCGCAAAGGCATCACCTATTCTTCCATCGAAGAGCTGGTGGAGAACTCCGAGATACGCCGCTTCATTGCCGAGCGCATTGAGCGTATGCAGAAGGGACTCGCCGGATTTGAAAAAATCAAGCGCTTCACCCTGCTGCCAAAAGAGTTCTCGATTGAAGGCGGCGAGCTTACCAACACACTCAAGATACGCCGACCTGTAATAAACTCCATGTACGCCGACCAGATTGAGGCAATGTATTGTTAGTTTAGGGTTTAGGAGTTTAGAAGTATTATACTACATTCCAAGACACGGAATACTATGATAGAAAAGAAATCACTCATATCTGACAGCGCAACACCGGAGCGCGCCATACTTGTAGGTCTCGTCACGCCCAGGCAAGACGAAACCAAAGCCGCCGAATATCTTTCCGAGCTGGCTTTTCTGGCCGACACTGCCGGTGCCGAGGCCGTAAAGACCGTGACTCAACGCCTCGACTACCCCAACCCGCGCACTTTTGTAGGCAAGGGAAAGCTCGAAGAAATCAAGGCATTTATTGAAGCTGACGGCGACATTGCCATGGTGATTTTTGATGACGACCTCTCCACCAAGCAGGTTGCCAACATAGAGCGCGAGCTTGGCGTGAAAATCCTCGACCGCACAAACCTTATCCTCGATATATTTGCCAAACGCGCCCAGACGGCGGCCGCAAAGACTCAGGTGGAGCTGGCTCAGTACCAGTACCTGCTGCCGCGACTCACTCGAATGTGGACACACCTCGAACGCCAGCGAGGCGGTATCGGTATGCGCGGCCCCGGTGAGACACAGATTGAAACCGACCGCCGTATTATCCTCGACCGCATATCGCGCCTTAAGGAAGAACTTCGGGCTATCGACAAGCAGAAGGCCGTGCAGCGCAAAAACCGCGGCAAACTTACCCGCGTGGCACTCGTAGGCTACACCAACGCCGGCAAATCGACGCTTATGAACGTGCTGAGCAAGAGCGAAGTGTTCGCCGAGAACAAGCTTTTCGCCACCCTCGACACCACTGTCCGCAAGGTGGTGATAGACAATCTCCCCTTCCTGCTCACCGACACCGTTGGTTTTATCCGCAAACTGCCCACACACCTTGTAGACTCGTTCAAGTCGACGCTCGACGAAGTTCGCGAGGCCGATATTCTTGTGCATGTGGTAGACATATCGCATCCCAACTTCGAGGAACAGATTGAGGTCGTTGACAAGACTCTGCGCGAGGTATGCGACGGCGCCGACAAGCCCATGCTGCTTGTGTTCAACAAAATCGACGCCTACACCTGCACTCCCAAAGACGAGGACGACCTTACCCCGCGCGAGCGCTGCAACATAACTCTCGACGAGCTTAAGGCTTCGTGGATGGCGAAGATGAACGACAACTGTGTGTTTATCTCCGCTAAAAAAGGCACCAATATCGACGAGCTTAAACGACGTCTCTACGACATGGCCCGCGAAATCCACCTCGCCCGCTTCCCCTACAACGACCTGCTCTACCAGAACTACGACGAACAGGAGTAACACCCGAAACGATATACAACATAACGGGGCCGTGCAGAAGCACGGCCCCGTTATGTTATTATAAGAATAGTCGCTACAACTTTATTTCTTATATATCAGTGCATTGTTCCGAACATAAATGCCAGTGGCCGGATTTGCCACCGGGCGGCCGAGCAGGTCATAATATGTATCGGAGCCTTCCTGTACGGGAGCCTCTATCACCACATTCTCCACACCGCTGCTTACATATTCGGGCAGTTCGGCGGCAGGGGTTGTGTCGCGGGCCGGCTCGGAATAGGTACCGTTGTTCCAGTCTCCGAAAGAGCTTTTGAGCCAGTTGATTTTGGCCTGGAGATGCTGCAATACAGCTTGCTTGCGTCCCTGCATGTCGGTGTTGTCGCACACTGGCTGACCTCCGTTGGGAGCAGGTTCGTGCTCCCAGCGGCGACGGTCGGCCTTGGCGGCTTCCTCAAGATGACTCACGTATGCGTCGATATCGTCGTACAGGCCGTTGAAACCGTTCTGCATGAACCACAGCCATGTCTCGCGCACCTTGTCGTTGAAGCGCTTATTGGCACGCATCGAAGCAATCCAGGTGCTTCCATATGGAGCATGATTGTAGAAAAAGTCGTCGGAGGGGCCGTTGAAAGCGTTGCCGCAGTCCCACAGAGGAGAGAAATGCCATTTTTGACCTTCGCCACGGTCGCGGAACAGGTAGGTTGAGCCGTGATATGCCTCGACATGCGATATTATCTCTTCCACAATATAGTATCGTGCAGCATCGTCAAGGTCAAGATAGCTCCATAGCACATCGCTGCAGTCGCCGACAGCGTCGTTCATAGCCGTAAACTGGTCGGTTATGAAACGCAGCTGAAGCTCCGAATACTCTTCGGGAGTGTCGAAAGTAACTCTCAGCATATCGGTGTACCCACCCACGCAAGTCTTCTCCTCCATGCGTATCTGGTTATCTTCATCGTAGTTGTCAAGCTCTACGAGATAGCCGCCGGAGCAGAGTGCGGGGTCGTTTGCAAGGTCGTCGAGTTCGGTTATGTTCACGCGCTTCTCTTCCACGCGAATTGACTCGGTGAGGAAGTAAAGACCGCGATAATTGCCGTTTATCACCACCTCGACAGGCTGAGCGGCAGGTGTCCACGGCAGCCCAATACGCTTGCCGAGGTTGAAGCCTGTAAAATTCTTGAGATAGCCTTTATCGTCGTCGGCATGAGCGATGAGAGCGAAATGCTTGCTCTTGGTAAGGCCGAGCAACTTCTGCTTGGAGTCGAGTTTGAGTTTGAACGGCTTTTTGGAGAAGCCGATACGTGTCCAGTTGCCTCGAGCCTTAATCTGAAGAGGAAAGGGAGCTTCGGCAGAACCAATGCTCTGAGCACCTTCGGCAGCCATCCATTCGCAGCCGTTGAGGTCGAGCCAGTATTCGGCTTCGGTGAAATAATTCTTGTGGGCGAGGTCGCGGCTTATAATCTCATTTTCTAAAGCGGCATGCGTGGCATCGGTATATACATTTATATACAGCACGGGGAGAGTGCCCGATATCCCCTCGGCAGGAACAGCCTTGGCCACAACCTTATAAAATCAGATTTTCATTTTCCACATAATCGAAGGAGAACGTGACGTCGTCGAGACCTTCGCAGGCATAGTTCTTACCGCCGGCGCGCTTCATGGGATACGAGCCGGCCACTACATTGAGCTGATTGTCGCCAGGGGTGTCGGCACCGTATTCTATGCCGCCCCAATCGGCCTCGGCAATCTTGAAATTGCCTTCGAAATGGTCGAGATGAAGGGTATAGGTGTTTCCGTCGCGGCTAAACCGATATTGCTCTGAGGCATCCCAGCCGTTGACAGAACCACGCAGGTAAAGCTCGGGCAGCTCCTGTGCCATACAACCCAGTACGGAAGCTACAGTAAAAATAAGTAATGATACAATTTTTCTCATGTGTATTAATTTAAGAATCACAAAACAGGGACAAAGATAACAATTTTGACTCAATGACAAAGCACAATATAATAAATTTGGCCGAGAAAAATATTCGTTGTAACTTTGAAGCAAAATATACATAACACATAATTATGGACAGCAAAACCCTGACTCGCGCGGCCGACAACATCCGTATTCTGGCCGCATCTATGGTTGAAAAAGCCAAATCAGGACATCCCGGCGGCGCTATGGGCGGAGCCGATTTCGTAAATGTGCTTTTCTCGCGCTTCCTTGTGAGCGACCCCGACGACGCTACATGGTTCGCACGCGACCGGTTCTTCCTCGACCCCGGCCACATGTCGCCGATGCTCTATTCGGCCCTGGCTCTCACCGGCCGCTACACAACCGATGAGTTGCAACAATTCCGCCAGTGGGGTTCCGTAACTCCCGGACACCCCGAGCACGACCCCGAGCGCGGTGTTGAAAACACCTCCGGCCCCCTCGGCCAAGGACACACCATGGCTGTAGGCTGTGCGATAGCAGAACGCTTCCTCCAGGCCCGCTTCGGCAACGTGGTGGCTCACAAAACCTACGCTTTCATTTCCGATGGCGGTATTCAGGAAGAAATATCGCAGGGTGCAGGCCGCATAGCCGGCTACCTCGGACTGTCAAACCTCATCATGTTCTACGACTGCAACAAAGTGCAGCTCTCCACTATGGTAGACGCCGTAGACACCGAGGACTATGCCGCCAAATACCGCGCATGGCACTGGAACGTAATTGAAATCAACGGCAACGACCCCGAAGAAATTGCAAAAGCAATTTGCTCGGCCGAAGCCGAACAGGAAAAGCCGACCCTCATTATCGGCCATACGGTGATGGGCAAAGGCGCCGTAAAAGCCGACGGCGAAAATTTCGAAGGCCAATGTTCTACCCACGGCCAGCCCCTGAGCAAGAGCGGTGCCGACTACGCCGCCACAGTACGCAACCTCGGAGGCGACCCCGAGAACCCCTGGCAGATATTCCCCGAAGCCAAGAAACTCTATGATGACCGACGCGAAGAGCTGCGCAAGATTGTAGCAAACCGCCGCCGCGAATACAACGAATGGGCAGAAGCCAATCCGGCCCTCGCCCTCGAGCTGAAAGGATACCTCGAAGGAGTGCTCCCCAACATCGACTACACCGCAATCATACACAAGGCCGACACATCCACACGCCAGGCTTCGGCCGACGTGCTCGGCGTACTTGCCGAGAAGGTTGGCAACATGATAGTATCTTCGGCCGACCTTGCCAACTCAGACAAGACCGACGGCTTCCTTAAAAAGACACACGCCTTTACCCGAGGCGACTTCAGCGGAGCCTTCCTGCAGGCAGGTGTGGCCGAGCTTACAATGGCGGCAATCATGAACGGCATAGCCCTCCACGGCGGCGTGACATGCGCCTGCGGCACATTCTTCGTATTCTCAGACTACATGAAGCCAGCCGTGCGCCTCGCCTCGCTCATGGAGCTGCCCGTAAAATACATCTGGACGCATGACGCCTTCCGCGTAGGCGAAGACGGCCCCACACACGAGCCTGTAGAGCAGGAGGCACAGCTGCGCCTTCTCGAAAGCATGGACAACTTCAGCGGCAACCCCGCAATCCTCGTAATCCGTCCGGCCGACGCCGCCGAGACATCGGTGGCCTACAAAATGGCCATGGAGAACAAATGCTCGCCAACGGCCCTCATACTCAGCCGCCAGGATATAAAAGACCTCCCCGCTCCCGCCGGCACCACACGTGCCGAAGCCGCTCTCGGCGCCGAACGCGGCGGCTACACAGTAGTGCGCCCCGAAGGCACACCCGATGTAATACTTGTAGCCAACGGCTCGGAAGTATCCCTTATGTGCGAGGTAGCCGCCATGCTCGAAGCCGACGGCATCAAAGCATCGGTAGTGTCAGTACCCTCTATCGGCCTCTTCAACCGCCAGCCCGAAGCCTACCGCATGGAAGTTTTGCCTGCCGGAGTACCTCAGTACGGCTGCAGCGCCGGTCTGCCCGTGTCGCTTAAGATGCTCTCAGGATTTACAGGCGAAGTTTACGGACTGAGCCGCTTCGGCGCTTCGGCTCCGTATAAGGTGCTTGATGAAAAATTCGGATTTACAGCCGACAACATCTTTAATAACATCAAGATTTTTCTCGGCCGCTGAGCGAACATAAGAGTGCCGCAAAATGTTAAAAATAGCACAACCTTTAAAGAATTTTATAGATTTTAAGTTATCAAATCAAAAAATTGTTGTAATTTAGCGCACTCAAAATCCACGAACGAAACTACATATTTAATAAATAACAGCTAAACTCTATGAAAAAAGCTTCACTCATCGCATGTGCTTGCGCGCTCTTCATGGGCGTACAAGGTCTTGCAGCACAGGAAGCTGCGCAGGAAATCACCTACGTATCCGATCCTTCGCAAGGCTTACTGCTCAACCGCATGAAAGACAACTGGTTCATTACAGTTGAAGGCGGCGCCAGCTTCTATATCGCACCCCAGGGTGTACACCGCGACGCAGCCGACCGCTTCATGCCCGCTGCCTCGATTTACGGCGGCAAGTGGTTTTCGCCCGTATTCGGCGGCCGCTTCGGCGTAAACTACCTCGGCCTCAAGGGTCTCGCCACCGGCCACGAATATGTTGGTGCTTTTGAAGGCCCCGGCTCTGAAGTAGCAGGTCGCGTAAAGACCAAATATGCTGAAATCGGCCCGGTATTCGACCTTATGATTAACCTCACCAACTGGTGGTGCGGCTACAAGCCCGGTCGCGTATACAACGCTACCGCATACGTAGGTGCTGGTGCATACTTCACCCTTACCCGTCACTACAACGACAAGGGCGAGAGCGAAGGCTTCAAGCACACCGAACACGAGCTCATGACTCTCCGTGCAGGTCTTATCAACACCTTCAACGTAAGCAAGCACTTCGCTATCTCTCTTGACCTCCGTGCCAGCGGCCTCAGCGCTCTTCAGAACGAAGGCGGCAAGGGCTGGAACAAGAAAGGCCTCTCTGCTCAGGCTTACCTCGGCTTCACTTACAACTTCAACAAGACCGACTGGACAGCTCCCGTCGTTCCCGTTTGCCCCGAACCCGAAAACTGCGACGCCCTTCGCGCTCGCCTCGCTGCCGCCGATGCCCGCATCGCCGACCTCGAAGCTCAGCTCAAGGACTGCCTCAGCCGCCCCGTCGAGACAAAGGTTGAAAACAACGGCCCCCTCGCCACTGTTTACTACCCCATCGGTGTATCGCGCCTCAGCCGCGAAAACCAGCGCGTAGTTAAAGCTATCGCCTACGTTATGACCCAGAACCCCGACAAGAAGTATGTTCTTACCGGCTGGGCTGACAACTACACCGGCTCCGACAACATCAACATGCGACTCCGCAAAAACCGTGCTGAAGGCGTTCAGAAACTCCTCGTTCGCAACGGTGTAAGCGAAGGCCAGCTCGAAGTTACCACCAACAACGGTAACCTCAGCGACCTCGGTGAAAAGTGCGTAGCTCTCGACCGCGCTGTAACCATTGAAGAAGCTAAATAATTAAATCTTATATAAGCACATTGCAGCGGCTGTGTCTGATGACACGGCCGCTGATTTTTTATTTGAGGTGGTAAACATGTGGGTATATAATAATTCGGTTGCATAAAAGGGATGTTGCTTTTTTTTTGCCGTTATCAAGATATTTGCTACCTTTGCCTTGAACTATCAACTGACAAACAACAATACATAATATGGCAACAAAACCGTTTCATTACCAGGAAATGTTTCCTCTCGGCCCCGATACCACCGAGTACTATCACCTCACTTCCGACTATGTACACACCGAGAACTGGGGCGGCCACGAATTTCTTGTCGTAGACCCCGAAGCACTTACCGTGCTCTCGCGTCAGGCTACTCACGACAACGCTTTCATGCTACGCCGCGAGCACAATGAAATGGTGGCAAAAATACTCGCCGACCCTGAAGCAAGCCAGAACGATAAGTTTGTGGCTCTGACCATGCTGCGCAATGCCGAAGTATCCGCCAAAGGTCAGCTCCCCTTCTGCCAGGATACCGGCACAGCTATCTGCCACGCAGAGAAAGGCCAGCGTGTCTTCACCGGCTGCAACGATGAAGAGCGTATCTCGGAAGGCGTATATCTCACTTACACCACCGATAACCTCCGCTACAGCCAGAACGCACCCCTCACCATGTACGACGAGGTGAACACCGGCTGCAACCTTCCTGCTCAGATTGACATCCATGCCACCGAAGGCGACGAATACCACTTCCTCTTCGTAGCCAAGGGCGGCGGCTCAGCCAACAAGACATACCTCTATCAGGAGACCAAGGCTACTATAAACCCTGCCAAGCTCGTGCCTTTCCTCGTTGAAAAGATGCGTTCGCTCGGCACTGCAGCCTGCCCTCCCTACCATATCGCTTTCGTAATCGGCGGCACTTCCGCCGAGAAAAACCTCGAGGTAGTGAAGAAAGCATCGGTAAAATACTACGACTCCCTGCCCACCAAGGGCAACGAGTACGGCCACGCGTTCCGCGATGTTGAGCTTGAGGCAACCCTAAAGAAAGCTGCCGAAGAGCTCGGCCTCGGCGCACAGTTCGGCGGCAAATATTTTGCTCACGACATTCGCGTAATTCGCCTTCCCCGCCACGGTGCATCGTGCCCCATCGGCATGGGCGTAAGCTGCTCGGCCGACCGCAACGTAAAAGCCAAGATCAACCGCGAAGGTCTTTGGATTGAAAAACTTGACACCAACCCCGGCGAACTCATCCCCGAGGAATACCGCAAGGCCGGTGAAGGCGATGTTGTAAAAATCGACCTCAACCGTCCCATGCCAGAAGTTCTCGCCGAACTGTCGAAATATCCCGTGTCGACCCGTCTGTCGCTCAAAGGCACAATAATTGTAGGCCGCGACATCGCTCACGCTAAAATCAAAGAGCGCCTCGACAATGGCGAGCCCATGCCGCAGTACCTCAAAGACCACCCCATCTACTACGCTGGTCCCGCCAAGACTCCCGCAGGCATGCCTTCGGGCTCATTCGGCCCCACTACTGCAGGCCGTATGGACAGCTATGTCGACCAGTTCCAGACCGCAGGCGGCTCCATGATAATGATTGCAAAGGGCAATCGTAGCCAAGCCGTGACCGACGCCTGCCACAAGCACGGCGGCTTCTATCTCGGCTCTATCGGCGGCCCAGCAGCAGTTCTCGCCCAGAACTCTATCAAGAGCGTCGAGCTGCTCGAATATCCCGAACTCGGCATGGAAGCTATCTGGAAAATCGAGGTGGAAGACTTCCCCGCATTCATCCTTGTGGATGACAAGGGCAACGACTTCTTCACTCAGATTAACGAAAAGTGCAAAGGCTGTACCCTCAATAAATAAACCTTTCGCATAATATAAGCGTCTAATAACAGGGGTGCGACCTCAGGCGCATCCCTGATTTTATTATCATAGACAACAAAATCACTGCTTATGAGCCGCTTCAGAACATTAATCCCTCTTATTTGTATACTTATGGCTGCATTTCTCCCTACCGCCGACGCGCGAGGCGAGACTTCTCTAAAGCTACCCGACTTCGCATATCCCAAGACTGTCGAGGCCGACGCCACGAAGGCCCTCGCACAGGCCGATGCTGCTGCCGGCGACTCAGGCCCGACTCGTCTTCGAGCGCTTCTGGAGTTGTGTGCGGCCCAACAGACAATTGATGCCAACAGCACTTTCTCTCAACCGGCTCTCATAGCACAGCAACTCGCGAAGCCAGGCCTGAGCAATGCGTCCAAAGCCATGCTGCTCAGTCTCGAAGCCAATATCCTCGACAAAATCTACAGTCGCGAGTCTTATAAATACAACAGGGTGACAGCCCCTCTTGAACCGTATCCCGCCGATATTTCGGAGTGGAGCGGCGAGCAGTTCCGCTCCCGTGTAATGGCGCTGCTGGACTCAGCCGCAGTACTTGCCGACGCCACTCCGCTGTCGGTGTTCGCAGCCTCGATAGAGTACTCGCCCGAGGCTCTTACATATCTGCCGACAGTAAGCGATTTCATCCGTTACCGTCGCGCACTCATGTGCTCCGACTTCGCACGTTATAATCAGCCCGAGTACACCGCCCTTAAAAAGCAGATATGCGAAGAAGGCATCAAAGCTTCCAAGACAGCCTCGGCACCATTCTTCTACTGGTCGGTGGAGCTGGCGCTGATACCGCAGATGGATTTTCATAAGTGCTACGATACGCTCAATGAACTGTATTCAACCTACGACAGTGTCGAGGCCGCACGCTATGTTTTGGCCGCCATATGCGACAAGTCCATAGTGGCGTCGCTCCTAAATCCGAACAGCCCGCTCACCGATTTCCGACGCAACGAGGCCCTGGCGAAAGCAATCAAAACATCGCTTGCCTCATTCCCCAAGTGGTACGACAACGCGAGCCTCTCGAACAAACTGGCCGACATCACCCGCGCGCGGGCCTCGGCGAAAGTGCCGAGGATGGTAGCCCCCGGTGTTCCGTTCGATGTGGTAGTTTCGTACTGCTATGCCAAATCGGTAAAAATAAACATGTACAAGGTGGCCGACAACACCTATGTGAGGTCGGCCAAGCTCGCCGGAATGACACCGGCGGCAAGCGTTACAGTCACACCCGACAAAGCTTTCGGCAGCGCCACATCGAGCATGACGCTTAACACGCCGGGCACATACGCCATTCAAGTATCAGCCGACGGCAACACATCAGGCTCGATGATAACGAATGTCTATGTAGCACCGATACTGGGTATCGCAGTCAACGGATGCAAGCAAGGTGCCGCTATTGCTGTCGACTTCATCACGGGCGCGCCGCTCAAAGATGTGACAGTGAATTCTGTACGCCGTTATCAGAAGAGTACACCCAAGGCTCTCGGGCGTACCGACGCCAAGGGCATACTCACAATCCCGACTTTACCCGGAAGCTACGACAACTGCCTTACGTTCAGATATAAAGGCATAAACTACACCTTCGACAACAACGTAAAACTCGATACATTCCGCCCCGTCAATGACAGCACGACCAAATATAACGTCGTAATCCTCACCGACAGAGCGCTCTATCATCCCGGCGAGACCATTGAATGGGCAGTCGTCGCCGGTGCTAAGATGCCGCGGGCCGCAAAAGGCCGCATACTTACCGATAAGGAGTTAACAGTAAAACTCTTTGACGCCAACGGCGAACAGGTCGACACCTGCAAAGTGACCACCGATGCTTTGGGACGAGCATACGGCTCTTTCACCACCAAGAAAGGCACCCTTACCGGCAGCTACAGCATCCGTGCCATCTATCTCGACAATACATTCTACCAAAACATCACCGTCAGCGACTTCAAGGCGCCAGTATTCGAGGTCATAGTCGACTCCGTTAAGCGCGATGCCCCGACCCAAGGCGCTGTCACTCTCATCGGAACAGCCCGCACATACTCGGGGATGCCAGTAGCCGATGCCACGGTAAATGTCACCGTCAACGGCGCACAACGCTGGCGATGGTTCGCGCCGGCGACAGAACTCGGCACAGTAGAGACAACAACCGACAGCGAAGGCCACTTCACTGCGGTAATCCCTGCCAATATACTCAAGTTCGATGAGTATAACAATCCGTACACCGACTTCGTCGCCACAGTGGACGTCACCACGACAACCGCCGAGACCGCAAGTTCCCGCAGAACATTCACCACCGGCAAACCCTACACACTTGATATCAATCGAAATGAGGGCTACGTAAACATCGACAGGCCTTTCAGCCTGCTTGTCGAGGCCTACGACGCCAACGGAGCCAAAGGCACGATTGCATACACCTGGCAACTCACCGACAGCAAGCACACCAAGGGACTTCCCTCGGGCGTGGCACGTACGGGCGAAGCCGTTAACCTCGACTTGGCAGCCCTGCCGATAGGTAAATATACCTTCAAGATTGCCGCCGCCGACACTACTCTCGCCAACGCGATTGAGCTTCAGGAGTTGTCGTTCTACAGCATCCGCCGCAACGAAGCGCCGGAGTCGATAGAAGGCATCTTCCTGCCGGAGAAAACAGTCGAAGTCGACGGCCACTCCACAAAGGTGCTCGTCGGCACAAATGCCGAGAAGCTCTATATTTACGCAATCGTGCGGGATTACGACACACTTCGTCCTATCAAGCTGAGCGAAATCAAACGCGGCTTCTCGACCGTGAAAATCGAGCTGCCCGACAGCATCGAAAAGACTGAGGTACGCCTTGTAGCAGCCCTTGACGGTAGTGTCTACGTACAAACAGTTAATCTGCGCCGCGCCAAGAGCGAGACCACCGAGTTCCGGGCCGAGAGCTTCCGCGACAAGCTCACACCCGGCGCCAAGGAGACATGGCGCTTCCGCCTCGCCACGGGTAAGGAAGGTCTCGCCGACGCAGGCGTGATAGCCACAATGTACAACAAAGCCCTCGATGCACTCGAAACAGGCTCCTGGGCGCATAAGTACGCCTTCGCGTTCTACACTCCCAATTACCTCATCTCGCTCAATTATCCCTACGGCGGCTCATGCACGGCAAGCTTCTCCGAGCCGGTTCGCTACGCCGACACCTATAATATGCAGTGGCCGGAATATATGTTCTCGTCACAGGCTCCCTGGGGCAACGCCCGTGTGACGATGAAAAGCATGGCTCGTGCCAATTACGCATCGGGGTCGCTGCCCACCCAGGACTTGCTCATTGTTGAAGATGCCAAGGAAGAAGCCGCGGAATTTGATATGACCGAAGCAGACCCCCTCATTGTTCCCGCCTATGGAGTTATTGAAAAAGATGAAGAACCGAACGATGCGGAATACCGCGAGGCCGAAGTACTGCAGGCCTTCTGGAAGCCGTCGCTCATTACCGACGCCGACGGCAACGTAGATATCGTATTCACCGTGCCTAATGCCAATGCCACATGGCAGCTCAAGACTTTCGGCTGGAACAGCCGCCTCGAAACAGCCACCTACATGGCCACGGCTCTTGCCAACCGTCCCGTCATGGTGCAGCCCAATCTGCCCCGCTTCCTGCGTCAGGGCGACAAGGCCACCGTACTCGCCACCGTGTATAACAACAGCGACGAGACACAGGCTGTGACAAGCACTGTAGAAATCTTCGATATAGAAAGCGGCAAGGTCATCGACACCGTCTTGCAGTCCGACACTATCGCCGCAATGGCCTCGGCAACCGTCGCCATGAACCTTTCCGCACCTCTCGATGCCGCAGCCATAGGCTACCGCATCCGCACAAGCACCGGCGAGTACTCTGACGGCGAGCAGAGCGCCATTCCCGTGCTCTCATCAGCGGCTACCGTGGTGGAGAGCACAGAGTTCTATCTTAACGCTGAGGACTCCAAGCCGTTTGAGTTTACAGTCAAGACTCCGGCCGATGCCACCGTCACACTCCAGTACTGCAAGAACCCCATATGGACTATCGTAAAGGCCATGCGCGGAATTGCTGCCGGAGAGAGTCTTACAGCCTCGGGCATCGTAAGCCACCTCTTCTCGGCAATGGCGGCCAAGCACATCACAACCACCAACCCCAACATCGCCAAGGCCATAAAAGAATGGAGCGACAATCCCGACGAGGAGGCCCTCACATCCATGCTTGAACGCAACGCCGACCTCAAGCTCCTGATGCTCGACCAGACACCCTGGGTACAGGCAGCCAAGAGCAATACCTCCCGCATGGCCGCACTTGCACAGCTCCTCGACCCCGAAGCTGCCGACAAGGCTATCGCCGACGGCATCACACGCCTCAGCGCCATGCAGAACGCCGACGGAGGTTTCCGCTGGGGCTCATGGTCGAATGAATCTTCGGCATGGACTACCGAAAACGTGCTTATCACCCTCGGCATAGCGCACTCACTCGGCATACCCGTAGCCTCTGTCGACGCAATGGCACGCAAGGCTTTCGCATACCTCCAAGCTGAAGCCTGCAAGCCCAAGCGCCCCGCCACAGACCGCTCGCTCGCCCTTGTAGCCGCATACTTCCCCGACTTCAGACAGAGTGTGGCCGCAAGCAAGATTGTGCGCGCCACCGTGGCCGACATTGCCGCCAACTGGAAGAAAGACGCCACCATAGACAAGGCTTACGACATAATCATTCTCAAAGCCAACGCTCGTCCGGCCGAAGCCGCCACCGTGCTCGAGTCGGTACGTCAGTTCGCCGTGGACAAACCAGGCACCGGCCTCTGCTTCCCCAACGTGAGCGACATGCGCTCCTATGCCACTATCCTCCAGGCTTACACGCTCATGGGTGCTCCAAAAGCAGAAATCGACGCCATGCGCCAATGGGTAACAGTACAGGCTCAGGCTCTCGACGACCTCGGTGCTGTCAACCCCGACTACATAGTGGCCGCCATGCTCTTCACCGGTTCCGACTGGACTTCGGTTCCAGCACAACAGTCGGTAAGCATCGACGGTAAAGCCCTCGACATAGCACGGCAAGAGAGCGCGGCCGGCTACTTCTCGCAGCAGCTCGAGCCGACAGGCAAGAAGATGACAATCACAGTCACCCCCAATGGAGTGACACCCTCGTACGGCTCAGTGACAAGCATCTCCAAAAGCCCGGCCGCCACAGTGAAGGCACGCCCCGGCAAAGACCTCTCGATAGAGAAGCGCTTCCTGGCGGAGCGCGACGGAGTTTGGGTCGAAACCGACCGCTTCACCACAGGCGAGCGTGTGCGTGTGCAGCTCACAGTCAAGGCCAAGCGCAACCTCGAGTACGTATCAATCACAGACGAACGTGCCGCATCGTTCGCTCCAGTAGACCAGCTTCCGGGCTTCGTATGGGACGGCGCGCTCGGCTTCTACCGCGAAAACCTCGACGCCTCCACACGCCTCTTCATAAGCTACCTGCCGCAGGGTACCTACCACATCAGCTATGATATGACCGCCGCAGTAGCCGGCGAGTTCATCTCCGGCATCGCCACACTCCAGAGCCAGTACGCTCCCGAGTTGACAGCCCACAGCGCAGGAAACATCATTATGGTGGAATAAGCACCATCCACGCACATGCACCACACGCCCGACCGCCAGCCCCGGTCGGGCGTGACATATATTTATGGCCGGAGAATAAGAGATTATTTTTTGACAAAAAAATTTGGTTCTTATTAAAATTATTCCTATCTTTGTAATCATTTCAATTTTGTTAATTCTCAAACATGTCAAAAGACGCACCGACACAAAACAAGCTCATAGAAATGATGAATGCTGCAGGTATGCGCCCCTCGCTTCAGCGACTGGCGACTCTTGACTGTATCTGCCGCCTCGGACATCCCACGGCAGAGGAAATATACGCTGATTTGTCTCCGACACTCCCCTCCCTGTCGAAGACCACAGTATACAACTCGCTCCATGCCCTCGTAACAGCAGCTCTTGTGCGTGAAATAGACATCGAAAGCGGCACTTGTCACTACGACCTGGCCCCCCAGCCGCGGCATAGCCATTTTATATGCCGTACATGCGGCCGTATATTCGACATGGAGTTTCCGCCGGAACTCGACATGGCAAATTATGCAGGCTTCTCAATCGACAGTGTCGACCTCTATTTAAAAGGTAGCTGCCCGGAATGTAACAAGTAAATGTAATACTAAAAGGAATAACAGACATAAAAAATGACAAACAACCGATTATGAAAAATCTCAAAGGAACCAAGACCGAACGCAATCTTATGGACGCCTTCGCCGGCGAATCACAGGCCCGCAACAAATACACCTACTATGCCTCCAAAGCCCGCAAGGAAGGCTACGAGCAGATTGCAGCCCTCTTCGAGGAAACCGCACACAACGAAAAGGAACATGCCAAGCTGTGGTTCAAGTTCCTCCACGACGGTGATGTACCTGATACAATGACCAACCTCCGCGACGCCGCCGAAGGCGAGAACTACGAGTGGACAGACATGTACGACCGCATGGCCCGCGAAGCCGAAGAAGAAGGCTTTCCTGAAATCGCATTCCGCTTCCGTGCGGTGGCCGCAATCGAACGCCACCACGAAGAGCGCTACCGCCGCCTCCTCGCCAACATAGAAGAAGGCGTTGTATTCTCGCGCGATAACGACGCGATATGGATTTGCCGTAACTGTGGCCATATCGTAATCGGCAAGAAAGCTCCCGAGGTATGCCCCGTATGCAAGCACTCTAAAAGCTTCTTTGAAATCGAGGCCAAAAACTATTGATATACCATTAGAAACCACCTGAAAGAAAGTGATGCGGCAGCACTTATGCGCCGCATCACTTTCACTTTTATGACACGACCTAAAAGCCTCATTCATATACGAACAATACGGCATACATCAGTGTTATATCACAAGTATTGACAAAATGGCAGTCAGGAACTGACACGAATCAGCTTGGCAAGATATTTGCATTATGGCTTATCAAACGAATAAAACAATATAAAAACTACATAGAACTATCATGAAACTCAAACCACTTGCCGACCGCGTGCTCATCCAGCCTACCGCGGCCGAAGAAGTAACAGCATCGGGTATCATCATCCCCGACTCAGCCAAGGAAAAACCTCTGCGCGGCACCGTTCTCGCCACCGGCAACGGCACCAAAGACGAAGAAATGATACTCAAGGAAGGCAACAAAGTGCTCTATGGCAAATATGCCGGCACCGAAATCGACCTTGACGGCGAAAAGGTGCTCATCATGCGCCAGAACGAAGTTTTGGCCGTAATTGAATAATTACTTCATAAAAGACACAGACATGGCTAAAGAAATAAAATTCAATATTGAAGCTCGCGACGAGCTCAAAAAAGGTGTCGACGCTCTTGCCGACGCAGTAAAGGTAACTCTCGGCCCCAAGGGTCGCAACGTAATCATCGGCAAGCAGTTCGGCGCTCCCCACATCACCAAGGACGGCGTGACTGTAGCCCGCGAAGTAGAACTTGACGAACCCTTCCGCAACATGGGCGCGCAGCTCGTACGCGAAGTTGCATCCAAGACCGGCGACGACGCAGGCGACGGCACAACAACCGCCACCGTACTGGCCCAGGCCATCATCTCGGTAGGCCTCAAGAACGTGACCGCCGGAGCCAACCCCATGGACCTAAAGCGCGGTATCGACAAGGCCGTGGCAGAAGTTGTGGCAGGCATCCGCGAGATGTCGGAGGAAGTAGGCGACGACTTCAAGAAGATTGAGGACGTGGCCCGCGTCTCGGCCAACAACGACGAGACTATCGGCCGCCTCATCGCCGAAGCTATGGAAAAGGTGAAAAAAGAAGGTGTAATCACCGTTGACGAAGCCAAAGGTACCGAAACCACTATCGAGGTGGTAGAAGGCATGCAGTTCGACCGTGGCTACATCTCGCCCTACTTCGTTACCGACACCGAGAAGATGCAGTGCGTGATGGACAGCCCCTTCATCCTGCTCCACGACAAAAAAATCTCCAACCTCAAAGATATTCTACCCGTTCTCGAAGCTACTGCACAGAGCGGCCGTCCTCTCCTGATTATTGCCGAAGATGTTGACCAAGACGCTCTCGCAGCCCTTGTTGTGAACCGCCTTCGCGGCTCCCTCAAAATCTGTGCCGTTAAGGCTCCCGGCTTCGGCGACCGCCGCAAGGAAATGCTTGAGGATATCGCCATTCTCACCGGCGGTACCGTTATCTCCGAAGAGAAAGGCATGCAGCTCGCCAACGCTACAATGCAAGACCTCGGCCATGCCAACAGCGTGACAGTAAACAAAGAAAGCACCACAATCGTGAACCGCGACGGCGACAAAGAGCGCATCGCAGCACGCGTAGCTCAAATCAAGGCTCAGATTGCACAGACAACCAGCGACTACGACCGCGAGAAGCTCCAGGAGCGTCTTGCCAAGCTCGCCGGCGGTGTGGCCGTGCTCCACGTGGGCGCTCCCTCGGAAGTGGAAATGAAGGAGAAGAAAGACCGCGTGGACGACGCCCTCAGCGCTACCCGCGCTGCCGTTGCCGAAGGTATCGTACCCGGCGGCGGCGTGGCATACATCCGTTGCCTCGACCGTCTGGCCAATCTCAAGGGTGCCAACGATGACGAGCAGACAGGTATCGCCATTGTAGAGCGTGCTATTGAAGAACCCCTCCGCCAGATTTCGGCCAACGCCGGTGTCGAAGGCGCTGTGGTGGTTCAGCGTGTACGCGACGGCAAGGACGACTTCGGCTACAACGCCCGCACCGACACATACGAGAACCTCCTCGCTGCCGGTGTTATCGACCCCGCCAAAGTTACCCGCGTAGCTCTTGAGAACGCCGCTTCTATCGCAGGCATGTTCCTCACCACCGAATGTGTGATTGCTGAGAAGAAAGAAGACACTCCCACAGCCCCCGCTCCCGGCATGGGTGGCATGGGCGGCATGATGTAATCATCCACCATACATAAGGCCATAGGGCCGAAGCGAAACGCGCACCGCTACTTTGCAGTGCGCGTTTCTGTTTTAAAAAGCCGTCATAAACCACTGAAATTAATCAGATTAACAAAATTTAACTGGGGGGGGTAATTATCAACATTTGTTGATGATATTCACAATAATTTGTACTAATTTTGCACCATAAAGCCATTATCATGACATTATGAAGCAAATTTTAGTTTTTCTCCTGCTTTTACTACTTATGTTTGTATGCCGTGCAGAATATGCCGACACTACGGCTCGCGAGCTAAAAGAAGTTGTTGTCGACGCAAAACTTCAGCGCACATCGGCCGAGGTTTCGACATACATTCCTACTGCAAAGATGAAGGCAGCCTCGCTTTCGGCCACCGACCTGCTCAACCGAATGGGTATTCCGCAGCTGCGCTTTACACCCGGTGACGAGGCTGCCGTACAGACAGCCTCGGGACAAGCAGTAGACATATACATAGACTATCAGCCCGCCGCCACCGAAGATATCACAGGCATGCGCATGGCCGATGTGAAAAAAGTGGAGTACTACGACTATCCCGCCGACCCGCGCTTCCACGGCAAAGCTCACGTGGTGAACTTCATAATGCAGAAATACGAATATGGCGGCTACGTAAAGGCTTACGGCGCGGAATACTTCATTGCCAACTCCGGCCAACTTAATCTATACTCCAAAATACAGTACAAGAGCATGACTTACGACGTTGGCGTCGGTGCATACTACAACAATAACAGGCACATATACTCCAACACCTCGGAGACATACCGCATACCGCAGGCCGACGGCTCCATAAAGGAAATAGAACGTATAAGCACCGCCGACGGCACAGACTACAGGCGCCGCTACTACTGGCCCACGTTCAAGGCACTCTACAAAAGCGACAACATAAGCATAAGCAATACCATAGGAGCTAACTTCGACGACTACCCGCGCGACAACAGCTCAGGCAAAGTGCTCTACTCTCCGGCCATGTTCGCACCATCGGCCTACACAAACACGCGCGACCACCGCAACAACTCGGTGACATATAACGGCTACTGGAATTTCAATCTTCCACATGGCAACACTATCAATTTCAGCCCGTACTATTCATATTCGCGCACCCGTCAGAATACCGTCTACACCGAAGGCGACAACACCCTTGTAAACGGCGCCAATGACAACAGCCACGCCATGAACGCCTCGCTCCGCTTCGTTCACAGTTTCGGCAGAGGAGGTACGCTCACCGTGCTGGCCCAAGCCAGCTACACCTCAAACCGCACATCGTACAGCGGCACCTCAACTGCATACGACCACACCCGCACCTATCGCATATATCCTGGCGTAAACTACAGCATCAGCACCAAGCACGTCTACGCCATGGGCGGCATCGGTCTGATATACGACAAAGCAACGGCTGACGACAGAAAAGAAAGCTCCACCGCACCCTGGGCCGACCTGTCGGTACAATATTCGCCAAACGGCCGCCATTCGCTCGCAGTCGAAGCTCATTACTTCATCAACAACGTCACAGGCAGCCTCCGAAGTACTGCCGTAATCCAATCGAACCCGCTGCTGAGCTATACCGGCAACCCCGGCCTGAAACCATACAAGAGCTACAGCACAAACATAAGCTATACATGGCTACCCTCAAACACATTCAACATGACCGCCTTCGGCAACGCATGGAGTGTCGGCGACCGTTATGCCTACCTCTACAGCCCCGACGGGCACGGCGGCATCATCCGCACCATAAGCCAACCGTGCGGTAGCTATACCCAAGGCATGTACGGCTTATACGCATCGCTGAGGCTGCTGCGAAACAGTCTGCAAATATTCGGGCAAGTGGCACAGAGAGCCGTGCACAACGGTATGCCGTACAATTTCAACAAGGTTTCCACAGGCTTCTCGATTCAGGCTATGTACTACCTCGACAACTGGAACTTCGGAGGGTACTACGCCCTTGAGGGAGCCTACACCGACGGCTGCATGGTCGGCACTATGGTGCACACCAAAGGCAACTATGCCGTGTGGGCAGGCTGGGCAAACTCATCGGTAAATGTGAAATGCCTTATAGCTAACCCCGCGCGCCTGCACTGGCACGAAAGCACATCGGTGATGCGGAGCGAATGGTACGACAGCCACACCGACACCTACAGCCCCAATTCGCACTGCTTCATACAACTCTCGGCTACATATACCTTCGGCTTCGGCAAGAAAGTGGAGCAAAACGGCGAAGCCTCGCAGCAGACAGGCACCTCGTCGGGTATTTTAAGATAGAGCCTCACAAAAAAATCTACAGTCTGTCGCCATGAAAAAATCGCCGCCGGTGCTGCCCGTCGGCGATTTTTTCGTACTTTTGCAGTCCTATATGAACGGATACACCCCCGACATACCCGCAATCGAGCGCCCGAGGCTGTGGCGTCTCGCCCTGCAACTCGAACCCGGGCTGCTGAGTGCCGTTATATGGTCGACAGTCGAAGACTCCACCCTGACCCACTTCACGCTCCCCCTCGACCCCACACAGCCCGGGCACAAATCGCTTGAAGAAGCCGTGTATGCGGCGCCGGTGCTCCTCTACGACTTCGGTCGCGTCGATATTGTGGTGCGCACACCACAATATGTGACATCACCCGCCGCCCTTGGCGACGAGTCGGCAGCAAGCATCCTCGACTACCTCTGCCTGCTGCCCGAACAGCCCGAACACGAGTGCAAGACAGATACCGTAGAAGTCTGCGACACCGCCATAGCGTGGCCTATAGCCACCGACACGGCACACTTCCTTGCCCGCACATTCCGCAATCCGCGCGTCATGAGCCATGTATCGCCACTGCTCCGATATTTCAGCTGCAATAGCGGAACTGGCAACAGCGGCAAGCTCTATGCACACTTCAGCGAGTGCGGCGGCTCCCGACAGCTCGACATCATAGCCACCGGCACCGACGGCAAGCCCCTGCTGGCATGCACGCACTCTCTCGCCGGCGACGACGACGCTCTATATTACATACTCCTGGCCCTGCAGACCGCCGGACTCGACCGCATATCCGACGAAATTCAGCTCTGCGGCCATGCCGCCATACGCGATGCCGTGATGCCACGCCTGCGCCAATACGCCGCCAAGGTACTCCCGCTCATCTTCCCTTCGGCGGCATACCGCAACGGCAAAGATGCCCTGCGCGCACCCTTCCCACTCATAATACTGCCCCTATGCGAATAATACGCGGAAAATACGGCCGACGCCGCTTCGACGTGCCCACAAACATCACGGCACGCCCGACCACCGACTTTGCCCGTGAGAACATATTCAACGTGCTCGAGAATATTGTAGACTTCGAAGGCCTCGACGCTCTTGACCTATTTGCCGGAACGGGCGCTATCAGCTTCGAATTTCTGTCGCGCGAATGTAGGTGGGTGACAGCCGTAGAGAAAGCACCCACGCAGCAACGCTTCATCGAAAAAGTGGCGCGCGAGCTAGGCGCCACAAACTTCTCGCTGGTGCGCGGCGATGTTCTCCGCTATATATCTGCCGCACCAAAAGCCTTCGACATCGTCTTCGCCGACCCGCCATACGACATGGACGGCTTTGTGGAAATACCCGGAAAAATCCTCAGCTCGGCTTTAGTGAAACCCGGCACGGTTGTGATAATAGAACACAGCAAAAAGCACGACTTCTCTGCTCTGCCCCACTTCAGCGAGCACCGCGCCTACGGCTCAGTCAACTTTTCGATTTTTAAGGTGGAGTAGTTCTGTGGAAACAGCTATAAACAACATCGCAGTGGAGCTGCAGTAAGCCGCCATAGCGGCGCCTATAATTGGGGGCAATCCAAAATCACTGTGCATTTGTTTAATTGCGTTTGGATAAATGTAAAACAGTGGTCGGATACCACTGCGCACCACACACCAATCTTCCGAAGAAACAACAGTGAAAGGTGGCATGTTCTTTTTTCTCAGAAAAGCACCTGCTCGGCACCGCCCTCGACTGGACGGCAGCCTCGTTGCCGAAAACTTTCATAGCACCGCGACAATACAACAAATCCCCCGCTGCCGTACACCGGCAACAGGGGACTGTTATAGCGCTTGGAAAATGCTACTTACCTGACAGCCTTGCGGCTTCCGGCCATAGCGACCCAGCAGAGTACGGCGATGACAGCGCCGATAGCGGGGCCTACAACCATAATCCAGAAGTCGCCCCATGCCTCAGGACAGAAAATGGCAGGGCCGAACGAGCGCGCGGGGTTCACCGAGCAGTTATCAACAGGAATACCCACAATGTTGACAAGGCCGAGGGCAAGACCGATAGCGAGGCCTGCAAACTTACCGAAGCCCTTGTTGGCATCGGTAGCACCAAGCACGATAAGCACAAAGAAGAACGTAAGCAGACCTTCAACGAGCAGAGCCATGCTCGAGGTGGCCCCGGGCTGCAGAACATTGGTGGCAAGATAGTAATCGGGAGCCGTGATGCCGCCGAAATTAAAGCCGGGAGCCATGTTCATAAGCCAGTACAGGAAGCCGGCACCCACAGTGGCGCCAAGAAGCTGTGCCACCACATAGCCCGCAAATTCCTTGCCGCTCATGCGGCCTGCAAGGAACATGGCAAACGAAACTGCCGGATTGACATGACAACCCGATATGTTGCCAAGGCAATAGCAAAGGCACACCAGTACCAGACCGAAGCAAAGACCGATGCCAAGACCGCCGATAGAAGGGCCGGCAAGCGCTGCGCTGCCGCATGCGAGCAGCACAAGGAACATTGTGCCTACACCCTCTGCGAGTAATTTCTTCATAAATAACAGAGTTGAAAGTTGAACTTATATTTTTTTATAAACTATTTTTCCAACGTAACCGCCGGCCAAATAGTTCGCAAATATAACGACAAGTAAGATATAAAACAAAAATAATTGGCAAAATCACCTGATTTAAAACACTGAGGAATACTGAAGCTCCACGTTCTGATATTGCCGCCAAACCGACAAAAAAACACCGCCGAGTATTAAAAAATGCCAACGGGGCACAATTGTCAGTGAAAAATATCTATCTTTGCAGTCTAATATAGGGGCTGCCCGTAGGCGACCCCGCCGACACTTTAAAGCAGCCAATCGAATTATTTGATTATGAAACTTTTACAAGCAAAGCTCGCCAAATATACAGCACCACAGGAAGCAAAAGCAGCCGGCATATATCCTTATTTCCGCGCTATATCTTCCGAGCAAGACCCCGAAGTGATTATCAACGGTCGTCGTGTGCTTATGTTCGGCTCCAACTGCTATACAGGCCTTGTCAACGACCCCCGCATCAAAGAAGCAGCCATAGAGGCAACCCGCAAGTACGGCACCGGCTGCGCCGGCTCGCCTTTCCTCAACGGCACCCTCGACCTGCACAAGCAGCTTGAGGCTCGCATCGCCGAATATATCGGAAAAGAAGACGTGATGATTTACTCTACCGGCTTCGGCGTAAATCTCGGCGTGGTATCCACTCTAACCGGCCGCGAAGACTACATACTTTGGGACGAGCAAGACCACGCTTCTATCATCGAAGGACGTCGACTCTCGTTCAGCCAGTCGCTCAAATACAAGCACAACGACATGGAGTCGCTCGAAAAGCAGCTCCAGAAGTGCGCTCCCGATAAAGTAAAACTCATCGTCACCGACGGCGTATTCTCTATGGAAGGCGACGTGGCCGACCTCCCCGCCATTACAGCTCTTGCCAAGAAATACAACGCCAGCGTAATGGTCGACGAAGCCCACGCAATCGGCGTATTCGGCAAAGGCGGACGTGGCGTATGCGACCACTTCGGCGTTACAGACGATGTAGACCTTATCATGGGCACCTTCTCCAAGTCGTTCGCCTCGCTCGGCGGCTTCATAGCCACCGACAAGGAAATCACAAACTTCCTCCGCCACCATTCACGCTCCTACATCTTCACTGCCAGCATCACGCCCGCATCCACTGCCGCAGCGCTCAAGGCCATCGACATCATGGAAAGCGAGCCCGAACTGCAGGAAAACCTCTGGAAACTCACAAACCAGGCCCTCGAGGGCTTCCGCAGCCGCGGCTTCGAAATCGGCAACACCTCCACGCCTATCATCCCCCTTTATATCCGAGACAACTTCAAGACTTTCGCCATCACCAGCGACCTACTCGAAGAAGGCATCTTCGTAAACCCCGTAGTATCGCCCGCAGTAGCACCACAGGATACCCTCATCCGCTTCAGTCTCATGGCAACACACACGCCTGAGCAGGTCGACGAGGCCCTCGACAAAATCACAAAGATTTTCCGCAAGCACGGCATACTCTGATGACACTACTAACTAACAAACAAATAATTCCAAAATTCTATGAACAAGAAATTTATCTGCATGGTATGCGGCTACGTACACGAAGGTGACGCCGCTCCCGAAAAATGCCCTATATGCGGTGCCCCCGCAAGCAAATTCAAGGAACTCGACGCCGAAGCGGCCCTCCAGTTCGTTACCGAGCATGAAGTAGGCATCGCAAAAGGCTGCGACAAGGAAATGATTGACGACCTCACCGCTCACTTCAACGGCGAGTGCGGCGAAGTGGGCATGTACCTCGCCATGAGCCGCCAGGCCGACCGCGAAGGCTATCCCGAAATCGCCGAAGCCTTCAAGCGCTACGCCTTTGAGGAAGCCGAGCACGCAGCCAAGTTTGCCGAACTCCTCGGCGAATGTGTGTGGGACACCAAAACCAACCTCGAAAAGCGTATGGCAGCAGAAGCCGGCGCAAACGCCGACAAGATGCGCATCGCCCGCCGCGCCAAAGAACTCGGTCTCGACGCCATCCACGACACCGTACACGAAATGGCCAAAGACGAAGCTCGCCACGGACAGGGCTTCCAGGGTCTCTTCAACCGCTTCTTCGGCAAATAAGCAGACCTTGCAGAAATCACCGTCCTTAGGCCACCTCTTCGCGGGGTGGCCTGTTTTTTTGTCGGCCATCAACAAATTTTATATCTATTTAAACTTTACTTAACAACCAATCGCCAACACTTTGACTACCTTTGCGGCACAATCTGCATAAAACATACATGTGTCGCCAAGTCATCCTCATTATCTTTATTCTGTCGTTGACACCGCCGGCTTACAGCCGCGAGGCCGCTGCCATTGTCGTCGATGCCGCCGACGATACACCGCTGCCGAAAGCTTCGGTATTCAACCGCAACGGGAGACTTGCAGGCCTCACCTCCGAAACGGGAGAAATGCCGCCTCTCGCCGACTCCGACTACCCCGTGAGCATACGCTGCATAGGATACGACACCCGCACTATATGCCGCCCAACGTCGAGCCGAATTAAAATGCAGGAACTGGTCTACGAACTCCCCGAAGCCGTGGTGAGTTCACGCCAGCAGGAGGTACTGCACCTCACCGGCTATCTGCGGGAGTTCTCGACCCTTACCACCGGCTCCGATACCGTAACTCTCTTCCGCGAGAAAGCAGTGGACTATATGCTGCCCACGGCGCACACGCGCAAGTTCCGAGGCTGGCGCATACCGCGCGTGCTCGCCTCGAAATCATACTACCACTTTACCGACATCAACGGACTCGACAGCGTAAGCGACCGCTTCCGGCAACACTTCTCGTGGTCGGACTGGGTAGGAATAGCATCACATGCCGACCTCCCCGAAGCACTAAAGGGAGCCGAGATTGCATCCGACACCACCTACGGCAAGTACAGCCGCGCTTTGGCATGGCGTCGGAACGGACATCGCGTCGACCTCGACATCGACCTGCTCGCCGACACCGCAAACCTGCACTGGGCGCCGGGCATAGCATCCTTTATCCGCGACGGGCTGGACGTATATTCATTTAACATGAAATATGCTTTCGCCGGTGTCGGCGAAAACGAAATTTTGCCCAACAACATCTCGAAGATGACATACGTAATCGAGACCAAAGGACGTGTACTCGACCTCTTCAGGGTGTTCCGCCACGATACTCCATACTACGTCAACACCTATGCCGAGCTTTACATCACCGCCCGCGAGTACCTCACCGTCAAGCAGGCGCGCAAGAACGAGAACAGGCTGCCCGAATACGACATCACAGCCATAGCCGCACCTCCGGGCGCGCCTGAGCCGGAAGCTTCGGTCAAAGCTCTGATAGAGCGTGTAAACAACATCGACCGCAGCAAGGAACAGCTCGCCACAGCTCCTGACAGACGCCTCTCCGGGACCAAATGGGCCGAAAGACACAAAAAGAACCGATTTTTACAATTCCTCAAGTCCATACTGCATTAGTTTTATCAGAAATGCTTATATTTGCAGTTGCTACTGACGCTACGTCAGCCGGCAACTTACATTCGACATGGAACAATATATCGTATCGGCACGAAAATACAGGCCGGCGACATTCGCCAGCGTTGTGGGGCAGCAAGCTCTCACGTCCACGCTGAAGAACTCTATCGCCAACGACCGCCTGGCTCATGCCTACCTCTTCTGCGGCTCGCGAGGGGTGGGCAAGACCTCATGCGCCCGTATTTTCGCCAAAACAATCAACTGCACCGCCCGTACCGCAGACGGCGAAGCGTGCAACGAGTGCGATTCATGCCGGCAATTCAATGAAAACCGCTCGATGAACATCGTCGAGCTTGACGCCGCCTCCCACAACGGCGTAGAAGACATCAAGGCTCTCATCGACCAGGTAATGGTGCCCCCGTCGGCAGGCCGATACCGAGTGTTCATCATCGACGAGGTGCACATGCTCACACAGGCAGCCTTCAACGCCTTCCTCAAAACCCTCGAGGAGCCGCCCGCTCATGCCGTTTTCATTCTTGCCACCACAGAAAAGCACAAGATTATACCCACTATCCTCTCCCGCTGCCAAATCTACGACTTCAACCGCATATCTATCGCCGACATGGTGCGGCACATGGAGTCTGTGGCTGCAGCCGAAGGCATAGCCACAGAGCCGGCCGCGCTGAACCTAATAGCCCGCAAGGCCGACGGCGGTATGCGCGACGCCCTATCTATCTTCGACCAGATAGCGGCGAGCACAAGGGGAAACATCACCTACACTGCCACCCTCGAGAACCTGAACGTGCTCGACAGCGCCTACTTCGACCGCCTCTTCGATGCCTTCGTGGAGAAAGATGTGACTGCCGCGCTGCTTATATATAAGGAAATACGCGAACGAGGCTTCGATTCGCAGTTCTTCCTCAACGGTCTCGCCCTGTACCTGCGCGACGTAATGGTAGCCGCGAACCCCGCCACCATTTCGCTGCTCGAAGCGCCCGACGACGTGCGCGAGAACATGGCAGCTCGTGCCGCAAAAGTCGACCCCGGCTTCCTGTACCGAGCAATGGAATTGTGCAACGATGCCGACTTCAACTTCCGGCAGGCCTCGAACAAACAATTCTTAGTCGAGCTGACGCTCATCAGACTATGCCAACCAGCCGGCCTCTCGCCCGATGAAAGCGGAAGTGACGAGAGGCTATTGATGCCGCTTGAAGATTTCATAAAATCTTCCGCGGCTCCGCAAGACCCGGCGCTCGCCGCCGGGGCAAATCATACCGGCTACACACCGCCCCAACGGCCGGCCGCTCCCGCAAGCACAGCCACCCCCGCAAGCACGGCACCCGTCGCCAACCGAACGGCTCGTGGCCTCGGAGGACTCTCCCTTAGCAAGCGCAACGACTTCGCACAGGCAAGCAGCCGCGCCACAACCACAGCGGCTCCTTCCGTCCCGACACAGCTGCGCGACCGCGACTTCAGCGACGCCGACCTCGAGAGCGCATGGGAACGGCTGGCAAAATCATTCGTCGGCGAGCCAATGCTCACAAGCGTACTCTTGGCAATAAAACCCGAGCGCCAAGGCACGGCCGTGACCCTCACCGTAGGCACCGACATACAGGCCGAAGCCGTGCGCAAGTTCGAACCGCAAATCCGGGCCATGCTCTGCGACTCGCTGTCGAACGACAAGGTAAGCACCGCCATAGAAGTGTGTCAGGGCGATATCCCCCCTGCCTTCTGGACGGAGCAGCAGGTTCTCGAGCACCTCACTGCACAGAACCCGGCCGTAGCCGAGATGATTAGCAAATATAAAATGAGATTAACCTGATAGAACAAACAAAAATCGTGAACAAAGCGTCGCGAATAGTTATAAAGATTGGTAGCAACGTACTCACCCGCGCCGACGGTATGCTCGACATCACCCGCATGAGCTCTATCGTCGACCAGGTGGCCGAACTGCGACGCGCCGGTATCGAAGTGATACTGGTGTCGTCGGGTGCTGTCGCCTCGGGCCGCGGCGAGCTGCGCGACATGGTAGACAGTTCACGCCTCGATGGCCTTTCGGCACGGCAGCTTTTCAGCGCCGTAGGACAGGCCAAGCTCATAAACCGTTACTACGAATTCTTCCGTGAGCACGGCATACATTGCGGCCAGGTGCTTGCAACAAAAGAGAACTTCGCACGCCGCGTCAACTACCTCAACCAGCAGCACTGCATGAGCGCCATGCTCGCCGCAGGTGTGATACCCATTGTTAACGAGAACGACACTGTATCGCTCACCGAGCTGATGTTCACCGACAATGACGAGCTGTCAGGACTCATCGCCACCATGATGAGCGCCGACCGCCTCATAATACTCAGCAACATCGACGGTCTCTACACCGGCGACCCCGCCGACCCTGCATCGCGCCTCATAGCCCGAGTGGAGCCTGGCTACGACCCCTCGGAGCATATAGCCGCATCCAAGTCGAGCCTCGGACGCGGAGGCATGGTATCAAAATGCCGCATATCGCGCCGAGTGGCGGCCGAAGGCATCGAAGTAGTAGTGGCGAACGGCAAGCGCGAAGGTGTAATAGGCCCGCTGGCAGGCCTCGGCGGCGATGTTCCGCACACCCTCTTCGCCGCATCGGCCCACCCCGCCTCCGGCGTCAAGAAATGGATAGCACACAGCGACTCCTTCGCCAAAGGCATGCTCACCGTCAACGACGGCGCAGCAGAAGCCCTCAAGCACGGAGCAAGCCTCCTCGCCGTGGGCGTTGAAGCTGTAGCCGGCGAGTTCGACTGCGACGATATCGTGACTGTTGCCGACTCTCGCGGCACTATAATAGCATGGGGTCGCGTGGCACTCGACGCCACCGGCGTACGCGAGGCAATAGGGCGTCCCGGCATGCGCCCTCTCATTCATGCCGATTTCCTATACGTAGACAACTCAACGAAATGAAATTCCAAACCTCCCGCATAGCATCGGCGGCCATTGCAGACATGGCTTCCGATAAAGTCGACAGCGTCCTGCGCGCCGTTGCCGACGCTCTCACGGCGCGCGCTCCCGAGCTTTTGGAAGCCAACGCCGCCGACTGCATGGCAATGGACAGCGCCGACCCGCGCTACGACCGCCTTAAGCTCACTCCCGAGCGCATCGCCGACATAGCCGAAGGCATACGCTCCGTAGCCGCACTGCCCTCTCCCTTAGGCGTGACTCTCGACTCCATAAAACGCCCCAACGGACTCCTCATCCGCAAGGTATCGGTTCCCTTCGGAGTAATAGGCGCCATATTCGAAGCTCGCCCCAACGTAATCTTCGACATCTTCGCGCTATGCTTCAAGGCTGGCAGCGCTTGCGTGCTCAAAGGCGGCCACGAGGCTGCCCGAAGCGACGCCAAAGCCATAGAAATCATACGCGACGCTCTTGACGCCGCAGGCGCGCCCGCCGATGCCGCAGTGCTCGTGGAAGGCGGTCACGAAGCAGCCGACACCCTCCTGAAGGCCAGGGGCGAAATCGACCTCCTCATACCGCGCGGAAGCCGCCGCCTCATCGACTATGTGCGCGACAATGCCCTCGTACCCGTCATCGAGACCGGCGCCGGAGTATGCCACACATACTTTCACACCTCGGGCGATATAGCTACCGGGCGCGACATTATATTCAACGCCAAGACACGCCGCCCCGGCGTCTGCAACTCGCTCGACTGCCTGCTCGTCGACCGCTCGCGCCTCGGCGACCTGCCCGCTATCTGCTACCACCTCTCCGACAAAGACGTGGAAATATATGCCGACGACGAGGCCTACTCCGCACTCAAAGGCGCTTACCCGCTCCTGCGTCACGCCTCCGAAGCCGACTATGGCCGCGAATGGCTCGACTACAAACTCACCCTCCACACAGTGGCCGACATCGACGAGGCTCTGGACTTCATTGCTCGCTACGGCTCCAAACACAGCGAGTGCATCATCGCCGAGAACATCGAAGCTTCCGAGCGCTTCCTTGCTTCGGTAGATGCAGCATGCGTGTACGCCAACGTGTCGACAGCCTTCACCGACGGCGGCCAGTTCGGCTTCGGCGCCGAAATCGGCATCTCCACACAGAAACTTCACGCCCGAGGCCCTATGGCTTTGCGCGAAATCACCACTTATAAATATCTTATCACCGGAGCGGGACAGACCCGCTCCTGACCCACAATTATAACATTTCATACCAGTCTCCATGCAATTCCTGCAATACCTCAAGGCAGCCGCGATGGCTGCAATGGCGGCGACAGCATCAACGGCGTTTGCCGCCGAGCCTTCCGGCTATTACAATTCTTGTGAAAACAAAAGCGGACGCGACCTCCTCGTTGCGCTCCACAACACCGTAGGCTCGCACACCACTGTGAGCTACGACGGCCTCTACGACCTCTATAAAACATCCGACGTATATCCCGAAGACGGCAAAATATGGGATATGTACTCTACAAAGCACTGGCCTACAGGCAGCCAGCGCTGCGGAAACTACAAGAACGTAGGCGACTGCTACAACCGCGAACACTCATTCCCCAAAAGCTGGTTCAACGAAGGCAAACCCATGTACAGCGACGCCTTCCACCTCTACCCTACCGACGGTAAAGTAAACGGCCAGCGCAGCAACTATCCTTTCGGCGAATGTGCCAACGGCACTAATCTCGGCACTCACAATGGCGTTACGGCACTCGGTCGTTGCGGTACCAGCACTTTCTCGGGATATTCTGGCCGTGTATTCGAGCCGGACGACGAGTATAAAGGCGACTTTGCACGCAGTTATTTCTACATGGCCGCCGCATACAACAATAAAATCAGCAGCTGGTCAAGCGATATGCTGGCAAAAAACAACTACCCCGTATTCTCTTCTTGGGCAATAAACCTGCTGCTTAAATGGCACCGACAGGACCCCGTAAGCAAGAAAGAGCTTGACCGACAGGAAGCCGTATACTCAAAACAGCGCAACCGAAACCCCTTCATCGACCATCCCGAGTTGGCCGAACATATATGGGGCACAAAAACAGGCGAGAAATGGACTCTCGCAGGAAGTGCCCCCGAACCCGAACTGAACCAGCCCGTGAGCGGCAGTGCCGTAAGCATGGGCGTAACAGCGCCGGGCATAGCTGTGAGCCGACAGATAAAAGTCCTCACCACCAACGCTACCGCAAACACAAACATAAGCGTTTCCGGCACCGGATTTTCGGTGTCGCCAGCCACGCTAAGTGCGGCGGCCGCTAATGCCGGCGCCAACGTCACCGTCACATTCCGCCCCGCCTCCACCGGCGACTTCAGCGGCGTGCTCACCGTAACGAACGGGACACTCCGTGCAACCGTGAACCTCTCGGGCCGCGCAACCGGCGGCGTGCCTCTCAACGAGCCTACGAACATCACCCCCACTTCGTTCACCGCTTCGTGGGTGTACATTGGCGATGCCGACGCCGACGGCAACTACACCCTCAACGTAAGCGACGACGACGGCAACATAGAAGGCTACCCCCGCAAAGTGAACGCATCGGCCGGACAATATACCGTGACCGACCTTACCCCGTCGAACGAATACCGCTACAGCATCACATCGCAGAGCTACACCAGCGTGCACATGGATGTCCGTACAGCCGACGCGGTTCCCTCGGTGGACTTCCTCTACGACGGCGACCTTATTTTTGCCACCATTCCCGGCGAACCCTCCGAGGTGGCCGAGCTACTCATCAGCACCGAATTTATCGACGCCCCCTTCACTGTCAGCGTAAATTCCCCCTTCCAGATATCGGTTGACCGTACCGACTGGGGCACAGCCATCACTCTCGACCCCGATGAAAACCGCATGTACATGCGCCTCAACAGCGCCACTGCCGGTACTTTCGAGACATTTATAACAGCGACATACGGCAGCTACGTGTTCGACGATGCCTTCGCCCGAGGCACCGCATCGAGCCAGAGCGAGTTCTTCGAAGACTTCGAACCTCCCTATACAGGTAGTGCCATAAGCTACAACCCAAAAGAATATCAGGGTTCGGCCTGCAAATGGTACCTTGAAGACATATACTTCGGCAGCGATGCGGCTCACGGCGGCAAACAGGCCCTACGTCTCGGCAGAGACGGCGACGGCCTTGTTCAGATGGAAGAAGACCGCGACCGTGGCATCGGCACTATAAGCTTCTGGAGTCACGTCTATGGCTCCGACTCCGACAGCAAGCTCGCCATCGAATACTCTACCGACGGCGGCTCCACATGGATGCATGCAGGTGAAGTCACTATCAGCGGAAGTTCTTACCGCGAATATACCGCACACGTAGGTGCAACCGGCAAGTCACGCGTACGACTGCGTCAGCTTTCCGGCAAGCGCTGGCTCCTCGACGACTTCTCGCTTACCGACAACTCCACAGGCGTCGACGACCCCACCGCCGACCGTCACCAATGGGATGCCTACAGCCACAGCGGCTCTCTCTTCGTGAACATTGCCGAAGGCGCCGGAACCGACATCGCCATATACTGCGTGGACGGCACCACACTCTTCGCCGGACACATGACAGAAGGCCGGCACACCTTCGACAGCCTCCGCATCGGTCAGGTATACATTGTCGTGGCAGGCGACTTCTCGCGCACAGTCCTTATCCGATAATATGACTCTCAAGGAAGAAGCTCTCGGACTCCTGGCCAAATTCTATGGCTATCGCAGCTTCCGCCCAGGCCAATACGAAGTGATTGAGGCCGTGTCCGGAGGCCGTGATGCCGTGGTGCTGCTTCCTACCGGCGGCGGCAAGTCGCTGTGCTATCAGATGCCGGCACTGCTGGCACGCAAGGGCGTAGCCATAGTGGTATCGCCTCTCATCGCGCTCATGCAAGACCAGACAACCGCACTGGTAGCCAACGGCATACCTGCCGCCGCAATACACTCCAACCAGGACGAGGCATACAACCGTACAGTAGCCGATGCAGCCTTCGCAGGAAAGCTTAGGCTACTCTACATATCGCCCGAAGGCCTGCTTCAGAACTTCGACTACTGGAGTCGTCTCGACATCAGCCTCGTGGCTATCGACGAGGCCCACTGCATTTCGCAGTGGGGCCACGACTTCAGGCCCGACTACACCGCACTCTCCCTTATCAAGGAGCGCCTCCCCAACGTTCCTGTAATAGCCCTTACGGCCACCGCCGACCGCCTTACCCGTGACGACATTGTGCAGCAGCTGCACCTGCGCGACCCCTACTGCCTTATTGGCTCGTTCGACCGCCCGAACATATCACTGCGGGCATACAGCAATCCAGGCGCCAAGCAGCGCATGCGCTTTATCGCCGACATGTCACGCAAGTATCCGCAGGACAGCGGTATTGCATACTGTCTCAGCCGTGCCGGAGCCGAGAGCACCCACAAGGCGCTCACAGCCCTGGGCATACGCTCGGCCTGCTATCACGCGGGCATGAGCGCCGGCGAGCGCGACCGCTCCATGCGCGCCTTCCTCAACGGCAGCGTGCAGGTGGTGTGCGCCACAGTGGCCTTCGGCATGGGCATCGACAAGAGCAACATCCGCTGGGTGGTGCACAACAACCTCCCCGGCACTATTGAAAGCTACTACCAGGAGATTGGACGCGCCGGCCGCGATGGTCTGCCGGCCGAAGCTGTACTCTTCTACAGCTACGGTGATATCGTCACGCTGCGCAGCTTCGCCGAGGACTCGGGCCGCACTGCCGTAAACCTCGAGAAGCTCGCCCGTATGGAGGCATACGCAGAAGCAAGGGTATGCCGGCGCCGAGTGCTCCTCAGCTACTTCAGCGAGGAGCGCGACTGCGACTGCGGCAATTGCGACATCTGCCGCAATCAGCCAGCGCGCTTCGACGGCACCATTCTTGCCCAAAAGGCGCTCAGCGCCGTAATGCGCACCGGCGGCACTGCCATAGGCGTATTCACGCTGGTAAACATTCTTCGCGGTCAGCGGCGCTCCGACATTGTGCGGGCAGGCTACGACACAATCCGCACATTCGGGGCAGGAGCCGACCTCTCGCAGCCCGAATGGAGCGACTACATCTCGCAGATGATACAGCTCGGCGTATTCGAAATAGCCTACGAAGACGCAAACCACCTCCGCGTCACGCCATTCGGCATGAAAATCCTGAAAGGAGCCGCACATATCGAGCTTTCGACCCACGTGCCACCGCAGTATAATGCCAAGGGTCGAAAAGGAGAAAAGGCAGTTCCCGAAGAGACGAACGCCGACCCAGTACACCAGCTCATGGAGCAGCTCAAGACCGTGCGCACCGACATATCGCGCAAGGAAGGCAAACCGGCATACACCGTATTCAGCGACGCCACACTGCTCGACATGGCCACGCGCCGCCCGACCACCCTCGACGAGTTCCTGCAGGTCAACGGCGTCGGCGAGAAAAAAGCCGCCACCTACGGCAAGCGCTTCCTCTCGGCCATACGCAAGTTCGAGGGCCTCGGAGCAGGTACTCCTGCCGGAACATCGCTCAAAGAAACACTGATTTTGTTCAACACAGGCATGGGCGTGGGCGAAATCGCCGCAACAAAGCACGTAAGCACCGATACTATCTACAACCACCTCGCTCAGCTCATCGAGCAGGGCCTAATCACCACCTTCGGCACTATCATAAGCCGCAAGGAATACGAAGACATCGTTAACGAACTAAAGGCCCACCCCGACATAGCCTACGACGTACTCAAAGAGCGCTATCGCTCAGGCATGGTAGCCATAGCCCGCGCAATAGGCCGCACCAAGGGTGTGCTCCAGCCTGCAAAACACACATACCTACAATGACAGGACTCACCACAACACCCCGACAGGGACGCATCGCATGGCTCGCCGTGCTGCAAGGCTTCAGCATGCTGCTTGTTGTTCTGGGACACATAATCCTCTCAAACACCTTCCGCGACCCCGCCCACCCGGTCGCAGCAACACTCGAGCGTATAATATACTCGTTCCACATGCCGCTGTTCATATTCATCTCGGGCTGGCTGTTCGGTCTCACCTGCCTGGGTCGCGACAGCTCTTACCGCGACGTGATGAGCAAGAAATTCAAGCGCCTCGGTATCCCGTTTCTATTCTTCACACTGATAGCCTTAGGGGTCAAGCTCGCCCTGTCGCAATTTGTCAACCGCCCCGTCGACGGAACCGAAATCGTAAACACACTCCTGCTAAGTTCCAACCCGCTCTATGAGATGTGGTTCGTGGTGGTGCTCGTCGTACTCATGGCAGTATACCCGGTATACCGCTTCCTGTTGCGCCACAGCGCCCTTATATGGTTGCTGTGTGCCTCGATAGCCCTCTACGTGCTCGTGCCTGTCGACACCGACGTGCTCCAGCTGCGCCGCGCCGTGCGCCTGCTGCCCTACTTTGTGGCCGGCATCCTTGCATGGCGCTACGAAATAATAGACCGCTACGGAGGCCGCTGGTATGTTGCCGCTGGAGCCTCGGTGCTATTCGTAATATTCAACGTACTGGAGACAGGCGCCGACACGCTATCCTTCCGCACAATGGACACCTTGTGCGGCTTCACGGGAACAGCATTGTCTATCTGCGTGTGCCTGTGGCTATGCAATCTGCGCCCCACTGCTTTCGGCAGCTTCAGCGCCTACACCTTCCAGATATTCCTCATGGGCCTCTTCGTGCAGATGGCCGTGCGCGTGCTCTACGCGCGTCTCGGCAGCGACTCCGATGTGGTATATACCCTGCTCTTCGCCCTAAGCCTTGCCTTAGGCATCTACGTGCCGGTGCTGGTAGCCCGCTTTATCGAACGAAAGATTCCCCGGATGAAAAAATTCTTCGGCTTATAATTTGTAAATCAGCCAAAATATCGTACCTTTGCGGCATCAAAAACCGATGTGCGCCACACGCGCCCTCGACGGTGGACAGATTTGGCTGCTTGCAACCACTCGAAAAAATGCTAAAATCGCTTACACGGCATGGTGCCGCGCACTCGCGCCGGCACTCGCCGGACAAGCCGGTATAAGAATTTAGCTGCGGCAGTCGCTCCGTCACCGTCCGATAAAGACGCTCACGAGTGCACTTCCGCAAATTTTTTATACCGACTATGAAACATCTCTTCACATCAGAATCCGTATCTGAAGGACATCCCGACAAGGTGGCCGACCAGATTTCCGACGCTATCCTCGACGAATTTCTTGCCCGCGACCCGCAGTCGAAAGTAGCCTGCGAGACCCTCGTAACCACAGGTCAGGTCGTTGTGGCCGGCGAAATAAAGAGCGACGCATACATCGACATGCAGGAGACTGCCCGCCGAGTAATCAACGAAATAGGCTACGACCGTTCAGAGCTTCGCTTCGACGGCAACAGCTGTGGCGTTCTCCTCGCAGTGCACGAGCAGAGTCAGGACATCAACCGTGGCGTGGAACGCGCCGACCTCCAGAACCAGGGCGCCGGCGACCAGGGCATGATGTTCGGATACGCCACCAATGAGACTCCCCTCTACATCCCCCTCACACTCGCACTCAGCCACGCCCTACTCATGAGCCTGGCCGACATCCGCCGCGAGGGCGTCGACATGACATACCTTCGTCCCGACGCCAAGAGTCAGGTAACTGTAGAATACGACGAAAACGGCCGTCCCGCACGCATCGACACTATCGTGGTATCCACCCAGCACGACGAGTTTATCGACGCAAAAGCCGAAGGCTTCAGCCAGGACGAAGCCGACCGCCGCATGCTCGACATCATAAGCCGCGACGTACGCAACATCCTCATACCCCGCACTCGCGAGACGCTGCCCGAAGACCTGCGTCACCTCCTCGACGGCAACTACATTCTGCACGTAAACCCCACCGGCAAGTTCGTGATTGGCGGCCCCCACGGCGACACAGGTCTCACAGGCCGCAAAATCATCGTGGACACCTACGGCGGACACGGCGCACACGGCGGTGGCGCCTTCTCGGGCAAAGACCCCTCCAAGGTCGACCGCTCGGCAGCATACGCCGCACGTCATATCGCCAAGAACCTCGTGGCGGCAGGCGTGGCCGACCGCATGCTTGTACAGGTGGCCTACGCAATCGGCGTGGCCGAGCCGGTGAGTATCAACGTAAACACCTACGGCACCACACACGTGGCTCTATCCGACGAGCAGATTGCCGAAAAGGTGGCAGAGCTATTCGACATGCGTCCCTACGCTATCGAGCAGCGCCTCAAGCTGCGCAACCCCATATACCGCGAAACCGCATCATACGGCCACGTGGGACGCATACCCCGTACGGTCTCCAAGACTTTCTCCTCGCACTACGAAGAGCCCTTCACCCGCGAGGTAGAACTCTTCACCTGGGAGAAGCTCGACGCAGTAGACGCCGTCAGAAGCGCTTTCGGCCTCTAAGGCTCGGAAACAACTTTCGGAAACGCACAAGATAGGAGGTAAACGAGCCTCCGCCAACCACTATCGACACCGCGATGACTATGAGGGCAAGGCCCAACCAGTCGCGCGGTGTCATCGTTTCGCCGAATACGGTAATACCGAAAAACACTGCCGTGAGCGGCTCAAGGGCTCCGAGAATGGCGGTGGGAGTAGAGCCGATGCAGTGTATGGCTTCTGTGGTGCAGAGAAACGACACCACGGTAGGCAGAAGCGCAAGCCCTATCAGACATCCCCACATATACCAGTGCGTAGGCACAGAGAAGGAAGCCCCTGGCGTGACCACTATTTTGGCACCGTATATCATCACGCCGATGCAAAGTGTATAGAAGATTATTCTCAAGGTAGGCACCTCGCGCAGGCCGGGCCTGTTCACAGCCACGATATAAACGGCATACGTGAGCGACGAGGCCATGACGAGCAATGTTCCTGTCAGGCTCAGCGTGGCGCCGTCGCCTGCCTTGAAGAGCAGCCCTATGCCGCACAGGGCCATGATGAGGCACAGCACTGTGGAGAGTTCCATCCGCTCGCCATAGCACAGGCTCATGATAAGCGCCACCATAAGCGGATACACGAAGAGCATGGTCGAAGCTATGCCGGCATCCATATATCCGTAACTTAGGAAAAGTGTGAGCGACGACAACGCCGCCATGACTCCGACAAAGACAAGAGGCCACGCCTCGGCCCGTGCACACCCGAAACGGCGGCCGCGCAGCTTAAGCATAAGCGCAACCATAGGCGCTGCAAGTAGATAACGAAAGAATAGCACCGACTCGGCATCCATGCCGTCGGCATAGAGCGGAAGGGCAAAAAGCGGATTTGTACCGTATGTGGCGGCTGCCACCGAACCGAGGATATAGCCTCTAATTTTTGCGTTCATACGTATGGAAATCAATAGCGAGCGCAAATATACGACAAAAAATGGGTCGGAGTACATAATTTGCAAATGCAAACACCGAAAAGCAGCTTAAGAGCGTGATATGAGCGGATGTTGATAACTTTTTCGGCTCTGACTCAAAAAAGTTTAGTTTTGACATGCAAACTATCAGCAAAAAGCTGTAATTTTACACCGTTGAACGCCGCCCGACAGAACGCACTGTCTGAGCGGCCACTAATCGATTATGGAACAGGAAGTTTATCACATACCCGCCCTATTGCCTGAGAGCCTCGAAGCACTCGGCATCAACCCGGGTGGCATATATATCGACGCCACCCTCGGAGGTGGAGGCCATAGCCGCGCCATAGTGGAGAGGCTGGGGGCCGAAGGCCACCTCTACAGCCTCGACCAGGATATGGACGCCATAAGCCGTGCCTTTACCGACGAGCGCTTTACGGCGGTGCACGGCAACTTCCGCTACCTCGGGAACTACTGCGACTATCTCGGCATAAGCGGTCGTATCGACGGCATACTGGCCGACCTCGGAGTGTCGTCGCACCACTTCGACGATGCCTCGCGCGGCTTCTCATTCCGCGCCAACGGCCCTCTCGACATGCGCATGAACGCCGGCGGAGGCCGCACCGCTGCCGAGCTGATAGCCGACACCGATACCGACGCCCTCGCCACAATCTTCAAAGTATACGGAGAGTTCAAGCAGGCCCGACGACTCGCGCAAGCCCTCAAGAGTGTGCCCGGAGGAGTCTCCACCACAGGAGTGCTCGCTGCCACTGCCGAGCGTTTCATCAGTCCCGCGAACCGCAAAAAAGAGCTCGCGCAGATTTTCCAGGCTCTCCGCATAGCCGTCAACGGCGAAATGGAGGCACTCGAGAGCTTCCTTAGCCAAAGCATCGACGTACTCCGCCCGGGCGGAAGGCTCGCCATAATCACATATCACTCGCTCGAAGACCGCATGGTAAAGAACTTCATGCGCAGCGGCCGCATCGACGGCGAAATAGAGAAAGACCTCTTCGGCCGCAGCTCGGCGCCCCTCAAACCGCTGTCGTCGAAGCCCGTCGTACCGGCCGAAGCGGAAGTAGAGCGAAACCCGCGCTCGCGCAGCGCCAAGCTCCGGGTAGCAGTAAAATTGTAATTTCAGCTCCCCCTCCCAAATCTCCCATAATTCCCATAACTCCCACCCACATCCCCAAATGCCCATCGCACAAAAAATAGGCAACGCACTGCGCAGCGTGCTTCAGGGCGACGTTGTGTCGAGCCGCTTTTTCATGAAGCACTTCTTCACCACCTGCATGGTGGTGCTCGGCGCCATAGTGGTGATAGCCCTACGCTTCGAGTGTGCCACAAGCCAGAATACAATAGACCGCCTCAACCGCCAAATCAACGTGATGAGCACCGAGAAGCAGAAAGAGCGCTCCCGCTATATGACCCTGACTCGCGAATCGGCAATGCTACACCTTGTGGACTCGCTGCGCCTCGGCCTCACTATTCCCGACCGCCGTCCCGAAATCGTAGAGAATATAAAATAACCCACTTCAACCCTTACAACAGGTGGCACCGCAGAACTCCTCAGAAAAGAAAACGACCCGCAAGACCGACGAGCGCATAAAGCCCAATCAGTCGTATATCGTGCGCCGCTTCGGCATCATCTTCGCCATTACCGCCATTCTCGCGGTGGCTATCGCCGTAAAGCTGGTGCAGACCACAGTAGTACACCGTGCCGACTGGAACCGCATGGCAGCCTCAACGCTCGCCGACTCCGTAATCACATACCCCGACCGCGGAGAGATACTCGCCTCCGACGGCTCTATACTGGCCACCAACCTGTATTACGTCGACATCATGGTCGATATGCGCGCCACACGTTTCAAAATCATCGAGTTCGTAGACTCGCTCCCCATGCTGGCCGACTCTCTGGCAGCAGCCTTCCCGAAGTATGACAAAAAAGGGTGGATGAAGCGCTTCAACGAGCAGCTCAAGAAGCCCAAGTCTAAGCGCACCCGCAACTTTGTCATCGCCAAGGGCGTGCCCGAAGAGATGCTGAACCGCGTGAAGACCTTCCCCTTCTTCCGCGCCTTCCGCAGCAGCAATCAGACGGGCCTCAAAGCCGACATGGTGATGAAACGCTCATACCCCTTCGGCCGAATGGCGCGCCTAAGCATAGGCCGTGTGGGCCAGACCGACACCGACCCAGAGATACACGGCCGCTCAGGACTTGAGCGCGCTATCGACACCCTCCTCTTCGGCATCCCCGGCGTGAAGCGCAAGGTGGTGTCGACCCGCGGCACCCGCTACGCCGACGAGCGGCCTGCCATCAATGGCTACGACGTGACAACCACTATCGACATCACCATGCAGGACATCCTCGAGGAAGAGCTGGGTCAGATGCTAATCAACGCAAAAGCCGACTGGGGCACCGCCATTCTTATGGAAGTGGCTACCGGCGATATAAAGGCCATTTCGAACCTCGAGCGCGACAGTACCTCACGCACTCCCCGCTACATCGAGGCCCTGAACCGCGCAGTACAGGCCTACGAGCCCGGCTCAGTGATGAAAGTGATGACTATGGCCGTAGCCCTCGAGAAAGGCTTCGCCAAGCCCATTAGCCGAGAGTACCCCATAGGCCGCAGCTACCCCTATCTGGGCAAGCGAAGCATATCCGACACCCACTCGCCCGGCAGCCTCCCGGTGAGCCGCTTCATCGAGTATTCATCGAACATCGGCATGGTGAAGATGACCATGCCCCACTACGAGCACAATCCCGCTCAGTTCCGCGAAGACCTCGCCGAGCTGGGCTTCTTCGACCGCCTCAACACCGGCATAGCCCGCGAGGTGCCCCCATACTTCCCTCGCGTGAAGAACAACGCCGGCGGCAAGCTCGACCTCTCGCGCATGGTATTCGGATACTGCACCATGATACCCCCGCTCTACACCTGCGCCTTCTACAACGCCGTGGCTAACGACGGCCGCTTCGTGCGTCCGCGTCTGGTGAAATCGCTCCGCAGCCCCGACGGCCGCGACTCCGTAATTCCCGTGAGCTATGTGCGCGAGCGAATTATGTCATCGGAAAACGCAGCCATACTCCGCAGTATGATGCGCGGCGTGGTATGGGAACAGGGCGGTACCGCCAAGAGCCTGCGCAACGATGTGGTGGAGATTGCCGGCAAGACGGGCACCTGCAAAATCGCGCTCGAAGACAAGCGTCCGCGCTACGACAAAAACGGCAAGAAGCTCGACCTGCCCCCCTTCAAGGGCGGATACCTCGAAGGCCACTACCGTGTCACCTTCTGCGGCTTCTTCCCCTACGAGAACCCCAAATACACCTGCATAGTGCTCATCAGCGACCCCAAGGTGCCCTACCGCGGCCCCGCAGTAAGCTCGGGCACAGTACTCAAGAACCTCGCTCTGAAGCTCAATGCACGCGGCTTGCTTGCCGACGACCCCGCCATGACTGCCGAGCATAGCGGTACCGACGCCGTGCCGACGGTGTACTCTTCGTTCAACGACGAGCGCAACGCCACCCTGCACGCCGACCTCCGCCTCGGGCCCTCTCGCGCTATCCGACATCCGGCCAAAGCCGACTCCACAGGCAAAGTGCCCGACGTGAAGGGCGTGAGCCTCCGCGAAGCTTTGGCGAAACTCGAGGGTGCCGGCTACGCCGTAGCCTTCGAGGGCGTGGGATATGTGTACGCACAATCGCCCGAGGCCGGCTCGGAGGCCGGCCCAGGAACACGCATCAGGCTCTCGCTAAGACACAACTGACATATACTTCATACAAGTACTCCTTTTAAGCTTTAGAATGAACACCCAACAGCAAAATACACGCACAGCCGCCCTCGGCGACCTCATCGAGGCCGTAGGCTACGAGCGCCGAAACACCGCTCTGGCTGTCGACACCGAGATAAAGGGCATCACCGCCGACTCACGCGAGGTAGTGCCCGGCGGCCTTTTCGTGGCCGTACGCGGCGTGGCCGTCGACGGCCACCGCTTCATCGGCAAAGCTATCGAGGCCGGCGCCTCGGTGATTGTGGCCGAGGAGCTGCCTGCCGACATTCCCGCACACGTCGAGACCATTATCGTGCGCGACAGCCGCGAGGCACTCGGACGCCTCGCCTCACGTTTCTACGGCGACCCCTCCGACGAGCTGACTCTCGTTGGCGTGACCGGCACCAACGGCAAGACCACCATAGCAACACTTCTCTACGAGCTGGCTCGCATGCGTGGACTCAAGGCCGGCCTTATAAGCACCGTAGCCAATATCGTCGACACCGACGCCGTACCCGCAGAACACACCACTCCCGACGCCGTGCAGCTCAACCGCCTGCTGCGCCGCATGGTCGACGCCGGATGCACCTTCGCCTCGATGGAGGTGAGCAGCCACGCCGCCGACCAGCACCGCATAGCGGGCATTACCTTCGCCGGCGCTATCTTCACAAACCTCACACGCGACCACCTCGACTATCACAAGACTTTCGACGCCTACCTCAAGGCCAAGAAATCGTTCTTCGACATTCTCCCTCCCGAGGCTTTCGCGCTGGTGAACGCCGACGACCGCAACGGCATGGTCATGCTCCAGAACACCAAGGCCGAGCGCAAAGCCACATTCTCCACCCGCGACATCGCCGACTTCCGCGTACGCATTATCGAAGACCGCATCGACGGTATGCTGCTGGACTTCGACGGCACACCGGCCGAGACCCGCTTCGCAGGCCGCTTCAACGCCTCAAACCTCGCCGCCGTATACGGTGCCGCACGCTTCCTCGGCGTACCCGGGCACGAGCTGCCGGTGCTCATGAGCCGCCTGTGCCCCGTGGCCGGACGCTTCCAGCCCTTCCGCTCTGCCGACGGCGTAACAGCCATCGTGGACTACGCCCACACCCCCGACGCTCTCATCAACGTGCTCGACACCATTCGCGAGGTGGCAGGCGAAAACAGCCGCGTAATCACCGTATGCGGTGCCGGCGGCAACCGCGACCACGGCAAACGACCTCTCATGGCACAGGCCGCCGCCGAGCGCTCCGACATACTCGTGCTCACTTCCGACAATCCCCGTCTCGAAGACCCCGAGGCTATTCTGACCGATATGCGTGCCGGACTCGACGACTCTCAACTCGAGCGCACAATCACTGTCACCGACCGACGCGAGGCCATAGCCAGGGCTGTCGCCGAAGCCCGTCCCGGCGACGTGATACTCCTCGCCGGAAAGGGTCACGAAACAACTCAGACAATAGGCACCGTCGAATATCACTTCGACGACCGCGAAGAAATAGCCAACGCTCTTAAAGCCCGCAAATAAGCCATGCTATACTATCTTTTCAACATACTCCAGGAAAGCGGCGTACCCGGCGTACGCCTCATGGAATATATCACATTCCGCTCCGGAGTGGCTTTCGTGCTGGCACTGCTGCTCGCAATATTCATGGGCCGCTCTATCATCGACAAGCTGCAGAAAATGCAAATCGGTGAGATTGTGCGCGACCTCGACCTCGAAGGTCAGCTCAAAAAGACAGGTACCCCCACCATGGGTGGCATAATCATCATTGCCGCTATCATGGTGCCCTGTCTCCTCGTGGGCAAGCTCACCAACGTGTACATGCTCCTGATGATGCTCGCCACAATGTGGCTCGGTCTCATAGGGTTCCTCGACGACTACCTCAAGCTGCGCAAGCACAACAAAGACGGCATGAAGGGCAAGTACAAAATCATCGGACAGGTAGGCATAGCCATTATCGTGGCCGTGACGATGTACCTAAACCCCTCCATGGTGATTGTGGAGAACTCCGAGGTAATCAGCGCCGAGACAAACCGCGTGGAAGAGGTTATCTACGAAGGTGAGTCCGTAAAGTCGCCGCAGACCACCATTCCCTTCGTAAAGAACAATAACTTCAACTACTCGTGGCTCACCGGCTGGATGGGCGAAGGCGCCGAGACAGGCGGCTGGATAGTATTCATCATCATCACCATATTTCTGGTGTCAGCCACCAGCAACGGCGCCAACCTCAACGACGGTCTCGACGGCATGACTTCGGGCCTCTCGGCCATTGCGGGCGTGTCGCTCGCGGTAATGGCATACCTCGGTGGCCATGTCATATATTCATCGTACCTCAACATAATGTATGTGCCCGGCAGCGAGGAGCTGGTAGTGTACATGGCAGCCTTCATAGGCGCCCTCATCGGCTTCCTGTGGTACAACGCTTCGCCTGCACAGGTATTTATGGGCGACACCGGCAGCCTCACCCTCGGCGGCGTGATAGCAGTGTTCGCAATACTCATCCACAAGGAACTGCTCCTGCCTATCCTCTGCGCGCTCTTCTACATCGAAGACCTCTCGGTAATCCTTCAGGTGGCATACTTCAAGCGCACCGGCGGAAAGCGCATCTTCAAGATGACGCCACTGCATCACCACTTCCAGAAAGACGCAGGCACAGTGCAGGCCTTAATCCAGCGCCCCTTGCGTGCCATTCCAGAGCAAAAAATAGTTACCCGCTTCTGGATTATCGGCATAATACTTGCCGCTATCACCTTTGTAACACTAAAAATACGATAATAGGATGAATGATATAAAACGCCGCATTGTAGTGCTCGGAGCCGGCGAAAGCGGCTTCGGAGCAGCCGTCCTGGCTAAAGACAAGGGCTTCGACGTCTTCCTGAGCGACAGCGGCAGCATAGCTTCCAAATACCGCGACCGTCTGGTGGCCGAGGGCATCGCCTTCGAGGAAGGCGGACACAGCATGGAGCGCATCCTCGCCGCCGACGAAATCATCAAAAGCCCCGGTATTCCGCTCGAAGCGCCGGTGGTAAAGGACGCTCTGGCAAAGCACATACCACTTATCAGCGAAATTGAGTTCGCCGGACGATACACCGACTCCAAGATGGTGTGCATCACAGGCTCGAACGGCAAGACCACCACGACAATGCTCATACACCACATCCTCACTCATGCCGGGGTAGATGCCTCGCTTGCCGGCAATGTGGGCAAGAGCCTCGCCTATCAGGTAGCGCGCGACCCCCACAAGGTGTATGTGGTGGAGCTGAGCAGCTTCCAGCTCGACAACATGTACGACTTCAAGGCCAACATAGCCGTGATGCTCAACATAACGCCCGACCACCTCGACCGCTACGACCACAAGATGCAGAACTATATCAATGCCAAGTTCCGCATCCTTCAGAACATGACGCCTACCGATACTTTCATATTCTGGAAAGATGACCCCGTAATAAGCGAGCAGCTGCGTCACATAAGCACTGACGCCAGTCTGCTGCCATTCTCAGAAACTCCCGAGGAAGGCTCAGCCGCATACATCGACGCCGAAAACGAGCTGGTGTTCAACACCCCGGTCGAATCTATGGCGATGCCGCGCGCCGACCTCGCCCTCAACGGCCTCCACAACGTGTTCAACTCGCTGGCAGCCGGCCTCTCGGCCTGTATCTGCGATGTGAGCAAGGATGCCATACGCGAGGCGCTGGCCGATTTCAGCGGCGTGGAACACCGCCTCGAATTCACCGCCGACATCGACGGTGTACGCTGGATAAACGACTCCAAGGCAACCAACGTCAACTCCTGCTTCTACGCGCTCGAGTCTATGACCGCACCCACGGTACTCATACTCGGCGGCAAAGACAAGGGCAACGACTACAGCGAGATACTGCCCCTGGTGAAAGAGAAAGTGAAAGCCATCGTTGCCATGGGAACGGACAACGCCAAGATTGTGGACTTCTTCAAGGATGTGGTGCCTGTAACCGACACCCACACCCTGGACGACGCCATAGAAGCCTGCCGACGCATTGCCGTGACAGGCGACACCGTGCTACTGTCGCCGTGCTGCGCCAGCTTCGACCTCTTCTCCTCCTATGAAGACCGCGGCCGCAAATTCAAGGCCGCCGTACGCGAACTGAAAGACAAATAACTCATAATGGATAATACACTCTCTCTTGACGCTCAGACTCAGGATTCGCATACCGACAAGGCCAAAGCCGACGCAAAGCCAAGGGTGCGCACCGACCACCACCTCTGGGGCACATACATACTGCTTGTCATTGTAGCCGTCATCGAACTTTTCTCAGCTTCCATACAGGAAGTGACCGACGGCAACATATTCATGCCCGTATTGCGCCACGGAGCCTTTATCCTGGCAGGCCTCCTCTGCATGCTGGTGCTTCAGCGCATCAACTACCGCTATATCTACAACTTCATCCCGTGGTTCGTGGTGCTCTGCATAGGCCTCATGCTTGCCGTGCGCGTAGCCGGTACTGAAGTAAACGGTGCCATGCGAGCTATCCGCATTGCCGGCATACCCATTCTGCCTGCCGAGTTCATGAAACTCGGCGCCGCTCTCGGCACGGCATGGATACTGTCGCGCAATCAGGAGAAAGGGCGCCGCGATGTGACATGGAAAGGCCTGTGGCTCTGCATGGGCTTTACCGGCATCTGTGGATTGCTGCTCTTCTCGCAGGGTCTGTCAAACACTATCGTGGTAGTGTGCATCATATACTCCATGATGCTCATAGGCGGTGTTGGCTGGAAGAAATTCCTCATAGTCTGCGCAATAGGTGCCGTGGTAGGCGGAGCGGGGTATATATACAAGACCCACGAGAAAAAAGAAGTGGTGCTCACTCCGCAGCAGGAACGCATAATCACTCTCAACAAAGAAGGCTCCGTAGGTGCCGCAAGCGGCCGTGGTAATGTGTGGAACGACCGAATGGAGTACTACAAGCGCCCAAACAAGCACCTCGACAAATTCGACGTGGAGCACCAGCAGGAGCAGCTCAGCTTCATAGCTCAGGCCCACGGAGGCCTCACCGGCGTAGGCATTGGCCGCTCACGCGAAAACGCGCGTCTGCCCCTTGCCTTCTCCGACTATATCTTCGCTATCATAATCGAGGAGCTGGGCCTCTTCGTGGGCATAGGCATCCTCATCGTATATATGTGGATACTCGGCCGTAGCGCCAAGCTCACCATGCTCTTCCGCCACACCATAGCAGGCGTCATGGTCATGGGATGCGCCTTCGTCATAGTATTCCAGGCACTGTACCACATGGCTATCGTGTCGGGCGTATTTCCCGTATCGGGGCAGCCCCTGCCTATGATTTCCAAGGGCGGCATATCGGTGCTCGCCACCTCGCTCGCCTTCGGTGTCATGCTTAGCGTGGCACGCCATGCCGTGCGCACCACCGACACTAAGGCCGAGCAGAAACAGGAGCAGAACAGCCTGCCTGAAGATGCCCGCAGCGTGAACCCGGTGGCGGGTGCGGTTGTTCAACAATAATCGAACGTTACAATTATTACCGATGACAGACAGACACAACTCCCCGCCTCTGCGTGTGCTCATAAGCGGCGGCGGCACAGGCGGACACATATTCCCCGCTCTCTCCATTGCCGACGCTCTCCGACGCAGCCGCCCCGGTTGCGAAATTCTCTTCGTAGGCGCCGACAACCGAATGGAGATGAAGCGCGTACCCGAAGCCGGATACAAGATTGTGGGACTCCCCGTATGCGGCTTCGACAGGCAGCATATATGGCGCAACTTCCACGTGCTCGTGCAGCTCTGGAAAAGTATACGCATGGCTCACCGCATCGTGGCCGAATTCAAGCCCGATGTCGCCGTGGGCGTGGGCGGATACGCAAGCGGCCCTACCATCAAGGCGGCACAGAGAGCAGGAGTCCCCACCGTGCTCCAGGAGCAGAACAGCTACGCCGGCGTCACCAACAAGCTCCTTGCCAAAGGTGCCAGCGCTATATGCGTGGCATATCCCGGCATGGAGAAATTCTTCCCCGCCGACAAGATTGTCATGACTGGCAACCCCGTGCGCAAGGCGCTCTTCGAGGTTGACATTACTCAGGAAGAGGCTAAGAAAGCACTCGGCTTCGACCCCGACAAGCCTTTGGTACTCCTAACAGGCGGAAGCCTCGGCGCACGCACCCTCAACCAGACGGTAATCAACGCTATCTCCCAAGGGAGAGCAGGCCTCGAGTCGTTCCAGGTACTGTGGCAGTGCGGCGCTTCCGACCACGACCGCTGCCGCAAAGCCGTCGAAGGCATCCTCCCCGACAATATCAGGCTCACCGAGTTCGTATCCGACATGGCAGTGGCATACCGCGCCGCCGACCTTGTGGTGGCACGTGCCGGAGCCGGAACTATCAGCGAGCTCGAAGACCTCGGCAAACCCGCCATTCTCGTACCCTCGCCCAATGTGGCTGAAGACCACCAGCGCCATAACGCCGAAGCGCTCGTTCACCGCGGAGCCGCCGGAATGGTACTCGACATCGACGCCACAAAGCAGCTGTGGAACGATATAAGCACCGTGGTGAGCAACACCGAGACACTCCGGCTCCTGTCGGAAAACATCTCGGCAATGGCTCTCCGCGACAGCGACAGCAAGATAGTGGAAGCTATCGAGAAGGTGCTTGGATAAGTAGTAACATAATTGCAATGGAACTGAACGAAACAAAACGAGTATATTTTGCAGGCATCGGTGGCATAGGCATGGCCGCCCTCGCCCGCTACTACCTGTCGCTTGGCCTCCCCGTGGCAGGATACGACCGCACCGAAAGCGAACTGACACGCGAACTGCACGCCGAAGGCGCAGCCGTGAGCTACCTCGACAGCATGGACGCCGTGCCAGAGGAGTTCCGCAATGCCGAAGGCACTCTTGTGGTGTACACGCCAGCCGTGCCCGAGAGCAATGTGCCCCTGAGCTTCTTCCGCAACAAATGCTTCGAAGTGCGCAAGCGCGCATGGGTACTCGGACAGATTACACGAGGCAGCAAGAGTCTCTGTTTCTCAGGGACACACGGCAAGACCACCACTTCGTCGATGGCTGCGCATGTGCTGCACTCCGGTCCCGTAGGCTGCAACGCCTTCTTAGGCGGCATCCTCAAGGGCTACAACAGCAACCTCATGCTCAGCGCCACATCGCCCTTCAGCGTGGTAGAGGCCGACGAATACGACCGCTCCTTTCATCAGCTCACCCCCTATATAGCCGTGGTGAACGCCACCGACCCCGACCACCTCGATATCTACGGCACCGAAGAGGCGTATCTGGAGAGCTTCGCACACTTCACCGAGCTAATCCGCCCCGACGGCTTCCTGCTCGTGCACACCGGGCTTAAGCTGCGTCCCCGCACACCGCAGGGAGTGCGCACCTATACCTTCGGCCGCAACGAGGGAGATTTCCACGCCGACAACATCCGCATCGGCGGCGGCACCATAGTCTTCGACTTCGTGCATCCCGAAGGCGTAATCACCGACATTGAGCTTGGAATACCCGTGGAAATCAACATCGACAACGCCCTGTCGGCTCTCGGCGCGGTGTGGCTCACAGGCACACTCACTCCCGCGCTCGCCCGCGAGGCCATGAGAAGCTACCCCGGAGTGGAACGCCGCTTCGAGTTCCACCTAAAGGAGGACGGCCCGGACGGACACGTCGTTATCGACGACTATGCACACCACCCCGACGAGCTGCGCCAAAGCATCGCGTCGGTGCGCGCTCTATACCCCGGCCGCAAGCTCACCGTAGCCTTCCAGCCGCACCTCTACAGCCGCACACGCGACTTCGCACCCGAGTTCGCCCGGGTTCTCTCGGCCGCCGACGAGGTAGTGCTCATCGACATATACCCGGCCCGCGAGGAACCTATACCCGGTGTAACTTCCAAAATAATCTTCGACCGGATAAAAAGCGAAAATAAAGAGATGATTTCAAAAGAAGATTTTGTCGATACAATGAAAAATCGTAACTTTGAAATCTTATTGACCGTCGGCGCGGGCGACCTCAACCTCAAGGTGCCTCTGCTGGTGGCCAAAGTGCGTAAATAACAACCGGCAAATGGATAGAAAGTCAGTGATAATGTGTGTACTCGCCATACTCGTGGCAGCCTATATGGGCTTTGCCATGACTCTGAGCACGCGCATGGCCGCCGCCGATACCCTCACGGGCATGGAGGTCACGCTTTCCGACCCTATGTCGCGCTTCGTAAGCGTGCGCGACGTGGTTATCGAGAGCGGCATCGACCCCGACACGCTCTCGCGCTGCCGCCGCTCGACTTTCGACCTCCGCTCGCTTGAAGAGCGCCTGCTCGCCTCCGACAAGCTTCAGGACGCCAACGCCTACCTCCTCTCCGACGGCAAGGTTCGTATTGACGTCACGCCTATGATTCCAGTGGCACGCGTATTCGAGCCGGGAAAAGCGTCGTACTACATCAACGCCGCCGGCAAGCGCATATCGGCCGAACTCCGCTACCACATCGACGTACCCGTGCTCGTGGGCAGGTTCGACTCCGTACACCCCGCACAGCGCCTCCTGCCGCTGCTCGACTATATTGCAAACCACCGCAAAGCCGGTGCAATGGTAGCCACAGTGACACAGGAAGCCGACGGAAACATCATAATAGTGCCGACTATCGTGGGACATGTAGTGAACTTCGGCGACACATCGCGCGTAAACGAGAAATTCGCCCTGCTTCGAGCCTTCTACCGCCACGTGGCGCCCGTAAAAGGCTGGGACGCATACGACACTATCGCCGTGAAGTGGCGCGGACAGATTGTGGCTTCGCGCCGCGACAAGTCGGTGCCTCCCCCGCCCCTCCCTATCGAAGTCGAACAGACCGGTGCCTTCGACATCAACGACAACGCGACAGTAGCCAAGTCCACGCCCGAAGAAGCCGACGCCTGACAAAGAATTATCACTCGCCTCCAACACCTGATTATCTACTCCCCCAATGGAACCGAAAACAGTCATAGCAATCGAAATAGCATCATCGAAAATAAAAGGCGCGGCAGCCTCTGTAGGCACCGACGGCCGTCTTTCGGTGCTCGCCGTAGAAGAAATTCCCGGCACAAACAACGTGCGCCACGGCCGCATCCAGAACATCCGCGAGGTGTCGGGAGCGGTCAACGAAATTGTGCGCCGGCTCGAAGAGTCGCCTTTGGTGGCGCCCCGAAAAATCGAGGCGCTGTCGGTAAGTCTCGGAGGCCGCTCGCTCTCGGCTCAGTCGGCAAGCTCAAAACTCAAGTCGCCGCATGAATGTGAGATTACAGAGAACCACGTGCAGCGCCTCGAGTATGAGGCATCACGCGACTTCATGGGGGATAAGCGCAACATAGAGGCTACCGTGCCGCGAATGTTCTACGTGAACAACGCCGCCGTACGAAAGGCCGTAGGCACTTTCGGTGAAACCCTCAGGGGCGAGTTCATGCTCGTGACTTGTGGCAAAGAGACTCGCCAGAACCTCGACCGCCTCAAATTCGACACTATAGACCACGACAACGTAGACTACATAATCCGCCCCCTCGCAATAGGCGAACTGGTGCTCAGCCCCGACGAACGCGAACTTGGATGCGCCCTCGTGGATTTCGGCGCCGAGACCACCACTGTAGCCGTGTACAAAGACGGTACCCTCGCCTTCCTGAGCACCATTCCCATGGGCTCGCGCCTCATAACTCTCGACCTCATGGCAGGCCTCGGCATCACCGAGGAAGCCGCCGAAAACCTGAAGCTCACCCTCGGGACTATGGGTGAGTCCGAGGCCGAGAGCGACAACCCCGATGCGGCCGAAATATCTGGCTACATCCGCGCCCGCGCAGGCGAGATAGCAGCCAACATTCTCAATCAGACAGAGCTGTCCGGCGTAGCCCTCTCCAAGATAGTGCTCACCGGCGGAGGCTCGCGTCTGCCCGAATTTGCCACTCTGCTCGGCACTCTGTGCAAGCTGCCCGTACGCGTGGCCGAGATGCCTTCCGACATAACCTTCCGTGTGGCCGGACGCAATAACCCGTCCAACATCGACATCGTGGCATTGCTCGACTACGCCGCTCGCCACAACGACGGCGACTACCTCAGCCCCGTGCCAGTGGCACAGCCCGAAAGAGCCGCCACAGTGGCTCCGGCAGAGGAGGAAGAAGAGGAACCGTACGTACGCGCGCCGAAGCCCGATGCGCATGACCGCCGACGCCCCGTAGATGAAGATGACGAAAATCTGCTGAAAGACGACGCCGACGAGCAGGACGAAGACGAACAGCCACGCACTCGCCGCGGCTTCTTCGGTCTCGGCCGCAAGAAGAAAGATAGCGGCAAGGACGAGAAGGATAAAGACGAATTCGACGTGTTCAAGCACGAGGAAGAAGACACCTTCGAGACCTATACCGACGAATACGCCGATGACCCCGACGACGAAAACGAAGGCGACGACGACGACAACTACGAGAAAACCCGCAATATAATCAACAAGCTCGGCAACTCATTTGTCAAGCTCTTCAAGAGCGAAGTCCCCGAAGAAGAGAACGAAGACTAGTAAAGCTCATAAACACAAGCCATTATGTCAGAACCCGAAGACCCCAACCTCATAGAGAAATACCACAACGCCCCCGAAAGCGGCGTTGTAGAAAGCCCCACTATCATGGCAATGGGCGTGGGCGGCGGCGGCTGCAACGCCGTTGAGTACATGCACCGCCAGGGTGTGCGCGGAGTAGACTTCGTAGTACTCAACACCGACCGTCAGGCGCTCGAGCCCCTGAGCGTATCCACAAAGGTACTTTTAGGCCCGCAGCTCTGCGGAGGCCTCGGTGCCGGCGGTAAGCCCGAAGTTGGCGAGCAGGCCGCGCTCGAGAGCGTACCCGAAATTGAGAAACTGCTCACGCCGAACGTAAAAATGGTGTTTGTCACCGCCGGCATGGGCGGCGGCACCGGCACCGGCGGCGCACCCGTAGTGGCAAGCGTGGCCAAGAAAAAAGGCATCCTCACGGTAGGCATCGTCACCATCCCCTTCTTCTTCGAAGGCATGACAAAAATCACCAGCGCTATCGACGGCGCGGCTCGCCTCCAGGAGAATGTCGACGCCATGCTCGTAATCAACAACGACAAGCTCGGAAGCATATATCCCGACCTCGACTGGGACGTTGCCTTCAGCAAAGCCGATGATATTCTCACCACCGCATCGCGCACAATATCCGACATGGTAACCAATCTTGCCAAGGTGAACATCGATATGCGCGACGTCGACACCTGCCTCCGCGACGGCCGCACCGCCCTCATTTCGGTAGGCTACGGCGAAGGTCAGCGAGGCGAGCGTATGTCGCAGGCAATCCGCAACGCCCTCCACTCGCCCCTCCTCTGCGACACCGACATCATGTCGGCCAAGGAGCTGCTGTTCGCGTTCTATATCTCGCACGACATAGAGCCGTCGTTCACCGTCAACGAGGCTTCGGAAGCCAACCAGCTTGTGGCTGAAATCAACAAGCACGTACACATCAAGTTCGGCTGGGGCTACGACGACACTCTCGGCAACAAAATCAAGTTCACCATACTGGCCTCGGGCTTCGACGTATCGGTGGATTCGGGCGGTTCCACCATAAAAATCATACCCGGCCGCGAGCAGGAACAGCGCAAAGAACTCGACTCAGGCATCGACAACCGCATAGCGCAGATGTATGGCAAGGACAAGGTGGAAGACTTCACCCGCAGGCAGGAGACACAAAACTACTATGTGCTCACACCCGAGCAGCTCGACGACGACGCCGCCATAGAAATGGTGGAGCGCTCGCCGGCCTTCCGCCGCGACAAACGACGCTCGGGAGTACCCCTGGCCGGCAAGCCCGAAGAGCCGCGCGGAGCCGAACAGCCCGCAAAGAACACCGACAGCGCCAATCAGATATTCTTCTCCGCCGATGACCGCTAAACGCCCGCGACTCGTTGTGTCGACTGGCGCAGGCATCAGCGCCGAAAGCGGCATCTCCACCTTCCGCGACGCCGGAGGCCTGTGGGAGCAGTATCCCGTAATGGACGTTGCCTCGGCCGACGGCTTCGCCCGCAACCCTGCACTTGTACACCGCTTCTACAACGAGCGCCGCAAGGCCCTCGCCTCAGTAGAACCTAACGAGGCGCACAGGCTGCTGCACAAGCTTGAAGAGCACTTCGATGTATATATTATCACTCAGAACGTCGACGACCTACACGAGCGCGCGGGAAGCACAAAGGTAATGCACCTGCACGGCGAGCTCACCAAAGTACGCGCTCTCGACAATCCGCAGCTCATATTCCCGCTACCGTCGTACGACAGCCCCACTACACCCGAAAGCGTGATTGAAGGGCACCGCGTGCGTCCGCATATAGTATTCTTTCAGGAAGCAGTTCCCATGTTCGAGCCGGCTACCGAGATTGCCGCCGAAGCCGATATATTCGTCATCATCGGCACAAGCCTCGTGGTATATCCGGCCGCTTCGCTCCTGCACTACGTGCGCCAGGGTGTACCCGTGTACTACATTGACCCCAACCCCTCGGCTGTACCCGACGGTGTCACCGTGATACGCGCCACCGCCACCGAGGGCGTGAAGAAACTTTATCAAATATTGGTAAACAAAAATTCTAAGTAAGAAAGTAACAAAAATGGCAAACTGGTTTGAATGTAAAGTAAAATACGAAAAGCTCCAGGAAAACGGAGCCGCAAAGAAAGTAAACGAACCATATCTTGTGGACGCTCTGTCGTTCACCGAGGCCGAAAGCCGCATCACCGAGGAACAGCGCCCCTACATCTCGGGCGAGTTCACCGTATCGGCAATCAAGCCCACCAAAATCGCCGAAATTTTCTGGGACGAAAGCGGCGACCGCTGGTATCTCGTAAAGGTAGCATTCATCACTATCGACGAAAAGACCGCCGCCGAGAAGCGCTCCATATCGCAAATTCTCGTTCAGGCTGCCAACTTCAAACACGCCCTCGAAAACTTCGAGGAAGGCATGAAGGGCACAATGGCCGACTATGAGATAGTGCAAATCAACGAGACGCCTATAATGGACGTCTACAAGATGAAGGTAAAGGAATGAGCGGCATAGCCGACGCACTCTCACACATACGCTCCACACTCCCCGAGGGTGTGGAGCTTGTCGCTGTAAGCAAATTTCACCCCGTAGAAGCACTGCAGGAGGCATACGCCGCCGAACAGCGCATTTTCGGCGAAAGCCGCATACAGGAGCTGCTGGCAAAAATACCCGCCCTGCCCGCCGACGTGCGCTGGCACTTCATTGGCCACCTTCAGACCAACAAGGTTCGGCACCTCGTAGGCACACGCCGCATAGCGCTCATCGAAAGCATCGACTCCGAGCGGCTACTGCGTCTGGTCGACGCCGAAAGCGAGCGCGCCGGCATTGTGAGCCGCGTGCTCCTGCAGGTACACGTGGCACAGGAGGAGACCAAGTTCGGCCTCACACCCGACGAGCTGCTCGACTTCTTCAGGCGCCGCGCCTTCGAAAGCCTGCGCGCAACACATATCTGCGGTCTCATGGGCATGGCGTCCAACACCGACGACATGCAGCGGGTAAAGGCCGACTTTCTGGCCATCGCCTCTCTGAAAAAGCAGGTGCAGGAGCTATGCCCCGACCTGCGCGGCTTCGACACCCTCTCCATGGGCATGAGCCACGACTACCCCGCCGCCATAGAAGCAGGCGCCAACCTCGTCCGAGTAGGAACTGCCATATTCGGCGAGCGAGACTACTAACTTTATACGCCGACGGGCGTTTTAAATATACATTAAAGAACATAACTAATGGAATCTACACGCCAAGCAAAAATAAGCCGTCTTCTTCAAAAAGAACTCAGCGAAATATTCCGCCAGCAGACCGCCAAGACCCACGGAGTGATAGTGTCGGTGAGCGCCGTGCGCGTGTCGCCCGACCTCTCCATTGCCCGTGCATACCTCTCGGTGTTCCCCTCCGACAAGGCCCCGGAAATGATAGAGAGCATCAACGCTTCGTCGAAAACAGTACGCTACGAACTCGCTCAGAAGGTGCGCTTCCAGCTCCGCAAAGTGCCCGAACTGCACTTCTATCTCGATGACTCGCTCGACTATATAGCCAACATCGACTCGCTCCTCGAGAAGTGACACTCGCCCCAAGGCTCGCACTGCGCTACCTCTTCGCCCGCAAGTCGCACAAGGTCGTGAATGTAATATCGTACATTTCCATGGCCGGTGTGGCTATTGCCACTATGGCCATAGTCGTGGTGCTTTCGGTGTTCAACGGCTTCAGCGACCTCGCCCGCAGGCACCTCGCCATGATAGACCCCGACGCGAAAGTGGTGCCCTCGGCAGGCAAGGTGATGACTGCCGGCGACTCCCTCGCACGCGTGCTCGAGGCGCTCCCCGAAGTCGCGGCAGCCATGCCCGTGCTTCAGGAACGCGCCCTCCTCGTGGCCGACGACGCACAAATTCCCGTGATAGTGAAAGGCATCGACCCCGCACGGGCACAGCTGGTGCTGAGCATGGACAGCATAATCATCGACGGCATATACAGCCCTTGCGGCCTTGCCGCCGACTCTATAGCAGGAGCGCAGATTTCGGTAGGCGTGGCCGTCTCTACGGGTATCCGCCCCTCGGCATACACGTTCGCCGACATATACATGCCGCGGCGACTCGGGCGCATCAACCCTGCAAACCCGGCGGCGGCTTACCGCTCGATGCCTGTTGCCGTGAGCGGAGTGTTCCGCGTCGACCAGCCCGAATACGACTCCGAATACATCCTTGCCCCGCTCGGGCACGTGCGCGCCCTGCTCGAATACGACAACGGCGAATGTACGGCCATTGAGGTAAAGGCTGCCCGAGGCACCGACATATCCACCTTGATAAAGGCCGTGAGCCAATGCATCCCCGATGGCTTCGAGGTTCTCGACCGCGAACAGCAGCAGCCCGACACCTACCGCATGATAGCGATAGAGAAGTGGGTGACATTCCTTATGCTCATATTCATACTCCTGATAGCATCCTTCAACATCATATCCACCCTGAGCCTGCTTGCAATAGAGAAACGGCAGAACATGGCCACGCTGCGCGCTATGGGAGCGTCGAGACGCACCGTCACCTCGGTATTTATATGGCTCGGATGGCTCATCACCACGGTGGGAGCGGCAGCAGGCACTATCGCCGGCTTGACACTCTCGCTCATACAGCAGCACTTCGGGATAATCCGGCTCAACGCCGACCCCTCGGCCCTGACAATCGACGTATATCCCGTGCGCGTGGAGTGGCCCGACATTGCCGCCGTATTCGCGGCTGTACTCCTCACAGGCCTTCTCATTGCGCAGACAGCACGCCTATTCACACGAAAATAGTATGCAGACCGTACTCTTCCACAACACCGTATTCGGCCCTATCCACTCCCGCCGCCTGGGTACTTCGCTGGGCGTGAATCTCATGCCGAACGACGGCAAAATATGTTCTTTCGACTGCCTCTACTGTGAGGCCGGGTACAACGCTCAGGGTTCCGGCACAACCGGGCTGCCCACCCGCACACAGGTGGAAACTCAGCTTGAAGCAAGGCTCGCGGCGATGAAAGCCGCAGGCGAGCGCCTCGACGTAATCACTTTCTCGGGCAACGGTGAGCCGACTCTGCACCCCGAGTTCGGCGGCATAATCGACGACACGATAGCGCTCCGAGACAGATATTTTCCGCAGGTGAAAATCAGTGTGCTGAGCAACGCCACACGACTCGGCTGCGAGGCCGTGAGCAAAGCCCTCGCCAAAGTAGACAACAACATCCTCAAGCTCGACAGCGCTATCGCCGACACAATCCGTATGCTCGACCGCCCCGCCCCTGACTACGACCACGAGCGAGTAATAGAGCAGATAGCGTCGTTCGGCGGACAGGCCATAGTGCAGACCATGATATGCTACGGCGAGCACGACGGTCGCGTTGTAGACAACAGTACCGACGATGAAGTCGACGCTCTCATAGAAGCTTACCGCCGCATGGCTCCGCGCGAGGTGATGATATATACTATCGACCGCCCTACCCCCGAGGTTCTGCTGCGCAAAGTGCCGCGCCAACGCCTCGACGAAATAGCTGAACGCATCCGCACGACTATCGGAGTGGATGTGCAGGTAAGCGGCTGAGACAGAAACCTCATTAATCCTATGCTCCAGTGACCGACCAACGCGAAAAAAGCATATACCGGATTACCCTCGCAGGCACGGCTGTAAACGCAGTGCTCATAGTGCTGAAGTTTGTGGCCGGCACCATAGGACGAAGCTCCGCCCTTGTGGCCGACGGCGTTCACTCGCTGTCGGACTTCATCTCCGACATCATTGTGCTCGTATTCATAAGAATTTCCGGCAAGCCCGACGACGAAGGGCACGAATACGGCCATGGCAAATACGAGACTCTGGCCACTCTTGTAATTGGCATTATACTATGTACGGCAGGTCTGGCGCTGTTCGTCAACGGCATCCGGCTCGTGGCCGACTGCATAGCCGGCGCCGAAGTGCCGAGGCCGCACACACTCGCTCTGGTAATCGCCATACTCTCGATTGCCGCCAAAGAGATACTTTACCACTACACCATACGCGAAGGGCTCCGCTGGAACTCCGGCGCTGTCATCGCCAACGCCTGGCATCACCGCAGCGATGCCATATCATCGGTCGGTACGCTCGCAGGTGTGGCTGGCGCAATGTTTATGGGCGAAAAGTGGCGAATACTCGACCCTCTCGCAGCCATTATGGTAAGTGTGTTTATCATCAGGGCCGCAATTTCTATCATCAAGCCCAACGTGCAGGAGCTTCTCGAGAGCTCGCTTCCTCGGGAAGTCCGGGAAGAGATAAAGACAACAGTCATGTCGGTCGACGGCATAAAGTCGATGCACCGGCTGCGCACCCGCCGCATTGGCAGCGCTGTAGCCATAGACCTACACGCAAAAATGGACGGTACCCTGTCGCTGGACGAGGCACATGCCATCGCCACAGAGGCAGAGCACCGCTTGCGCGACCGTTTCGGCCGACAGACAATCATAAATATTCACATGGAACCTGTCAGGCCATAACAGTGTGTATCAAGACACGCTACTTTTTTCGGCGTGCAGGATGCTTGCGAAGCACCATAGCCGTGCGTGCAGGCAAATAGAGCGGCAGGCGCTCCACTCCTGCGGGAGTGTACAGCGGGTCGGGCTTAGTGAAGTGCTCCACAGTCTCGTCGATATTGCCGAAGCCGCCGAAATCGGGATTGTCGGTGCTCAGCACTGTGCTGTACACGCCGCCGGGAGCCAGCAGGCCATAGCCTTCGTAACTCTTGTCGGGGCTGAAATTGAATACAAACACAAGGTCACCGCGCATAAATGCGAGCACCTGGTCGCTATCCTTCTCCCACAGTTTCTGTATGGGCTTTGCCTGGAAGTTATGGCGGCGGCTCACAAGCTCAATCATGGCGTTGTCGAAAGCATTGAGGAATCGGTACTGCAAGTCTTCGCGGTCTACCAAATCCCACTGGCGGCGGGCATACTTGTAGCTCCAGCCGTTGCCTTCGCGGGGGAAGTCTATCCACTCGGGATGTCCGAACTCGTTGCCCATGAAGTTGAGGTATCCGCCGTTTATGGTGGCGAGCGTCACAAGGCGTATCATCTTGTGCAGCGCTATGCCGCGTGCCACAGCCGGGTCTTTGTCACCCACCATCATGTGCCAGTACATCGCGGCGTCAATCAGGCGGAAAATCACGGTCTTATCGCCCACCAGAGCCTGGTCGTGGCTCTCTACATACGAAATAGTCTTTTCGTCGGCACGGCGGTTCGTAAGCTCCCAGAAAATCGAAGTGGGATGCCAGTCCTCGTCTTTCTTTTCCTTGAGGGTCTTAATCCAGTAGTCGGGAATACCCATAGCCATGCGGTAGTCGAAGCCGATTCCGCCGTCGCGGAAAGGCAGAGCCAGACCGGGCATGCCGCTCATTTCCTCGGCTATGGTGATAGCCGTGGGCTTCACCTGGTGTATAAGCAGGTTGGCGAGAGTGAGATATGTTATGGCATCGGTATCCTGGCCGCCGTCGTAGTAGTCGCCATAGCCACCGAAGGCCTTTCCGAGCCCGTGGTCGTAATAGAGCATGGAGGTCACGCCGTCGAAGCGGAAACCGTCGAAGTGATATTCCTCAAGCCAGTATTTGCAGTTCGACAGCAGCAAATGGAGCACCTCGTTCTTGCCGTAGTCGAAGCAGAGAGAGTCCCATGCGGGATGCTCGCGCCGCGAGGCGTCGCGGTGGAAGTAGAGGTCGGGGGTACCGTCGAGGCGGCCTATGCCCTCATTCTCGTTCTTCACGGCATGCGAGTGCACAATATCCATAATCACGGCGATGCCGCGGCTGTGGGCGTCGTCAATAAGCTTCTTCAGCTCCTCGGGCGTGCCGAAGCGCGAAGATGCCGCAAAGAAGTTCGACACATGGTAGCCGAAAGAGCCGTAGTAGGGATGCTCCTGGATAGCCATAATCTGAATTGCATTATAGCCGTCGGCCTCGATGCGCGGCAGCACCTTGGTGCGGAACTCCTCGTAGGAGCCTACGCCTTCGGTGGGCTGCGCCATGCCTATATGGCACTCGTAGATGAGCAGAGGTGCGGTGTCGGGCGTAAAAGACTCGTCGCTCCACTTGAACTTGCGCGCGGGGGCATGCACCTGCGCCGAGAAGATGTGTGTCACGGGGTCTTGCACCACCCTGTCGGCGTATGCCGGTATGCGCTCGGCCGAGCCGCCTGGCCAGTCGACACGCATCTTGTAGAGCTGCCCGTGGGCTATTGCGTCTTTTGGGAGATTTACCTCCCATACGCCTGAGACGCCTCCGCCCACGCGCTGCAGGCGGTACTGCGGCAACTCTTTCCAGTCGGAGAAGTCGCCTACCAGACATATTCCCGTGGCGTTCGGCGCCCATTCACGGAACACCCACCCCGAGCGGGTGCGGTGCAGTCCGAAGTATTGATGCGCGTTGGCAAACTCGGCAAGCGAGCCGGTTTCTGATGTAAGTTCGCGCTCCTTGCGGATTACGTCGTTGTGGCGACCCTCGATAGCTGCCGCGTATGGGGCGAGCCATGAGTCGTTCTTGAGGATGTTGAGTTGTCGTGCCATAATATGGTTGAGGTAAGAGGGAGAATTTTGGTGTTTCTGTCGGTTAAGCAGTAGTTATTTTCGGCCGAAGTCGGCAGGGATTTCGCCCCACTCCTCGGTCTTCCATTTTATAATGGGGTTCTTTATCGGGCCGAACTGCTCGAGCCACTTGTCGGCGCGGCGAAGCAGGTCGAGGGTCTTGGCGGTCTTGGGCGACTCGGGAAGAGTGGTGTTCGAACGGCCCTTTCTGAGCCACGCAAGCGTGTTCTTGGAGTCGGTGTATATCGGTGTAGAGGTATCGCCGGACTTGGCAAGCAGAGCCGCCAGGTGTATCATGGCGAGGTACTCGGCAATGTTGTTTGTGCCCGTGAGCGGCTCCTTGTCGCCGACGCGGAACACCTCGGCGCCGTCGAGCAGACGTACGGCACGGTACTCCATGCGGCCAGGATTGCCCGCACATGCACCGTCCACGGCAATGGCGTCGATGCGTACGCCGGGAAGGCTCGCCCAGTAGCCGGGACCTTCGCCGGCAGGAGGCGTAACGGCACGGGGAGCGTGCGTGAGGATAGCCTTGATGAGGCCAAGCTCCTCCCGAGGGTCGCCGCGGTAGGCGGCCACGGCCTCGTCGCGCGAGGGGTATGCCTTGTAGCGCGCGTCTTTCACGCCGTCGACCTGCAGGCGGCACTCTTCCCAGCTGTCGTAGACACCCGGCTCGAGACCCACCCAAACAACGTAATATCTGGTTTTATGATGACTCATTATGAAAATTGCAGAAAAAGATTGATGTCGACGCAACGCACGCCAAGGAGGTGCGCCACCGCCGGGTTTACGCACTTGCCGAGGAAGAGGAAGGCGGCGCGGCGCAGGCTCTTGTTGAGCTTGAGCGCGTTTGCCACACCGTCGCACACGATGAGGTCGTCGAGCAGCGCCAAGAAGGTGTTGCTCAAGGCCATGGCCATAGTGCGCGGCACTGTGTTGGCGGCATTGACATAGCACAGGCGCACAGGCTCCGACGGGTCGGTATCGGAGGGCGCGGCGAGGTCGAGGTCTACGTGCGGCATCGACGGAAAAGCGCGGCCCGGCTCCGAGGTGAGGTCGAAGCATATCACTCCCCTCTTCATCATGTTTACTCTGTCGGAGGTGAGCGTCACGGCCGGCTCGGTGTCGGTCACGATGACTATATCGGCAGAGGCGAGCGCGCTGTCGAATACCTTGCGGTGCATGGTGGAGCCAATCACACCGCTGCCGAGCACGGAAAGAGCCTCGCGGAGCTTATACACATTGTTATCGAACATGCGCACAATGGCGCCGAGGCCGAGAGCCGTGCGTGCGGCGGCGCAGGCCGCCACGTCGGAGCCGGTGATTGTCACCTCACAAGGCACCACTCCGGCCACCCCGCCAAGCAGGATGCCCTTGCCGTGCACGGCGTCGGCGAGGAGCGACGATGCCACAGCCATAGCGGCGCGGCCGTCGATTTCGTGTATGATGTCGGCGAACGGACGGTTGCCTCCGGCATCGGTAAGGTTCTCCAGCCCGAGCGCTATCACATGGCGGCGCAGGAGTATCGCAAGCGCCTCGCGGTCTTTCACGGCAGAGCGCACCATAGTGAGCAGCAGCGCGCCGCGTTTTACCATGCGGGCATCAAGAGTGTCGAGCTGGCCGAGGCATACCACAATATCGGCGCCGAGCGTCTCGGAGCGCGTGCAAATTTCCACGCCGTGGCGGGCATAGGCATCGTCGCCATAGTGGATATGTGCCGCGGCACCGCTCTCCATCCGCACGCAGAAGCCCTTGTCGACGAGCATCCCGGCACCCTCGGGGGTAAAGGGAAAACGGTGGTCGGAGATACTGCGTACTGCCGGAATACCGACTGAAATCTGCCGTGCGACAGTGTCGGCGCGGAGCACTTGTTCGAGAGGTATTGGCGCGTCCATGTATGTTAAAGTTTAAATTGATGCCTGAAGAGGGCTATTGAGCCGGCAATCTGGTCGGCGGTATCGAGGCGGTTCGCATCGAAGTCGGCATGCGCACGACTGTAGAAAGGTTCGCGCGCGGCCAGCATGTGCATAATGCGCTCACGCAGGGCGCCTGTGTCGCCACGGTAGGAATCAATCAGCGGGCGCTTGCCCTGCGGAGCCTCGAGGAGTCGGCGCATTATGGTATCGACCGAAGCGCGAAGGCACACCACTGTACCTGCCGACAGCATGAAGTCGAGGTTGTCGCCAAAGCACGGAGTGCCGCCGCCGCAAGCAATCACGACTCCGGGTTCTGCCACACGCCTGAGCGCCGATGCCTCGACACTGCGAAACACCTCTTCGCCCTGCATGCGGAAGATTTCTGGAATTGATACACCGGCAACAGCCTCGACTGTCTCGTCGAGGTCGACGAAAGCGAGAGCGCACTCACGGGCAAGAGCACTTGCGAGGGTGCTCTTGCCGGAAGCCATGTATCCTATTAAAAAAAGAGGCTTATTTCTCAACTTCCTTGCGAAGCAGGTCGCGTATTTCGGTGAGGAGCTCTTCCTGAGTTGGTCCTGCGGGAGCGGCGGGAGCTTCGGGAGCCGGCTCGGGCTGGCGCTTCATCCTGTTGATAAACTTGATAGCCACGAAGATGCAGAAGGCGATGATGATGAAGTCGAAAACGGTCTGCACGAAAGCGCCCCATGTGATAGCCACCTCGGGAGTCACTATTTCCTCGCCATTGGCCACGGCTTGCTGAATAACCCACTTATGGTCGGAGAAATTCACACCGCCGGTGAGCATACCCACGGCAGGCATGATTATGTCGTTTACCAGCGATGTTACAATCTTGCCGAAGGCGGCACCTATGATAACACCGACAGCCATATCGACAACATTGCCCTTCATGGCAAACTCCTTGAACTCATTGAGAAATTTCTTCATAATTTACGATTTTTTGAAAGAACAACCGTTAAAACGCTGCAACATAGCTGCACGCACAGCCGTTGTAACGGATGCAGGCACAAAAGTTGCCGTGCACAAAATTAAGTAATTTTTTTTATAATAAAAACACTTGAAAAAGACGAAATACCGAAATTTTTCATTAATTTTGCGTCGAAATAAGCGCACCTTCCCTGAGTATCATGGAAGAATAGTACTTAAATCATTGACAACAAACATATAACACTTTACCCAAATAATCAATTTTATAAAGCTATGACAAAAATTGGTATCAATGGCTTTGGCCGCATCGGTCGCTTCGTCTTCCGTGCATCCACCAAGCGCGACGACATCGAAGTAGTAGCCATCAACGACCTCCTTCCCGTTGACTACATGGCCTATATGCTGAAGTACGACACAATGCACGGCCAGTTCGACGGCACCGTAGACTACGACCTCGAAAAGAGCCTCCTTATTGTAAACGGCAAAGAAATCAAGGTTTCTGCATGCCGCGACCCCAAAGAAATCGCATGGGGCGAAAAGGGCGCTGAATACGTAGTAGAATCTACCGGCCTCTTCCTGACCAAAGAAAAAGCTCAGGGCCACATTGATGCAGGTGCCAAGTACGTGGTTATGTCGGCTCCCTCGAAGGACGACACCCCCATGTTTGTATGCGGCGTAAACGCAGACAAGTACGTTAAGGGCACTCAGTTCGTTTCGAACGCTTCCTGCACCACCAACTGCCTCGCTCCTATCGCCAAAGTTCTCCACGAGAAGTTCGGCATCGTAGAAGGCCTCATGACTACCGTTCACTCTACCACCGCTACTCAGAAGACCGTTGACGGTCCTTCTCTGAAGGACTGGCGTGGTGGCCGTGCCGCTGCCGGCAACATCATCCCCTCGTCGACCGGTGCTGCAAAGGCTGTAGGCAAAGTTATCCCCGAACTCAACGGCAAGCTCACCGGTATGTCGATGCGTGTCCCCACCCTCGACGTATCTGTAGTAGACCTCACCGTTAACCTCGCCAAGCCCGCTACCTACGAGGAAATCTGCGCCGCTATGAAGGAAGCTTCTGAAGGCGAACTCAAGGGCGTACTCGGCTACACTGAAGAAGACGTTGTTTCCAGCGACTTCCTCGGCGACATCCGCACCTCTATCTTCGACAAGAAGGCCGGTATCCAGCTCACTCCTACCTTCGTGAAGGTTGTTTCATGGTACGACAACGAAATCGGCTACTCGAACAAGGTACTCGACCTCATCGCTCAGATGGTAAAAATCAACGGCTAATCACAAGCCCTTGTTTGAATACATAAAAAAACGCTCCGGCGCATTGCCGGAGCGTTTTTTTTATGTCGTTGCAGGTCGGCACTTCCTTCCCTTCCCACACACTGCTGTCGCGTCCCATCTTTCGGGGCGGCCCTGTGGATGGGAAGGAAGGAAGCGGTCGGTTTAAGCAGTCTCTATCAGCCCTACTATCTGCTGCGGGGTAGATACTATATGGTCGGCATAAGCCTCTTTAAGCTCAGTAATAGGCCTGAAGCCCCATGTTACGCCCACCGACTCCACGCATGCGCGGCAAGCCGTCTCCATATCCACGCCCGAGTCACCCACATACAGCACCTCGGCCTTGGGGGTTGGGCACATCGACAGAGCCTTGAACACAATCGAAGGGTCGGGCTTGCGTGGCATACCGTCGATATTTCCGAGAATGGCCCTGAAGTTGGCCGAGGGGAAGTAATGCGCGATAATCTTCGTCACCGCTTCCTGATACTTGTTCGATGTCACGGCCAGATTTAGACCTTTTGCGGTCAGTTCCTCGAGCAGTTCGGGAATACCGGGATAGGGCTTTGTTTCCTTGCAGCAGTTCTCGCCATAGAACTCCTTGAAGGCAGCCAAAGCGTCGTTGATGTTCTTTTCGCTGCGCGAGTCGTCGGGAAGCGCGCGCTCGATAAGCTTTGCCACACCGTTGCCCACCATGCCGGGGTACACCCACAGGCCATGAGTAGGGAAGCCAAGCTTGCGCATGGCATAGTTGGTGGCATTTGCGAGGTCGTCGATAGTATTGAGCAAAGTGCCGTCGAGGTCGAAGATTACGTATGTTTTCACGTCAGGTTCCAAACAATTAAAACTATTAAAAACAATTATTCGAGGCCGGAATATTTCTGAATGTTGAGTGTTGAATTATAATTCCTAATTTTTAATTCTCAATTCGTTCGGACACCGTCAAAACGGATACCCTACAGAGAAGTGGAAGTTGGCGTCGCGCCCCCAGCGCGGGTGTATTATAGGCCAGCGCTCCTGATTCATGGCAGGGTTGTGCGCTTTCATGCCGAGGTCGAGACGCAGCAGGAAGTATGTGAAATCGAGTCGTATGCCGAGGCCGTAGGCCGCCGCAATCTGCTTATAGAAGGTATTGAAGCGGAACAAACCGCCGGGCTGGTTCTCATAGTCGCGGATAGTCCACACATTACCGGCATCGATAAATACAGCACCCTCGATAACCCAGAAAAGCTTTGCGCGGAATTCGAGCGAGAGGTCAAGCCTTATGTCGCCGCACTGGTTTATAAAGTCGGTCACGGAGTTCTTGGCATCGTATGAACCGGGGCCGAGCGTACGCACACCCCAGCCACGTACGCCGTTTGCTCCGCCGGCATAAAAGCGCTTCTCGAAAGGCACCATTGTGGAGTTGCCGTAGGGGAAGGCGATGCCGAGGCCCGTATGCCATGATAGCGACGTGCGGTGCGAGAAATTTCGCGTATATGTAAAATCGGCCTCTCCCTTCACATACTGTGCATACTGTATGCCGAGCACCTTGTACACACCATCGGAGCGATGCTGCCGCACAAGATGCGATATGCCGTAGAGGAGGTTGCCGGCAGTCTCGCCCGACACGCGGAGAGTTGTCACGTAGGGCTGCACGTAGCGGGCATTTACCTGCGCGCCGGGCATGCGGCGGTTGGTGCGCGAGTAGGTGTAGCCCATGCGCATTATGAAGTGGTCTTCGTAGCTGTAGCGCAGCAGAGGATTTTCAGGAGCAATCTCGTCGATAAAGTTAATGGTGGAACGCGGCAGGCGCACGTAGTTGATGTCGATAAGGTCGAAAGTCTGACGCCTGCTAAAGCCGCTCCGCTGCTGCTGCCACTTCCATTTCCACGCCGTGCCGAAAATAACACGCGTGTACTCGGGCCGCTCCTGATAGTTCGCCGAGACGGTAAACTCGGTAGAGGCGAGGAGGCGCTGCTTAAACGATTTCGAGAGGAAGGGGCACTCGAATTTGGGGAATGTGATGCCTATCTCGCCGGCATACTCGGTGTAACGCTTGTTGATAAGGCCCTCGAAGTCGCCCGACAAGCTCTCGTAGTTGGTGCGGAACTTTGCAGACAGAAGCTCGGAGCCCTTGGCGATATTGCGGTGCTGATACGCGAGACCTACACCGAAGCCGAGGTCGCCCTCGGAGTTGGTGCCTTCTACCTCCACCGACACATTCTGCTTCTTGTTCCGAGCCAGATAGATATATGCGTCGAGGAAACTTGTATCGTCGGTAGAGCCGGCGGATTCCAGCTCTATGTTGATAAACTTCACCACGGCGAGGCGCCCGAGAGCCTCGTAGGTTCGCTCCACCTCGCGCGCCGAGTAAAGCTTTCCGGGCACAATATAGCACATCTCGTCGAGCACCTGCGGCCTGAGATAGCGGTCTTTGCCGTAGAGGACTGTGATGTCGCGGTAGCGCACGGTATCGCGAAGAGCGTCGCGCGTGCCGTCGTCGATGTCGTTATCCACCACATAAGTCACATTGCGCACCACATAGCGGCGGAATTTCCGGGAAGCGAGGCGGAAAGTGAGGTCTACACCTCTGCTCCCGGCCACAGTATCGGCGTCGAAAACAATATTGTCGCGTGTAAAGTCGTAGTACCCGGTATTGCGCAGCAGACGGGTCACGCGGGTGCGCTCGTTGTCGAGCACATTGCGGTCGAGCAAAATGCCGGGGCGCAGGAGCGATGCCCGCGAATGTGTGGCTATGATGCGCCTCAGAGTGGTGTCGGGCACATTGTAGCCGACCGACGATACCACATGCGGCTCACCGGCATCGATATGATAAACTACCCCCATGCGCTTTCCGCGCGCGAGGGTATCGGCCGAGACTGTAGCGTGCGTAAAGCCACGGTTCACCATTGCAAGACGGAGTTGCTTCACAGAGGCGTCGGTAAGCTCGTGGTCGTAGAGCACGGGGGGCTGTCCCACCCGGCGCAGCATGCGGTTGTACCAGCGTGTGCTATCGGGCCCCGAGAGGCTATAGGTGGCCAGCTGCAGGCGCGCGAAGCCAAGCACCTTGTGGTTCGGCACCTGCCTGAGAAAGTTGTACAGCTCTTTCTTCTCCACGTCGTCGCGGTCGTCCACCACAATGTCGACCTTATCCAGCAGATAGCTTCCTTCGGGTACATGCCTGGTGGCACTGCACCCGCACATCACGAGGGCACAGAGCATCCATGCCAACCGATACCACAGCTTTCTTCCTACCATAGGGCTGTCAGTCGCGGTTTACAGGTATGGAGAACACGAAACGGGCGCCGCGCTTACAACCTGTGTCAAGCTCGACAGAGCCTCCGAGAAGCCGTGCGAGGAGTTTGCATATATACAGCCCGAGACCGCAGCCAGAGGCGTTCGGGTCGAGCTTGGTGAAGCGCCGGAATATGAACTCCGCCTTGTCGTCGGGAATACCGGGGCCGGAGTCCGTGACCACGAATGTGAGGCGATCCGTCTCGGCATCGTAAGCGAAGTCAAGGGCGATAATGCCACGCTCGGTGGCCTTGCGCGCATTTGAGAGCAGGTTTATGAGCACCTGACAGAGGCGCTCACCGTCGGTCACCACCACAGCGTCGGGTACGTTGGCGGAGTTGAACACCACCTTCACGGCCGGGTTCTCCACGGAGTCGGCACCGTTGAACACGGCCGACAGAGCCGCCTCGCATATCTTGTATATGTCGACCGGCTCGGGGCGCATGGCCATTGTATTGCTCTCGAGGGCAGCGATGTCGAGGAGGTCGTTCATCATTGTCTGCACCATGCGGGTGCTCACCTCTATGGTATCGGCAAAGCGGCGCAGATAGCGGCTCTTATCCTCGGGAATGCAGTCCACAATAACCTGCGAGTACTCGGCAATGGTAGCGAGCGGGATTTTCACCTCATGGCTCAGGCTGTTGATGAAATCGGTCTTCTGCTCATCGGCCATCTTAGCCATGTCGCGAGCCTGAATAAGCTCGCGCTGAGTGTTACGGAGTTCGTTTCTGTCCTGCCTGAGGTGGTCGGCAACGGCGCGTATTCTGTTTGCGAGGCGGCGCATCTTCCGGTTCTGCCGCCACAGCACAATCACCATGCCTATGGTGATGAGCAGGCCGAGCACCGACACAAGAAGGATAGTACGCGAGGCTCTGAGAGATGTCTGATGCTTGCTCAGCTCAAGGCGGGCGTTTTCGTCCTGCAACTCGTTTACATCGTACACAATCTGAAGCTCGCGGTATCGCTCCATAGCCTTGTTGGCGAGCTCGTCGCGCTGCATGCGGTTCAGCTCGAGTGAGGCATCGAGAAGAATGTCGCGGTCGCCTACCACCTGCGCAGCATCGCAGAGCGCATTGAGCATATAGTATCGGTAGCGTTGGTTCTCGGGGCGGTCGATACATATAAGGATTGAGCGTACGGCCTCTTTATAGTCGCCGGTGGCAATGGAGTAGAAAGCTCTGACCAGAATGCCGTCGTAGTGCTCGCGTATGTCGGGGTTGGTCTCACGTATTTTCATGAGTTCGCGATAGTACTGCTCCACTTCGGCACGCGACAGTGCTTCGTGGTTTGCGAGCATACGAGTGTATGCCTCATAGCGCAAGTGGTCGAGATTTCGGTACCGTCGCCCTTCTTCGGCATAGGCGGTCATAGTGGAGTCTATCATGTTGAGCGCGCGTTTGTCTATATCGACCGCCATATCGGGTTTGTTGTCGTTTGTGAATACGGGAGCCGAGCGCGAATATATGAGGTTCCGCACGGTGCCGATGGGGAAGTCGGCTCCGTCCACAAGGTCGAGCATTTTCGAGGCGTAACGCTCAAGGAGCGAACCCTGCGTAAAATGCGAGAGGTGGCCGCACACCAGAAAGAGGAACTTCGCTCTTTCGTACTGGCTCTCTGGAGGCGTTTTGGTATAGTGCTGAATGAGGCGCGATATTTCTTTGCCGGAGTCGCCGGTTGTATCGTTCTTCATCTTGTTCTCGAGCTGAAACAGCTCTATGAGCAGCCTGATTTCTTTTGTCCTCGGCGTGGGAGGATATTGCGAAATCACTCTGTGAAGATGCTCCAGATAGTCGGGGTGCCCAGACATGATATTGGCCTGGTACCTTATTGCATTAATCTGCACGGCTGTGTCGCCGGCATTAACAGCAACTGCATACAGAAGTTTGGCCGCTTCCTGCGGGTTGCGGTAAGGAGTCGACAGGTCGAGAATATCATATAGAATTTTCACGCTGTCGCCCGGAGTATTGACAGTCTGAAGCACAATCTTAAGGCTGTCAATCTTGGCCGACCTGTCGATAGTGGCACGTGCCGACAGGCATACGACTGCCAGCATAAGCACGGTCAAGGCATATTTGGGCAAGAATTTTACCATCAGGAGGTTTATTAGAAATACAAATTTAGACAATTTTCGCGACACACGGTCATTTCCAAGTCTATTTTTACTAAATTTGCACTATGAAGTCCATTCTCCGCCCCTTTTACAAGATAGCTCGCGCCGTACGGCGCCTGCACGAGCTTCGCACGATGCCCTTGCGGCTTGAGTTCGTAGTCACCGACTACTGCAATCTGAACTGCCGCGGCTGCACGCACTACTCCCCGCTTGCAGCCAAGGAATTTGCCCCGATAGAGTCGCTGCGGCGCAACATGGCACATCTGGGGCGGGTGTGCGGCACCGATGTGGAGTCGGTATACCTTATCGGGGGCGAGACGCTGCTCTACCCCGACATCATCGCCGCCATGGAGGCTCTGCGAGAGAGCTTCGCCACACAGAATCTGTATATATTCACCAACGGTCTGATGATACCCAGACTCGACGACGCCTTTTGGGCGACGGCGGCGCGCCTTGATATAATACTCGCTGTAACCCGCTACCCTATCCGCTTCGACTACGATGCCGCCATAGCGCTGTGCGCCTCCAAGGGCGTGCGCACGGAGGTGTTCGGCGACCGCTCGATGAAAGACTCGTTCTACCGCTTTGCCCTCGACCCCGCCAAGACGCAAAACAAGCGCATAGCGCACTTCAAGTGCTTTAACCGCGGCTGCGTGTCGATACTCGGCGAACGACTCTATCCGTGCTCGATAAGCGCGTGCGTTGAACATCTCAACCAGGCTTGCGGCACCGACTTCAGCCACACCGAGGGCGACAGCCTCAAGGTCGACGAAATAAAAAGCGCAGCCGAGATACGTCGGCTGCGCGATAATCCTGTGCCTTTCTGCGGCTATTGCCGCGCCCCACAGACGGTGCCTTATGCTCCGTCGAAGCGACAGGTGTCGGAGTGGGTGGAATAATCAGCGTGCTACGAAAGCGATGTGACCGGGAATGTCGCCGGTGCGCACGCTCCATTTGAGAACGCCTGCCTTGCTATAGCAGAAGAGGCTGCCCGACGATACATAGTTCTTTGCATCGGTGATGAAGATGTCGCCGGTATAGGGCTGTACTGCAATGCAGTAGGGTGTGGAGATGTTGCCTTCGGTACCGTCGGTGATGAAGCTTGCGCCGGGAGTGCATGTGGCAGTGTCGACAGTGCCGTAGCTATATGCGGCATTCCAGTTGGCATCGTAGACGGTTGTATAATAATAGAGTTTGTCTCCGCTTATTGCGAAGTTTGTGCAGTCGATGCCGAGTGCCACGGGGTTGCCGAAGGTATCGCCTGTGCGGGTGAGCTTGAAGAGGTCGGCGGGCTGGTCGCTGTAGTTGCCGCGGCTGTTTACCCACATATTGCCTTCGCCGTCGATGCGGAGGTGGTGGAGGTTTACGCCCACAGTGATAGAGCCGTCGAAGGAGAAAGAGGCGAGGTCAATCACCGATATGGTATTGTCGAAGCGGCCCACGCCGTAGTTCTGCGAGTTAGCCACATAGAGCTTGCCGCCTGTTACTACCATTTCTTCGGGGACGAGGCCTACGCTCACGGAGCCTTCGGTCTTTAGGGTCGAAAGGTTGAAGCGCACCACAGAGCCGTTGTCGCCAGTGCCGCCAACTTCGCTGGTAACATAGGCATAGTTGCCGTCGAACGCGATATAGCGGGGGCTGCTGATGTCGACCTGGCCGATACGCTCTGCGGTAATGGCATCGCATACCTCTACCTTATGGCTGCCTGTGAGGACGATATAGAGTCTGCCGCCGTATACGGCAATATCGTTGCCGGTGTCGCCAAGCTCCATAACGACGGAGGGGTTGCGCGATGGGTAGATATTGCGGGCATAGCGGGTGTTTTTGTAGTCGAAATAGTCGATAGTTGCCTTGTTGGCACCCATGTTGCCTTCGTTGAGGACGTAGAAACCGGCCAGACGGTTTGCGGGGTCGTCGGTCTCACCGGAAACAGTTTCGCCTTCAACGTCCTGATAATCGGGAAGAATGACAGCCTCATCCTCGGAGCATGAGGCCGCACCGCACAGCAGCACGGCGCCCATAATAATGCATTTGAGCTTCATATTAGAAAATGTAATAATGTGGTTATAAAAACTTTACTTCTCGCGCATAAACACGTTGATTGGCGTGCCGGAGAAATCCCAGTGCTCGCGGATTTTGTTTTCGAGATAGCGTCGGTAAGGCTCCTTCACCCACTGCGGGAGGTTGCAGAAGAAGATGAAAGAGGGCACCTGCGCACCCTTGAGCATGGTTATATACTTGATTTTGATAAACTTGCCTTTGTTGCTTGGCGGGGGATAAGCGGCGATGTCTTCCTGCAGGGTGTTGTTGAGCTGCGATGTAGGCACAGTGCGCTTGCGGTTGGCATACACTTCGACGGCGGTCTCGAGCACCTTGTAAATGCGCTGCTTGGTTAGGGCGGAGGTGAAGATTATGGGGAAGTCGGTGAATGGTGCGAAGCGCTCGCGGATAGCATCTTCGTAGTGCTTGATAGCCTTTGTTGACTTATCTTCCACAAGGTCCCACTTGTTTACCACCACCACCAGGCCTTTCTTGTTGCGCTGGATGAGGGAGAAGATGTTTACGTCCTGAGCCTCGATGCCGCGTGTGGCGTCAATCATGAGAATACACACATCGGACGACTCTATAGCGCGGATAGAGCGTATTACAGAGTAGTACTCGATGTCTTCGTTTACCTTGTTCTTCTTGCGGATACCGGCGGTATCGACCAGATAGAAGTCGAAGCCGAACTTGCTGTATCGGGTGTAGATAGAGTCGCGAGTAGTGCCTGCAATGTCGGTAACGATATGGCGCTCCACGCCGATAAAAGCGTTGATGAGCGAGGACTTTCCTGCGTTAGGTCGGCCCACGATAGCGAAGCGCGGAATATCTTCGAGCGCAGCTTCCTCATCCTCGTCTCTTTCGGGGAGTTTCTTCACCACTTCGTCGAGAAGGTCGCCGGTCCCGTAACCGTTGACGGCCGACACCGGATAGGGGTCGCCGAGACCGAGCGAGTAGAACTCGGGGACATTGTATATCCACTCGTTGGAGTCGACTTTGTTGGCCACCAGAATTACGGGTTTGCGCGACTTGCGCAGAATTTCGGCCACATGGTCGTCGAGGTCGGTAACGCCGTTCATGGCATCGACCACAAAAAGTATTTCGTCGGCCTGCTCTATGGCGAGCTCTACCTGCTTGTTTATTTCCGATTCGAAAATATCCTCGGAGTTAACCACCCAACCGCCGGTGTCGACGATTGAAAATTCTTTACCGTTCCAGTCCACCTTGCCATACTGACGGTCGCGTGTAGTGCCTGCCGTAGGGTCTGTGATGGCGGTGCGGGTCTGAGTCAGGCGGTTGAAAAGCGTTGACTTACCCACGTTGGGGCGTCCTACGATAGCTACAAGTTGTCCCATTGTATCTTAAATATATGTGTTTTACGCCACAAAGGTACGTATTTTATTCAATATATCCGAATTGGCGGAGTTTGTTCTCGCGGTTGCGCCAGTTTGGCTCTACCTTTACAAACATTTCGAGATATACGCTCTTGCCGAAGAATGTCTGTATATCTTTTCGGGCTTCGGTTCCAACTTTCTTGAGCATGGAACCCTGGCGGCCGATAAGGATGCCTTTCTGGCTGTCGCGCTCCACATACACTACGGCCATGATGTGTATGGAATTGTCTTTCTCCTCGAATTTCTCTACTATTACTTCGGTGCTATAGGGCACTTCCTTGTCGTAGTTGAGAAGTATTTTCTCGCGTATTATTTCGGTGACGAAGAAACGCGCGGGCTTGTCGGTGAGAGCGTCTTTACCGAAGTATGGCTCACCGGCGGGGAGCAACTCCACGATGCGGTTCATGAGGTTGCCCACATTGAAATGCTCGGTGGCCGAGGTGGGGAATATTTCGGCCTGCGGGAGCAGCTCGCGCCAGCGCGCTATGATTGCTTCCAGCTCGCCGTTTCCTTTGAGGAGGTCGATTTTATTGATTACCAGCAGTACGGGTATTTTTTCTTTCGCCACTTTCGCAAGGAAGTCGGCATTTTTGGTAGGGTCTTCCACCACATCGGTCACATACAGGAGTATGTCGGCGTCGGTAAGGGCGCTTTCGCTGAAGGCAAGCATGCCTTCCTGCATCTTGTATTTAGGCTTGAGCACGCCGGGGGTGTCGGAGAACACAATCTGGTACTCGGGAGTGTTCACAATGCCCATAATGCGGTGGCGCGTTGTCTGAGCCTTTGAGGTGATGATGCTCACACGCTCTCCCACGAGGTCGTTCATCAGCGTTGACTTGCCCACGTTGGGGTTGCCTACTATATTTACGAAGCCCGACTTGTGGAGGGGGGCTACGGGGAGGTCTTTTTCATCGGCCGGATTGAGGCCTTTAGTGTTTTCGTCCATGTCAGTCAAATAATTATTACTGCCTATATAACAAAAATAGCACCTTAAAAGTGCTATTTCCGTTAAAAGTTCAGAGTGAGGCGTGGAGGTATTACATATCCCACACTACATACATCGCACCCCAAGTGAAGCCTGCGCCGAAAGCAGTAAGGATGAGCTTGTCGCCCTTGTGCAGACGGTCTTTGTATTCGTCGAGGCAGATAGGAATTGAGGCAGCGGAAGTGTTGCCGGTATGCTCGATGTTTACGAGCACCTTATCCATGGGGAAGCCGGCGCGGTCTGCCACGGCCTCGATGATGCGGAGGTTTGCCTGGTGGGGAATGAGGTACTTCACGTCGTCGGCGCTGAGGTTGTTGCGCTTCATCACGTCGAGACTCGAAGTGAGCATGTTTGTCACGGCGTGCTTATACACGGCGCGTCCGTCCTGGAAGAGGAGGTGGTCGCCGGCGTCAAGAGTTTCCTGGCAGGCGGGGTGAGCCGAGCCACCGGCACGCATGAGCAGGTGCTCGCGGCCGATACCGTCGACATGGAACACAGCGTCGCGTATACCCATACCTTCTTCTTCGGTGGGTTCTACAAGCACAGCAGCGGCACCGTCGCCGAAGAGGGGGCAGGTGGAGCGGTCTTTGTAGTTAACCATCGACGACATTTTCTCTGTACATACCACCACTACCTTCTTGTAGAGACCTGAGCAAACATACGCACGCGCTTCCTGAAGAGCGATGATGAAGCCTGCGCACGCAGCCTCCATGTCGTATGAATAAGCGTTGCGGAGCTTTGCGCCTTCGCAGATGATAGAGCCTGTGGAGGGGAAGCGGTAGTCGGGGTTAGAAGTTGCGCAGATGAGAACTTCCACATCATCGGCAGCGAGGCCGGTGCTTTCGAGAAGCTTCTCTACGGCTTTGATACCAAGGTATGAAGAGCCCTTGCCGGGCATGTTGAGGATATGGCGCTTCTTGATGCCGACACGTGTGGTAATCCACTCGTCGTTTGTGTCGACCATCTTGGAGAGCATATCGTTGTCGAGGATATCGTCTGGAAGATATGAGGCTATACCGGAAATACGGGCGTTTAGCATATCGCTGTGGTGTTTGGTGAGCTAAATATAGTAAGGAGAAGAAGGCATTTCGACAGTGTCATGCAATAAAAAAGCGACCCTCATGCCGCCCACGTATGCCTTGGCAATATGTGGAGCGGCGCAAGGAGACCTTTTTTAGCATCGTACGGGAACTATGCTATCGATGCGATTAGAGCGCAGCGTCTTTAACGATAGCCTGTTTGCCGCGATAGTAGCCACATTCGCCGCACACGGTGTGATAGATGTGCCATGCGCCGCAGTTGGGGCAAAGGGCAAGAGTGGGAGCTACAGCCACGTCGTGAGTACGACGCTTGGCGGTGCGGGTCTTGGATTGTTTGCGTTTAGGATGTGCCATTGTTTTTTATAATTATATTTTTTATTCAATGTTGCTGGCGTCGGAGCTGAACTTACGCAGGGCGTCCCACCTGGGGTCGGAAGGGGCGTCGCAAGTGGCACCGGCGTCGATAGAGTCAATTTCGTCGACGAGCTCGTTTTCAAGCTCGCTATCCTCATCGCCGGCCTGAGCGCGGTGTTTCTTGAGCATTGCACTCATCTGGCGGTTGCACTTGCCCAGAGGGTGGACGTGCTTTATGGGGATTGCCAATACCACGGTGTCGTATATCATGTAGGCTACATTGAGGTTTGCGTCGCTCTCGGGAATTTCGAGAACTTCATCGTTGTCATCGTTGTAGTCTTCGCCATACTTCACCACGATATGGTATTCGGCTTCGATGGGGAAGTGGAGGTCGTCGAGACAACGGTCGCATATAAGCATGACCTCGCCCGATATTTTGAAGCTAAGGTCATAGAAATCACCTTTATACACAACATTCAGACAGACCGCAAGGTCGGCGTCGCGCACATCGGTGCTCTCCATATTGACGAAGAATTGCTTGTCGAGGTGATACTCGAAAGAGTGCTCTCCTATACCCAGGCTTTTCAACGGCAGATTATATGCTGTAAACTTTCCCATTTTGGCATAGCATGAAAAAACTTTGCAAAGTTACCTTTTTTCGGCAAATCTGCAAAGTTTTTAACGAAGATTTTAATTAGCGAGTGTTTATCTCACAGCTTCTTTTGTCACTGAAGAGCCGCGACGCACTATATAAATGCCTGTCGAGGGGTTCATGACGCGCCGTCCGCCGAGGTCGAAATATTCGGCAGGAGCGTTCTGTGCATCGTTGTTTACCTCTACCGACTCTACACTTGTAATCGACGGCGGCAACTTAAGCTCGAGGGCGGCGTTATAGTTTGCTCCTTCTGCCGGCGTAAATATTATATCCTCTATGCTTATTGCTGTATAGGGAATGACGACGATTCCTTCGCGCAGAGTGCCGAAGTAGCCTTGGGCTGCGATATTATCGTCGGCCCAGCCATGGGAACGCAGAACCTCGGAAAATGTCTGGAAGTAGCCGAGCGTCGAGCTGTTGTTGAACACCGGGAAGCCGTAGCAGCGGCCGGGGATATACACTCGGTCGGGGTTGGAGATATTGATTGGCATGTAGCGGCTGGCGAGATAGCCGAGGTGTGCAAGGTCGGGATGAGGCTCTTTCACATATACGACATCCGGGGTCTGCGCTGAAGTATAGACCTCTACACTACGAGGCACAAGATGTTCTTCGGTACAATTGTTGAAAAGCTGCATAAACGCGTCGGTAAGGATGCCTTCACCTGAATAAGTATATTCGGGTTCGGCATAAAACTCTGCAGAGGCGCTTTTTTGAATTGAACCGTCGGCATCCACAGATACAGCGACTACCAGATAGTGTGCGAACGGCTCTATAGCGAAGTTCGACAAATCGAGGGCTCCGTCTACCGGCTCGGCATCCATTACAGTGATTGTACCGTCTTCGATTGCATAAAGAACCTGAGCATCCGTCATTGTGCCGCGTTCTACTGCCGCGTATCGTATTTTGGCCACATCGTCTCCGACTTCCGACACAGAGACACCGTTAAACTCGGACACGAGGCTGATGGTATAATCTCTAAAACCGGGGAAGCGTATAGAGAACAGACCTTTCGGATTGCCAAAGTTCCAGCTATCAGAGTCATAAATCAACGGAGCGCCCCCTCCCGCAACAGAATAATCTGTTTTAACATCTTAGTTTCTACGGCAGTCAGCCCGAGGTGACATCGGTATCCCGACCGTATATTTCGAGTATCCTGTCGGCAAACCGCGGGTATGAATATTTTCCGGCGGCCTTTCGCGCGGCATTGGCCCCCATAGCGGCACATTCTGCCGGCGACGCGCACAGGCGCGACAAAGCTTTGTGCAGTTCGGCGGCATCGTCAGGCGGAACAAGAATACCATCGGTGCCGTCGGCAATGATTTCGGCGGGGCCGCCACCGGAACTTGCAACCACAGGCACTCCGCACTGCATGAACTCGAGCACGGCGAGGCCAAACGATTCAGGCTGCACCGAAGGCAGCACGCCAACATGCGCCGAAGCCATGAGGGGCAGAGGGTCGGCGACATGGCCGTGCCACACCACACGTCCGGAGATGCCGAGGGTGAAAGCCATGCGGCGGTACTCTTCCTCGTAGCGCGGAGTTCCCGAGCCTACTATATGCAGCATGGCAAAATCGGGGAGCCCCACGAAAGCCTCCAGGAGCTTGTCGATACCTTTTTCTGGATGAAGTCTGCCCACAAACACTATACGGAATTCGCCGTCGCTACGGCTCTCGGCACACTCCGGCGCACCGGCGGCAACAGCGGGAGGCACCACAAATAAACGGCTCCTGTCGACAGCCGGCGAAGTGGACATGAATGCCATCAGCGCCGTCTCCGACACAAATATCATGGCATCGGCAGCATTATAAAGCGCTACATGGCCGCGGTCGGTCTTTGCGGGGCGCACAAGGTGGCGCGTAATCACCACGCGTACTTTAGAGCCGTCGGCCATGAGCCTGCGCGCCCGCAAGGCCGTGCGCGCGTCTTTGAAATTATGCACGTGCACCACGGCGGGAGCTTCCACACGGTCAAGCACACGGGCAAGACGTACGGGGCTTATAAAATCGAACAGTCCGCCCAGTGGCAGCCTGCCCGGCGTGAACCCGGCAGCACGGAAAGGAGCGTCCACGGCCCCTATGCCGCGGCTCACCACGGCCACGCTATGACCCTGTGCGCTCATGTAGCGGCACAAATCCAGCACATAGCGTTCTCCTCCGCCCCACACTTTATTCGATACCAGATGGATGATATTCATATCATAATATTAGAGGTTGTTTAATAATCATTGTTAAACAACCCTAAGAAAACAGGGAGCACACAAGCGGTGCTCCCCGTGCAATCGTCAATCAAGTTCGAGGTCTCCGCCAAGGACTTCGTGCCAGGGCAGACCGTTCTCGGCCACCGCGGCGAGGAAGGGGTCGGGGTCGAATTCCTCGACGTTGTGCACGCCCGGTTTCACCCACTTGCCGGTGAGGAACATCATGGCGCCGCACATAGCGGGTACGCCGGTGGTATAGCTTACGGCCTGCATGCCTGTTTCCTTGTATGCATCTTCGTGCGAGCAATTGTTGTAGATGTAGTATGTAAGAGGCTTACCATCCTTGTCGACACCCGCTATGCGACAGCCAATCGAGGTCTCGCCGTGGTAGTTCTTGCCGAGGTCCTGAGGATTGGGGAGGACGGCCTTGAGAAACTGCAGGGGCACGATTTTCACGCCGTTGTATTCAACTTCGTCGATACGAGCCATGCCGATATCCTGTATTACGCGGAGGTGTGTGAGGTATTCCTGGCCAAATGTCATCCAAAAGCGCGCGCGCTTGATAGTTGGGAAATTCTGCACCAGCGATTCCAGCTCTTCGTGATAGAGGAGGTACGACTCGCGCGGGCCGATATTGGGGTAAGTGAGGGGACGGTGGAACTCGAGGGGCTTTGTCACAACCCACTCGCCGTCCTGCCAGTAGCGACCGTTCTGAGTAATTTCGCGGATGTTGATTTCGGGGTTGAAGTTGGTAGCAAAAGCCTTGCCGTGGTCGCCGGCGTTGCAGTCCACGATGTCGAGAGTCTCCATGGCACTGAAATAGTGCTTAGCGGCGTATGCTGTGAACACGCCCGACACACCGGGATCGAAGCCGCAGCCGAGAATAGCTGTGAGACCAGCCTTCTCGAAGCGCTCGCGGTAGGCCCACTGCCACGAATACTCGAAGTGAGCCACGTCTTTAGGCTCATAGTTGGCGGTGTCAAGATAGTTTACGCCGCACTCGAGGCAGGCGTCCATGATAGTGAGGTCTTGATAGGGAAGCGCCACATTGATAACCATGTCGGGCTTATGGCGGCGAAACAACTCTACCAGCTGCTCCACACTGTCAGCATCGACAGTGTCGGTGCTCACGTTGGGAGCGCCGATTGCTTCAGCCACGGCGTCGCACTTCGACTTGGTGCGCGATGCTATCACTATCTCATTGAACACCTCGGGGTGTTGGGCGCACTTGTGGGCCACTACTGTACCCACACCACCTGCGCCGATGATTATTACTTTAGACATTTCGGTATATTGTTGTTGTTTTAAGCTTTAACAGTGCGTGCGGCGCGCTTGCGGTCGAGGGCAATTCCGACGAACGTAATTATGCCGAGAGCAATCAGCAGGAGCGTATTGCAGCCCAGCACAAGGTTGGCGAAGGCGCCGGCTTCGGCTTTTGCCACGCCGTAGATGCCGAGGGCGAATATCACGGCCCACTGCCACGGGCCTATGCCGCCGTTGGAAGGCACGCCCATCGATATGCTGCCAAGCACAAATGTAACCAATACGGCAAGTATGCCGTGCTGCTCCAGCACCTGAGCGGTGAAGGGGAAGGCATAGAAGCATATATACATCTGAAAGAAGTAGCAGCCCCATACGCCGAAGGTATACAGGAGCCAGCGACCTTTTCCGGGCATCTTCACAATCACGGCAAAGCCCTGCCACAGCTCCTTGACGGCGTTCTGCACTTTCACCACCTTGGGGTTGGTGCTCTTGCGGGCCATAAACACCCACACGGCAGCAACGCACAGCACCAAAGCACCCCACAGCCAGGGAGACGCAAGCAGCGAGGCTATGGCGGCGTAGCTGCGCCCGTTCTCGGCCAGGAAGGAGAGTATCTCCCGCGATGCCATGAGGAAGGTGACAAGGGTGAGCATAAGCACAGTCACGGTGTCGGCGAGGCGGTCGGCGACCATAGAGCCGAACACGGCTGTAAACGGCGCGCTCTGGCGCTGGGCTATGTAGCCGGTTCGCCACACTTCGCCGAGCCTCGGAAAGACGAGGTTCACGGCATATGTGCCGAATATGCTGTATACAAGCGCATGCAATGGCGTGGGAATACCCAGGGCGCGGAGCTGTATGCCCCAGCGGCATGCCCTGAACACATGCGAGAGCACGGCAACAGCCAGCCCTATGAGAATGAAGGTGAAGTCGCATTGCTCGCGTATAATAGCAAGCATCTCGCCGAAATCAATGCCGGTGAAGAGCAGATAGCACAGCCCTACACTTATAATCAGCGGCACCACGTATTTGAGGAGCGCACTCCATATATTTTTCTTCTCCGTTTTGTCTGTCATTGCAGTCTGAGAGGTTATTTAGCTTGCAAAGTTAACAAATTTCTTGCGAATAACAGTAAGGCCGTCGCGCACGGGCAGTATCACCTTTTCCACGCGCGGGTCGGCGGCCACGGTGTCGTTGAAGAGACGTATGCCGTCGGTCTGAGGGTCGGAAGCATCGGGGTCGAGCACCTTGTCTGTCCACAAAGTATTGTCGGCAAGGATATAAGCACCTTCACGCAAGGCGTCGGCCACAAGGGCATAATACTGCGGATATCGGCGCTTGTTGGCATCGATGAACACCATATCGTAGTCGTTGTCGCGCAACAGTGCCGGCAGTAGCGCCTCGGCGTCGCCTGTGTGGAGTGTGATTTTACCTGGAGCCTCGGTCTCGAAGAGCTCGCGCAGGTCGTCGGCATACTCGGTGTCAAGCTCCACGGTATCGATGTGGCCGCCATCGGCGAGCGCCTCGGCAAAGCAGAGTGTGGAGTAACCTGAGAATGTGCCAAGCTCGAGCACTCGCTGCGGGTTTATCATACGGGTGAGCATGGCGAGTATGCGTCCTTGTATATGGTCGGTACACATGCGCGGATAGAGGCGGTGCATGTGCGTGTGTCGGTAGAGGCGGCGCAGTGCTGCCGGCTCGGCATCGATATGCGCAGCGATGTAGTCTTCTTCTGTCATGGCAGAGGATTTAGCACGAGTGCCCACATGGCGGCGTGTGTAAGAACCATGAGGGCTACGAGTATCCATGTTATTTCGGGGCGTCGCGGCCAGCATATCCACTCGCATATTGCAGCGGCCACCACGTATATGGGGTAGAACAGCAGGAACCCGTCAGCCTGGCCATTAGCCGGTGCCTTTTCAAGCATCAGCGGCAAAGCGAGCACGGGGAGCGCCACTGCTATTATGATTATTTTAATCCACCACGGGCGCGGGCGAGGCGGCATATCATCGTTCATCATTATCGCCATATTTCAGTCCATGCTTGATGTTATACCAATCAATTAAATCAATTATTCCTTTATGGGTACCAAACAATTAAAACTATTTAAAACAATTATTATAAGGCTGTTTATGAAATATTATTCATATATATGGCTTTCAATTCATCCAGCTTAAACCGGTGCATTCCATGCTGTAAATTCCCTTCTTGAAAATTTACAAGAAGCCCTAAAGGCAAACCCGATAGCATTACATAAGTCCCGACTTGCTTATAGTGAGATGGAAGCAGCTTTTCAACAGCTTTAAGTTCTATAATGAGCTTTCCGTCTACAATAATATCAGCTCGAAAAGCATCTGAAATACACACCCCGTCAAACTCTATGGGTATATTCACTTCAGTATCAACCTCGTGCCCGGCTTTAACCAAGACTGCTACAAGTATACTCTGATAAGCCTTTTCAAGTAAACCCGACCCAAACTGCCGATGTATGCGCATACACAAGCCTCGCACCTCATACAACAACTCGTCCAAACTATCTTCTTTCATAAAAATTGTTTTAATTGTTTGGAATTTCGCGAGATACCGATTAATTATTTGAAATCCTGAGGCGGCGGTAGGCCTCGACGGTGGCGGCTACGCCGCGCTCAAGAGGCCAGCGGCAGGTAAAACCGAAGTCGGCCACGGCATCGCCGACACGGCACGTCCAGTTGCGCTGACGCATAATTTTAAACTTGTCGCGGTTCAGAGTAGATGGTTTGAGAGTGAGCACGCCGATCTTCTCGGCTACAACAGAGGCCAAGTACACGGCCCACATAGGCAGCTTGACAGGCAACACGAAACGACGCCCGAGCGCCCGGGCCACCACAGTGCGGAACTCCTTCTGAGTGTAGGCGCGCGGCTCGCTTATTATATACTTCTTTCGGAGTGTGCGGTCGGAGGTCAGTGCGTCGAACATTGCGCACACGAGGTCTTCAACATAGATAAATGTAAGCATCTGCCTGCGGAAGCCCACCCCGAAGTCGAAGTGGCTGTCGATGCACTTCACCATCATAAGATAGTCTTTCTCGTGTGGGCCGTACACTCCCGTCGGGCGGAATATAATCCAGGGGAAGGAAGCGCGTGTCTGCAAGAATGTCTCGGCCTTGATTTTCGAGAGTCCATATCGCGTGTTGGGCGCCGGCACCGTAGAGGCGTCGGCGGGTGTGTATTCGGCCTCGCTGTAGGGGCCGAGGGCGCTCAGCGAACTCATGAAGAGAAACTTCTCAGGCACCAGATTTTCATCTTCGAGCGCGCACACAAAGTCGCGCAGATACATGTAGTTGATGCGGTTGAAGTCAGCGAAATTGGCGCACTTGGTAGCGCCGAGGTTATAAATCACGTAGTCCCAGCGGCCGGAGGCAGGGGCGGCGGCGCGCAGCCTGCTCCCGAGAGTGTCGGGGTCGTCGTAGTCGAGGACAACAAACTTCACCGAGGGGTCGGTGATATATCGTCTCGAAGTGCTTTCTCGCACGGCGGCATAGGTGTCGAAGCCGCGACGCACAGCCTCGGCCACAATGAAGCCGCCGATGAAACCGCCGGCGCCTACTATAAGTATGCTTGGTTTGCTCATATCAGTTCGTTGATTATAGCTTTCTTGTAGCAGGCCATAGTAGCTTTGGCAAACGCTTCGGCCGAAAAGCGGCGCACATAGCGGCGGCCACGTCCTGCCACGGCATCGTGCCACACCACATCGTCGGCAAGACGCTCAAGGGCCTGCGCGCAGGCATCCACATCGTTGGGGTCGACATAGATGCCGCCGTCGCCGCCGGCCTCTTCAAGACAGGAGCCGGTGCAGGCCACCACAGGCGTACCCACGGTAAGCGACTCCGCGACGGGTATGCCGAAGCCCTCGTAGCGAGAGGTATAAGTCGAGGCCACGGCACAAGCGTAGAGCGCGGGGAGGTCGGCAAAAGGCACGTTCTGCAAGTGGCGCACACGCCCGGCCAGGCCGCGGCGCTCAATGGCGGCGCGCACCTCGTCGGCATAAGCGCCGTCCATGCGCCCCACTATGATAAGCTCGATTTGCGCCGGAAGCTTGGCAAGCGCCTCTACGGCAAGCAGCTGGTTCTTACGCGACTGCACCGTTCCGACGCTGATTATATATTTTTCGGGGAGCTTGTATTTCTCCTTTATCCTGAGGCGCGCGGAAGTATCGACGGGAAGTGTGAAAATGGGGTCGACGCCCTGATAAATAACGTCGATTTTCGCTTCTTCTATACCGTAGTCGGCCATGAGGTCGCGCTTGGTGCACTCGCTGATAGCAATCACACGTGTGGCGATTTTGGCCGAGCGCCTGTACTTGAAATCGTAGAGGCGGCGGTCTATGGCGGCATAGTCGCGGGGGACACGGCGGTATATGAGGTCGTGAATAGTCACCACCGAAGGGCACACGCCCTTTATAGTCAGCGGCAACTCATTGCTCAGACCGTGATATACGGCAACATCGTCGCGCTTGAGCTGCAAGGGCAGGTCGAACGAGCGCCAGAAGGCGCGTCCTATGCCACCGCCCACTTTGAGCGAGGGCGCGAACAGCTCCACATTGTCGCGGCCGAGCAGAGGCCGCAGACGGTCGTTGTCACGGTCGACAGGCGAATAGAGCCTGAACACGGTGCTCGGATATGCCGCCGACAGAATGTTGAGGGCATAGCGGCTGTAGTTGCCCAGGCCGGTATTGTTGCATACGGCGCGCTTACCGTCGAGGCCTACCACAAAACGCTGAGACTCAGTTTTTGCCATTTCGCATCATAAGGGCCGACAGGGCCAGTTTGTAAGAGTCGGCACCGAAGCCTGATATGGAACCGGAGCATACAGGTGCTATCACCGACTTGCGGCGAAAGTCCTCGCGCGCGTGAACATTACTTATATGTACCTCTACCACCGGCACCTCGATAGCGGCAATGGCATCGGCCACGGCATACGAATAGTGCGTGTACGCACCGGCGTTGAGCACTATGCCGAGGCAATTTTCGTCGAAGCCTGCGGCGTGCAGCGCGTCGATAATTCCGCCCTCGCCGTTATATTGGCGAGCGTCGAGCGACAGCCCGTCGGGCAACATCTGCGCCAGCTCGCGGTTTATGTCGTCGAGCGTATCATGACCGTACACGTCAGGCTGACGCCGGCCGAGCAGGTTGAGGTTCGGGCCATTTAGTATCAGGTAATATTTCATTTCATCCGAACGCTTTGTGTGGGCGGAAGGTCGGCGTTACGGCGGTCAACAGCCTCCGTCACCTCATGCGCCAGGTGCATGAAGGCCTGCGCCGACGCGGTAGGCTCCGTTACAATCGGACGGCCGCTGTCGGAGTGCTCGCCAACAGATGCCACCAGCGGAATACGCGCCAGCACCGGCACTTCGTATTGCGCAGCGAGCGCATCCACAGCTTCATCGTGTCCGAAAAGGTAGTAGCGCTCCTCGGGGTGAAGCTCGGGGGTAAACCATGCCATGTTGTCGACGATACCTAGCACAGGCACGTTGATTTTGGGGTCGCGGAACATTGCGATACCCTTGCGCGCGTCGGCCAGCGCCACCTGCTGCGGTGTAGTCACCACCACGGCGCCGGTTATGCCGAGGGTCTGCACCAGGGTAAGATGTATGTCGCTGGTGCCGGGAGGCATGTCGATGAGGAAATAGTCGAGTTCGCCCCAGTCGGCCTGCTCTATGAGCTGCTTGAGGGCATTGGAGGCCATAGCGCCGCGCCACACAGCGGCGCTGTCGGGGTCGATGAGGAAACCTATCGACAGCACTTTCACGCCGTAGGCCACGGCCGGGATGATGAGATTGCGGCCGTCGACTTCGTGCATATACAGCTCGGTCGACTCCAGTCCAAGCATCTTGGGAACCGAAGGCCCGAAGATGTCGGCATCGAGAAGGCCTACCTTATAGCCCTCGGCAGCAAGGGCCACGGCGAGGTTCGCGGCCACGGTAGACTTGCCCACACCGCCTTTGCCCGACGACACTGCCACGATGTTCTTTACTCCGGGGAGCACTGGAGCCTTTTCCTGCACAGGAGCGGCCACGCGCGTAGCGGTGTTTATGGTCACTTCGGCATTAGGAGCCTTGAGCCGTATGGCGGCTTCGGCGGTTTTTAGGAGCGAAGCCTTGAAGGGGTCGGTAGGTTTGTCGAAAAGAATAGTGAAGCTCACCTTGTTCCCGTCGATGCGGATATCGTCCTCAAGCATGCCCAGCTCGACGATATTACGCCCCGAGCCGGGATAGCGGACTGTGGAAAGCGCCTCGGTGATAAGCGCGGGATATATAGGGTCTTGTGCCATTTGGTTTTCTATTTACTTTTAAAGACTGTCGTTGAGCAACTGCGGGCACTCAATGTATCCGCGCGAGTAGCTCCTGTATGTGTCGGGGGCAATATCGTCGGCCCCCGGCGGCTCGGCCAGCGGAGCGTCGTTGCCCGGACGATAGCTGAAATACTTTATGGTGAGTCCGCGGTCGAGCCATTGCTGCTCATAGTGCGTGCGAATGTTCAGAATAGGGTCGTCGGCGGCGCGGCTGGCATAGAGGTCGGCGGTATCGTCGATTATGTCGAGCCCGTTGTGGCGCACCATCATACCCGTATAAGTATAAAGGAAGGGGCTGTCGGTCTTGAGATGTATGATGCCCTCCGGAGCGAGCACCTTGCGGTACATCTCGTTGAAGCGAGTGCCTGTAAGGCGCTTGTTCACCTTCTTCATCTGCGGGTCGGGGAAGGTAATCCATATTTCGGCCACTTCGCCCGGAGCGAAGAAGGCCTCAAGCAGCTCGATTGACGTGCGCACGAAAGCCACATTCTTCATTCCGGAACGCAGCGCCGAAGTGGCGCCGCTCCATATACGGGCGCCTTTGATATCCACGCCGATGTAGTTCTTGTCGGGGAAGCGCTGTGCGAGTCCCACGGTGTATTCGCCTTTGCCGCATCCGAGTTCAAGGACTATGGGATTGTCGTTGCCGAAGAAGTCGGCGCCCCAGCGGCCCTTGAGCGGGAACGCGCCCTCACGAAGTGTGCGGAAAGGATATTGGAGCACAAGAGGATTGCCCTCAAGCTCTGCGAATTTCTTAAGTTTGTTCTTTCCCATAAGAAATTATTTACGTGCTATTTTCACGGTGGCTACCGAGCCGTCGGCAAGGACGCAGCGCACTACATAAATATTTGTGCCGAAGTTCGATGTATCCACGGCTACACGCTCCGCGTCGGCAGCATGCGTGCCCAGCAGAACACCGGCGGTATCATAGAGAGCGAGAGAGCTTATCACGGCGCCCGAAGCCTCTACCAGAAGTTCTTTTCCGGCAAATCGGGCACGGAGCGACACACTGCCCGGAACCGACGCAACATTATCGGCTCCGGTGCTCACGGTGCGTATGTCGAATTCCTGCCACTGCGAAGCCGCGCCGAAAGCGTCAGTCATATCGGGCTGCACCGAGAGCAGCACCTCGGGCTGGTTTACGCCTACCCACACATCGGTGCCGAGGTCGGGCACCTGGTCGAGCGCGGTGGCATCCACCTCCGCAAGCCTTGTCGAGCCTTCCATGGCATTGTCGCCGATATACTCCAGCGAAGCCGGGAGTGTAACCTTGGTGAGCGACGACGCCCCATGCCAGGTATAGCGGCCAATCTCGTAAGCTCCTTCGGGAACAACAGCTTCAGTAAGGGAAGTATTACCTTTGAACGCATAATCGGGAAGAAACTCGCACGAAGCCGGAATATTTACCGAGGCAAGAGCAGGGCAATCGAAGAACGCGCCCTCGCCCAGAGAGGCGAGTCCGGCGGGCAGCACTACCGAAGCGAGTGCCGGTTCATAGGCAAAAGCCCACGCGCCCACGCTCGCAAGCCGCGAGCACTCCGACAGATTGGCGGCACGAAGCCCGCTGTGAGAAAACGACGAAGCGCCTATCGATGTAATGCCCGGGTGGAAATCGAAGGACGAAAGCGCCACACAGCCCTCGAATGCCGAGGCCCCGACATCCGTAAGGTTTTCGCCTCCGCTCACCTCTGCAAGCGCGGGGCAGTCGGCGAAGTCCGAAGCCGACACCCGGCTCATGCCGCCGAGGTTAACCTTTGCGAGCCTGTCGCAGCCCTTGAACACGTAGCCGCCTGTAGCCACAGGTCGGAGAGTCACTTCGGTGAGTTCGTCGCAATCGGAGAACGCGCCCTGGCCTATCGAGGCCACGCCTGCGCCAATCGTCACAGACCTCAAGGCACTCCCGGCAAAAGCGAAATCGCCCACGGCGACATTGCCTGCAGCCGGAAGTACTACCGATGTGAGAGCAGTGACGCTGAACACACCCTGCGGTATTGTGGCTGCGGCATAGGAGGTAAGACCGCCGATTTTATCGCCGGAATAAGCGGCGATTGTCACACCAGACAGGTCGAGAGTGCGCAGCGACGTCATTTCGCGACTTATAAAGAACAGGTCGGAAGCATCCACTGTGCCGCCGACCTTAAGCTCGGTCACCGACGCCGGATTATCAACAAGCGCATCAAGGCCGCCCGCTGTGCTCTGCACCTCAAGCGCGGCTGCCGTATTGCATATAGCCGCCATAGAGAGTGCGGCAACGATATATGGTTTCATTTTATATCAGATGAGTATCTGTGTTTAACTCGCAAAGATAATAATAATTTCAGAAAACAGGAAACTTAAACGCACGCACCCGCCGCGACAGCTCGGCCTCGCGGCCTCCGCAATAGCTATTGCATATTTCGTGAAAGGCCTCTGAGTGGTTCATCTCGCTCAGGTGCGCAAGCTCGTGATATATCACAAAGTCGGCAAGCTCCTGCGGCAGAAATATGAGCCGCGGCGAAAGTGTGATTATGCCTCTGGAGCTACAGCAGCCAAGGCGCGTCCTGGCCTCCTTTACATCCCAGCCAAGCGGCATGCGCTCGACCGAGGCGGCAAGCTCGCGCGCCCTCGGAACTATCAGCGCCGAGGTGGCATGGCGTGCCGCCGAAAGCACTGCCTTGTTTATAAAGTCCTGCAGGGAGGCATCGCACATGTCGCAGTCCTTAAAACGGCGGTTGAACAGAAGGCGGTAGTTGATGCGCTTTCCGCGCACGGCATTGTCGCATACGGGCAGTATGCTCACATCGCGCCGCACGGCATCGTCGGTCTCTATCTCGAAATCGGCAAGAGGGGCATCGATAATCTGCCCGAAAGTGTATGCGGGCTTGGGGCGCACTTCCAATAGCCGCGTGCTCATGCTTTTGAGAAAGCTCTCATACACATCCACCGGGCATCCCGGAGGCAGCGTCACACACACTTCCTGCCCAATCCAGCGGGCCTTGATATGGCGAGTGGAGCCATGTACCTTTACATGCACGGCCCCAAGTTCGGGATGACGGTATCTGCACGATTTTACATACATCGTATTGTCTGTATGTGGCGTAGGGAAGTCTGGGCGGCTCTACGCCTCGCCCCAGTGAAGTTTCTTACGCAAGGTGTCGGCAAAAGTATGGTCGGCGACCTGCATCACCAGCACATCGAACGGAGCCTTGGAGAGCTCTACAGGAGTGCCTGCGTCGACAAGTACCGAGCGGCCGTCGAGAGCCAGGCGTATATGTCGTGCACGCCCTGTGGGAACTATGCGCACAGGCTGCGACAGGCCTACCACAAGCGGGCGCATCGATAGCGAGTGGGCCGCCACGGGCGATATGACACACACATCGAGGGTCGGCTCCACAATAGGACCTCCGACCGAGAGATTATATGCTGTGCTGCCTGTCGACGTGCACACAATAAGCCCGTCGGCACGGTATTCGGCAAGGGGAGTTTCGCCGAGGCTCACCTCGGCGTTTATCATCGACGCCGACTCTTCCTTACTTATCGCCACCTCGTTGAGAGCATACATCCCCACCTCGGGAGGCAGTTCGGGCGATGTTACACGGAGCAGGGAGCGACGCTCGATGCGCAGATAGTCGCCGGCGATAAGCTCTGGTAGCTCTGGCAGCTGCGCTATAGTGAGCGCGGTCAGATAGCCGAGATGCCCCGTATTCACCCCCACGACGGGCACCTGCTGCGGAGCGAGCCACTGCGCCGTGCGCAGAAAGGTGCCATCGCCGCCGAGGCTAACAGCGAGGTCGGCCTCTACGGACTCATCAGCCTCCACACACACGACACCGCCGAGAGCTTCGGGGATTTCGTCGTGCAGATGCCTGTAAAGCTTGTGGTGCATGAACACACTGTCGCCCCTGCCGGCAAGCACCTTAAGGAAGGCGGACACTTCGGCAAAAGCACCATACTGACGGCGGCTGCCATAGATTGCGATTTTCATATCTCGAGGTATCTGAATAGTTGGTCAATACGCGAGCGGGCCGTATCGGCATCCACCGTATCTGCCGAACGCATACCCAGCACGGTGTAGCCATAGCGCTCCAGCGAGCGACCTATGCCGGCAGCATTGCGGTTGCTCACACGAAGGTCGAACACGACAGGAAATTTGGCATCGGCAAAGTCGCCGCTATCATCAAGTGCCGACTCCCCCATCGACGTAACATTGAGATTAAGAAGATGCGCATCGCAGTCTTCCACTGCACGCGCGATTCGCGATGCCGAATAATCCTCTCTGTTACAACCGACAAGGAGGCGCGAGCTCTCCTCGACAGGAGGAAAGAAATATATATCGTCGGGGAATTTATTGCTATTTAAGCTCAAAATCTTTCGTGGTTTTATATTTTCTGACTATTTTTGCAGTGCAAAAAGGCAGCCTTTCGGCTCGGCCTCATTGAAAAGCAAGTACAAAAATACGAATTTTTTGCGTATATTCCAAAAGATGACAAACCTTAGCGTCAATATAAATAAAATTGCCACCCTGCGCAACGCCCGGGGCGAGAACAAGCCCGATGTGGAGCAAATGGCACTCGACATCGAGAGCTTCGGCGCCGACGGCATCACCGTGCATCCACGCCCCGACGAGCGCCACATCAAGCGCTCCGACGTATATCGCCTGCGCCCCGCGCTCCGCTGCGAGTTCAACATCGAGGGTTACCCGTCCGGCGACTTTATCGACCTGGTGCTCAAGACTCGCCCTACGCAAGTGACTCTCGTACCCGACGCCCCCGATGCCCTCACCTCCTCGGCCGGCTGGAATACCGTGGCAAACGCCGAATTTCTCAGCGCCGTAGTGGAGCGCTTCAAAGAGGCCGGCGTGCGCACATCTATTTTCGTAGACCCCGACATCGAAGCCATTAAAGGCGCTGCCGCCACAGGCGCCGACCGTGTAGAACTGTACACCAAGCCTTACGCCGACCTCTACCCCACCGACCCCGAGAAGGCTATAGCTCCTTTCGAGGCTGCCGCAACAGCGGCCAAGAAGCTCGGCCTCGGCGTGAACGCAGGGCACGACCTAAGCCTCGAGAACCTCGCTTTCTTCAGCTCTCGCATCCCCTTCCTAAGCGAAGTATCGATAGGCCACGCCCTAATCTGCGACGCTCTGTACCTCGGCATCGAAGAGACAGTAAAACGCTACAAAGCAGCCCTCTGCAAACAATAACCCTAAAAACTCCCCTACAATGGAAACAGTCGCCGCTCCCTCTATGTCGCTTTGGGAACTCTGCCTGCAAGGCGGATGGACTATGCTCCCTCTTGCAGTACTGCTGATATGGTGCATATACGTATTCTTCGAGAGATACCTCGCCATCAAAGCCGCCGAACATGAAGACGAAAACTTCATGAAGCGCATCCGTGGATACATCCTCGAAGGCGAGACTCAAAGCGCCCTCAACCTCTGCTACGCTACCCCCACGCCCTACGCACGCCTGATAGCCAAGGGTATATCGCGCATCGGACGTCCGATGAACGACGTTCTCGTAGCCATCGAGAACACCGGCAACCTCGAAATAGCCACCCTCAGTCGCGGTCTCCCCTGGCTCGCCACTACCGCCGCCGGCGCTCCCATGATAGGCTTCCTCGGCACCGTGATAGGCATGGTACAGGCCTTCTACGCCATAGCGCAGGCAGGCTCTTCAGCGACTATCGACTCTTTTGCCGACGGCATCTACGCCGCACTCGTCACCACCGTTGCAGGCCTCGTAGTGGGTATCGTGGCGCTCTTCGCCTACAACTTCCTTGTAGCCCGCATCAATAAAATCATGAACCGCCTCGAAGCCCGCACCATGGACTTCATGGACTTGCTCAACGAGCCGGCAAGCAAACACTGACACTCCCCTCATGGCACTCAAACGACAGCAGGATATGCTGGCCACATTCTCTATGGCCTCTATGACCGACGTGGTATTTCTGCTACTGGTTTTCTTTATGGTGACGTCGGCCTTCGTATTCCCCACGGCCCTCGACATCGACCTGCCGCAGAGCTCGCAACAGACAGCGGTCAAACCCTCTACACGTGTATTCATCGACGCCGAAGGGGCATACTATGTAGCCACACCCGACGCCGAAGCACCCGTGCCCGTACCCGCCGACTCTCTCGTGCTTTTCATACAGGGCATAGCGCCCGCCGACTCCCTCGGAGCAGTCGCCGTGTATGCCGATGCTCAGGTGAACTACGGAAAAGTCGTGGAAGTGCTTAACCTCGGGGCGGAAGCTTCCGTAAAAATGGTGCTTGCCACTAAACCCGCTTCCCCCGAAACTTCCGCGCAGGAAAGTGCACAAGAAAACACCGGCACTCCACAATGAAGAACCCTCGCACAGCGGCAATCGTAATTACAGCGGCAATAACATTGCTGTTGCTGCTCTTGCTGCTTGCAGGACGCCTCACTCTCAACGCTACACAGTGGCCGCCCCACCCTCGCACGACCGAGCTGATAGAGCTTGAAGAGGAATTTGTAGAACTGCTCGAACCGCTCTCGCGCCCATCGAACCCGCGCCCGGCATACGCCGACACAAAAGTGCGCCGCGAATCCACTCCCGCACAGGCCGAAGGCTCTGACCTTGCCGACGCAGGAGAGGCTGCCGCTCCGCTGCCCACTGTGACAAGCGAGCGCACTTCGCCGCTGCAAAAGCCCCGACGCGAGACTCCCGAGAAGAGCGGCCCCGACAAAAAAGCGCTTGAACAGGAAAAGACAAGCCGACGCATAAACAAAGGCATAAGCAACGCTTTCAAGAACAGCGACGAGCCCGCCGACAACACCGTCTCAAAAGGAACCGAGAAAGGTGACTCAGGCACGCCCGACGGCGAAGCTTCCGACCGAAACGGCACCGGGCAAGGCTCGGTGGGTGGCGGTTGGATTATGCCGCGCTACGCCAAAGTAAGCTCGCACCTCACAGGCAGCATAGAGCTGAAGGCCATAGTAAATAAGGAGGGCAAGGCCGACCCCGTAGAACAGGTTGGCGGCAAGGCCCCGGCATCCGGCGACCCCGCTCTTGTGGCGCGCTGCATAGCCGAAGTAAAGCGGCACCGCTTTACCCGCACCGACGACAAAGCCCCCGAGCGCGCAGAAGCCCGCATAGTATATAATTTCAAATGAGACTCGTAATACAACGCGCCGCACACGCATCCGTGAGCATCGGAGACCGGCTACACAGCTCCATTGGCCGGGGCCTCATGATTTTAGTAGGCGTTGAAAAAGGCGACAGCGACGACGATGCCCGCTGGCTCGCCGCCAAAGCCGCCTCTCTGCGCATCTTCGACGACGAGGCGGGCGTGATGAACCGCTCTGTGACCGACATCGGCGGCGAAGTCCTTGCCGTAAGCCAGTTCACGCTGACAGCATCGACCCGTAAAGGCAACCGTCCAAGCTACATCCGCGCAGCCGGCCACGACACCGCCATACCGCTCTACGAGCTATTCTGCTCACTCATGGCCGAAAGCCTCGGACGCGAAGTGCAAAAAGGTGTGTTCGGAGCCGACATGCAGATAGAACTCGTAAACGACGGCCCCGTGACCATTATCATCGACTCCAAACTCAGGGAGTAAGCAGAGTGCGAATATACTAATTCAATTAAGAGATTGTCTAAAATTTATATTACTTTGCTTTTGAGGGTCTTGTCAGCGTCTTTTTGTTCGCTCTTCAGTCTCGTAGCTACAGCTACGCTCCTTCATCGCAAACAAAAATCCATCTGAAAATCCCTCTCAAAATCTGTATAATATAAATTTAGACAATCTCTAAGAATTTAACATCCCAAAAGCCAAACCCGCTCTTCGGTTTTGAAAATTGCGAAAATTTATGTACTTTTGCAAGCAATTTCCAGCATCACTTGTCAAATTGTATAATTTCCATCGTAATGAAGGCAACCGAAGTTATTGCAGACCTGCAACGCCGCTTTCCTAACGAGCCTGAATACCACCAGGCCGTAGAAGAAGTCCTCACCACCATCGAAGACATCTACAATGCCCACCCCCAGTTCGAGCGCATGAACCTCATTGAGCGCCTCATCATCCCCGACCGCATCTTCACCTTCCGCGTATCATGGGTCGACGACGCCGGCCACGTGCGCACCAACATGGGCTACCGCGTACAGCACAACAACGCCATAGGTCCGTACAAAGGCGGTATTCGCTTCCACTCCTCGGTAAACCTCTCCATCCTCAAGTTTCTCGCATTCGAGCAGACATTCAAGAACTCACTCACCACCCTCGCCATGGGCGGAGCCAAGGGCGGTAGCGACTTCTCGCCACGCGGCAAGAGCGACATGGAGATAATGCGCTTCTGCCAGGCCTTCATCACCGAGCTGTGGCGCCATATCGGAGCCGACACCGACGTACCTGCCGGCGACATCGGCGTGGGAGCACGCGAAGTGGGATATATGTACGGTTGGTATAAGAAACAGGCCCGCGAGTTCACAGGCACATTCACCGGCAAAGGCATTGACTTCGGCGGCTCACTCATACGCCCGGAGGCCACCGGCTACGGCAACTGCTACTTCATGCTCAACATGCTCGCCACACGCGGCATCGACATCAAGGGCAAGCGAGTGGCCATATCAGGCTCGGGCAACGTAGCCAACTACACCGCACGCAAAATCACGCAGCTCGGCGCCAAGGTGGTGAGTATGAGCGACAGCAGCGGCGCGCTCATCGCACCCGACGGCTTCACCGACGAGCAGCTTCAGCATATATTCGACATCAAGGAGCTATACCGCGGCCGTCTGAGCGAAGCGCTTGAAGAATACCCCGAACTCACATACCTGCTCGGCGAACGCCCGTGGCGCCACGTACAGTGCGACATCGCCATGCCCTCGGCAACACAGAACGAGCTGGACGGCGACGATGCCCGCGCCCTTCTCGCCGGCGGCACATTCGCTGTAAGCGAAGGCGCCAACATGCCTTCCACCCCCGAAGCTATCCACGAATTTCTCGCCGCCAGAATACTTTATGCGCCCGGCAAGGCTGCCAACGCCGGCGGTGTAGCCACATCGGGACTCGAAATGGCGCAGAACTCGCAGAAACTGTCGTGGACGGCAGATGAAGTCGACGCACGCCTCGCCAACATCATGGCCGACATCCACGCCCAGTGCGTGCGCTTCGGCAAAGACCCCGACGACGAAACAGGCTATGTAAACTACGTGAAGGGGGCTAACGTGGCAGGCTTCATGAAAGTGGCGCGCGCCATGACGGCACAGGGAATACTTTAAGAGGTTGTTTAATAATCATTGTTAAGGAGAGGGTGGTGAATTTTATGTTAAGGTGCAGTTTACGAGGAGGGAGCATAGCGGGCTATGTGACCGACGAGTAAATGCGCATTAACATAAAAGGCACCATGCAAAGGTAATTATAAATTTTTATTTAAGGTTGCAAATAATGAAGTTAGCGTCGCCTCCGAAACTTTTGAGCGTCTTTATCCCTTTGCTTCTGTCGCATAGCCAGCTATGCTCCTTTGCCGCAGGAATAAATCCGCCTCAAAATTTTCGGCCCTGTCGTTAACAAGCATTATTAAACAACCTCTAATTATTTGGAAATTAAGAAAAAAAGTCGTACCTTTGCGGTGCTTTTTAGCATCCCCGTGTGATGGGAAATTAGGAAGCACGTCTTAATTTTTAGTAACACAAGCAATTACACAAGAAAATGAAAGTATTTCAGCTCAGCGCCCAGCCCCGCACCGACCTCGGCAAGAAAGCAGCCAAGGCGCTCCGTCAGCAGAACATGATTCCCGCAGTACTCAACGGCGGCAAAATCATCGACCTCCCCTTCGCAGGCACACTCAAAGCCGGTGAAAAGATTGTAGAAATCGGTAACGGCAAGGGCCTCATCACTACCGACCTCGTTGTAACCAACGAAGCTGTGCGCAAACTCATCTATACTCCCGAAATCTTCGCTATAGAACTCGAAATCAACGGCGAAAAGCGCATGGCAGTCCTCAAGGACCTCCAGTTCCACCCCGTAAAGGACAACATCCTCCACATCGACCTTCTCGAAGTGTTCCCCGAAAAGCCCGTAACCATCGAAGTTCCCGTGAAGCTCGAAGGCCACGCAGAAGGTGTGAAAGCCGGTGGTAAGCTCACCCTCTCCATGAAGAAGCTCAAAGTACGCGCTCCCTACACCGCTATCCCCGAGCGTCTCATCATCAACGTCGACAGCCTCGGCCTCGGCAAGACCCTCCAGGTTGGCGAGCTCAACTTCGAAGGTCTCGAACTTGTCAATGCCAAGAACGCCGTTGTTTGCGCCGTACAGCTCACCCGTGCCGCCCGTGGTGCCGCTGCTGCCGCTGCCAAATAATAAAAGGCAACCTCTTAATGAAGTACCTTATTGTTGGGCTGGGTAACATAGGCGATGAATATCGCGGTACCCGCCACAACATCGGATTTATGATATTGGACGCCTTCGCCGAGGCGTCCAATATTTCTTTTTCCACCGGTCGCTACGGCGATGTGGGGCGCGGACGCATCAAAAACAAACAGGTGGTGCTCCTGAAGCCTTCCACATACATGAACTTGAGCGGCAATGCCGTGCGATACTGGAAAGAACAGGAGGGCATAGAGCCTGACCACATCCTTGTAGTGGTCGACGACATCGCTCTACCCGTCGGCGCGATACGCCTCAAGGGCAACGGCAGCGATGCCGGCCACAATGGGCTGAAGAACATTGCACAGATGCTCGGCACTCAGGCATATCCGCGCCTGCGCTTCGGCATCGGCAACGATTATCCCCGCGGTTGTCAGGTAGACTATGTGCTCGGTCGCTTCCCCGCCGACCAGCAGGAGTTGCTGCGCGAGCGTATCCCCATAGCATGCGAGGCAATCCGAGAGTTCGTGCTCGCCGGACTCGGCAACGCCATGTGCAAGTTCAACAACAAGTAATGCGCCTTCTAAACTCCTAAACTCGAAACTCCTAAACAAAAAAAATGGCTGACGTACGAATAGACAAATGGCTATGGGCTGTGCGCATCTTCAAGACGCGCACTATCGCCACCGAAGCCTGCAAGAAAGGGCGCGTCACCATGGGGAACCCCGCAGTGGCCGTAAAGCCCTCGCGCACAGTCTCCGAAGGCGACATAATACACGTGCGCAAGTCGCCCGTGACATACACTTTCAGGGTGAAAGCCGTAACCCAGAACCGGCTCGGCGCCAAGCTCGTACCCGACTATTTGGAGAACCTCACTCCGCAAGACCAGTACGACCTGCTCGAAGTAGTGAAAATATCGGGCTTCATAGACCGCCGCAAGGGCCTCGGACGCCCCACAAAGCGCGAAGGACGCGAGCTGAGCCGCTTCTCCGACTCTATCGCCGACGACGGCTGGGATTTCAACTTCGACGACGAACCCGACGAGAACTAATCTAAAACATAACAATTATACGGGGTGGCGCCCGCATATAATCTGCAAGAACTCTTACATGAGATTTGACGAACTGAACCTCAGCGACGACATACTTGACGCCCTCGATGCCATGCACTTCGAGGAGTGCACTCCTATTCAGGAACAGGCTATCGACATCATCCTCGACGGCTACGACCTCATTGCCTGCGCCCAGACCGGCACCGGCAAGACCGCCGCATACGTGCTGCCCGTGATAGACCTCCTTGCAGAGCGCCGTCCCGACCACCGAAGCGTGCGCGCTGTGGTAATGGTGCCCACACACGAGCTCGCCCAGCAGATAGACCGCCAGCTCGAAGGCTTCTCATACTATCTCCCCGTAAGCAGCCTCGCCATTCACGGCGGCAACGACGGCAAAGCATTCGCGCAGCAGCAGCATGCCCTCCGAAACGGCGCCGACATGGTAATAGCCACCCCCGGACGTCTCCTCGCCCACATAAAAATGGGATACGTCGACCTCTCTAAAGTAGAGTACTTTATCCTCGATGAAGCCGACCGCATGCTCGACATGGGCTTCTACGAAGATATTATGCGCATAGTGGCTGAACTGCCGACCGACCGCCAGACGCTCATGTTCTCGGCAACAATGCCCAAAAAGATACAGCAGCTCGCCGCAAGCATCCTCTATCAGCCCAAGGAAGTGAAAATCGCCGTCTCCAAGCCTGCCGAGAAGGTCGACCAGTCGGTATTCATCTGCCATGAGCCGCAGAAAGAGCATCTGCTGAAGCACCTCTTCGAGCAAGGCTACAACAAGCGCGTAATAGTGTTCTCGTCGTCGAAACTCAAGGTGCGCGAGCTGTCGCAAGCCATGCGCCGGAGTAAGTGGAAGACTGCCGAGATGCACTCCGACCTCGACCAGGCCGCACGCGAGGAAGTGATGCACAACTTCAGGGCCGGACGTGTCGACATCCTCATCGCCACTGACATCATAGCCCGTGGCATCGACATCGACGACATCGAAATGGTTGTCAACTACGACGTGCCTCACGAAGCCGAAGACTATGTACACCGCGTAGGACGCACGGCGCGCGCCAATGCCGACGGCAAAGCGGTCACATTTGTAAGCGAGCGCGACCAACGCCGCTGGGCACAGATTGAGAAATTCCTCGAGATAGAGGTGCGCCGCGAGGAAGTACCCGCCGAGTTCGGCTCCGCACCCGAGTATAAAGGCGAGGCTGCCGGCGACCGCAACGGACGCCACGGCCGCAAAGGCTCAGGCCGTGGGAACGCCAAAGACCTCAACCGCGGCGGCAAAGACCGTTGCCGCAGAAACGACGGAAAGTCCAAGGCAAAGACTGCCAACGCACAATCGCCCGAAAAAACGCAATCACCCGAAGTGCGAAAAGACAAGGGCAAAAAGACGTCGGCACGTCGCCACCACAAAAAGAAGAGCACAGCACAAGCCCCGAAAATCGAAAACAAAGACTGACTTTCGTTTATAATACTTCTTTTCAGCACTGTGGCACCACAGCTCTGCTATCAAAGGTGAGTTTCAGAATTTATCTACTCGCTTGTCTCTTCATCAAAGAGGCGGTCGAATATGCTTCGCAGAGACTCCTTATTTGCTATTATACTGCGTAATTCTTCAAGCCGCACGGCATTGTCGCTCTGCGGCATCCATATAGTCAGATAGCCGTCGGGGCCGTATTTCTCGACAAGATGCTGTATAGTGCGGTCGTAATGTCCTTCGCGACCGAAATCGGTCAACATCCGACGCGGTGCCATGACGTGGTGCTCACTCGCAGTAGCCGCAACACTGGTAGTTCCGCATATCGGAGGAGAGTCGTATGAATGGCTCAACGGTTTGTATTGCGCCGCAATAATCCTGTTCGTGTATCCGGCAATCGTAGCCGCCGGAGCCGGAAGCGAGCTGAAAGGGAAACGCACAACAGCCATTTGCAAATGGCTTGGCATGATTTCATATCCGCTCTATATCACTCACTATCCTATGATTTATGTACAGATGAACTGGGCAGCACAGCATGTCGATGCGCCGCTCGGCACGCATCTTTGGGTAGCGGCGAGCATATTCATTGCCTCTGTTGCAATTGCATACGCAAGTGTCAAGGTATACGACATCCCGCTCCGCCAATGGCTTTCCGACCGATTTCTCCACAAGCTGAACCGGCCTGGACACAGCCGATAACCGAAAAATCAGTATTCCAATAGCACAGGAGGCAGTGTCGCAATTGAACTGCCTCCTGCTCTTTCATTGCCGCAGTGAAAACTGCGGTCATTCTATTCGTCCGGCCCCTCGTCCTTGCGGAAGCGTGCGGTAAGGCTGCCGGTGACCCACAGAACCGCGGCGACGAAGAAAACGGCGCCGAGCACAGAGAGCAGGAACAGCTGCACAGGCGTATCGCCGAGGAAGCGAGTCGAAAGATAGCCGCCGAGAACCGAGGCGACAACACCTATCACAAGGTCGAAAAGGAAGGTGCGACGCCCTCCTGTATAACGCTGAGCCACCATAGAGGCAAAAACGCCTATCAAAATCCATACCATCCACACGAGCCACCCTATGTGGTCGGTCGACACATTCATGAGTTGGGTCATCATAAGCTCTAAATTACAGGATGATTAATGATATAAGGAGCAAGGAAGGCCGCCACATCGGTGTTACCCGTGATATCGGCGAACGTGAGCCAGATAATAAGCAGAATAATAAGAAAAATTGCGCCGATTGCCACCCATACACTTATGCGGTTGCGCCGTTGAGTCTTGGAGCGTACCATAAATAATAATATTGAATTAGAACATTGATAATTGAAGCGTTATAGACGCCGCACATACCGGCGCCTGTAGATATGAAACACCGTCGCGCATAAAAAAGTTGGGGGCATCTTCGGCAAAATCAAACAATAATCACTACCTTTTTATCGCCACATGTGCAGGCAAACTGCCGCAGAATATGAATACGGCCACAGTGAGAGCCAAGAGCATCGTAAACATTACAGAACGTAGGCTTTATTGCTTACAAGCATTACGTTGAGGCTGCTGCATTTTATACGGCGGCCATTTTTTTGCCTTAATATGAACACCCTAAGCGATTTTTTTCGTAATTTTGCAGCACTCCTCATAATCAACGCTAACCCACACCATAAGGAAGAAATGGATTTGTTCACACACCTCACTTCGCGCGCACGCGAACACCGTCAGCGCATAGTGTTGCCCGAAGGCCTTGAAGCCCGTACTCTCACCGCCGCCGACCGCATTATTGCCGACCGTCTTGCCGACATCATCCTTATCGGCAACGCCAAGGAAATCCTCGCCATGGCGAAAGAACTCAAGTTGAACCATATCGACCAAGCCACAATAGTCGACCCGGCCGACGAGACCGTAATCGACCGCTATGCTCCCTTGTTCTACGAGCTCCGCAAAAGCAAGGGTATCACCATGGAAGAGTCCCGTCTCACAACCGCCAACCCCCTCTATCTGGGTTGCCTCATGGTCAAGGCAGGCGACGCAGACGGCCAGGTAGCCGGTGCAATGAATACCACAGGCAACGTGCTCCGCGCGGCCTTCCAGGTCATCAAGACCATGCCCGGCATCAGCGTGGTATCGGGCGCATTCGTAATGCTTCTTCCCGAAGGCTCGCCCTACGGTACCGACGGCATCCTCATCTTCGCCGACTGCGCCGTAGTTCCCAGCCCCACCGCTCCCGAGCTCGCACAGATAGCCGTAGCATCGGCCAAGACCGCCCGCGACATCGCCGGCATAGAACCGCGCGTGGCGCTGCTCTCATTCTCCACCAAAGGCTCGGCCAAGAGCGAGAGCGTGGATAAGGTGATTGAAGCCACACAACTCGCACACCAGCTCGACCCCGCACTCATCCTCGACGGCGAGCTGCAGGCCGACGCAGCCCTCGTGCCCTCTGTAGCAAACAGCAAGGCGCCCAACAGCCCTCTGAGTGGTCGTGCCAACGTGCTCATCTTCCCCTCGCTCGAAGTAGGCAACATCGCATACAAGCTCGTGCAGCGTCTCGGCGGCGTACAGGCCGTAGGCCCCGTACTCCAGGGCCTCGCAGCACCCGTCAACGACCTCTCGCGCGGCTGCTTCCCCGAAGACATCTACAAAACTATCATTATTACCTGCAACCAGGCCATCGGCCTCAAAGGAATTTAAAAAACCATGAAAATCCTCGTATTAAACTCGGGCAGTAGCTCGGTGAAGTATAAGCTCATCGACCTTCAGGGTAGCAAGGCCGACACTATGGCCGAAGGCGGCGTAGAGAAAATAGGCCTCCCCGGCGGCTTCCTCAAGTTCAAGCGTGCCGACGGTTCCAAAGAAATTGTGGAGCTCGGTCTCATTGACCACAACGAAGCCGTAAAGGCCATTCTCTCCAACCTTACCGACCCCAAGGAAGGTTGCATCAAGAGCTACAATGAAATCGACGCTGTAGGTCACCGTGTGGTACACGGCGGCGAGAAATTCAGCCAAAGCGTGCTCATCGACGATGCCGTAAAGGCAAAAATACGCGAGTGCTACGACATAGCGCCCCTCCACAATCCCGCCAACATGACAGGAATCGACGCCATTACAGCCATTCTGCCCGACGTGCCTCAGGTAGGAGTATTCGACACCGCCTTCCACCAGACCATGCCAGCAAAGGCATATATGTACGCACTTCCCTACAAATATTATGAGGAAGACGGCGTACGCCGCTACGGCTTCCACGGCACCAGCCACCGCTACGTAAGCGGCCGCGTGTGCGAGTTCCTCGGCGTGGACGTGAACAAGCAGCGCATCATAACCTGCCACATCGGCAACGGCGCCTCAATGGCTGCTGTAGTCGGCGGCAAGTGCGTGGATACATCAATGGGCCTCACTCCGGTAGAAGGCCTAATGATGGGCACACGCGTGGGCGACGTTGACCCCGGTGCGCTCACATACCTCATGACCAAGCACAAGCTCTCTGCCGAACAGCTCCAGAATATAATCAACAAGGAGAGCGGCGTACTCGGCGTGAGCGGCGTAAGCAGCGACATGCGCGAAATAGAAGCCGCCGTAGAGGCCGGCAACGAACGCGCACGCCTCGCCCTGGATATGTATATGCTCCGCATCACCAAGTATATCGGCGCATATGCAGCCGAAATGGGCGGTGTAGATATCATAGTATTCACCGGCGGTGTAGGCGAGAACCAGGCCGGACTCCGTGCCGACGTCTGCTCTACTCTGGACTTCATTGGCGTGGATATCGACAAGGCCGTAAACGCAGTGACACGCGGCACCGAGACTGTTATTTCTTCGGCCGACTCCAAGGTCAAGGTAGTGGTCATCCCCACCGACGAAGAACTCATGATTGCGCGCGACACCGAAGCTCTAGTGAAGAAATAAAACGTACACACATCGAACACAATAAAGCCGGAGGTCAGGGCCACACATCAGCCCGACCTCCGGCTGCTTTTATCCGCTTCCCTCGAAAAAAAGCGGGAAGTACGACCGCATAAGTCACAGCAACAGCTTGTTGGGCGGAGCAGGCGTATGTCGCGAAGGTAGCATTTTCAAGGTTAAAGTAAGTGAAATAAAACCAAAAAGCCATGAGCACGGGGAGCCGTTCGGCATATTATTGCTAAATTTGCGATATGACTTTCACTGCATTATCTATCATCACCATAATACTGTCGCTTGCTGCCGTCGTGGCCACATTTGTGCCAAGGATACCCGCAGTAGCGGCAGCCTACGCGGCGCTGGTATGCGCCCACCTTGCCGGCGCAATCTATGTAGACGCCAAAATACTCATATTCTGGGGCGTTGCATCAGCTATAGTGCTTGGCCTGCGCGTCCTCCAGCCCAAAGCCCTCGTCATGACCGCCAAGGGCCTGCCATACGTGGCTCTCGCCACCATAGCCGGCGCTGCCATAGGCTATATGATAGCCCCTACAGCCGCCTCCGTCATATTATGCGCTTCCGCAGGGGCCGTACTCGGCGCCATCGCATATATGCGGACACCGGCAGCCCCGTGCATCGCCATTACATCCTCACGATTTGTTGAATACCTGTGCGCCAAAGGTCTGCCGTGTGTAGTCACCACCTCCATGGCCGCAATAGCCATCGCCTCGCTGATATGATGAAACGTCTCCTCACCCTGGCCGCAGCCACACTTGCATTGGCGGCATCATGCCTTGCGGCAAAACCCGGCGCCCGTGCCGAGCTCGGCCGCCCCGACCTCGACGCTATCGAAAAGGCCACGACAGACCCAGCCTCGAAATACTACTATCCGCGCCTCTATGAGTCGTTCATGAAAAACGACACTCTCATGACGGCAGATGAATTCCAATACTTCTACTACGGGACTTTCTTCCAGGAAGACTACGACCCCTATCGCGAAGCTCCCAACCAGGCGCTGCTCAACGAGCTGCTGCCTATCTACGCAAAGGAGAAGCGCACTCGCGCCGACCGCGAGAAGATGCTAGACTACGCCATGCAGGTGCTCGACGACAACCCCGTGGATTTGCGACAGCTCACAAACCGCATATACGTGTACGAGCAGAACCGCAAGTACGACCTCGCCAAGATATGGCAGTACAAGCTCAACCACCTGCTTCTCGTGATTGCCGCATCGGGCACCGGCACCGACGCCGAAAACGCCTTCATAGTAGTGTATCCGCAGCATGAGTACGACTTCCTCAATCTCTCGGGCAGAACGGCCAAGAGCCAGCGCTTCGAGCCGCCGTACTACGACTATATCGCCGTAGAAGCCAAAGGCAAAGCCGCAGACGGCTACTACTTCAACATCGACGAGCTTCTCCGCCAGTACTTCCTGAAGCATCCCTCGGAGCTTAACACCGACAGCAAAGGCGCCGACGAATAAACATCTGTTTCCTTCGTATTGCGACTTCTGTTTAGGGTCTTTTCAGTACTCATCCTGAACGCTTATTTAAGCATTGGTGCAGCATAGCTGCAATAAGCCGCCATAGCGACGCCTATAATTGTAGCCTATGGCAAGCGCTGCGTAGCTGCGCGATGCCATAGGTAATTATATCCCACATCTATATTAAGCTCCGTCAGGAGCGAGATAACCTACGTATTCGCAGATTTTATCTCGCTCCTGCCGGAGCTTGCATTGCTTATTTTGCCTTTTTACTATGGCTACGCGCAGCTACGCAGCGCTTGCCATAGCCTATATTTATTGACACCGCTAATGCGGTTAGTAGCAGCTATGCTGCATAAGTAAACGGTATTTAAAGAACTGAATCTTTATTCGTTATGGCAGAGTGCCATGAGGCTACCTCAGTCCTCGGCGTGGTACTCGATGAGGCCGGGCATTGAGTTGCGACGCACCTTGGCAATCTGCGCGCCGAAGTCGGCAGCCACACGCTTGAGAATATCCTTGTACAGCATACAGGTGGAGCCTACAAAGCATAAAGGCTGCGCCTTATAGTCGTAGGCAACGATATTTCGCTCAAAGAAGCGCATAAAGGAGTTGTAGACCAGCTCGTAGCAGTACTTATTGTCGATATGCTCGGCAAGGAAGGTGGAATAGCGCGAAAGCGTGCGCGAAGGCAGACTGTTGGTATACACATCGTTGAGGAGCACATTCTGCGAAACGGCGAACTTCTCGAAGAAATCGACGGCAAGGTCGGCCGGCGCAAGCCCCTTGAGAATGTCAGCGATGAGCTGCTTGCCCATATACGCGCCTGAGCCTTCGTCGCCGAGTATGAAGCCCAGAGGCGCCACAGTCTTCACAATCTCGCTACCGTTGTAGAGGCACGAGTTGGAGCCGGTGCCGAGAATACAGGCGAGACCGGCACGGCGCACAAGCAGGCCTCGGGCAGCCCCGAGCATATCGCTCTCTACAGTGACGGGCGTCTTGAACTGAGCCACCAGCGAGGACTCAATCATCTTGCATTTCTCCGTGTTACCGCAGCCGGCGCCATAGAAGTATATATGGTCCCAGCGGCGCTTGAAGAAAGCTTCGGGAAGCTCGAGCCTTATGCTGTGCGAGATTTCGCGGCGCGACTGAAAATAAGGGTTCAGACCGGTGGTGAAGGCATGCTCCACCACGGTCGACCCTTCGACCAGACTCCACTCCGTACGGGTGGAACTGCTCTCTGCTATAATTTTCATTTTGCGGCGTCTATCTGACGGAGGAGCTCTTTGACAGCAGCCTTGAGCTGCTCGTCGACACCCTTGACTATTGTCTCGGGATTGTTCGCCACCTTCACGTCGGGTTCAAGCTGCTGGTTCTCGAGCACGGAGCCGTCGGCCAGACGATAGCCTACCACAGGAATTCCGAAGAAAAGCGTGGGATCCTGTGTGGTCACCCAGTTCACCGAGGTCATAGTGCCAGGTACGGGCATACCTACCAGCGAGCCGAGGCCGCGGTTCTTGTACACCCAGGGGGTGCCATGGGCGTTGGAGTAGCAAGCCTCGCTCATAAGCATTATAGACGGCTTGTTCCAGCGTCGCGAAGGCATGTCGCAGGTTTCTTCGCCGCGAATTTCCTGAGTGAAATATTTCTTGCCGCTTAGCAGCACTTCGATGTCTTCGTGAAGACGGCCGCCACCGTTCCAACGGATGTCAATCACCACGCCTTCGCGGTCGTTGTACTTGCCGAGGAGGTCGGAGTACACCTTGCGGAATGAGTCATCATCCATCGAGCTGATATGCACATATCCGAGACGTCCGTTCGAGAGACTGTCTACATCGTGTGCGCGGCGCTTCACCCATCGGTCGTAGAGAAGAGCGTTCTGGCGGGCCGCTGATACAGGCTTGAGCACGATGTCGCGGGTATTGCCGTCGGCACCCTTTATCGTGATTTTAGTGCGCTTGCCGGCGAGGTCGGTGAGGAGGCGGTCGACAGGCATTTCGGTAGTCACCTCTTCGCCGTTGACCTTAAGCACGATGTCGCCGGATTGTACCAGCGGGCGCACAGCGGCCAGTGGCGACTTTGGCAATACCTCGGCAATGCGCGCACCCTTGCCTGTGTAGGCGAGGTCGTAGAGCGCGCCAAGAGCGGCAGTGCTCTCGGGGGCCGGAGCATCGTAGCCGCCGCGGTAGCCTGCGCCGGTGTGGCTCACGTTCAGCTCGCCCAGCAGCTCGCTGAGCATCTCGGCAAAGTCGCGGTTGTTGTTGATATGCGGCAGGAAGCGGCGGTAGTCGGTACACATCGACGCCCAGTCTACGCCGTGCATGTCGGCGGTATAGAAGCGCTCGCGCTCCTCACGCTCGATATTGTCGAAGATATAGCGGCGCTCTGCGGCACGGTCGAGGTTCTTACGCGCGCTCAGCGAGATAGGCTTGGATGTAGAGCCGAACTGGCTCAGCGACGAACCGAAGAGGAAGAGCTGCTTGCCGTCGGCGCTGCGGTCGAAGTAAGCATAGGACGAGGGATGTTTCTTCTTCATCTTGAGTTCCTCATCGTCGAGGTCGTATTCCCAGATGAAGGCACCGTTGTCTGCGCCGGATATGAAGTAGAGAGTCTTACCGTCGCCGTCCACAATGGCGTCGATTAAATCGGTCGACATGGGAGTGATGCGCACCTGGCGGTCGGATATTCCGGCGAGTTCAACTACGACAGGCTCTTTTTCGTCCTTCTTATTGTCGTCTTTCTTATCGCCGTCCTTGTCGCCTTTCTTGTCTTTCTTATCCTTGTCGGCGGCCGCCTTTGCCGCTTTCTTGGCCTCGTCTTTCTTCTTGTCGTAGATTTCGCGCTCTTCCTTGCTGAGCTTGAAGCGGTCGAGAGCGTCCTGGTTCATGAATACGAGGAAAACATCGCTCTGCGAGCCCCACGACGCGTGATTACGCATACCGTAGCGCTCCGATGCGAACTGAAGAGCCTCGCCACCGAGCACCCATTTGGGGTCGGAGTCGAAGTAACCGCTCTGAGTGATGTTCGTCATCGTACCGTCGGCCACGTTGATTAAGGCAATGTCGCTGTAGGGGTCGTGTTTCTTGTCTACGACCTCAAGAGCAATCCACTTCGAGTCTGGCGACCATACAAAGTTGAAGGCGCCGCCTCGGCTGCGGTTTGTAGAGCCGTCGGTGAGCTGGCGCACCTTGCCGCTCTTCACATCCATCACGCAGAGCTTGGTGCGGTCGAGGATAAAGGCAAGCGACTTGCCGTCGGGCGACATGTCGGGCGCAGTGCGCTCGTGCCTGTCGGCCTTGAACACAGGCTCTTCGTTTATGAGAGTGGCATGTGCGAAGTCGGGTTCGTCGGCAGTTTTGACAAACGAAGCCTTGTAGATATTGTAGCGGCCGTCGCGCTCCGAGGTATAGTAGAGCGTGGAGTCGCTGCCCCACGACACGTGCTTCTCAGCCTCGGGGGTATTGCTTATTTGCTTGGTGGTGGGATACTCCACCGATGTCACATACACATCGCCGCGATAGAGGAAGGCAACCTGCTTTCCGTCGGGCGAAGCCGAGGCACCCGATGCACGGGTGGTGCTTACGCGTTCCACTTCCTCGGGGAAGTCCGCCACAAGGTCGATTTTTACCTTTGCGGGCTTGCCGCCCTCGGCCATGGTGTAGATTTCGCCGTCGTATGTGAAAGCGAGAGTGCCGTTGTCAGCGCGGCTGAGGAAGCGCACGGGGTGCTTCTTGAAAGAAGTTATGGCCTTTGCATCGGCAGGGTTCGCCTTGGAAGCCTTATACACGTTGAGCGACTTCTGCGGCGCACGCTCGCTGATGAAGTATATGTAGTCGCCGGCATCCACGGGGTCGAGGTCTTCGCCTGCGGCATTGATTACAGCCTCGTGGCTCCCTGTGGCGGGAGTATACCGCCATATATCGCGTGTTACCGACGAGGTGTGATGCTTGCGCCAGGTATCCTCAAAGCCCTTCACATCCTGATAGAGGAAGCTCTTGCCGTCGGGAGCCCACGACATGGCAAGGGCCGGAGTGGCGAGCACCTGCACTGGCGCACCGCCGGACACAGGCACCGAATACAGCTCGCTCATGCGGCCCGAGGGGAAGAGAGCACTCTCCACGGGGTCTTGAATGGACGCCGAATAGTACACATTCTTTCCGTCGGGGCTGAAAGCCTGGGGCACCTCGCCGGCGGAGTTGAATGTAAGGCGGTTCCACTTCGCCGACTTTCCGTCGGCGGCCATGGTATATACATCGAAATTGCCGTTTCTGTCGGAAGCGAAAGCAATAGTCTTGCTGTCGGGACTCCACACGGGCGAAGTCTCGTAGGAAGGCTGCGATGTAAGGCGACGTGCTTCGCCACCGGCCACAGGCACAGTGAAAATCTCACCCTTATAGGTGAAGGCAATCTGCTTGCCGTCAGGCGAAATCCTGGCGTCGCGCAACCACAGCGGAGTCTCTGCGGAGGCCGTTGCCGCAAAAGCGGTCAGCGCCAGTGCGCCCAAAAATATCTTTTTCATTGCAATCTATGAGTTGATTATTATATTATGCTACAAAATTAGTAAAATTCCCAAATATCACAATCATAACTAACTGAAAAGCACAATCCTATTCAAGCAAATAAAGACAGATTTTTCCAATGATGCCTTAACCGATTGTTTATTCTTCGAAATACGGACACTTCCCGTTTATGGCAAGGTCTTTACCGTCATATCCAAATCAGTGAGCCACAAACAATTATTTGGAGATTTTTATTGTACTGAACTACCTGCGAGACGTATTCCCTAAAGAGAGAAAACGGCGGATTGGATACGATAATACCAGCATTTTTCAACAATCCAACACACTCTTGACTTCGAAAATCTCCGTCACCATTTAACATACGTACATTAGTAAATGACAAAAAAGTTGTAATTCCACTGCAACGAAAAGGCCACGGAAAGCAGAGTTTTCCGTGGCCGGCATTTCAAATTCAAAATTACATACAAATTATTCCCACTCAATTGTGGCTGGCGGCTTCGAGGATACGTCGTAGCATACGCGGTTCACGCCTCGCACTCGGCGGATGATATCGTTCGATACTTTGGCGAGGAAATCGTAGGGAAGGTGCGCCCAATCGGCGGTCATGGCATCGGTAGAGGTTACGGCGCGGAGTGCTACAGCACGCTCGTAGGTGCGTTCGTCGCCCATCACGCCCACGCTCTGCACGGGGAGGAGTATAACGCCAGCCTGCCATACCTGATTGTAGAGGCCGCTGTCGCGGAGGCCCTGTATGAATATGTGGTCGGCTTCCTGAAGTACAGCCACTTTCTCGCGGGTAACATCTCCGAGGATGCGCACGGCGAGACCCGGGCCGGGGAAGGGGTGGCGCGAGATGAGGTGCTCGGGCATGCCGAGAGCACGGCCCACGGCACGCACTTCGTCTTTGAAGAGCAGTCGGAGCGGCTCGCACAGGCGCAGGTTCATGCGCTCGGGGAGGCCGCCCACGTTGTGGTGGCTCTTGATGACTGTGCCTGTAATGGAAAGCGACTCGATACAGTCGGGATATATTGTGCCCTGTGCAAGCCAGCGAGCATCGGTGATTTTGGCAGCTTCGGCATCAAATACCTCAATGAAGTCGGCACCTATGATTTTGCGCTTGCGCTCGGGGTCGATGACGCCGGCGAGGTCAGCGAAGAATTTCTCGGAGGCGTCCACGCCGATTACGTTCAGGCCAAGGCATTGATAGTCGCGGAGCACGTCGGCGAACTCATTCTTGCGGAGCATGCCGTGGTCTACGAATATACAGGTGAGGCGGTCGCCGATAGCACGGTTGAGGAGCACGGCAGCCACGGAAGAGTCCACACCGCCACTGAGGCCGAGTATCACACGGTCGTCGCCGAGGGTTGCCTTCAGCTCAGCCACGGTGCTTTCGATAAACGACTGCGCGCTCCACGAGCACTTGGCACCGCATACGCGCACAGCGAAGTTTTCGAGCAGACGCATGCCGCACTCGCTGTGGTACACCTCGGGGTGGAACTGCACTCCCCACATGCGGGGGCCGGCTTCGAAAGCTGCCAGATGTACTTCGGCGGTCGACGCTACCCTGCGGAATGACTCGGGAAGTGCCGTGATAGTATCGCCGTGGCTCATCCATACCTGCGCCCCCGGCTCAATGCCCTCAAAAAGGGCGCATGCGCTGTCGACGTAGTTGAGGTTAGCACGGCCATACTCGCGCGAGGGAGCCGGCTCTACCTTGCCGCCATAGGACAGCGACATGAGCTGTGCTCCGTAGCAGATGCCGAGCACGGGTACTGCCGCAGCAATGGCGGGGATGTCAACCTTATAGGCGCCTTCGTCGTATACCGACAGAGGGCTGCCCGACAAGATTACACCGATGATGTCTTGCTCTGCCTCCTGGCCGTAGGGATACTTGTTGTAGGGGATGATTTCACTATAGATGTTCAACTCGCGGATTCGACGCCCTATAAGCTGGGTGGTCTGCGAGCCGAAGTCGAGGATGATGATTTTCTCCTGCATAATTTGGAATAGGGTGTTAGGTTGTGCAAAATTACACAAAAACTTTCATAAAAGCACAATGACATAGGACTCATGGTTGGCTGTTCTGGTTTTTTTCGTAATTTTGCGGCATCGGAACCCACGTTTCTGCAATATGACAGGACTGAAAAGATTGTTTGCAATGCTGATAGTGTGCGTTGTTGCCTGCAGTGCGGCCCCGCATGCACGTTCATTCTCATTCGACCTTGACTCTATCGCAGCCATGGGTAAATTTCCGCGTTTTGTAGTGAACACCTACCGCTGGGGCAACGAGTTCTTCAATGGCTACGACACCACCTACGTGCAGGGCACGGGCTACAAGTTCAGCGCCAAAATCACTGCCGACAGCTGGATGGACGGCTACAGCTTCCAGCTCCCCGACAACAAAACAATGCTCATGGCCACCGAGCCTTCCACGTCGGTCGGTCTCTATGTATCTTACCTTGCCTTATCGGCCGGCTACGACATCAATATCAGCAAGCTCATCACCGGAGTAGACCGCTCGCGCCAGCGCCTCCGCTTCGGCTTCAACTGCATGCTGTTCTCCGCAGAGGCCTATCTCATACGCAACGATATAGGCACCACCATACGCAAGTTCGGCGACGCCTCCGCCCCAAGCCGCCCCAACTACACCTTCAACGGTATCAACAACGCCTCATGGGGCATCGACGCATATTATTTCTTCAACCACAAAAAATACTCCGAGGCGGCCTCGTTCAACTACAGCCGCATACAAAAGCGCAGCCAAGGCTCGTTCTACACCGGGTTCTCGATATATGCCCAGCGCCTCGATTTCCGCTTCAACGAGCTACCACCAAGCTACCTCGACCAGCTGCCCGAGACCTGGGCGCCGGACTACAACTACCGTGTGAAAACAAACAACTATGCCGTGAGGATAGGCTATGGCTACAACTGGGTCTTCGCCAAACACTGGACGCTGGGGATAAGCGAATCGCCAATCATAGGTGTGCGCGACGGCTACGTGACACCGTGGATAGAGGGCAAGTCACGCAAGGTGTCGCTGTCGATGTTCAACCGCGCCAAGCTGTCGGTGGTATGGAACGCAGGGCGTTGGTTCGGCGGCCTCGTAGGCATGACCGACTTAGCCATAATCAACAACCACAAGACCACCTACACCGGCGGCACATTCAGCGGCGAGGCCGTGATAGGCTACCGCTTCAACCTGTGGTAAAGGGGCCAGACAATTATTATTCCGCCTGACACTGCTTCTTCTTGTCGACCGTCCGCGAGGGCGGCCGCACGGTGCAATGTGCGGCGATTTACGTTTTTTTTGCATAAGCTTGAACAATGATTAAAATTGCGGTGTTATAATTTCAAACCGACCGCAAGGAAGGCTCGAGGAAAGGCTCGCGAGGGACAAAAACACGTTTCAACAACCCAAGCATCCCCCTCATCACACCAATACAAGAAATTGAAAAAGTCTAACAAAACTACTGCATTATGAAAAAGAACGTCTTATTTACCACTGCTGCCTGCTGCGCACTCCTTGTGCCCGCTTTCGAGGCAAACGCACAGGAAGAAACCATCGTTGTGGAAGAAACCGCTGTATTGACCGAAGTTCCCTGCAAGACACATTATTATGTAGACAAACACGACAACTGGTTCCTCCAGATTGGTGCCGGCGTGGCCACTCCTTTTATGGAAAACAAAGCCGAAGGAGCACATAAAAACGCACACGCTACCGTAAACTATAATCTCGGCTTCGGCCGCTGGTTCTCGCCATACCTGGGCTGGCGTCTCGCATTCAACGGCGGCCCACTCCACTACGAGAACGAGACCTTCAATAAATTCTACTATGTAGGTGCCAACTTCGACTTCATGTGGGATATGTTCAACTCGCTTGGCGGAGTAAACAGCAAGCGCGTATTCTCTATAGTGCCTTTCGTAGGCATCGGTGGCACTTACGGCTGGAAATACCGTCCTGCAGGCAATATCGTATCGGATGCCGGACGACCCAAATCGAACACATGGGCTCTACCCGTATCGGCAGGTATCCAGCTCCGCTTCCGCCTGTGCAAGTATGTCGACTTCTTCGCTGAAGGCCGCGCCGGCTTCTATGGCGACAACTTCAACAACATCGCCTTCGGCCGTCCTATCGACATCAACGTAACCGTAAACGGCGGTTTCATCTTCAACTTCGGCGGTCGCGACTACAAGTCGTATAACCCCTGCGACTACCTCGGCTACATTAACAACCTCAACGACCAGGTCAACGACCTCCGCGGTGCTCTCGCCACCACTGCCGCAGCCCTCGCCGCTGCCGAAGCACAGCTGCCCTGCCCCGAAGTTCAGGAAGCTCCCACAGCACCCGCACCCGCTCCTATGATGGCAACCGTACGCTTCACTCTCAACTCGTCCAAGATTTCGAAGATTGAAAAAGTCAACGTATACAACGTTGCCGAATGGCTCAAAGCCAATCCCGAGCAGAACGTGACTATCGCCGGCTACGCCGACAAAGACACCGGCACATCGGAATACAACATGGCTCTCTCGAAACGCCGCGCACAGGCTGTCTACGACGCCCTCGTAAACGAATACGGCATAAACCCCGACCGTCTCTCCATTACCGCAGAAGGCTCCGACGTACAGCCCTACGACGAAAACAACTGGAACCGCATCGTAATCTTCAACAACAAGTAAGGGTAACACATTACATAAGTTTCACTCAGCCGGCTGCCCAGACAGGCAGTCGGCTTTTTTTGCGCTACCGCACATGCGGCATAAACAAAGAGCGCCCCGGCAAGACTGTCAGGGCGCTCTCCACGTTTCAACTATTTATTTATGAGAGCCTTATTGCCCAGTATCACTACTCGACAATACGGACGAGGGATGTTTCCTTTCATCCTTTCTCTTTGTAAGTATAACAAGTTTGATTAGCCTGTTTCTTTAAAAGCTTGGCTAAAAGAGTTTAAAAATCATTGGGAAGTACAACCACGCGTATACGTCGATATCATAGACCTATATACAGATATAAATAGGGGGCCACAGTTTCGGTTTCGGAACTGCGGCCCCCCTATAATTTGGAAGTCGTTACTTCATCATCTCAACCGAGCGGGTAATGAAGTCGCTGAGGTTGCGGCCTTTGAGCAGACCGTTGCCGAGGAGAGCGAGGTCTACGAGCTGGCTCACTTCGGGAACCGAGCCGGTATATTCCGCAATGGCTTTCTGCTGCTGTTCGCGAGCGTCGGCCACCTTCTTCTCGAGGTCTTTTACACGCTGCTCGTCTTCGGCCGAGAGCTTGCCTTCGGGTGCAGCCTTGCGGATGTCGTCGGCAGCCTGATTGTCGGCATCTATAGAGTCGAGCAAAGGCTTCACGGTAGATGCGAGAGCCTTGTCGGCACGCTCGGTGATAGCCTTCACCAAGGGGTGCTCGGTGTTCACCACCAGCGAATAGTTGTCGGGGAGCTCGGCATAAAAATTCATGCCCGGCTGCATTGCAGCCATCTCTTTCATGCGGCGCATGTACTCGTTCTGAGTAAGCACCACGGGCTGAGCCGAGGGAGCAAGCGCCTCGAAACTCACGGTGAAGCCTGTCTTTTCTACCTTGCGTGTCACGCTCTCGAAGAGCTGCGACAGGATAGCCGTATCCACGGCGCTGAGCCCGGCTCCGCGCCGTTCGCTCTTGCGGATGAGGTTGTCGACCACGTCGGAGTCCACACGCACCAGCTCGGTATTCTCGAGCTTGCGTTCGAGCAAGCCGACGAAGTGGCTGTCGAGTTGGCCGTCGAGCAGAAGCACGTTGTAACCCTTGTCGTTGGCAGCCTTAATGTAGTTGTACTGGGCAGTGGCGTCGGTGGCGTAGAGATATACAATCTTGCCGTCGACGTTTGTCTGCGACGCTTCCACGAGGGTCTTATACTCCTCGGGAGTATAGTATTGGCCCGAGGTATCGCGCAGAAGGAGGAACTTCATGGCGGCATCGCAGAACTTCTCATCGGTGAGCATGCCGTAAACGATGAAGATGCGGATGTCGTCCCACTTGCTTTCGAAAGCCTTGCGGTCGGCGCGGAAAAGCTCGTCGAGGCGCGAGGCCACTTTCTTGGTAATGTAACCAGATATTTTCTTCACGGCCGAGTCAGACTGGAGATAGCTTCGCGACACGTTAAGAGGGATGTCGGGAGAGTCTATCACGCCCTGAAGCAGCTGCATGAAGTCGGGCACAACACCTTCCACCGAGTCGGTAACATACACCTGGTTGCAGTACAGCTGTATGCGGTTTCGGTTGATATCGAAGTTATTCTTGATTTTTGGGAAGTAGAGAATTCCCGTAAGCGTGAAGGGGAAGTCTACATTAAGGTGTATCCAGAAGAGGGGGTCTTCTTCGCCGGGATATAAGTCGCGGTAGAACTTGAGATAGTCTTCGTCGGTAAGTTCGGCAGGCTTCTTCATCCACTGCGGCTCTGTGGAGTTTATAACCAGTTCGCGGTCGGTGTCCACCCACTTACCGTCCTTGTACTCGCGCTCCATACCCGAAATAACGGGCACAGGCAAGAAGCGGCAGTACTTACGCAGAAGCATGTCCACACGCTGCTGGTCGAGGAACTCGGTGCAGTCCTTGTCGATATGCAGTATGATATCGGTACCGCGGGTGGCGCGGTCGCCCTTCTCCATGGTGTAGCTCGGCGAGCCGTCGCACTCCCAGCGCACGGGCTCTGCGCCTTCCTTATAGCTCAGGGTGCTGATAGTAACCTTGTCGGCTACCATGAACGCCGAGTAGAAGCCGAGACCAAAGTGGCCTATGATAGCCTGAGCATTGTCTTTATACTTGGTGAGGAAGTCTTCTGCTCCCGAGAAAGCAATCTGGTTGATATACTTGTCGACCTCTTCAGCAGTCATGCCGATGCCGTGGTCACTCACAGTGAGCGTGCCGGCTTCCTTGTCGACGGTAACGGTTACCTTGAGGTCGCCCACATCACCCTTGAAGTCGCCGAAGTTGGCAAGAGTGCGGAGTTTTTGGCTGGCGTCGACAGCATTCGACACCAGCTCGCGGAGGAAAATCTCATGGTCGCTGTATAGGAATTTCTTGATTACCGGAAAGATATTCTCGGTACTTACTCCAATTGTGCCTTTCTGCATAATATGTAGTGTTTTAGTTATAATATTCGTTATCTGTCTGTGAAAACGCTATCAGCAAATAAAGTGCCAATCTCAAACTGTGCCATTTTGTCATATTTAATCATTTTTATACCTTTGCAGTCATGAAAATCCGCTTACTCTTTACCGCTGCCTTTGTGGCAGCCGCATCACTCTGTATATACGCAAAAACGCGGTCGGCCATGTACGAGAACGGCTCCACCTTCTTCACCACAGCCGAAGCCGCGCGTGTGGGCGACCAGATTATTGCCTACCAGCGCGTGACAGGCGGCTGGCCCAAGAATATCGACATGGCCCGCTACCTCACCGCCGCCGAGCTTGAGCAGGTGCTCGCATCGAAGGAGCGACGCAACGACTCTACCACCGACAACAACGCCACAACCACTCAGCTTAAATATCTCGCCCGTCTGTACAAGGCTCAGCCTGCCGATGTGTGGCGCGACGCCTTCGCCCGCGGCATGGAGTATCTGCTCGCCGGCCAGTACCCCAATGGCGGCTGGCCTCAGTTCTGGCCCGAGAACCGAGGCTATCAGAAGCATATCACCTACAACGACGGAGCAATGGTGAACACACTCTCCATAATACGCGATGTACGCGACATGAAGGCACCGTTCGACTCTCCCGGACTTATCGACGATGATTTGCGCGCACGACTCGACACTTCATTCTGTAAGGGCATAGACTGTATTCTGGCAACCCAGATAGTTATCGACGGCGAGCGCACCGCTTGGTGCCAGCAGCACGACCGTGAGACTCTCGCACCGGCGCCTGCCCGCGCCTTCGAGCTTGCATCGCTCTGCTCCACCGAGAGTGTAGGCATAGTATGGCTACTTATGGACATTCCCGAGCCCGACGAGCGCGTGGCCGAGGCTATAGAGGCGGCCATGAGATGGTTCGACCGCACACGCATCGACGGCTACCGCTACGAACGTCGCGGCCCGCACGGCACCCGCCTTGTAAAAGACCCGTCATCCTGTGTATGGGCACGCTTCTACGACCTCGACACCATGCGTCCCTTTGTATGCGACCGCGACGGTATTCCGCGCGAACGCCTCGAAGACATAAGCCGCGAGCGCCGCGACGGCTACAGCTGGTACGCATCGTTCGCCACTTCGCTCTACGGACGCTACGCCGAGTGGAAAAAAGCTACAGGCCGAGAGCGCTGAACATGGCAGCGTAGTATTCGGCCTTCTTCTCAAGTTTAAGAGGATAGGCACGGCTTGTGGATGGCATGCGCCAGACGGTGAGTCCTCCGGCGGTCTTCACGCACTCACCCATACGCGGTACGGGAGTCGCCGTAAGGCCGGCCACAACACCTGCGGCCTTCTCTCCCGTGGTTGCCACCGCACGGCAACATGGCATGCGGGCAAGCAGAGCTTCGAGGTCGACCGGCTCTACAATCTCCAGGAACTTGTCGGAAGCATTGCCGGCCAGCCGCCGCACCTTGTGCCCTGTGTCGCTCAGCGCTATACCTTTCTCGCACAGAAGGGCCTTTATCGCCTGAAGGTCGTAGCCTTTGCCGTCGGCACTGTCGAGGGCATGACGGTCGCCACGGAATATGAGCGCCATAAGAGGCCAGAAATCGTTTGTGCGGTTGGGATAATAGAAATCCATCGACCAGCGTTTCGGCTGTGGAGGGAAAGTACCCATAACGAGTACGCGGGCATTTTCGGGCACAAACGGCTGCCAGGGGTGAGTTTCGAGTTCGATATCACACATATCTTTTCTTTCGGGCTTGTTTCTATTGCATTTCTATTACCGACACCTTTTTATAGCCGAGACGAGCCTCAAGATACTCAGCCAGGCGCTTGCGCTCGGCCTCGGGGAAGCGCCCCTTGGTATGTATTATCGCCACGGTGGCTGTATCGGCGGCAGCATCGTCGGATGGCGCTGCAAATACGGTGGTCGATATGCCGATTTTGCTGATTTTCGGAAACACCACCTTGATTTCGGGCGATACCTCGGGGGCATCAATCACCGACTGGCGCGAAACGGCGAGGAGGGTGCGGAGCGAGTCGATGGTTGTCTGCTGCCGCGTGATAGTATTTTGGGCTATCCGGTAAATGTCGCCCACACCCGGAGCCGAGAGCTTGTCGCCGGAAGACATGCCGTCGCCTCCCTGTATGAACGACAGCCGCGTTCCGGCCAGTCCGTAGAACTTCAGCCTTGACTCAAGGGCCAGCCTGAGCGAGTCGACGGGAAGCGTACGGCCGATAAGTGTGATAGTGAGATACTTCACCCCGTCTTTAGCGTATGCCTTGCGACTCAGCACCTGTGTGTCGGGGAAAGAGCACTCATCCTGCACGAAGCGGGCGGCCTCTGCCTGAAATTTGCTGTCGCGAAGCATATTATACGTAAGATATATGCTCGGCAGCATGGTAAGCACGGCCAGCGAATACACTATGCGGCGCACACGCACGGCACGGTCATTGTCGGCCGTCGGCACTCCCTTGTACTTCATAAGCTTGACACCTATAAATGTGGCGAAGGCTATGTATATCGAGTTGATTACAAAGAGATAGAAGGCACCGAGAAAATAATTCATCTGCAATGTGGCCAGGCCGTAGCCGGCTGTACACAGCGGCGGCATAAGAGCCGTAGCGATAGCCACACCCGGTATCACGTTTCCTTTGCTGGTACTTCCGAGCGCTATTATGCCCGCACCGCCGCCGAAGAAGCCTATCAGCACATCGTAGATAGTGGGCGAGGTGCGCGCCAGCAGCTCGCTGTGCTGCTCGTTGACAGGCGAGATGAGGAAGTATATCGTAGAGGCTATCACCGAGAAACCGGCTGCCATGACAAGGTTTCGCACACAGCGCTTGAGCAGTGCGAAATCGTGTATACCCACTCCGAGACCTATGCCGATGATAGGCCCCATGAGAGGCGATATGAGCATGGCGCCTATTATAACCGCAGTAGAATTGGTGTTGAGACCCAGCGAGGCTATGAATATGGCCAGAATAAGGATGAGTATGTTCGGGCCCCTGAAAGAAACGCCCTCGCGTATGTTTGCTTCTGCCTCGGCCTGCGACACAAGTTGCCCCGACAGAGAGAAGTAGTTCACAAAAAATTCGCTCACTTTGCTTACAAAGTTCGGCTTCATGATTAATCAGAGTGTGTTGATGAATTTGACAATACCGTTATATCACAACGTAAAAAGGGCACAAAGGGATTGCCTCCGTGCCTTTTTTAATAGTGTTTTGTGCCTTATCAGCAGTACTTGGCGTAGTCGGCATTGCGCATGTCGCCTGTTTCCGAGAAGGCGTTGTGGAATGCAAACGCGGCTCTGAGGGTGTGGGGAGTCTGCCCCTGTGTACCGAGCTTGAGATAGTCGTTGAGGAGCGGACGGTACATGGGGTGTGCGCAGTTGTTGATGATTTCGAGTGCGCGTTCCACGGGGTCTTTGTGGCGCAGGTCGGCGATACCTTGGTCGGTAATGAGGATATCCACCGAGTGCTCGCTGTGGTCGGGGTGTGCCACCATAGGCACGATGTTGCTTATGAGACCTCCCTTGCTCACAGAGGGGCAGGAGAATATGGAGAGGTAGGCGTTGCGGGTGAAGTCACCAGAGCCGCCGATACCGTTCATCATGCGGGTGCCGAGCACGTGAGTGGAGTTCACCGAGCCGAAGAGGTCGGCCTCGAGAGCGGTATTCATGGCGATTACACCTATTCGGCGAATTACCTCGGGGTTGTTCGAGATTTCGGCCGGGCGCATGAGTATCTTGTCGTGGAAAAAGTTGAGGTCGCTGAAGAGGATTTCTTCGGTAGCATCGGAGAATGTCATCGAGCAGGTCGACGCGAATGTGCACTTACCCTTCTGGAGAAGGTTGAGCACGGCATCCTGGATAACCTCGGTGTACATCATGAAGGGAGGCAGTACGGAGCTTTCGCCGAGGTCGTAGAGCACGGCATTGGCAACATTGCCCACACCCGACTGCAGTGGAAGGAATTCCTTGGGAAGACGACCTGCCTGATACTCGCTCACGAGGAAGCGCACTACGTTGGCGCCGATGAGCTTCGAAGTCTCGTCTACGGCGGTGAAGGGCTTCACGCAGTCGTACGAGCTGGTGTGTACCACGCCTACAATCTTCGCGGGGTCTACCTTAAGCACGGGTGAGCCAATGCGGTCGTTTGCGGCGTAGATAGGTATCTCGCGGCGGTAAGGAGGGTCGAGAGGCATGTACACGTCGTGCATGCCGAGGAGGCTCTTGGGGAGCTTGTCGTTAAGCTCGATAAGGATGTGCTTTGCCATTTGGGCATAAGTGGGCACATTGCCTACACCGCAGCCGAGCACGATTTCGCCCTTGTCGTTGATGTCGGCAGCCTCGATGATAGCCCAGTCGATTTCGCCGTATGTGCCATAGCGCATTTCCTGAGCCATTTCGGAGAGGTGACGGTCGAAGTAGTGACAGTCGTGAGCATTGATACGCTTGCGCAGGTCGGGCACGTTCTGATAGGGGGCGCGCATGTTGTACGCATTTGCACGCGAGAGAGCACCGTCCACATGGTCGCTGGTAGAAGCACCTGTGAACATATTGATTTTGAACGGACGCCCGGCCTCATGCTCGCGTGTGGCCTTTTCTGCCAGCGCTTCGGTGATAAACTTGGGGGTACCGGGAGCGGTAAAGCCCGACAGACCGACGGTTTCGCCGTTATTAATCATTTCAGCGGCTTCTTGAGCCGTAAGGGTATTGAATGCCATTGCTGTTGATACAGGTTTTTAGATTTCGAGGTATTATTGGTCAGAATTTTCGCTGTAGAATTTCGCCCCAGAGCACTGCACTGCGCAGGCCGTCGGCATCGAGAGGCTTCAGGCGGGGCTGCTGCGCAGGCGCGGCGGCGGCAACATCCTCCTGGATGTCGGCAGTGACACGCATACCTTCCTCGCTGCCTATGGCAATGGAGGTGGCGGAGGGGCGCTCCTGCCGTGAGGCAACCACACGTGGCGCTTTTTTTGCGGAAATCTTGCGGGCTGGCGCAGAGGGTGCGGGCTTGCGGGACCCGGCTGCGGATACCGCATGCGCAGAGCCGGCTTTGGCGGCTTTGGCATTCTTTGCCAACCTCTCCACCCAGCCAAGTATCGCTGCTATTACAACAGCAACTATCGCGGCAATTAAATCAGTATCCACTTTTTTTTGTAATTTTGCGCAAAAATAAGCATTATCGCTCAATACAGCAAATTTTTCGCCTGAGTATTGGGCTTATAGATTATGAAAAAAGACAATAATACGAGCGGCACCGCCGCCGACCGCAAGGTATATATCGAGACTTACGGCTGCCAGATGAACGTGGCCGACAGCGAAGTGGTAGCTTCTATAATGCAAATGGCCGGATACGACACCGCATCCGACATCGAACAGGCCGATGCCGTACTGCTCAACACCTGCTCTATCCGCGACAACGCCGAACAGAAAATAGTGGCACGCCTGCAGGCCCTCAACGCCATGCGTCGCAAAAGGCACGGACGCGGCCTTATAATAGGAGTCATCGGCTGTATGGCCGAGCGCGTGCGCGACGAGCTAATACACAAGCACGGCGTTGACCTCGTGGCAGGCCCCGACGCCTATCTCGACCTCCCCGCGCTATTCGCCGCCGCCGAAGAAGGCCGCGAGGCCGTAAACGTGGAGCTGAGTACAACCGAGACTTATCGCGACGTGGTGCCCGCACGCATCCCCGGCCAGACCGTGAGCGGATACATAAGCATAATGCGCGGATGCAACAACTTCTGCTCCTACTGCATAGTGCCCTATACCCGCGGTCGCGAACGCAGCCGCCCCGTCGACAGCATCCTGCGCGAACTTGAAGACCTACGCAGCCGCGGCTACAAGGAGGTGACGCTGCTCGGACAGAACGTGAACAGCTACAACTACAGCGCCGACGGCACCGAGCACGTAGACTTCCCGCGCCTGCTAGCCACCGTAGCCGAGGCAGCTCCCGACATGCGCGTGCGCTTCACCACATCGCACCCCAAAGACATGAGCGACGCCACTATAGAAGTTATCGCCTCGCACCCCAACATCTGCCGCCACATACACCTGCCCGTGCAGAGCGGCAGCAACAGTGTGCTCGCGGCAATGAACCGCAAGTACACACGCGAGTGGTATCTCGACCGCATCGCCGCCATACGCCGCGCAATTCCCGACTGCGGTATCTCCTCCGACCTCTTCACCGGCTTCCACAACGAGAGCGACGAAGACTTCCAACAGACCCTCGACCTCATGCGACAGGTAGGCTTCGACTCTTCTTTTATGTTCAAATACTCGGAACGCCCCGGCACTCTCGCCTCGCGCACTATGCCCGACAATATTCCGGAAGAAGTTAAAATAGAGCGCCTGAACCGCATGATAGCCTTACAGAACGAGCTTTCAGCAGAGTCGAACCGCCGCGATATAGGCCGCGAATACGAGGTGCTGGTAGAAGGCGTGGCAAAGCGCAGCCGCGAGCAAATGGTGGGACGCACAAGCCAGAATAAAACCGCCGTATTCCCCCGAGGCAATGCCAAAGTGGGCCAGACGGTGCGCGTGCGCGTGCTCGACTCCACCTCCGCGACCCTAATCTGCGAGCTGATAGAGGAATAAGAAGCAAAAAAGAGTAGCCAAGTTAGCGGGCTTCAGCCCATGCTGAAAGCGGGGCGGGCCACGAAGTGGTCGCGGGCTATCAGCGTGCCCTGCTCTACCATGGCGGCGATGTGCGCCACCACACAGTCATAGGTGTGAGGGAAGTGCGGGCGCAGCGAACGTGTGTCGAGCCAGCGCTCAGGGGCAATCATGGCGAAAAAGCTGTCGAGGCGCTTTTCAAACGCTTCGGCATCGAAGCTTGCCGCCCCCTTGGCCCGACTGCGGCACACATCGCACTTGCCGCAGTCGGCAGCATCGGTCTCGCCGAAGTAGCGGAGCATGCCTGCCACCCGGCAGCGGCTGTCGTCGAATATAAAATCTGTCATGGCCTTGAGCTGCAGACCCAGTGCCTCACGCCTGTCTTCGTACACTTCCTTAGGGAAGCTCAGCCCTGCTCCATGCACTCGGTTAGCGGTAATATAGAGCTGTGCGGTGCCGCGGCGCGGTATGTATGTTACAATGTGTTCGCGTCGCCACTTCTTCAATATTTCGTGCAGGGCAAGCGGCGTTATGCCGCACTCACGCGCTATGTAGTCTTCGTTTACAAATATGAGGTCTGCGAAAAGACCGGGATATGTGCGGAGCATGAAGTTCATCACGACCTCCTCTACAGGCTCGAAATCGCAGGCATAGAGCTGCTCGCGGCTTTCGGCTATCATTACCTGCGTCTCTATATCCATTTCTTCGATGAAGTCGAAATAGCCTGAGCGGTCGAGTATGCCTATGGCACTCATCACCTGCGCCGGGGGCAACTTGTAGCGGGCGCACATCACATCGGGCTTGAAATCGAAAATTGCTCCGAAGCCCTCGCCAAGAGGCAGATTGATAAACCGGCATATTTCATCGTAGACCTTGCGAACGAACTCCTTCTCAGGAAACAGCTGCGCGAGTCGGCGCGACAGAGTGCCCTTGTCGCGCGAGCCGGCCAGAAGGACTGCCACCGCGGCTTTTCCGTCGCGCCCGGCACGGCCGGCCTCCTGATAGTATTCTTCGAGAGTGGAAGGCGGGTCGTAGTGCACCACCAAACGTACGTCGGGCTTGTCAATACCCATTCCGAAGGCCGTGGTAGCAACCATGACGCGCGTACGGTCGGTCTGCCAGGCATCCTGCCGCGCAGCTTTCTCGCGCGCCTCAAGCCCGGCGTGGTAGAAAAGCGCATCAATACCTTCGCGCTGCAACATGGCGGCCAGGTCGGAGGCCTTGCGACGCGAGCGCGTGTACACAATGGTGCACCCTGTGGTAGCGCGTAGTATCTCGAGGAGCTTGCCGTACTTATCCTCGGTATGACGTACGAGAAACGAAATATTGTCGCGCGTGAAGCTGAGCGCGAACACAGCCGCATCCTCCATGCCGAGGCGCTGTTTTATATCGGCCACAACCTGCGGCGTGGCCGAGGCTGTAAGCGCAAGCACAGGGGTGGCGGGGAAACGCTCACGAAGCAGTTCGAGGCGCAGGTACGAGGGACGGAAGTCGTAGCCCCACTGCGATATGCAATGAGCCTCGTCGATTACTATAAGAGAGATGTTCCAGTTGGCTATAATCGCGGTAAAGCGGTCGGAGGCGGCCCGCTCTGGCGACACATACAGCATCTTGACCTTTCCCTGCCGGCAGCGCTCGAGGGCATAGTCGCTTTCGGCTCTCGACATGCCGCTGTGAAGACAAGCCGCCCCCACATGACGGCGGCGGAGGTTATCCACCTGGTCTTTCATCAGCGAGATAAGCGGAGTGACCACTATCGTGAGGCCGGGGAGCATCAATGCAGGCACCTGAAAGGTAATAGACTTGCCGCCGCCTGTGGGCAGAAGACCTACCGTATCATGGCCGGCCAGCACAGAGCGTACAATCTCGCCCTGCATGGGGCGGAACGAGGGGTAGCCCCAATGGCGGCGCAGCACCTCCTCGGGAGCGAGACCGCTGTCGGGTAATCCGGGTGCAGGTCCGTCTACGTAGCCGTCGACGAAGCTATGATAGCCGTAAGGGTTCATGATTACAATTCGCCTACACGTATCTGCTTCACCATGAGCTGAAGAGAGGACGACGCATTCTGGTGCTTGTTTTCCTCTATCGTATAGCAGATATTGAAGGGACGACCCGAGTGTATGTGCTCGAAATAAGATGCCATGTTGAAGGCGATGCCGTTGATTACGCGGCCCGATGTATCGTCGACCAGCTCAAGCTTGATGTGCTCGAGGTTGCGACCCACCAGACGGCTTGTGCCGAAGTCTTTGACGCGGCGGGTGCAGAATGTGGGTATGCGGTTGCCCGGGCCGAAGGGAGTGAAGAGTCGCAGTGTCGACACGAACTCGGGTGTGATTTCAGAGAACGAGAGGAACGCATCGATGTCGATTTGCGGCATAAGCTGCTCGGGCAGGATATTGGCCGCCACATATTCTTCGAAGCGATGCGTAAACTCGGGGATGTTCTCCTCGCGAAGCGACAGGCCCACGGCGTATGTGTGGCCACCGAAGTTCTCGAGGAGGTCGCGAGTGGAGTCGATAGCCTTGTACACGTCGAAGCCCTGCACCGAACGCGACGAGCCGGTGGCAAGGCCGTTCGAGAGAGTGAGCACTACCGAGGGTTTGTAATACAGCTCGGTAAGACGCGAAGCCACAATACCTATAATGCCTTTGTGCCAGTCTTTGTTGTAGATGACTATCGACTTCTTGGGCGACAGCATCTCGCCGCGCTGCTCAAGGATAGCGTTAGCCTCCTCGGTAATCCGCTTGTCGAGCTCCTTGCGGTCTTTGTTGTACTGGTCGATTTCGAGAGAGCGCCTTGTGGCCTCCTTTGCATCGCGGGCCACAAGTAGCTCCACAGCCTCGCTGCCGCTCTGCATGCGTCCCGACGCATTGATGCGCGGGCCTATCTTGAACACCACGTCATTGATGGTTATCTCCTTGCCGCCAAGGCCGCACGTGCGGATAATGGCACGGAGACCCATGTTGGGATTGGAGTTGAGGCGCTTCAGGCCCATATATGCGAGTACGCGGTTCTCGTCCACCATAGGCACAATGTCGGCGGCGATGCTCACGGCCACAAGGTCGAGCATGCACTCCAGCTCGGCAGTGGCAATGCCGTTGCTTATCGAGAACGCCTGCATGAACTTGTAGCCCACGCCACAACCCGAGAGGTGCGGACAGGGATAGGAGGAGCCTTCGAGCTTGGGATTGAGGATAGCCACAGCCTCGGGGAGCTTCTCGTCGGGCATGTGGTGGTCGCATATTATGAAGTCGATGCCGAGCGACTTCGCATAGGCTATCTCCTCGTTAGCCTTGATGCCGCAGTCGAGAATAATCACGAGCTTCACATCCTGCTCGGCAATAAGGTCAATAATCTTGTGCGAAATACCGTAGCCCTCCTCATATCGGGTGGGAATATAGAAATCGAGTTCGGAGTAGAAATTCTGAAGATAGCGGTACACAAGCGCCACGGCCGTAGTGCCGTCCACATCATAGTCGCCGTACACAAGTATTTTCTCCTTGGAACCCATAGCCCGGTTGAGACGCTCTACGGCCTTATCCATGTCGGGCATGAGGAAGGGGTCGTGGAGGTCGCGGAGCGAAGGATGAAAGAAGCGCTCGGCGGCTTCGACTGTGGTTATACCACGCTGTACCAGAAGGTCGCTCACCGGCGGGCAGTTGGCAAAACGGCGCGCAAGTTCGGCGCCGAGCTTCTGCTCTTCGGTCGACAGTGAGGGATAATTCCATTTACGGGTCATAGGCGTGGTGTTTAAGGCTTGCAAAGTTAGTAAAAAAAACGCACAAATGCAACAGTGAGGGCGAGGCATTTCACCGCATGGCTTCGGCGACAGCATTGCCCAAAGTACGCACACTGTCGTCAAGCCCCATGCGCCGGTACATCACGCCGGCAAGTCCTTTTTCAAGGGCATAATCACAGCGATTTCGGGTTGTCGTAAATTAAGATTTGGGATGTTCGAAACACGGTGTTATTCCATCAAAATCAACGCCGTATGCCGAGACGACACAGGCAATAGCGATAATGCGGTCTTCTTCAAGCTCACGACAATGGTTCCGCATGCAGCGAGCATGAGCGCGGCCGATAAAGCGACAAAAAATTTCTTCTTGTGCTACGCGTTGATAATTGTGCTGAATATTTTCGCAAAGAAATCACAAATCTTCGACGCGCTCAAAAAAAAGATGTCAGTCGAGCATGAGGGCCATGTACGGGCGATGCGAGGGTATGCCGAATAGTGCGCCCATGCGGTGACTGCCGAACATGATAGCGGCAAGCGTGGCTGAGTCTATCTCCAGCTCGGTTTTCACGGGTGCGTCGGCCCTGCGGCAAATACCGTCGGCAATAATATAGCAAGCGGTGTTCTCTGCAATAATATCGTCGGTGAGCCGGATTACCACCCGCAGTCGCGCATCGGAAGCCGCGAGGGCCGAAAGGAGCTTCAGCGGGTCGGTGACGCGCATCATGCCGGCCGGCGTAAGGAAGGCTTTGTCGCCCGAGAGCGGAGGGCCGAATACGGTAATCCTGCGGTCGGCAATGCGTCGGCGCAATTCAGCGAGAGCAGCCTGCGCAAGCCGTTTGTTGTCGGCAATAAGACACTTTACCACAGCTTCTTCGCCTACAGAGGCAAAAAGCATCGCCTCAGCACCGTCGGCATCGGCCAAGGCAATGACGTGAGTCTCGCCGTCGATAGTCATATCCTCCACAATCTCGGCATAATCCTGTGCAGAATGTAGCACTCCGCAGCCGTTGCGCATCTCAAGGCGATGCAGCATATCGTACGACGCTTCCACAATTTCTCCGGCAGCGTCGCCGAAGGCATGCACTTCGGTATAGCGCTCGCGGTCGGCATAAAACACTGTGGAAAAACCGAAGCGCCCGTAGAAGAAACTGAGGTGCTCTTCGGCAGGGATAAGCGCGCACATGGCATATCCTCGCCTGCCTGCATCGGCAAGAGCCTCACGCATAGTGCGCGAGGCGAGGCCCTGCGAGCGAGCTTCGGGTAGCGTGGCCACACAGCTTATGTATGCCGCCGGCAATACTGCACCTCGGTAAAGGAAGCCGTAGGGCTGCATAAGGAGTGCCGAGGCCGCATTTCCGGCTCTGTCGGCCGAAAGATACACCTCGTCGGCATCGGTGGCTACCTCGGAGAAGAACCACTGCTGCCACACCTCCCGCTCGCTGAAGGAGCTGCGGAATATTTTGCGGAAATCGTCGAGTTTCATTCTGCCCAATGATGTCGCAACGGATATTTGTCGGGGCGGAAGAGGAGCCGCAGCCCGGCAGAGAATGTGAAGTAGCTCCACATCCAGTTTATGAATACTACAGTGCGGTTGCGCATGCCAAGCAGGGTCATGAGGTGCACCACAAGCCACGCAAACCATGCAAGGCGCCCTTTAAGGTGAACCTTGCCGATGTCGACCACGGCACGGTCGCGGCCGATTGTAGCCATAGAGCCCTTGTCGCGGTACTCAAACGGGCGCGGCTCCTTGTCGGGGCGGCTTAGATTGGCGGCGAGGTTCGCCCCCATCTGTAGAGCCACCTGAGCTACCTGCGGGTGGCCTTTGGGGTACTTGTCGTCGGTCATGAGAGCTATATCGCCAATGGCATATACATTGTCGAGGCCCTTAACACGGTTTAACTTGTCGACCACCCACCTTGCACCGGGGCCGGGAGCGACGTCGCTACCTTCAATCTCAAAGGGCATGCCGGTGATGCCGGCAGTCCATATCACTGTATCGGTGTATATCTTTGAACCGTCGGCAAACATAAGGCAACGGTTGTCGTACGACTTCATGATTTTGCCGAGCTGCACATCCACAAGCAGCTGGCGGAGACCGGTCAGCGCGTCGGCCGACGATTTAGGCCCCATTGCACGCAGAAGGGCATCAGTGCCTTCCACAAGTATCACACGCATCTCGTCAGGGTTGATAGACGGGTATTCGCGTTTTAGGATATAGCGTTTCAGCTCACCCAGAGCGCCAGCAATCTCCACGCCGGCGGGGCCGCCGCCCACCACAACAAATGTGAGCATGCGCGCCCTCACTTCGGGGTTGGTGCAGACAGAAGCACGCTCGAGGCGGTCGAGAAGCTCGTTGCGGCAACGGATAGCTTCCGTAGTGGATTTCAGTGTGTACACCCTCTTTTCGAGGTCGGGTATGCCGAAAAAGTTGTTGGTGGTGCCTGCGGCTATAACAAGAGTGTCGTAGCCTATCGTCTCAAACTGTGTGTGCACGCACCGGGCTGCCACATCGATTTTTTCAACTCGGCCGAAGTGATACTGCGCGCCATGGTATTTGCGGGAGTGTATCTCTCGGCGCAACGGAAAAGAAATGCTCGCCGGCTCAAGACCCGACGAGGCCACCTGATAGAACAGCGGAGGAAAACTATGGTAGTTGTTGCGGTCAACGATGACCACGTTCCAAAGCTCCTTGTCGATTTTCTTGGCCAGATTGAGGCCGCCGAAACCGCCTCCTATTATCACTAACTTTTTCTTTTCGGTCGTACCCATAGGATGAATTGATTATATGAGTGGCTGTTTACAGGTATATTAAACAGCCTGTAAGACAATAACACCGGAACCGCCCGGATGTTGTGTGCAAAGGTACGAAATTTCCGCGAAATAATCAGCAAAAATGGTAAGTGGAAGCGAAATATCGTATATTGCAGTTTTGCAGAGTTTTAGTAATTTTGCAGTGTGAAAAAGTATATTGTCATGAATAAATCATTTATCGCATTGTTGTGCGCGACATCCGCCGCACTTCCGGCTGTAGGCTCCGGGAGTCCCGCCGACAGCACGCTTATGCTCGACGAGGTGGTGGTGACAGGCTCAAACGCAGCCGTACCGGCACGTCTGATGCCTTACACGGTAAGCGTGGTCACCCGCGCAGAACTCGAGAGCAGCGGCTCGCCCGAGCTGCTCTCGGTAATATCGGGACGCGTGCCCAGCCTATTCGTAACGGAGCGCAGCATTTTCGGCTTCGGTGTATCGAGCACCGGCGGCTCTGGCCATATCAAGATGCGCGGCATAGGCGGCGACAGGGCAAGCGCCGTGCTGATGATGCTCGACGGACAGCCCCAGTTCGCAGGCATATATTCGCATCATGTGGCCGATTTCTACAACAAAGACTATGTAGAACGTGTGGAAGTGCTCCGCGGCCCGGCGTCGGTGCTATACGGCTCTAACGCAATGGCCGGAACTATCAACGTAATCACCCGCAAGGCCGAGCGCGACGGCGTGCACGGCTCTCTCACCACACAATACGGTTCGCACAATACCTGGTTGAACACCCTGTCGGGCACAGCCCGCTACGGCAAGGTGAGCGCACTGGCATCGGTGTCGTACGACCGCACCGACGGCAACCTCGAAGGTCTCGACTTCAAGCAATGGAGCGGCTACGCAAAATTTGGCTATGACTTCAGCAGCCACTGGAAAGGATATGCCGACTATACGCTGATGAACTTCAAGGCTCACGACCCCATATATCCCACTCTATCCGACCCAACATCGACCGATGTGTACTATCAGAGCATCACCCGCGGCGAGGCATCGGCGGTAATAAGCGACAGCTACGACACCACCGACGGCGTGGGACGCATATATTACAGCTACGGCAACCACTTTATCGACGACCCCCGCCACTTCCACAGCGTCGACGACCGCCTCGGCGTGATGCTGTACCAGAACGTACGTCCCTGGCAGGGTGCCGCCGCCACAGTCGGCTTTGACTTCAACACCTACTCTGGCAAAATTCCCATGTCGGGCGGCAGGCCTGTCGGCCCCGACAATCTCGGCACATTCGAGCGCAAATCCATAACGGAATACTCGCCATACGTCACCTACTCGCAGGCGCTCTTCGGCGAACTGCTGGTGCTCAACGGCGGCGTGCGCATGGCAAACTCCGACAAATTCGACACCCGCTGGATACCGCAGGGCGGCTTCTCGCTGAACCTGCCTCAGAATGTGACCATAAAGGCATCGGCCTCGTCGGGCTACCGCAACCCCTCGTTCCGCGAACTGTATCTATACCGCATGGCAAACCCCGAGCTTGACCCCGAACGCATGTGGAACTACGAAGTGTCGGCAGGCAAGGGCTTCGGCTTCGGTCTCGACTTCGACGTAACGGCCTACTACGCCAAAGGCAGCAATATGATACAGACCCTCAACATGAAGAACGTGAACACGGGCCGCTTCATCAACAAAGGCATCGAGGTATCTGCCCGCTACCGCATCATCCCCGAGCTGCGTCTCACGGCATCGTACAGCTATCTGCACACCGACCTGCGCAACCTCACCGGCGCACCCAAAAACCAGTATTACTTCGGCGTGGACTGGCAGGCCGCGCCGTGCTTCAACATCTACGCCGACGTGAAAGGCGTAGGCAGCCTCTACGTCGACGAGGGTATAAAGACGCAGAACCATGCTCTTGTCAACGTAAAAGCAACTATCGACTTCACCGAATACCTTCAGCTGTTCTTCCGAATAGAGAACATCGCCGACTGCAAGTACCTCATAAACCGTGGCTACGACATGCCGGGCCGAACAGGTTTCGGCGGCTTCCGGCTCAAGATTTAACTACTCCTTAAATAAAAACTAAAATGAAAAAAGCAATTTTCGCAATCGCCGCCGCAGCCATGCTGTGCTCATGCGGCGCCCGCTCCACCGCTGAAAACACCGGAGCCGAACAGGTCGCCGACTCCACCGAGGTATCGACCGTCTTCTTCATCCGCGACATCACTCCCGAAAACCTCGTGAAGATATACGAGGCGCTCGGCCGCAAAGCCGAAGGCAACAATGTGGCCGTAAAGCTCTCTACCGGCGAGTCAAACAAATCGAACCATCTCGATACAGCACTCATCCGCCCGCTTGTACAGGGTCTTAACGCCACCATTATAGAGTGTAACACTGCTTACGCAGGCAACCGCAACACTACCGACGCACACCGCAAAGCCGCCGAAGAGCACGGCTTCACCAAAATCGCCAAGGTAGACATAATGGATGCCGAAGGCGACACTATCCTCCCCCTCACAGGCGGCAAGCACCTTGCCTACGACATCGTGGGCAAGAGCTACCCAGACTATGACTTCACCGTCGTGCTCTCGCACTTCAAAGGCCATGCCATGGGCGGCTTCGGCGGAGCGCTCAAAAACATATCAATCGGCATCGGCTCGGCGGCAGGCAAGACCTACATCCACTCGGCCGGAAAAACACAGTGCGTAGACTCCGTATGGAGCAACATAGCCGAGCAGGACGACTTCCTCGAATCCATGGCCGAAGCAGCCAAGGCCGTCATCGACCATGCCGGCGACAAAATCCTCTACATCAACGTGGCCAACAGGCTCTCGGTCGACTGTGACTGCGACGGCAACCCCGCCGCCCCCAAAATGGGCGACATTGGCATCCTCGCCTCGCTCGACCCCGTGGCCCTCGACCGCGCCTCGGTCGACATGGTATTCAACTCCACTGACCCCGGCAAGGACGACCTCATCGAGCGCATCAACTCGCGCCACGGCACCCACATCCTCGACTACGGCGAACAGCTTGGCATAGGCTCGCAGAAATATAAAATCGTAGAGCTTAAGTAAGCCGCACAGCGCACCACATACACGTCCTCCCGTCTGCGGACCTGTCTCTAAATCGACAGGCCCGGACGGGAGGACGCTGTACATTTGCGATTATCTTTATAATACGAATTGTGCTCCATCGGCTATGGCGTCTGAATAATTTTCATTACTTTTGTGGTGTTTTTAGAAAACCATCGAATGGTAATGGACGTTAAAGAATCAATGCGCAAGATACTGCGCGCCGAGAGCGAAGCAATCCTCGCAATACCTGTCGACGACTCGTATGAGGCTGCCGTAGAAGCCATAGTGGAACACGTGCACCGCCGCAAAGGCAAGCTCGTGACCGCCGGCATGGGTAAGGCCGGCCAGATTGCGATGAATATCGCCACCACATTCTCTTCTACCGGCACCCCCGCCGTAAACCTCCACCCGAGCGAGGCTCAGCACGGCGACCTGGGTGTGCTTCAGCCCGACGATATTGTGCTGCTCATTTCCAACAGCGGCAAGACTCGAGAAATAATCCAGCTCATAGAGCTGCTGCACGGCTTATATGCCGATATACCTATAATTGTGATAACCGGCGCGCCCGACAGCCCGCTGGCCGAGGCCGCCGACATCACACTCCTTACGGCCCCGGCGCCTGAGGTATGCCCTCTGGGGCTTACCCCAACAACATCGACTACCATGATGACGGTGATAGGCGATGTGCTGGTGGTGAATGTGATGCATCGGATAGGCTTCACCGCTGCCGACTATGCCAAGCGCCACCACGGAGGATATTTAGGGCAGGCTGCACGCTCTAAAAACATCTGATAATGAAAAAGATAATCTGTATTGGCGAGTGTTCGCTAAACATAGTACTCGGCGCCGACGGTAAGCCTGCAGGCTCTTTGCCCGGCGGCCGTGTGCTAAATGCCGCTGCCATACTGGCCCGCGACAGCTTCGAGGTGCTCATGGCCTCGGAGGTTTCGGCCGATGCCGTCGGCGACATCATAGTCCGCTTTCTCGAAGATAGCGGCGTGAAGCTCGACTCTCTCGACCGCTTCACCGAGGGTCGAACGCCGGTCAACATCTTCACCTGCGACAAGGGGAGCTCCGCACCCTCCACCCTCACCCGCTACGAGGCATATCCCGACGAGTGCTTCGACATAATATGGCCCCGCATCGACGAGGGCGACATTGTGCTCTTCGGCGGCTACTATGCGATTGACAGCCGCATGCGGCAGCGTCTGGTACGCTTCCTCAACAATGCGATGGAGCGCAAAGCCATACTGATATATCTGCCCGGCTTCCTGCCTCAGCAAGAACCCCGCATAACCCGCGTGATGCCGGCCATACTCGAAAACCTCGAAATGGCAAACGTGGTCGTGGCCCGCAACAACGACCTGAAGCTGATTTTCGGCATCGACAACACCGACACCTGCTACCACAATCATATCGACTTCTACTGCCGCTCACTTGTAAGCGTGGATGCCGCATGCAGTCGCATAAGCTACTACACGGGCAAGGAGATGAGTTCGGTAGAAATCCCGGCCTCGACAAGCCGCACTATGATGTGGAACTCAGGCGCCGTGGCCGGCATTGCAGGCCTGATAGCCGAGCGTACGCTTGGCGCCGACGACTTCGAGGCTCCATCACAGGAACTGCGAGAGGCAATACTCGGCGCTGCAGCTCTCTCGGCCAACAAGGCTGCGGCCTCGTACACCGAAGACTGGCAACTTTTCTAAACCATAAAATCTCTAAAAAAGTGTCAACATCGAATAACGCCCCCCTCACTCCTTTTGCTAAGGCCCGCGACATGCGCGTGGCCGTTGTGCGTACCCTTTGGAACAGCCATATCACCGAGGCTCTGATGGCAGGAGCCGTCGACGAATTCTACCGCGCCGGCCTCGCAGACACCGACGTGGATACCTTCGAGGTTCCCGGAGCCGTAGAACTTACCTTCGCGGCATCAAAGCTTATCGAGAGCGGCTTCTACGACTGTATCGTGGTGCTCGGCTGTGTAATCCGCGGCGGCACACCTCACTTCGACTATGTATGCCAAAGCGTTACACAGGGCATTACACACCTCAACAGCGAGTGCGACATACCCACCATATTCGGCGTGCTCACCGTCGACACCGAGCAGGACGCCCTCGACCGAGCCGGCGGTTCGCTCGGCAACAAAGGCACCGAAGCCGCACAGGCAGCCCTGCTTATGTTCGATTTCGCAAAAGACGTCGAAAATCTATAAACCATATTGCTGACAGCCGTGTTTTAATACTGATACAATATTTTAAAACGCGTCAGCTATGGCAAATACTCAGAAAAAATCGACAGGACTGTGGGTATGGATAGTGATAGCGCTCATCGTAGCGACAATCGCTATAGCTACCCTATATTATATAGGATGGTTCGACAGCAACACGCATGTCGACACACCCGCGGGCGACAATGTGGAGCAGCAGTATCAGCTCAAAGAGGCCGATGCCGACGCTCCCGGCGAAGCCGACTGGCAGAATGTCGACGGACAATCGCTGCAGGAGGTAATCACCGAACCCGAAGCGGAGACTGCCACACCGCCCACCGCAGGCCAATAACACTATATGAAAAGTTTCTTTATCATCTTCGCAGCAACCGTCACTACGGCAGCATGCCTCCTGCAAGGCTGCCGTGGCGACAGTGTGATGCAGTCGCCTCTGGCACAGGCCGAGCACGATTTTGAGAACGGACGCTACACCGCCGCCCAGACTATATGCGACAGCCTCGCACCAAAATGCGACTCCACCGACATGCCCGTGAGCGAGCTGTGCCGCCTGTCGCTGCTCTTCATGAAGCTCGGCGACTACGCCGGCGACATCGACACAAACACGGCTCAGGCAGCCCGCACTCTCATGATGGCGATAGACCGCAACGCCGACTCCACCCTGCACTTTCTGAACTCGGTGCCCGTGGAAGACCAGGCGCGTGTGGCTATCCTGACCGCTATCAACGAGGCTCGGAACGCACCGGCTATAACCGATACTATAACATACGACTACTGACGCACACTATGCAAGATAACTGGCTCGACAAGCTCTCGGCCCTGAAGCAGTCCATGCCGCAGGAGCAAGACACTCAGGAGCAAGAAAGCACTAAAGAAGATATAGCCGAGGCACCCGCACAGAGCGGGCGCCTCGACATTGTTTACGAGCGCAAAGGACGCGCGGGCAAGTGCGCCACCATTATCACCGGCTTCACCTTATCCGACAGCGAGGTGGAAAAGCTTGCCTCTGAGCTGAAGCGACGCCTCGGCACGGGAGGTTCGGCACGCGGGGGCGAAATACTTGTGCAGGGCGACCGCAGGCGCGATATTCTCGAGTTCCTCGTATCAAAAGGATATAAAGCGCGCATTATATGACCGTCGACGACCTGCTCAGACAGATAATGACTCCGGCACGCCGGCGCGCCGTGAAGAGTGTAGCCGGCAAGGGTGGCCTTGTGACAGGGCTGGCCGGCTCATCGGCCGCGATGATGCTCTCCACCCTTGCGCCCGGAAAAAAGGGCTCTCCGACCGTGGTGGTTGGCGACAACCTTGACGATGCAGGCTATCTCTACTTCGACCTCTGCCGCATAGCAGGCGAGGACGCCGTGGCAATGCTTCCATCGGGCTTCCGCCGCGACATCAAGTACGGGCAGGTCGACGCGCCAAGCCAGATATTGCGCACCGAGACTCTGAGCGCCATTTCGGCCGGCTCGGTAAGCTTCGTGGTGACCTACCCCGAGGCTTTGGCCGAGAGTGTGGCATCTCGCGACGTAATCGCGGAGCACACACTGTCGCTGAGCCGCGACAAAGCCGCCGACATGGGCACAGTGGAACGCTGGCTGCGCGACAATGGCTTCAAGGAGGTAGACTACGTGTACGAGCCGGGACAGTATGCCGTGCGTGGCTCTATCATGGATATCTTCGCCTACTCGTCGGAACTGCCGGTGCGACTCGACTTCTTCGGCGACGAAATCGACTCAATCCGCTCGTTCAATGTGGAAACACAGCTATCTGAGTCGCGTCACGACAAGGTAGACATCACTGCCAACGTGAGCCATTCGGGACGCCTCCAATCGCTGCTCGACTTCATCGGCGACGACAGCATCCTCGCCTTCCGCAACGAGCAGTACACCCTCGAGCGCATCCGCACAATAGCCGCCTCGGGCATGTCAAGCTCCACGCTGCTTACCGACGACGGCGACGCGGCGGCACTTGAGCTGGTGATAGAGCCGGACGCCTTTGCCGCACGGCTTGCCGCCTTTGTAAGAATAGGGTTCACCGCCGCCAAACCGGGCGACGACGGGCTGCCCGCTCCACTGCGCAAGGCGCAGGCCACACTCGACTTCGACTGCTCTCCGCAAGGCATATACCACAAGAATTTCGACCTGATAAGCGAGTCATTCACACGGCTGCGGTCAGAAGGCTACAGGTTGTGCATCCTGTCGGACAACCCCAAGCAGTTCGGCCGCCTGCGCGAGATTTTCGCCGACCGAGGCGACAAAATCGAGTTCGAAGCCGTGGACGGCACCCTACACGAAGGCTTTGTAGACCACAAGGCACGCCTATGCGTGTTCACCGACCACCAGATATTCGACCGATTCCACAAATACACACTCAAGAGCGACCGCGCACGCTCGGGCAAGCTGGCACTGTCGCTGCGCGAACTCGGCCAGATAGAGCCGGGCGACTACATAGTGCATGTAGACCACGGCGTAGGCAAGTTTGCCGGCCTGCTGCGCACAAACATCAACGGCAAGATGCAGGAGGTGATAAAGCTTGTATATCAGAACAACGACATCCTCTTCGTGTCTATCCACGCCCTGCACAAGCTCGCCAAGTACCGTGGCAAGGAGGGCGTACCACCAAAAATAAACCGCATAGGCTCCGGAGCATGGCAGAAGGTGAAAGAGCGCACCAAAAGCAAGCTCAAAGACATTGCCCGCGACCTTATCAAGCTCTATGCCGCGCGCCGCGACGAGAAAGGATTTGCCTTCTCGCCTGACACTTATCTGCAAAACGAACTTGAGGCTTCGTTTATCTACGAGGATACACCCGACCAGCTTGCCGCCACCCAGGCCGTGAAAGCCGACATGGAGAAAGAGCGGCCAATGGACCGCCTTGTGTGCGGCGACGTGGGATTCGGCAAGACGGAGGTGGCCATACGCGCCGCCTTCAAGGCAGCCGTCGACGGCAAGCAGGTGGCCGTACTTGTACCCACCACCGTGCTCGCCTACCAGCACTACCACACATTCGCCGAGCGCCTTAAAGACTTCCCCGTAAAAGTCGACTATCTTTCGCGCGCCCGCTCGGCCAAAGACACCAAGGCAATCACCGAGCAGCTGGCCGACGGCAAAATCGACATTGTGATAGGCACGCACAAGCTCATCTCGAAGTCGGTGAAGTTCAAAGACCTCGGGCTCCTCGTAATCGACGAAGAGCAGAAATTCGGCGTGGCTGTAAAGGAGAAGCTACGCCAGATGAAGGTAAACATCGACACCCTCACCATGAGCGCCACCCCCATACCGCGCACACTGCAATTCTCGCTTATGGGTGCGCGCGACCTCTCAACCATATCCACACCGCCGCCGAACCGCTACCCCATAATCACGTCGGTCGACGCTCTCAACGACGAAATTGTGAGCGAGGCAATCAACTTCGAGCTGGCTCGCAGCGGCCAGGTATTCTTCGTAAACCACCGCATAGAAGGCCTATACGAGCTTGAAACCATGATAAAACGCCTCGTGCCCGACGCTCGCACCATAGTGGCCCACGGACAGATGCCACCCGAGAAACTGGAAAAGTCTATCAACGACTTCACCGCCCACGACTACGACATCCTGCTGGCCACCACTATCATAGAGAGCGGCATTGACATGCCAAACGTAAACACGATAATCATAAACAACGCGCAGAATTTCGGACTGAGCGAGCTGCACCAGCTGCGCGGACGTGTGGGGCGCAGCTCCCGCAAAGCGTTCTGCTATCTCATGGTTCCTCCCGGACTGCCGCTGTCGGCCGACGCACGTCGGCGCCTGCAGGCCATCGAGAGCTTTTCCGACCTCGGCTCGGGCATACACATAGCCATGCAAGACCTCGACATCCGTGGCGCAGGCAACCTCCTCGGCGCTGAGCAGAGCGGCTTCATTGCCGACCTCGGCTACGAGACATACCAAAAAATTCTGCGTGAGGCCGTGACAGAGCTGCGCACCGAAGAATTCCCCGAGCTGGACGATGCCGACGCACAGACCGACACCGAATATGTGGCCGACTGCACAATAGAGAGCGACCTCGAGCTGCTCCTCCCCTTCAGCTACGTGCCGCAGGAAAGCGAGCGCATAGCCCTGTATCAGGAACTCGACAGCATAGAGCGCGACGACCAGCTCGAAGCGTTCGAAGAAAGACTGCGCGACCGTTTCGGTCGTATCCCCGACGCGGCGTCGGAGCTGCTTCGCGTGCCGCGTCTGCGCCGACTGGCACGTAAGCTCGGCATAGAAAAGGTGGTGCTGAAGCAAGGTACCATGTTCCTTTTCTTCGTGGACGAGACCAACAAAGCATACTATCAGTCGCCAATGTTCGGGCGCCTGCTCAACTACCTGCAACACAACGCCCAACGCGTGCACATACGCGAACGCAACGGACGCCGCTCCTTCGCCGTAGACCATGTAGCCACAGTGGCCTCCGCGCTGGCCATATTGCGAGAGGTATTGGAACTGGATACTCTCTGACAGCCCATACCCTGCCTCGACAAACGAACGGAGCGACGACATTCCTGCCGTCGCTCCGTTTTATACTGCCCGTCAAAAAAACGCCGCACACAACAGCAGCCGGCGTGTAATCCCCAATAGCGCACTTTGCGCCTGAGGTACGATGTCTCAACAACCCACAGAGCAGCATTGAGGCAACAATTAGTGATTACATGAGTGCGATTTTATCCTAATATTTTGCAGAATGAGATTTAAACATTAATTTTGCAGCACATTCCACGCCGAAAGACCCGCACAGACAAGTTGCGGGGGGCGGAGTGGGATAATATTTTTGGAAAGGCGTTTACTCAACGCTTTGTTTTGACGAATTGGAAATCTGGCAGTTTCTTATCCCGGTCAAAGACAATGCAACGGTAGATGCCCAGTGGTATGATTATACCCCGACGACCTTGCAGAAAAGCATGGTCCGTATCGGGTGTTTCATATCGGCGTGGGCCTCTGATGCGTTGCTCGTTCTTACCGGGAAGGGCAATGCCAGAGCCCCCAATTCGTTAGAACGGGCCGACGGTACAGACTCCCACGTCTTTTATTTTACTATCATTATCACGCACTCTGGGGAGTAGGAGGCAAGCCGTCCCGAATTAAAGGAGTGACTTCGGTAAGGCATCGCAATTCTTACACTCCACCACACCATTATTATGAAACAGACAGCCAAATTTATGGCAATGCTCCTTATGCTGGTAGGCATGAGCATTTCATTCACAGCCTGCTCCGACGATGATGAGCCCGACAACAAGACTCTCTATGACTTCTCCATCGTATGGGACGTGGTAGACAAAGGCGACTACACCACCGCCGAAGCTCAGAGACTCGTCGCCAACCTGACCTCTGCGAGCGAATACTTATTCGAGGGCTACACAGAAGCCGAAGCTAAAGAAGATTTTGAAGATTTCTGCCAGCAGATGCGCTACCAGTTCGGCACAGGCAAAGCCAAAATCACACTCTGCGCAAAACTCACACGCACCGAAGGAAACAAAGTAATTGCCACCCGAACATTCTACATCGACCCCAACGGCACAATCATAAAGGCTCCTGCACGCGCCGAAGGTGAGGAAGCTGTCGTGGTTGTGGAATAATCAGATAGCAATACTTCTTTTATTTACCCAATGCGGCAAGGCGTCGCTGCGAAAGCGGGGCCTTGCTTATTTTAGGTCTATCAACTTATAAGTAATGGCAAGCTTATTATTATTTTAAATTCTGAACGGTTTCGTCTAACCGTTTGATGAATAAACATTTAACGGAGTATCTGAAAAGTAATGGTAA